>JAUMUO010000007.1 GCA_030530605.1 Candidatus Saccharimonadota bacterium
GGAAAAGGTAATCGCAAAGGCTACTTCCAAAGGCTCAACCAAGAAATCTACGACCAAGAAAACTACTACTCCAAAAGCTCCTGATACTAGCGTGGCAGATGGTGCAGTAGCCACAGGCGGAACCACAGTTCTAACTATGGCAAGCCTAGCTGGTGCAGCAATACTTCTCAAAAAGCGCTTCTAATTAAGTAAAAGCCACTCTTAGAGTGGCTTTTTTATTATTCCTTTTCCCGGAGGGCGCGGATGTTGGGGTATTCGTCGATTAGGACTTTAACCATACCGGCAATCGGAATAGAAATAATTGCGCCGATGAGGCCGAACATATAAATACCAATGGTGACAGCAATTAAAATTATCACGGACGGCAGATCCAGAGCGTTTCCCTGAACCTTAGGAGCGATGAGATTATTCTCAATTTGCTCGTAAATCACATAGACCACCAGGAAGATTAGACCGGCAAGCGGAGCGGAAATAAAAGTGATGAGTGAAACCACCACGGCGGTGATAAGCGGGCCGAACATTGGGATAAGATAGAAAATGGCAGCGATTAAGGCCATTGGGAAGGCAAGGCCACTGGAGAAGCCGAAAATTAATGAAAGTACGAAGACAATGACGCCGGTAACGGTGCCGTCTAGGAGTGCCACTAAAGCCTGGCCGCCAACATATTTAGAAACTACCTCGGACATTTCGGAAACGATACGGCGCGAAAGTTTACCAACGTCACTGTTTTTACTGGTGACTTTTTGCCAGAACTTTTCCATAATTTCGGGGCCCTGAATAAGCCACAAAATCGCAATTACAATGGTTAGAATTAAACTGGCAAGAAAAGAGCCAACCGCGCCAACTGAAGATAAGAAATTAGTCTTGAAACCATCTAGAAGCGTGCCAGAGAGATCTTTGAGGCCGGAGACAATCTGAGCGTGCGCGTCATCAATGCCGAAGAATTTGCCAAAATCGTTAATCTGATTCCAGCTGCTAGTGCCTTCTGATAGCATCTGCGGAGCATCTTTCAGGAACGTGGTAGTTTCGGAAACTACGGTCGGGCCGATAATGGCAAGGGCGGTGCCGATAATTAAGACCAGCCCACCAACGGTCAGGCCGGCGGAAAGAGCGCGACGCTCTTTACCAAGAACCTTTTCAACTTTCACCACGAGTGGACGGACGGCAATAGCGATAAAAATGGCAATACCGACGATTAAAAGTCCGGCGGAAGCCTGGCTAATCAAAAGCACAGCCAGCGCTAACACGGCCACAACCAGCCAAAAACGCACAAAAGTTTTAGTATCTACTTCAACAGTTTTAGACATTTTTAATTCCTCTTATGCTTACATTATAGCATATATTGCCAAAGCGGACCAGAGGGAGTATCTTTTATGGTGATGCCAGATTTTTCTAGCTCAGCCCGTAGCTCGTCTGACTTTTCGTAGTCTTTATTTTTGCGAGCCTCCTCACGACGGGCGATGATTTCCTTTTCGCCAGCGGTCAAATCAACCACTTCTTCAATTTGAGTTTCGCCAAAAATACCAAAGGCCTGATTCACATAGTCCCAGTCATCATAATTAAGTTCTGAAGCGTCAATATAGGCAAACGCTTCTGGCGAAGCCAAATTGTCTGACAGCATTTCCAAAAACTTGGTGCGGTCGAAAGTAGATTCAATTTCCATTTGGAAAGTTTTAGCAACACGATTTTTCCAGGAAAGTCGGCGATTCTTGGCGGCGACGAGATCTTCAAAATTAAAATTCCGCGTGCCTTGATAATGGCCCTGTAAAACCCAGAGTTTGAAATCAAGTGGCAAAAAACCTTTCTCTTCCAAATCTTCCAGAGTATAAGTGTTGCCAAGCGACTTGGAAACTTTTTGATTTTCAATGGTAACGTGGTTATTGTGAATCCAAAATCTGGCCATTTGTTTTTCAAAAACAGCCTCAGACTGGGCGATTTCATTAGTGTGATGAACCGGGATGTGGTCAATACCACCGGCGTGAATATCAATCGGCTCGCCGAGCAGCTCGTGAACAATCGTAGAACATTCTAGGTGCCAGCCCGGATAGCCCGGACGGCCTTTATATTCCCATTGCATCGCGTGGTCTTCGCCCTCGCGCACAAATTTCCAAACCGCAAAATCGGAAGGATTTTTCTTTTCCGGATTTTTAGAAACGCGCGCACCTTCTTTCAAATTCTCTAAATCGAGCCTGGCAAAATCGGCATAGGTTTTGAAAAGCGAAGTATCGAAATAAATACCATCCGAAGTTTCATAAGTGTAGCCTTTTTCGGTCAGGCGGTCAACTAGGTCCATATCCTGGGCGATAAAATGCGTGGCGCGGGCGAGTTGGTCCGGCTCGGTCAATTTCAAAGCTCTGTAGTCGTCCAGAAAAGCCGCAGTATAAAAATCCGCAATTTCATAGACGGTCTTCCCTTCTCTTTTGGCACCTTTCTCTAATTTATCTTCGCCGTCATCAGCGTCAGAAGCAAGGTGGCCGACGTCGGTAATGTTCAAAACCCGGTTCGGCGTCCAGCCATTTAATTTAATCACGCGGACTAATAAATCCCAGTAAATGTAGGAGAAAAAGTTACCAATGTGGGCATAGGAATAAACGGTCGGGCCGCAAGTATAAATCTTGACGTTTTCTGGGTCAAGCGGCTTAAAAGTCTCTACCTTTTTTGACAGCTGATTATAGAGTTTCATTTTCCTCCTTTTCAATTTTGTCCATAGCGGTGATGGTTTCGTGGATAGCGTCATCATAACTCAAATCGTAGGTCCGAAAACCAGCGGCATAAGGATGGCCGCCACCACCAAAGAAGCCGGCGATTTTATCGGCAATCGGTTTTGAAGTTCTAATTTTGCCGGTAATTTTACCGTCCGGATAAGTCTTGTAGCAAACCGCAACTTCCACATTTTCCACTAAACGCAATTCTTCCAAAATCAAGACGGAAGGGTTGTATTCGTCGGAATACTCTTTGATTTCTTCCCACGGGATGTGGACGGTAGCTAGGCGCCCGTCTAGGAAATACTCTACCTTTTTGATGAGGTCGGCTTTGTAGCTCAAAATGCGCTGGGATTTTTTCATAAAATCGCGGCGGTGTTCTTCAAACTCGGCGATATTAATACCGTAATCTAGGAGGTCGGCGATTTCGCGATACAAATCTGGGTATGTAGTGGCCGAGGTTAGCCCGAGGGTGTCGGAAAGAATACCAGCAACCAGATATTCGGCAGCGGTTTTTAGACGGTCTCTGTCCTCTGCCGGGACTTCGGACGGAGCCGGCATCAAACCCTGTTCTCTCGCGATGCGGAAAATCAAATCACAGCAAGCCGGTAAAGTCTGGACTAGTCCAGAGTGGCCGAACTCTATGTCATCTTCGGTTTCGTGGTGATCTAGCACAAAAACATCTGCAGAAATTAGACGATTTTTAATAGCCGGGTCACTTAGAAGTTTTGATAAAAGAATCTGTGCAGCAGTATCAACAATGATGTAGCCATCGGCTTCAAAATCAAACTCCAAACTTACCCGACCCCAATCATCCATATAGCGCAAGTATTTCGGAATTTCAACTGGGCAGTAGAGCGAAACTTCGTGGTCTTTTAGAAGATAATCTAAGGCCAGAGCAGAGCCCAAAGAATCTCCGTCGGGATTCTCCGCCTGGATAATACAAATTTTCTTTTTGTCTTTCAAAAAGTCTGTGAACGCGTTATACATATCATAATTATAACATTATTCAACAGATATGTCACCGATTAACTTAGTACTCTCGCCTTCGGGCAAAGACTCAACGTTTTTAAGTTTCCTTTCAATTTGGCGGGAGGTGACGGCGGCGGAATCAATTTTGTTGGCGGATTCCATCAACTTCTTTTTGGTGGCGTCAAGCAGATCGCCGAATTTACCAAATTGAGTCTTGACGGCACCAAGCACTTGCCAGACCTCGGAGGAACGCTGTTCAATCGCCACGGTTCTAAAGCCCATCAAAAGCCCAGACAAAACCACCGGAAGCGTGGAAGGGCTGGCAATAGAAATGTTATATTTCTGGCGAATTTCATCGGAGAGGCCGGGGATGCGCAAAATTTCAGCGTAGAGCGATTCGGTCGGGACAAACATCATCGCAAAAGCCGTGGTGGCCGGCGGGTCAATGTATTTAGTGCTAATTTTCTTGGCCTGTTCTTTAACGTCTGTGCTTAAGGCCTTGCGGTATTTTTCAATTTCCTCTTTTGAGCCTTCGTCATAGGCAGCAATTAAGCGACTGTAATTCTCCACCGGGAATTTGGAGTCAATCGGGAGATAAACGGTTTCGTCGGTTTTGCCAGGCATCTTAACGGCAAACTCTACGCGGTCGCTCGAGCCTTTTTTGGTGACGATATTTTCTTCATACTGATTCTTGGTGAGAATATCGGAAATAATCGAGCCAAGCTGGACTTCACCATAAATGCCACGCGTTTTTACACCCTCCATCACCTTCTTCAAATCACCCACGCCAGTAGCAAGATTTTTCATTTCGCCAAGACCCTGATAAACCTGGGTGAGCTGGGTAGAAATAGACTTGAAACTTTCGTTGAAGCGTTTTTCTACGCTAGCCTTTAGTTTTTCGTCTACAGTTTCACGCATCTCATCCAGCTTTTTGGTGTTTTCCTCCTGGAGAGTTTTAACCCGCGTGTCTACAGTCTTCTGGACGTTTTGAAGATTCTCGGCAATTTCTTTGCGGTTTTCTCGGAATTCCCCTTCAATTTTAGGGGCAAGTTTATCCGTGGCAGCCTCAATACGAATCATCCGCTCGTCGAGTTTTTTGAATTCGGCGTCATAATCTTTGCTACTTGATTTTCTAAAAATTAACGCCAAAAGGAGCAAGATATTAACCGCTCCCAAAATAATCATAACTATTTCCATAGTTCTATTATATTATAATTCAGTCCGACCGGCAAGAGCGGCAGAGAGAGTGATTTGGTCAGCATAGGACAAATCTACACCAAGTGGTAAGCCACGAGCCAGGCGAGTGATTTTAAGCTCTGGATATTTTTCGCCTAAAACTTTTTGGAGTAAAAGCGCGGTGGATTCGCCCTCAACCGAAGGGTTGGTAGCAATGATTACTTCTTTTACCTTGTCTTCCGCCACGCGCGAAACTAGCTCTTTGATATGGAGCTCATCTGGAGTGATGCCATCGATTGGAGAAATCGCGCCACCAAGCACGTGATAAACACCAGAAAAACCTTTGGTTTGTTCAATAGCATAAATATCTAGCGGTTCTTCCACTACTAAAATCGTAGTTTTATCGCGAGTCTCGTCTAAGTAGAGCGGGGAAATTTCTTCGGTGCTATCTATCAGAGCAAAAGTTTTCGGGCAGGTTTTGACCCCCGAATGAAGATTTTTCAGAGCGTCAGAAATACTTTCCGAAAGCTTAGGATTATTTTTGTATAAATAATACGCATAGCGCTCGGCCGTGCGCGGGCCGACGCCAGGTAGAAGCCCGAGGGCTTCAATAGCCTTCTCTAAAGCCTCTGGTAACATTACATCCCAAAGTTTCCGAGGCTGGACATTAGAGGCTTCATTTTATCGGTGGCGATTTCCTGAGCCTTGGCATAGCCGTCGCGGAAACAGTTTTCAATCCAACGTTCTAGTTCTTTGATATCATCAAAATCAATTTTTTCTGGGTCCAAAGTCACTTTTTTGACTTTTAGTTCCCCAGTAATCTGGACAACCACGGCGCCATCGCCGGCTTCAACTTCAACAATTTCGTTTTTCAAATCTTTTTGCGCCTTACGCAACTGATTCAACATTTTCATTTGGTCCATAGTCTGACCCATAAAAACACTCCTTTTTAATCTTTAGATAATTATAGCACAAAGCCACTACTTTTTATAGACGTAAATACGATCCGAATCTAGCGATTTTGGCGAAGTAATAATGCGATAAAGATGGCGGTCCTTTTCTACGGCATCAAGACGGCCGAGGGTGGCGATAGTGCCTTCTACTCCTTCTAGAGAGCTTGCGACCTTAAATGTGGACCTTCCTTCCAAAATTTTGTAGAAATCATAGCTCGGGTTGTCCTTTGGAATCAGAAGCGTGGTATCGTCTTCCAAGTGCTGATAAATCAAACCGAGGTCGTCTTGGAATTCATTAGCAACGGTAAGGTTGTAGCGATAACCGAAAACGTAATATTCCATACTGCTTATTAAGATAATGCCAATAAATGTAGCAATCGGGATAAAGCCGGCAACCCGGGCGTAAGGGTTCTCTGGGAAGAGACCATACCATTTTTCAAGAATATAGCGGATGCCGTGAGAAGTCAAAATAGCAAGTGGTAAAATAATGAGCACGGCAGAATTAGGTGAAAGACCAGAGATGAAAATCGTAAATAATATCAACATGGTAGCAATAGAATTTCTAGAAGCAAAGAAGCCTTTGGCAGTACTAATGAGACCGGCGATAGCAACCGAAAGTGAAGCCAGGCCAATCATCGGCGAAAGCATTGTGGAGACCGCGTTGCCCGTCCAAGAGAAGAACGGCAAGAAAGCTTCTTTGATATTTCCAAAGAAGTTGCCGAAGTTGTCAGTCCAGAGCAACTCTCTGGCAGTACCGTGGAAGCGCAAGAAACTAAAGACTAGGAAACCTAGTGCTAAAACTGAAATCACCACAACGGCGATGAAGGGTTTTCTGGGCAGGCTTTTAATGGTGAAGCGGAGGTGCGGCTGAGTTAAGACGAAAATCAAAATGAAACCAGCGAGGTAAATTAGGTGCGGCGTGAAAATCGCAAAGAGCAAAAAGAACCCGAATAGGAAGCAATATGAAATCTTGGGCTTTTTCTCACCTTGAATTTTAGAACCAAGCCAGAGAAGTAGAGTTGGCCAAAAAACTAGACAGATAGTTGGCGTGCCAGAACCAGCAATATAAAGAAACGGCGCGGAAATTACTGTCATAACACTGCCAATAATCGCGACATTGTTCTTGAACCAGCGGTTTAAGAGCAAGATCAAAAGTAAGCCGAGCACAATCCCGAAGATAATGCTAGGAAGCTTGATGGCATAGGCGTTTAGGCCAAAAATGCTAATGCTCAATTTTTGAAGCAAGTGATATGGCAAATCAACAAAATTACCGTGCAAGACTGAATCCACCGAGAGCTCGTTAGAAGTGACGGCCGAGGCCATCTCTGCATCAGAAAGCCCATCTGGACTGATGGTTGGCATTAAGAATAGTAAAGTGAAAAAAATTGCTGCGAGCAGGATATAGCCGATAATGAAGCGATGCTTATAGAGAAAAAGTCTGGAAATAACAATTTTCTTCATATGTTAATTATACATTAATCACGAGTTTTATCAAGCGACATAAAGCGGTTGTGTTCTTTATCAAAGTAGAAATCAATGCGGCCGGTCGGGCCCTGGCGGTGCTTCTCTATGAGAAGCTGAGTGATGTTAGTTTCTTCGTAGTCATCATCATTTTGGTGATAATAATCCGGGCGGTGAAGGAACATTACAATATCGGCATCCTGCTCGATAGAGCCAGATTCGCGAAGGTCGGAGAGGACCGGTTTAGGGTCATCACGGCCGGTGACGTTACGAGAAAGCTGCGCGAGCGCAATAACCGGGATTTCTAATTCACGAGCCAAAGTTTTAAGGCCACGCGAAATTTCTGTCACCTCTTGGACACGCTGGCCAGCATAGCGATCGGTACCGTTTAGGAGCTGGAGATAGTCTATCACGATGGCGCCAAGATCGTAATCGTGGGCGGCACGGCGAGCTTTATTCCGAAGTTCCAAGATATTCATATTGCTAGTATCATCAAAGAGAATTGGTGAATCATCAATTTCGCCAAGCGCATCAGAAATCTTGGTAAAATCTTGGTCGGAGAGATTACCAGTGCGAATTTTCCAAGCATCAACACTAGCGACCGACGCCACCATCCGCTCGACAATTTCGGTGGAAGCCATCTCCATTGTGAAGAACAGGATGTGCTTTTTGTTGATATTAGCCATATTAAAGACTAAGTTTTGCGCAAAAGTAGTTTTACCCATAGCTGGGCGAGCACCGATTACCACCAAAGTGCCTTTTTGGAAGCCGGCGATTTTTTTATCAAGATCCACAAAGCCGGTTTTGAGGCCACGCAGGGCGCCTTTATTTCTATGAAGCTCTTCGATGCGTTCAAATGTTTCAACTAAGACATTGGAAATCGGGGTGTAATCAGTTTTAACTACTCGGTCGGAAACCTCAAATAAATCTTTTTCGGCCTTGCCGAGTAATTCCTCGACCTCTTCGCCCGGCTCATAAGCGGCGGTGACAATATCGGAACCGGCCTTAATAAGACGGCGACGAATCGCGGCTTTAGAAATTAAATCGGCATAAGCCTCAGCATGGGAAGCAGTAGGGACGAAATTAGTCAGCTCCGCAAGATAAGGCGCTCCGCCGACGGCTTTGATGGTTTTCTCACTTCTAAGTTCTGAATTTAGGGTCTGGATGTCAATCGGGCGGTGACTATTATAAAGTGCGGTCATAGCAGCAAAAATCTTCTGATGACGCTCTTCATAAAAATCTTTAGCTTTAATGATTTCTAAGACGTTTGGAAAAGCCTCATCAGAAAGCAGGATAGCGCCAAGCAGCGACTTTTCAGCTTCAATATCTTGGGGTGGCACACGGCCACTAGAACGGATTTCCTTCTCCATCTTCGGCTTTTACCTCCATTACCTTACCACCCATTATAGCAGATATTTTGTTAATTTGTGGGTCGTTTGTAGAAATTACAGACTCTTTTTCGCTCAAAATTTTGAGGCTACAATTTTCCGGCAAACATTTTTCAAGTAAAGTAAAGTTGTTTTTAGATTTTAGGAGTTTTTCGTAGACGGATTTATTTGGAATAATACAAATCGTGTTCCCTTCGAGTTTCTGGGTTGAGTTGTTAGTTAGGATGTCACCTAGCGAAGGGCTGGCTGCTTTGACCTTTTCTAAAAAAGCGGGGAGGATATTGGCTATAGGAGCAGGGTTTGAAGGTTTTTCCGATGATAAAGAATTTTTCGGATTGGCAGGCTGGCTCGTTCCGCACAGGTGTTTCGGGGTTCCGTCCGTAAAGGCAAGGAGAAGCTTGGCTTCGGGGAAGGTCGAATTGACTTCAGACAATGATTTTAGAAGTGGGAGAAGATCAGCGCGGGGGTTTTCAACAATGTGTCCGATGAGCTCCTCTGCCACAATTTCGGCACGAACACCAGAATTTAACAAATCTTTGAGCCGGGCGGAGATTTCGGCAAGGTTGCCCGAAAGATAAGTCTCAAGTAAATTATCTAATTTTGTCTGGCTGGGCAGACCCAAGCTTTTTACAATATCATCAGCGGAAATCTCACCCTCCTTTAGAGTAGAGATTTGATCGAGGAGCGAGATACTATCTCTGAACGAGCCACCGCCCCGGCGAACAATTAGCTCCAAAGCATCATCTTTGATTTTAATTCCCTCTTTCTCTGCGATTTCTCGTAAATGTTTTTGCATTATATCGGGAGCGGCCAACTTGAATTCATAAACCTGAGAGCGAGAGATAATAGTCGGCAGAACTTTATAGGCATCGGTGGTGGCCATAATGAAAATCACGTGGCTGGGCGGCTCTTCCAAAGTTTTAAGAAGAGCGTTGAAAGCCGACTTTGATAGCATATGGACTTCGTCTATAATATATATCTTGTACTTGCCTTCCGTTGGGGCGACAGCGGCGCGCTCTCTCAGCTCGCGAATATTATCGACGCCGGTGTTCGAAGCAGCATCAATCTCTAAAATGTCCGGGTAAAAATCTTCTAACTCATATTTGAAGCCGTTAATTTCGTGGGCAAAAATACGAGCGACAGAAGTTTTGCCGCAGCCACGTGGGCCGGTGAAAAGATAGGCGTGGGAAATGCGGCCTTTTTTCAGGCTAGCCTCCAAACTCTTGACGACTTGCTCTTGCCCAATCACCTCAGAGAGCTTCGTCGGACGATATTTCCGATACAGCGCTTTCATTATATATATTATATCAAAAAACTCCCATGAAGGGGAGTTCTTTGATAACAATTCACCGATATAACACAATTTTAGAACTTGAAATAAATAGTTCAGATTGGGATTTTCTCGCTCTGAAGCGCGCCTATCTGGCAAGCGAAGAGCGAAAAATTCCGAGATGAGCTATTTAGGCAAGTTCTACGGTTGCGCCAGCTTCTTCGAGGGCCTTCTTCATAGCCTCGGCATCAGCCTTAGCGACCTTCTCTTTGACGGTAGCAGGAGCACCATCAACGATAGCCTTGGCTTCGCCAAGACCAAGACCAGTAGCTTCCTTAACAGCCTTGATGACGGCAATCTTCTGAGCGCCAGCGTCTTTCAAGACGACGTCAAATTCAGTTTTGCCTTCGTCAGCGGCAGCGGCATCGCCACCAGCGGCAGGACCAGCAGCAACTGCAACAGCGGCAGCAGCTGGTTCAATACCATATTCATCTTTTAGAACGTTCTTAAGTTCGTTAACTTCAAGAACAGTGAGTTTGACTAGCTCTTCAGCTAGTTTCTTAATATCAGTAGCCATAATTATTTAATTTCCTTTCTTATTTATACAGCAGATTTAAGCGGCTTTAGCTTCAAGACCGGAAATAATCCCGGAGATTCCACCGGAAAGACCAGAAACAGTATCTGTAACCGGGGAGAGAAGCTGAGCGACCACCTGGGCGATGAGCTCGTTCTTGGATGGAAGCTGGGCAAGAGCCTTGACTTCATCAACAGCGAGAGCATTTCCGGTATCATTAAAGGCACCAGAAATTTCAAGCGCTTCGTGGTCTTTAGCAAAATTCGCGAGAACTTTAGCAGGCATTACTTCGTCGCTGTCGGACACTGCGTAAAGCAACTGGCCGGTTAGGTTCGAAGTGTCGGCGTCTTTATAGACAGCAATTTCGCCCATCGCGACGCGAACCAAGCGGTTTTTGACCACTTTGATTTTAACGCCATTTTCGCGGGCGGCCTTTCTTAGCTCTTGGAGCTCGGCAACGGTGAGCCCCTGGTATTTTGCGTAAACTGTCATCTTGGAGGATGACAAAAGGTCGGTCAAATCTGCAACTAATGTCTTTTTCTTATCTTTTGAAATAGCCATTTTGAATTCCTTTGACCTAAATTTATATTAAAAAGTCGGTGAATTGTTAAAATTCGTTACCAACCCTAATAATAAGAGAAATAGCCTCGGCGACATTATTAAGGATTACTCCCGTCGCTGTCTTTGGTAACTAGATATATTATAACAAATCTGCTATAATAATACAAGAGGAAAATATGATACAGATTATAGCAGGAGGAAAAGCACATAAAGGCTGGCTTCAGGAGGGCATTTACGAGTATGAAAAGCGCCTTTCTAAGAAGTACCAGATCAAATGGACTTTTGTGCCGGAGGAAAAGTTGAACGATACTTTGCTTCGGTGGCCTTTTTCGACCGCTAATTATATTATTTTAGTGGATGAGCACGGACAAAATCTTTCCTCGATTGAGTTTTCCGATAAGTTGGAGAGAATCTGGAACTCGGGGGTGAATATCTGTTTTATTATCGGTGGGGCATATGGGTTCCCGCCAAAAGTGCTTTCCAAAGCAAATTACATTTGGAGCCTGGGAAAAGAGGTCTTACCACACGAAATTGCTCGGCTAGTAGTGACAGAGCAGATTTATCGCGCACAAGAAATCCAAAAACGCTCCGGGTACCACCATATTTAAAAAAGAAAAGTCTTGACAGCATTTTTTTAGTGGTGTATTATAAGGGTAATATTATATAAACAGACAGGATGCGAGGATGTCTGAGTTACCAGAGAAACAAATCAAAAGACTAAGAAGCTTAATACAGGAAGCTGAGACTAATTTGGCCGCAGCGCGGGAATTGCTGATTTCCGTACTTGGGGATGGAGAGTCCATCACCGCTCCTCGTGCCACAGTAGTTGATTCTCCTGAAGGAAAGATTATCGAGGGGGTCTTTGATGGTGAAATTATGATTGATCAAGAAGGCAAGAATCATCCTGTTCCGGCGAACTACGCCTCAAAGTCCAAGCTTGTTGAGGGTGATATCATGAAGCTCACCATTACTCCAGAAGGTCGTCTTCTTTACAAGCAAATTGGGCCAGTCGAGAGAAAGACCGTTATTGGCACTCTCACCCATCACGATGATAAATATTTTGTAGAAGTCGCGGGTAAAGAATACCGCGTGCTATACGCTTCAGTTACTTACTTCCGTTTGAAGGAAGGTGCACAGGTGTCGGTGGTAATTCCAGCGAATAATCCGGATGCGACCTGGGCCGCCGTCGAAGCCGCCCTTTAGGGCTAAAGTAACTCTAAGAAAATTTTTCCTCCGAACTTCTTTTCCTGGAGAGACTACCAATCCAAAGTGTTTTAATTCTCAGAGAAATGTGGTATAATATGGGTATAGTTCTTTATTTTTTTGGGAGGAGGTGGTTTTGATGAAGCCTATAGAAAGAAATTGTTTCTTTATGCGTCGGACAACCTTGTCGGAAGACGAATTCGATGAAGAGGCGGCGCCATTGTTTATCAAAATTCCGATAGATTTTATGATGCCGTCGGTCAATCAGATAGCCCTTTTAACTATGCTCGGCGAATACTATGGAGCAGATGGCTATATGTTGGTAGACAGTTTGGAAGAAAACAAATTTACTGGCGATGTGAGACTTGTTCCCTTCGGAATATCTGCCAATATCACTTTGCTGATCACATCAACTTTTTCAGATGGCGTAGAAATGATTGTTGGCCTTATCACGCAGTGTGGTGAGTTTGCACTGGGGTTCTTCGATGGCAATGATATGGTCATACCAGTTCTAGATAAAGAGATTTCTAGGATTTTAGAACTTGAAACTTCTGAAAAAGTTCAGGAAGCACATAATGACTTCTTAAGATCAATCGATTGTGAAGACTGCAAAGAACAGATTTACATCCCCAATGTACTTTACCAGACATAAAAAAGCCCGAAGGTTTTATCCTCCGGGCTATTTTTTAGTTGTAAAGATTTTCAACGGCGATGGAAGGACCCTGGGAAGTGGTAATAAAGACAGACTTCACAAAGGAACCTTTAACGCTAGCCGGCTTCTGAGACTTAAGAGAATCAAAGAAGGTGTTGGCATTTTCAAGTAATTTAGCTTCGCCGAAGGAAACCTTACCAAGACCAATGTGGACGATGGACTGCTTGTCAACACGGTATTCAACCTTACCGGCTTTAGCCTCTTTGACGGCCTTTTCAATATCGGTAGTGACGGTGCCAGCCTTTGGATTTGGCATCAAGCCCTTTGGACCAAGCAAACGAGCGAACTTACCAAGTTTTGGCATATAAGCCGGGGTGGAGATAAGGACATCGAAATCAATGTTACCCTTCTCAAGTTTCTTTAGGAATTCTTCATCCTCGGCGGTGTCGGCACCGGCAGCGGTGGCTTTCTTACACTCATCTAGTGGAGCAAAGACGGCAACCTTGATGGTTTTACCGTTGCCGTTTGGAAGGACGACGGTAGTTCTAATGTTCTGATCGGCCTGGCGTGGATCGACACCGAGACGAACGTGCGCCTCAACGGTGGCGTCGAACTTGACTGGAGAAGTCTTGGTAGCAAGAGTAATCGCGTCTTTTAAGGTGTAGGCTTTACCTTTCTCAACTAATTTAGCGACTTCCTGATATTTCTTGCCACGGCGTTCAATTCTTGGGCGAACAATTGGAGCGGCACCCTTTGGTTTTTCCTCAGCCTCTTTGGCTTTGGTTTCAGCCTTTCTAGCTTGGCGCTCTTCTTCGGCTTTGACTTCCTCGATGTGCTTCTTGGACTTCTTGCCGGATTTAGCGAAGTGTTCCTCTTCTGGAGTGTCGTCGGACTTGCGGGCCTCGGTCGGCTCACCTTCGATATCGACGGTCTTAGAGTTTTTGATTTCTTCTTCGGCGACTTTAGCGGCCTTCTCGGTGGCCTTGTCGTCGGTAGCTTTCTTAGTAGCCATAGTGTATCCTTTCTGTGGTATTAACGCACTTTTCGTGCTCCCAACCTTGATTAATAATGGTATTATTATATCAAATTTTTGGAGTTTTGGGAAGTGGCAAGTGACTCTTCAAATTCTCCGGGTTTAAGTTCGCCGAGGGAGAAGTTATCAAATTGAATGCGCTTTAAGAAGGTTACGCGATAGCCGAGGGCGGCGAAAGTGCGGCGAATTTGGCGGTTTCGCCCTTCACTCATTTCGACCTGCCAAATCTTACGAGAATCAGGCTTATCTTCTAGGCGCGAAAGTAAAAGTTTCGACTTTCCGTCTGGCAAGTCTACGCCGAAATCAGAAATCATTTGCTGATGAAGCGGCTCTAAATCACGGTCTAGCTCTACAATATAAACCTTGTATTTTTTGAAACTCGGGTGGGTCATTTTATAGGCGAAGTCGCCGTCGTCGGTCAGCAAAATTAGGCCGCAAGAATCTTTATCTAGGCGCCCGACTGTTTTTAGATTATGGTATTTTTCCGGTAGCAGACTATAAATCGTGTCGGCGTCGCCCTGCTTTTTGCGCGAGCAGACATAACCCTCGGGCTTATTAAACAATAAATAGGTATAGGACTTTTCAAAAGCCACCGGCTTTCCATCAAAAACCACCTGGTTCTTTTCAGAAACTCTAGCACCCAGAGTAGCAGTTTCACCATCTATCTTTACCCGGCCAGCAGCGATGGCGTCGTCCGCTTCCCGGCGAGAAAGGCCGAGGCGCTCAGCAAGAAATTTATTTAATCTGATTTCCATTTTATATATTATACAACATTTTTTACTTCTTTACTAGGCTTGCGCAAAATTCTCAAAACGGTTATACTAGAATTAATTAAGTGGAGATTTGTTATGTCAAAGAAAAGCGTAATTCTAGGTCTATCGCTAACGGCGGCTTTGACCACCGCAGCGCTTGCGCCAAGTGTTTTCGCAGAGCCACCAAGTGGCGCGGCGGGGACTTTAACCGCACCGGGTGGAGAAACTCCGCCAGAAAAACCGGCCGGTAAGTCGGGGGGAGCACCTGGTCAAGCGCCGAGCGAAAGCTCTAGCGCCGAGCACACTGGGGTGATGACTATCGCGGAAGATATGTCCACCGATAACCAGACTTATGAAAGTGTAAATAATTCTGAGAACGCGATTTTGATGACCGGTGGGACGGTAACTCTCACTAATCCAACCATTAAAAAGACTGGGGCTGCCGATGGGGATAGCGCTGATTTTTACGGCACTAATGCGGCAATCTTTGTGTCTGGTGGCACGATGAATATTACCGGGGGCACAGTCACTACCGACGGCGCACACGCGAACGGCGTCTTTGCTTACGATGAAGGCACTATCAATATCTCCAATACGAATATCAAAACTTCTTCTAACAATTCTGGTGCTCTGATGGTGACTGGCGGTGGCACGCTAACCGCGACTTATGTTACCGCTACTACGGATGGTAATTCTTCTGCGCCGATTCGTAGCGATCGCGGCGGCGGCACGATGAATATTGAAAACGGTACTTACACTTCAAACGGTGTAGGCTCGCCAGTAATTTATTCTACGGCCAATGTCATCGTCAAGGACGCGACTTTGGAATCCACCGCTTCGGAAGGTGTCGTAATTGAGGGTAAAAATTCAGTTAAGCTCTCAAATACTAAGCTCACCGCAAACAACACCGCCCTAAACAGCCAGAGTGAAACTTACAAGACTATCTTCATTTACCAGTCAATGTCTGGCGACGCAGATGAGGGCGTGGGTAGTTTCACGGCTGAGAATTCTGATATTACCACTAAAAATGGTGACACTTTCTTTATCACTAATACTACGGCCGATATTAATCTTACTAATAACAATATCGTAAACGAATCTGGCGATTTCATCCGCATCCAGGCTGGAGGATGGGGTAATTCTGGCTCGAACGGCGGGCAAGTTACTATGACCACCACCGACCAAGAAATCCGCGGTGGGATTGTCGTAGATAATATATCTTCCCTCTCGTTGGCGATGTATGGCGATAGCTATTACAGGGGCATCATCAACGGCGCAAATACTGCCGAGATGCTCTCAATTCATCTTGATAAAGATGCCGTCATCGTTTTGGACGGAGATAGTTATATTTCTGGGCTAGACAACGAAGACACTGAAAATAAGAATATCTATGCCAACGGCCATAAGCTTTATTTAGCCGGCGAAGAAGTAAAAATCAATTCCGAAACTCCGCCAGAAGGTCGCAAGAACAAGACCGCTGGTGCCACTGCTGAGACCGCTACAGAAAAAGAAGAGGTAAAAGAAGTGGACGATTATAGCACGCTGGGCTTCATTATCGCCGCGGCGGCTAGCTTCCTAGTACTCGTAATTGGTGGGCTCTTAATCGCAAGTTGCACTAAGAAATGCCGCAAGGAGCCAAATCCATCCGGCAACGACCTAGACGCAGATTTATCTGGTATGGAAAACAGTGGGCAAGAAGAAGGCCCAGATGGACAATAGTTGGAAGCCGTTTTTAGAATCTGAATTCAAAAAACCCTACTTTCTGGAGCTTTCAAAATTCTTAAAATCTGAATATGAAAGCAAGACGATTTATCCGCCAAAGCCTTTAGTTTTTCGCGCTTTCACGACCGACCTCAACAAAGTTTCGGTGGTGATTCTTGGCCAAGACCCATATCACACGCCGGGCGCGGCCCACGGATTGGCCTTTTCGGTGCCGAGCACCGAGAAAATTCCGCCGAGCCTCGTCAATATCTACAAAGAAATAGACAGTGATATTGGCAACCACGCTAATGCTTCTGGCTCGCTGAAAAACTGGCAGGACCAGGGGGTGCTACTTTTAAATAATGTTCTCACCGTAGAAGCGCACCGCGCTGGCTCGCACCGTGGCAAGGGCTGGGAAACTTTCACTGAGGCAGTGATAAAATATCTGAGTGACACGCGTGAAAACCTAGTGTTTATTTTATGGGGGCGGGATGCTCGCTCTAAAAAACCTTTGATTGACGAGTCAAAACATTTGATTTTAGAATCGGCCCACCCTTCCCCGCTTTCGGCGCATGCGGGCTTTTTTGGCTCAAAACCATTTTCAAAAACTAACGCATATCTAAAAGCTCATAATAAGAAGGAGATTATATGGTAGGAAGATACATTGTAATTGAGGGGCAGGATGCCACCGGTAAAGATACCCAGGCTAAACTTTTGGTGGAATATCTAAAATCTAAAGGCGAGAAAGTTGTCACCTATTCCGAGTCGGGTACTAGCAGCGAAAACGAATTCGTGAAAACTATTGCGAAGCTTAATTACGGTAGCGACCAAAATTTAGAGCCAAGAACTCACGCGCTACTTTATCTCATTAACCGCTATGAACAATGGAAGAAGATTGCCGAGCCGGCCCTTTCGCGTGGCGAAACTGTGATTACCACTCGGAACTGGTTTTCTACTTTAATTTACACAGGTTATGCATCGGGCGTGTCCAGAAGCCTTATCACTAAACTACACAAAGAAGTAATGCCAGAAAATTATTTCCATCCAGATAACATTGTTATATTTACAATATCACCTGAGGAGCAGGTGAAGCGCCTAGGCACCCAAGAAAGAGCGGCGGAGTTTTGGAAATCTAAAGGTGGTGAATTCCAACAAAAATTAAATGCTGGTTATCTACAAGTGGCTAAAGATTTTAACGTCCCGACACTGGATGCGTCGGGGACGATTGAAGAAATCCAAGCGGACCTCCGAAAATTATTCGGGCTTTAATTTAGAGATTAGCCCACTTTTCGAGGCGCTTGCGCTCCTCGGAATCTTCAGGGTAAGAATCTAGAATATCTTCTGTATAAGTTTTGCCGTTGGTGAGATTTAGAGTTTCTACTTCCGGCATTGAGGCAAGCAGGCGGATGACGGCCTCGTCAGTTTCGATGTTGGTCATAGACTGTTTTCTGGCTTCATAGTGAGAGCTCACGCGAAGACGACGATAGACGAAGCGCTTAATACCGGCCTGGAGACAGTATTTTAGGCAGTTTTCACAAGTGGCGACAGAATTATAAAGCGTACAGCCGGTGACGTCGCGCTTGGCAAAGAGCAGTGCGTTCATCTCCGAGTGAATCGCAAAATAGTATTTCATCGGGCGCTCGGAAAGCGTCATCTTAGATTCGTCGGCGCCTTGAATCATACCGTTGTAGCCAAATGAAACCGGGCGGTGATTTGGATCGACGATTACACAGCCGAGCCGAGTGGACGGGTCCTTACTACGCGCCGCGACTTGGTCCGCGATGCCCATAAAATATTCATCCCAAGTTGGTAAGTCTTTCATCTTTCCTCCTGTTTTATCTATTATACTACCATACTTGGGATGATGGAAGTTTAATTTCTCATTCTTTGGCGATTATTTTGTGGGTCTTGACCTTCTTGAGAGGTCTGCCCGCCGGGGCCGCCTTGGTCACCTGGACCACCCTGCCCACTGGGGCCGCCTTGATTACCAGAGCCAACAAGATAATCTGAAAACTCTATTGTCTGGACAGTCTGACCGTCAATTTTCAATTCATAACTTTTACCTTTTTCAAAGCTGGCACTGGAGACCATAATACTATTAAAGCTCTTAGTTGGGGTGAAAGTCACGTCATCAATGGCAACCGTCTGACCGGTTGAATAAGTCTGGGGGAGATTAACGAGTGCGGAGCCCTGAGTGGCAGAGCTGGCATTAAGAGCCATCCCGGACATACCAGTAGCAATAATTTTGCCACCGGTGATTTCAAAGACGCCATCATAATCAAGTGCACCGTTGCCAGAATTACTTGGACCATCCACATAGACCTCGCCGCCGGAAAGATAGATACTGCCGTTACTATCAATGCCGTCGCCGCTGGCATTAACTTTCACTGTGCCACCGGTGATATTTATCTTACATTCCGTAATATTGGCATTGCCAGTGGGCGACATTGTGTTGGATGAGCAGTTGTCATCCGAGGCGTTGATACCATCATCTGAGGCAATCAAATCAACATTCCCGCCAATGATGTTAACTACTTTAGACTCAATGGCCTCTTTAGATTTTTTGACCGTGACATTGCCATCTTGGATGGTGACACTATCGTTGCCCTTGATGCCGTCGTCGCCGGCCGTAACATTAATGGTGCCAGATTTGATTTTAACATCATCTTTGCCCTTGATGCCATCTTCGTCGCTCTCAATGTTTAGAGTCCCGTCACCCTTAAAGACGAGATCGGCTTTGGAATAAATCGCGGCATCCAAATCTTCCGTAGTGGTCGCACTCAAATTATTTTCACCCACAGTTTCAATATGAACGTTGCCGTTACTTTCCACATAAATCGCCGGGCCGGACAAGTTTTTAATTGTGGCATTACTTAATATTAACTTCACTTTGTCTTCGCCAGTGTTGATATAGATGTAACCATTTGCGGTTGAGCCTGTAACGGTGTAAACACCAGATTTCTCAATCTTATTCTCGCCGTCCTTTAGTTCTAAAGTATATTTTTCAGCAGTTTCAAAATAATCTTCAGATTTTTGGTCATTGGCATTTGACGTTTCAATAACCTCGGAAACCGTTTGGAAATTATTCTTGTTGATCAGCTCTATCGTGAGAAATGTCCCAAGCCCGGCCACCAGTAGGGCCGCCGCTGCTATAGTTATATTTTTTTGCTTCTTATTCATATAATCTCCTTTCTATAATTCACCTTCTTCTAATTGGTGAGAGAGGGCAACTTTCAAATTACCATTTTTAACCCGAATTTTGTCAATGAATTCTTTCTCGTTGGTGTCAGATTTCATATTGACAAAGTAGGTCAGCTCAAACAGGCTACCCATATTAGTAGTCTTGGATTTCTCAAGCGAAAAGCGCGTGAGGTATTTGTCAAAAATCTTATCAAAAGCGGAAGTGTAGTCTAAATCCTCTGGCACTAAAATCGTGAGTTTATGGGTGGTGGTTTTGCTTTCGCCAAAATTGAAGACGGAAAGCCCGATGATGATGAGCGAAACTATCACCGTGAATAGCGCAGCGAAGCCGAGGTAACCAACCCCAATGGCTAAGCCAATGGCCATCGCGAAGAAAATTGACATAATGCTGCGCGAATTTCCGGCGATACTTCTAAAGCGCACCAGCGAAAACACCCCGACTGTAGCGACGCCGGCGCCAAGATTACCGTTCACAAGCATAATCGCCATCGCGACAAGCATAGGCAGAATTGCTAAAGTAGTGACGAAATGGCTGGAAGCGCGAGCAGTTTTTTGGTGGACCAAGGCGATGATTAACCCTAGACCAAAGGCGGTGCCAAGACAGGCGAGAAAGTTCGCCAAGGTTAAGTTACCGGTCAATATTGATTGGAACATAGATACTCCTTTCGGTTATTTTTTCATAGATGCGTCCGTACTTACTGAAAGACGCTGGGTAAATTTTAAGATTTGATAAGGCTCTGGTAAACCAAATTGGGTAGGCATTGAGAGCCTTTACTTCCATTACGATTTCACCGTTCCTAAAATAATTTTCACCTTTATCTCCGTGCTCTAACTTCAAGTCCTGTTCACGGCTTCTGACATTTTGGTCAAAAGTCAGACGAAAATGTCCGTCGTTTTTACCACAAAAGGATAGCCGGTCATAAGCCACATAAAGCGCCGGCCTTAAACAATAGAACTTAAAACAATGGTCAAGTTCGGCTTTAATTTGTGGGTTTTCGGTTTCAAGTTTACCAGTTTTTTCATAATGATAGAACTCGCCAAGCGTAGTTGTGATGCGCCGTTTATTACCGATACCGGCATATTTTTTCTTGATTTCAATGAAAACTGGGTCGTCTAAAGACTTTGGAACATTGTAGCTCCGAACTCGGACTTTTTCTTTATACATTGGCTTTTCCATTGAGTGAATTGCCAAGTAACGGCTATCCGTATCATAATAAACACTACAGTTAGTCGCCTTAAAATAACGATCTTTCTCAATATAAGGGACGATCAGGGCCAACAAGGCCTTAAATTCAGCCGGGGTCAAAATATATTTTGTTTCAACCCGGCGAAAGACCTCTTGGGCTTTTTTAGCAGCATTTTCCATAGGCTTGCTCCTTTCTTAATTTTATGTTCTTAGTATAATTTAAGAACTTAAAAACAAGCTTAAAATTTATTCTTCACTAAATTGCGAGTTATAAAGGTCGGCGTAGAAACCATTTTCTTTTAAGAGCTCAGTATGCTTCCCTTGCTCAACGATATTACCTTCCTTCATTACTAGAATAAGGTCGGCGTCGCGAATAGTGGAGAGACGATGGGCAATTACAAAAGAAGTACGTCCTTTGGTTAATTTTCGCATCGCGTCTTGAATTAGTTGCTCCGTTCTGGTGTCAACATTGGAAGTGGCTTCGTCTAAAATCAGCATTGGCGGATTTGCAATCATAGCCCGAGCGATGGTGAGCAGCTGTTTCTCGCCAGCGGAAATGTTATCACTATCTTCAGATATTTTGGTCTGATAGCCTTTTGGTAAGCCCTGAATAATGTGATCAACGTAACACTCTTTACAGGCTTTCACCACGTCTTCGTGGGTGGCCTTCTCGTTGCCATATTTTAGGTTTTCTTCAATAGTGCCGGAGAAAAGCCAGGTGTCTTGTAAGACCATACCAAAGAGTGCACGCACATCCCCGCGTTTCATCTCAGCAATCGGAGTGCCGTCTATGGTAATATAGCCGGAAGTTGGGTCGTAAAAACGCATCAAGAGATTAATCATTGTGGTCTTGCCGGCGCCGGTCGGGCCGACGATTGCGACATTATTGCCCGGCCAAGCCGTAGCGGAGAAGTTCTTAATGATGGGCTTGCCTTCTTCGTAGGAGAAGTTGACGTGGTGGAAATCAACTTTGCCTTCCACTTTTGCAATTTTGCGAGCCGGCTCGTAGTCCGGAGTTTCCTCAGGTTCTTTTAGGAAGGTGAAGACCCGTTCAGAAGCGGCCAGAGTAAGCTGGATGGTGCTGGCGGTCTGGGCAAGGCTGGTAATCGGACGGTTAAATTGGTTAACATATTGGATAAAAGCCTGGAGATTACCGATGGCGATATTTTTAGCTAAAACTTGTAGACCGCCTAAAACACAAATCGCGATATAGCCGAGATTGGTGAAGAAGTGAGTGGTTGGGAAGGCTAGTGAGCCAAAGAATTGGGCTTTCCAGCCGGCAGTATAGAGCCGGTCGTTGACCTTACCAAACTCCGCCCGAGAGGCGGCCTCGTGAGAATTGACTTTAATTACAATCGAGCCAGAATAACTTTCTTCAATGTTGCTATTTAATTTACCCAAAATCTCCTGCTGGGCGTGGAAGTGTTCTTGAGCGACTTTAGCAGTCTTGCCAACTACTATTAAGGAGAGCGGGATAGTGACAACTGCGATGAGTGAAAGTAGCGGCGAAATCGTCAGCATCATAATTAAAGTACCGACGAGCATTACGATGTTGGCGATGGTGTCAGAAAGCGAACTTTGGAGCGACTCGGTCATAATATCAACATCGTTAGACATACGGGAAAGCGTATCGCCGAATTGATGCCGATCAAAATAAGAAATCGGGAGCTTAGCAATTTTGTTTAGAATTTTGCTTCTTAAATCTTGGCCGAGTTTAGCGGTGACACGACCAATAAGATAATGTTCTAAATAATCAAAGATGGCAGAAATAACATACAAGATAATCAATGTGATAAGCGAGCCGACGATTGGGCCCCAAGTAATTTTATGTTCGGGGCCAAGCAGACTTTCGGTGGCGGTTGTAGTCATATTACCCAAGATGTTTGGGCCAAAAATCGCAAGGGCGGTAGAACCGGCGGCAAAAATACAGGCGAAAATGACTGGCACTCGCCAAGGCTTTAGGCCCTTGATTAAATCGGCGATGGCCTTGCCGATATTTTTGGGTTTGTCAGCTTTTTTCGGCCTAGGCATTTTTAGCCTCCTTTAATTCTTTAGCGTATTCTTCATCCGAGAATTGGGACTTTACAATTTCTTGATAAACTTTACTGGTTTTTAGAAGCTCAAAGTGACTGCCTTTACCGGCAATTTTGCCGTCGTCTAGCACAATAATTTGGTCGGCATCTTTAATCGTGGAAACACGCTGGGCAACGATTAAAACTACTGAATTTTTTGTAATAGCCTTTAGTTCCTCACGTAGTTTTTTGTCAGTTTTCAAATCTAGGGCCGAGAACGAATCGTCAAAAACATAAACTTCCGGATTTTTAGCAATCGCACGGGCGATAGAAAGACGTTGTTTCTGGCCACCTGAAACATTGGTGCCACCCTGAGCAATATGGTGCTCATAGTTTTCTGCAAATTTCTCGACAAACTCTTTACTCTGCGAAACTTTGGCGGCTTTTTCAACCTCGGATTTTTTGGCGTCCTGGTTACCAAAAGCAATGTTACTGCGGACTGTTCCAGAAAACAGCACGGCTTTCTGTGGGATAAAACCAATCCGTTTCATTAAATCATTTTTAGCATAATCTTTGACATTAATACCATCTATGAGAACTTCGCCGTCGGTAACATCATAGAGCCGCGGCACTAGGTTAATAAGGGTGGACTTACCCGAGCCAGTAGAGCCAATGAAGGCCGTGGTTTGGCCCGGCAAAGCTTTGAAAGAAATGTTAGACAGGGCTTCTGCCTCGGCGCCTTCATAGGTAAAGGAAACTTTTTTGAATTCCACAGACGGAGTGGGCTCTGGGGTGCCGGCGGTCTTTTCCTTCCAGGAAACTTTGGGGCGGACGTGAAGAATTTCGTTAATACGCCCAGCCGATACATTGGCACGCGGCAGAATTACAAACAGGAGCGACAAGAACAGGAACGACATCACCACCTGAATAGCGTACTGCATAAAGGCCATCATATTACCAAGATAACTAATGTTATTTTCCATCAAGGATATACCAATCCAAATACAAAGCAAAGTGGTACCGTTGAACACTAGCATCAAAAGTGGCGAAGTGAGGGCCATTACTTTGTTGATGAAAAGATAGACACCAGTGATTTCAGAATTAGCACGTTCAAATTTTCTTTTCTCGTTTTTCTCGGTATTAAACGCACGAATCACCCGAAGGCCAGTCAGATTTTCGCGAGTTAGAAGGGTGATTCTATCAAGCAACCCCTGGAAGATTTTGAATTTCGGCATCACGAGCGACATAATCAAAATCACTAGACCGAGCATCACAATTACGGCAAGGCCAATAATCCAGGTCATATTAGGCGCGAGAGTGATGGCCTGGAAAATAGCAGTGATGGCCATCATTGGCGCGCGAAGCAACATAGATAAAATCATCACTAAAGTCTGTTGAACTTGGACGACGTCGTTGGTGGTGCGAGTGATAAGCGAGGCGGTGGAGAAACGGTCAATTTCAGAAGTAGAAAAACTCAAAATCTTTTTGTAGAGATCCGTTCTGATGTCGCGCGCAATCGCGGTGCCGATTTTGGCAGAAAAGAACGACGAGACAATTGAACCAATGGCAGACATCAAAGTCCAAAAAAGCATTAGACCACCTAATGACCAAATTTTAGGGATGTCGTTGTTTACGATACCGTCGTTGACAATTTCGGACATTAAG
The DNA here is from genome assembly GCA_030530605.1 of Candidatus Saccharimonadota bacterium. Taxonomy (GTDB): domain Bacteria; phylum Patescibacteriota; class Saccharimonadia; order Saccharimonadales; family Saccharimonadaceae; genus Nanosyncoccus. Next base: position 24,463 of record JAUMUO010000007.1, read on the forward strand.
GACGGGAGCATTAAAACGCCCCAAGTCTGAAGGCCGATACTCGCGACTAGAATAATTGCCTGCCAGATGTAAGGCTTGAGGTATTTTAATAGCTTGAACATTATACTATTATATCACATTTTGTCTGGTTTTTCAGGGAAGAGATACTCTAGATAATCTTTTAGCATTCTAGTACCGGAAATGACCGGCAAGAAGTAATCAAGCTCAGTTCTTAAAATAACTTCGAGGTCGAAATCGTTGTTCCAAGCAGTGGCGGCTTCTTCCATCCGCTCGTAAAGGCTTTCAATTTCTTCGGCTTCATTGTTGCCAGAGATGCTAAGGTAGGCTTCTTCTGGGCAGTCAGCGACACCGCCATCGTGAGTGGAAACTAGGATGCCAAAGTTGATAATGTCTTTCATCCAGGATGTACCACAGGCTTCTAGACCGACAATCGGGGTGTTGATAGAAATGTTGGAGCCGACCGAAAGCGCACGGCCAAGTTCTTCGTCATAATCCGGAAGATAGTGAACGCGGGCTTTCAAAACCGGGTCGCTATCAATAGTCTTGAGGACTTCAGTAAGACGAGCAGTCATAGTGATGTCACCCTCGTGGACACGGCCAGCTAAAATATAGTGGGCATTGTATCTTTCAAGGATGTTTTTGAGGCGAATTGGGTCACTGAACGGTAGCCACGGGCGCTTGTAATCTACAAAGCGGCGCTTGAATTCAAAGAGTAAACAATCCTCTGGGATGCGAAGGATTTGGCCATATTGATCAACACGGTGGTCTAAGACCTCGTTTAATTCCCTGCGGCCAGCCAATTTAATTTCTTTGATATCTTTGGCACTCAAATTCTCTAGATTTCTGGTATATTCCGGAGTAGGGAGGAAGAATTTGTCTAGCACCTGCTTTTCTTTGAGATATTCCACGGCCGGGCTCATCGTCCAAGTCGGAATATCGATGCCGTTGGTGACGGCCTTGAATTTAACTTTTTTGCCGGAAATTTCGCGATAGTTGGCAACCCGAGCGTGAAGCTTGGAGACGCCAGAGCGAAGCTCAGCAATTTCAATGGTAACGGTAGAAAGTTTAATATAACCATTGTCAAATTTATCGGAAAGCCATTTCTTAACGGCAGAAGATTTCAAATTCGGGAAGACATAACGTTCAAACTGAGCATAGTTAAAAGTAGCCTCGGCCGCCTGGACCAAAGTGTGGTTAGTATAGAGGGTGTGCTTTCTGGTGTAAACCACGGCTTCATAAAAATCCATACCGTTTGAGGCCAGTTCGTCTAATCTGGCGAGAGCAGCAAAGAAAGTGGCGACCTCGTTTAACTGCATAATAGCCGGCTTAAGACCAGCTAATTTTAGAGCTTGATAGCCACCAAAACCTAGAGCGACTTCCTGATAAAGACGGTGGTCGCCACCGGAATCGCCGGAGTAAAGCTCGCCAAAGCCCGGCTCGGTGATACAAAGCAGGCGGGTAGAGCCTAAGACTTTTTCAATTACGTCAAGTTTAACTAAGCCACGGTTAGCCTTGATATTAACAGTGTCAAGGAAAGTAAAACCATAATCTTTATAGTCTACTGGAATAGACTCAGTGCTATTCTGGAAAGAGAAACCACCGTCGCTACTAATACTACATCTTTGATGTTGTTCGGAAGGATAGAACGGAGTAATCAGAGTGAGCGGGACGTTCATTTGCTCGGCTACACGGCGAGTGTCGGCCGCAAGAACACCAAGGCCACCACCACCTCTAATGCCGTTTTTCTTATCATAAAGCTCAATCGTCCAATAAGTATAAGGACGTTCAGGCGACAAAGCCTTTTGGAGGTGCTCACGGTTAATCGCGGCGTAGAAATCTTCTACATCCTCAATGTTATCAAGCGGGTGTAAGAGCTGCGGCTCTATGCCAGGGGTAACCGCTTTTTTCTCTGGTTGCTTATCAAGTAGTTTCTTATCCATACTACTTATTATAGCATAAGCGTTTTGAATTTGGCAACAAAAAAGACCGTGGCTGGGGATGAGGGATTCGAACCCCCGAATGCTGGGACCAGAACCCAGTGCCT
>JAUMUO010000001.1:0-750 GCA_030530605.1 Candidatus Saccharimonadota bacterium
CGCTATCATTAGTATAAAACAGCCATCTTTTTTTGTTATCATTTTCATCGGCTTTACCTAAAAGCACCCACTCAGAAGGACTATCGCCAATACCGAAAAAATTAATATTAGTCCAGGAGGTACGAATAATTTTCCTAAATGGTGCATGGTCATTATAAAAACTCTCAAACTTCTTTGGAAACGCTGAAATCTTTCCCAAACCAAACTCTGGCATCCCTGCGAGTCTCCTGTTCTCACTTGTATCATCCCCAATTGCATTATGACAAAATACCCAAGCAATACTTGGTACGAATAACAACCCTAAAAATCCTACAACGGTTACCCAAATTTGAAATTTTGAAACTTGTTCCTTTTTACTCATTTCTACTCCTAAAATCTAAAGTAAATAAATGACGAATATGTGCTACTTACTGTCGCCATAATACAAAGCGCAAACAACCCTATCAGTACAAACGGCTCAACATACCTCGTACAAACAAGTGAAAACTTTTTATACTTTTTACCATACTTTCTACTCTCTGCCACTTTCATTAAAATTACCTGAAGAATGCCAGAAAGCAGTACTGCCAATATAATTGTTATTATAAATCTATGATTCGCCACACTATATGTCTGTATCGGTATAGTTCCTTCTGGAGCGCCAAAGAACATTACCTTAAGATAATGCAGTCCATTTTTAAGTCCATCCGCCCTAAAAAACACCCAACCTACAAGTACCGCTAATAAAGCATAGACATGATTAAGTACCTT
>JAUMUO010000001.1:760-6905 GCA_030530605.1 Candidatus Saccharimonadota bacterium
AACGCTCAATAAAGATAAATAGTCCATGGAACAGACCCCAAACTACAAAGTTCCAAGCCGCCCCATGCCAAATACCAGTCAAGAGAAATACTATCCAAAGATTTAGATAAGTTCTCTTCCTTCCTTTTCTGTTCCCACCAAGTGGAATATACACATACTCTTTAAACCAAGTTGAAAGCGAGATATGCCATCTTCGCCAGAATTCCGTAATACTCCCAGAAATATAAGGTAAATTAAAGTTTTCCATAAACTTAAACCCGAACATCGAACCAAGTCCAATCGCCATATCCGAATAACCCGAAAAGTCAAAGAAAATTTGTAAAGCATAACAAACCGCCCCTAGCCACGCCACCGGTTGAGTTAGCCCTGTTACGCCTCCTCCACCATTAAAAACCGTATCCGCCACCGATGCCATCACATCCGCAATTAAAACTTTCTTGGAAAGACCATAAATAAATCTCTTGGCCCCATACGAAAATCCTTCTAAAGTTTCTTTCCTTGAATCTAAAGCCTTGTCAATATCTTTATATTTTACAATCGGACCAGCAACCAACTGTGGGAAAAACGAAATATAGAGTGCCAATTTTGGCAAATTTTTCTGCACTTTTATCTCTCCACGGTAAAGATCTATCACGTAAGACATAATTTGGAAAGTATAGAATGAAATCCCAATCGGAAGCATCACGTCTTCCATGGTTATTGTTCCTTCTCCAAAAATCTTGTTTACATTATCAGTAAAGAAATTGAAATATTTAAAATACCCTAATAATCCGACATTGAACAAAATATCTAGGACCAATAAAACTTTTCGCTTCTTCCCCTTCTTTGGTGCCTTATCAACCAAAATCCCAAACACGTAGTTCACCAAAATCGAAACGAGCATCAAAATAATATACTTCGGCTCACCCCAGGCATAAAACAGCAAGCTAAAAACCAGTAGGACGTAATTCCGCGCCGCCGGGAAAAATCTCTTCGTCAAAAAATACAACACCAACAGCACTGGCAAGAAAATCCACAGGAACACCATTGAATTAAACAACATATCTACTCCATTTTACCATACTTCAAAACCATACGCTACCGCAGCTTCAATCTGATATTATTTATTTTATGCCATACTTGTATCAAAACCATATTATACTTAAAATTATATACAATCGCTAATGTTGCTAAAAAGACGTTCATCACCCCATTATCCATATAAAATACCCATCCTGCTACTCCAATAAATGCTACACCTACAGATATATTCTTCAATGAGTACTCCAGCGCTATATATCTTCTAATCTGCACTGCTCTGTATATACATATCGCCAAAAATGACACGACCGTTGATACGCTCGCAGCATAAAGACCAATACTATCTATCATAAATATATTAAATATTATATTTAGTACAGCACCAACTAGCGATGATATCCCCACTTGTTTAGTTTTCTTTAAAGCGACATAAAGTCCGCCGTAAAAAGCTACTAAACAGCTGAGTATTATCCCCACATATAAGATAAATAGCTGCGCATATCCCTCTATAAATTTACTATCCACCAAGCTATCATACAGCATGGAAGATATTGGCACTATCATCAATAAAGCACCCACCATAAACGTATATAATCCATCGAACAACTTACTGTAATATCTTGAAACATTTTTTTCCTTTATACTTCTAGCCGCAAGCTCAGTCCATGCCAAATTAAATACCCCGTACATAGCACCAAAAACATTAGGAATCTTGCACGCAGCCGCATAAATCCCATTAAATGCACTACCTAATCTCCATGTCACAATAATACGATCAGAAAGATTTACTACCCATAATGAAATCGAGCTTGGTATAATAGGCACTGAGTATCTCAGCATCTTTTTCAAACATTGCCACGTAAAATATTTGAGTCTCATATATTTAAACATTTTCAGTCTAAACGCTAATATAACAGCTGAGCCTATATAGGCTACCGCCCCTACTAACAACGCTACATATACATTTACAAGTCCAAATGCAACAATAAAACCAATTAATATCATATAGATAACAGAACATACGATTGCTGATAAAGAATACCATTCATTTGACCCTAACCCCCTAGCAATCTGGCCAAATAGATCAAGTACTGCCTCTGCTACATATAAAGCCAGCGCCGAAAAAACTAAACCTATGTCCAATCCAAACAAAAACCCCCCAATTATCACAATCAAAGCTAATATCATTGAAAGACTAAAAACAAAGACAACTGACGTGGAAATGTAATTCTTTCTCTCCTTATCAGTATTGCTCTCTAAAAGGAAGCGGAAAGCCGCTTGTTGAATTAATAAAGTCGAAATCGGCAAAAAAAGTGCAGTGAAGGAAGAAATCAAATCGTATTGTCCGTAAGAGGAAGTAGAAAAAGCTCCAGTCAAAATCGGCAATGTTATCATCGCAAAAACTTTAGGTACAAACTGCCCAATGCCAAGAATAATAGTATTTTTTGTTAATTCTCTTGTCTTATTCATTCGCGGAAAAGTTTCCCTTGTTCTTTCGTCATCTCACTGAGTTTGCGACAGCGTAGTCGAATCGTTTCTCTTAGTGCTTCTCCTAGTGCCACCTTTTTTACTGCAGATTCTACAATCTTCTTGCGCTCCTCTTTATCTGGTAAAACATCATATTCAACTATATCACCGTAATCTAATACTTCCTGTACGCTTTTTGTCTTATGAGAATTAGAACTCATAAATACACATGGGGTGCCACCTAGAGACGCCAAAATTCCAGGATGATATCTCCCAGAAATGAACACATCAGCATTTGCTAATATTTTGCCTGCTGCCACTATAGGAGTATCAGAAGCTATCAAAGGTGCCCCAGTATACTCGCTTACTTTTCTTAAAAACCTGTCCCCTTCACATACCTCCACTAGATAAACTTTATGCTCAGGGAAAGCCTCCTTCAATTCGTTAGTTAATTTAGAATAAATGCTCACAATTCTCTTTATATCGCCATCGGCTGCCAACATCACCGAAGAGGAACCTGATACTAAAATATATTTCTCGGAAAAATCTAACTCATTATAAGCCTCGTCAGTTGCGCCGTTCACCCCAGCAAAATACTTGCCATTTTTTACCTCAAAACCGTCATTGATCAGATCATACCAAGAAAACAAGGCATCCGGATAATATTGGATGTTCGCCTTTGGGAAATTTTCCTTTGCATATTCTAATGAGAATCTTTCCCTTACACCAACAACCTCAGCACGCTCGAATATCGGAGCAACTATGTCGATAGTCTTATAATTCCTTTTACTATAGGGATCATCAGAAAGCATCCCATTAAGATAATATACTTTCTTGCCTTTCTTCTCTGCCCAATACATAAGCATAGCTTCTATCAGACACTCTCTCCACGGGGGGGTAGCGAATATAAAGCTTCCCTCTCCATTAACAACCAAAGCATCAAAATCATATCGGTCTAAATCAAAAGCTTCTAATTCAGGGTTGGCTGGAATCATTCTCTTCAGATTTTTTATTGACTTCTCAAAATCATAACTAATAAAATCGTAATTACTGAAGAAATATCGTCCGTGTTTAATAATTCTATTTTTCGCATAAAACAGCTGCCTAATATACTCTCGATGAGACTCTTTCTTCCTACCTAACCTTTTATATACAAAACTCGGAAAATGTTGATAAAAAAACTGGTTGCCTGGATCAAAATTAGTATAATCACCATATATTCTCCCCACTATTTCATTCTCTTCAGAAATAATTTGCGAAAGAGCCGTACTAGTAGCCCTACAACCGAAATTCTGGCGATGCCTATTATCTCCTACATATACTATCTTCATCTTTCCCTCTTAAATCATATCCAAAAACGTATTTTTTATTTATACCCATTCTACCATATTTTGCATCAAAAATCGCATCTTTATACATATTTGAAACATTTTTATAATATTTATCCCTCTTTACTATAGCCAAGACAACGCCACCTATAATTCTCAAATAACATTTCAATCTATATTTCAAAAGCTCGCGTGGAAAATAAGCCTTTATGACCACATATTGATTGCGTATGCTATAATATGACTTCCAACTATAGCCTAGTTCTTGGCTCAATACAGTCTTATGGTTCAATTTTGCATCGTTTATATTTCTTATCTTGCAGAATCTAGATATTCTTATAGAATACTCTGTATCATCAAACCAAATAAAAAAATCCTTCCTAGGGAGTCCTATTTTCTCTATGAGTTTCGTAGATACATACAAACCACAGAACGTCGCTAAATCATAGTCAAAAAACCTGCCAACATAATTTTCTTTAGTACTATTACGTTGACCAAAATTTTCACTCAAAAACCTTCTATGTTCATATTGTATATTACCGTCTGTCAGCACTGTTCCCGAAAAAGCATCTTGCTCACCAGTTAAAAACGGGCTTATCTTTTCATTGTATTTTTTTTCCAAAATAGCATCATCATCTATAAATAGAACGTAGTCTAATTCGCCCAAACTAAGAGATTTTAGACCTTCGTAAAATCCGCCTGCCCCACCAATATTGTTCTTCAAAAAAACCCCGTTAATGCCATTCACGCTTTTTAGATATCCTCTCGTTCCATCAGTGCTTGCGTTATCCACAATTACTATTTTCGAAAATTTTATCGTTTGCGAAAGGCACGCATTTACACACTCTTGCAATAGATTCAATCTATTATGCGTAACTATCACAACTCCTAATCGCATTTCTTGCTCCTTTTGTATATTATTTTTCTACCTATCAATATAATACCCAGCCAAGCTACAGGGAAAATGAAAAAGTAATCAAACACTGGTGAGAAAGCGACCGTGATATAACACCCCACGCAAAGCATTGCCCTAACAACTACATACATTGGGTCTGATTTTCCCTCAGAGAATCTCGTCACTATGCCAACCAACCTACCAGCAACATAGCTGATTACCAAACCCCCAATCCTAGAAAAATCATAAATTAAATACTCCAAAACTGTTCCCCACGATGAACGAATTCCACCTGCACCAATATTACTCAACATCCTAGCAAGTTCCTTTGACACTTCTGTATAACTCATTCCCCAATCCGAAGGTAGTAGCCTTGAAACATAGTGAAACTCATATAGTCCCATCATGTACGGCCCTGCATAATTTGCAAATACTAAATTAAATTTACTAAATTGTGACGAGTAATAAAACACGAAATTAACAATCATTTTCCCAACCCCTCCCAAATTCTCAAACATCCAAACCAAGTATGGCGGGAACGTACAATATCCGCGTTCACTAAATAGCTCTATGCTTGACACAGACCCCTCATGATACCTAGCGCCTGCTAAGAATATTAAGTAGGCAAGTCCTAAAACCAGAAAACATAAACCATATTTCTTTACAGTCCCGTATGTCTTACTCTTCTCGTTTTTGTTTCTCCTATATAATTTCCCGCAATATACAGAAACTATAACTGTTGAAATCCCAAAAATTATTAACGCATCTCTCCCTGAAGCTAAAAGGCCCGGGATGTTAAAAGCCACTGCAGACATTATAGCGTGTATTTTTAATCTCTTATTTGTCAGTATAGAATATGCCAATTCATATAACCAAACCACCAAAGAAGAACACGAAAGCACAAGTAAAAATGTATCAATCCAATTCAATTCTAAATTCCTCGTGGAACCAAAAGCAATGTTATTCTCCAATAGCACATGTGTTGCATACAAAATCGCAGAAACTATGGAGATGATGCTTAGTGGCACCATTTTTATCTTTTTGTAATTCTCCCCCGGAAGTTCCATCTTCGTTTCATTAGTCTTCTGTTGGGTATATTTCCTAAGATTTTTTCTCGCAACCAGTTTAAGAAAAAACTTTAAGACCCCACCATAATATCCTAATGTAAATAGCCCTAAGAATCCAACAACGTAGAAAGCTGCATCAATGTCTAACCCATATTTATATTCAATACCAGAAAAAAGATACAACAATAAACAAAATCCCCAGGAAGCTAATAACCAAAATATGGGGTTGATTAGCAACTTATATTTTTCTTTATGTCTTATAAACAAAAAAACCAACGCGCCAAACGACAATGCAGCCACTACTCTCATTATAATCATTTCCACAAGCTCTTACCTCAACCTTCGCAAAATCTTATATATTGTCTCAG
>JAUMUO010000001.1:6915-59428 GCA_030530605.1 Candidatus Saccharimonadota bacterium
TGTCTCAGTGCCTTAGTTTGCTCTTTATACCTAAATATCATTTTAGCATATACATCTCCATTTGTCGAGAATTCAACACTACCTCCATCAGCATGATAAACTTTCAAATTAGGTTCATATAGAATAGCATATTTTTTATTTTTTATATACCTACCTAGGTAATCCTCCTCCATGTACATAAATGTGTCACTCGGAAATGCTAAGGATTCTTTTTTAACCCAACTCTGTAAATAAATCAGAAAAGCTCCAAATGGAACAAAGAATTCTCCAGCTTCCCTTTCAGTCTCATAGTATTTGTCCAACCATTTCTTTTCCCTAGTATTTTCATAATTAAAAATTATCCTACGAAGTATAGGAATATGCAGCATCAGCAAAACTATTTTTTTATAGATTACGTTCTTTTTAGCCTTCAGTAATTCCATTGGCTCGTCTCTTAGAGGGTTTTGATGGTTATTATCTAAATTTATTATATCTGGGGCTAAAATTGCATATTTTCCACCACTCAGGGCTACAAACTTCTTGAGCTTTTTCACAAATGCTCTATCTCTAATTTCTATATCGTTATTTGAAAAAATTATTATGTCAGCACCTCCTGCTTTAGCAATTTTGAAACCTATGTTGTTCGCTTTAGAGAATCCCAAATTATGAACAAGTTGTTTTATCGTCACCAAACTACTACCTCTATATTTTTCCGCTAATATTTTACCACTACCATTTGGAGAACCATTATCTACAATAATAATGTCCTTTTCCACGCCATCTACTCGGTCCTGAGACAATACGCTACCTACACATCTCTCAGTGTCTTCAATATTCTGATAATGCAAAACCACAAATGTTATCTTCATCTAATTTCTCTGATTATTTTTTTATATAGTCTCTCTATCTTCTTTCTATAACCCCTCTTGTCATACTTATTCCGATAAGCTAAAAAAGCCTCTGTACTCATTCTTTCTACATTCTCATCGCTACACATCTTCATTTTCATAATCAAATCCTCACGATTAGCTCTTTTGAAAATATAGCCATTTTTATTATTTGCCACTAAGCCAGCTGCAGCTGTACCCTCACTAGCAATCACTGGAACTCCGGCTTTCAAAGCTTCTACGGCAGTTAAACCCATTGTCTCATGCCATAAAGATGGGAAAATCAAACATCTAGCCTTTTCCATATTTTTATATATATCGTCCTTCTCTTTCCAACCCAAAAAATCTATGTCCTTATATTTTTCTTTCAGATCTTTTGCAAGACTTCCATCTCCAATCACCACGCCAGGCAATCCTGCAGAAGAAACTGCATCGCAAAACAATTCTATTCCCTTGCCTACTTCCAAACGACCTACAAACAGGAACGGTTTATTTCTCTCAGCGGTCACTCGTTCATTCCTACTAGGCATATCGACATAGTTCTCTATTCTTTCAACGTAAACATCCTTTCTGAAATATTCCTTTAATATTTCCTCACTATACGCTGACACTGTTATTACGTATTTTATTTTTTGAGGCAATTTCACTATCTTATTCTGGACATCCTGTCTCAATAGTCGATATAATTTCATTGCATAGCACCTAGAATCACAATTTTTTACTCTGCACTTCATACCCATAGCTCTCAAGCAACATGGTTTATTATCTGGATAAATATAAAAACCTCCGTTTGGGCAAGCAAAGAAATAGTCATGCAATGTCAAAACTACTGAAAAATTCAACTCAAAAGCAGCATCGAAAATACTACTTGAAAGAATTTTTGTCCACCCATGTACATGTACAACCGTCTCTGATGGCGATAATGTGCTGAGCAATTGTTTCAATCTTTTTTTTGCCAAATTATTATAAATTCCATTCTTGGCTCCAACAAATTTATTTTTGTTCTTCAAATTCTCATTTTGCCCAGTAGATACAATTGTGACATCTTTATTTCTCAATTCTGAATTATTAGCGCTGTCACCACAAAAGAAGAAAACCTTCAACCCAGCTTCAGCCAACATTTCTGCTGTATCTATCGCTATTCTACTCGCTCCACCCTGTGTGTACGCAAAATCGTTCACTATAACCACGCTCTTTATTTCTTTCATCTTCTCCCCCTCCTCATCCCCAAATACCTTGCCCCCATATTCGGCAAGAACTTTGCTAGAACTTTAAAGTTCCTCTCCTGCCAGGCTCGCTTAAAAATGTATTTCGCCATCCCTCCCCCAGCCGCATTCACACCAGATTTAGCAATCTCTGGGTTCATCTTCATAAACTCCCCTGTCAGCTTATACCTATCATAGAGTTCAGACAACTTAAAATCGTGCGAATGATAGCATACCACCTCCGCTACATACCTAATCTTCCCTCCCGCCATAATCAATTTGTGCGCAAAATACATATCTTCCGATATCGGCAAATCTTTACTATCATATCCCCCAAGTTCCACAAACTTTTCTCTAAAAACCGCTCCCGCCGCATCCGAAAAGAAAAAGGTCTTTAGCCCCAACTTCGGAATATCAACCTCAGAAACCGTAAACGACTTCGCTGGGTAATTTGATTCCCTAGTGTATTTCTCTATGTTGTTATACTTTGTGACCTGTTTCGCATACGTCGCGTCAGCCTCACCCTTAGAAATCGGCTCAACTAACTTTTTCAGAAACTCTTTATCCTTTATTTCCACATCTTGAGTCAGGAACACAATGACGTCGCCTGTAGCCTCCATTGCCGCTTTCTCTCTCGTCAAAGAGTGCGAAAAATCTTCTTTCTTAATTTTAGAAAACTTCACTTCCGGACGATCCAAAACACCAGCATCTTTCATCGTTTTCTCAGTATTATCCTTGCCTTCAGTCAAAATATAAAAAATTTCCGCAAATTCCACCTCCTCTTGTGCCCTCAAGCTCTCATCAAAATCTAGAATATACTTTTCCGCCTCACACAAAGGGCACACCACCGATATTCTACTCTTATTCATCTATATATAATTTTACCACATCTACCCAATTTTGAATAGATTGCTCAACTGGATTATTTAGACTCTATAATCCGCGAAAAAACGGGGACGAAATTCAGCATAAAGTTGAAGTGTTCTATCAAACTCGTGAAATATTCATCTTTCAGAAAAGGACCATCTGACTTGAGAATCTTTTTGTATGCACGCCCGCCAAGATGAGCCTCAGGAGTTCGAAATTTATTATCAAATTCCTCTAATTTTTTAATATACGGGCCCACGCTTTCCCATACGTCAACTTCAACAAAGAGTTTCCTGAATTTAGTCTTTTTTCTTGCGGCCTTTACAAATTTCTCGTACTCTCCATCGCCTCTAATATCATACACTATATAACCCATAAATTTATCCCAAAGAGCTCTATACCTTAGAATAAAAGTGACCACCATATCATGAGCTTCTATCGCCATAATGAATCTATCACTTCTAGTATTTCTTGTAGCCTCATTGTTCACTAGGATGAAGTTATAGAAGCTGTTTACAGTCTCGATCAACGATAATTTCAAGTCTAAGAAAAGAATAAAAGCTTTCCTGTCCAAATCTCCTTTTTTATAACTAATATATAATGGCTTCATGGACAAATACCCAAAACTAAAATCTGTAGTACATAGAAACTTGTCTATTTCATCCTCACTCCATAGGTCATCCAAATGGGGATTCTTTAGCCTAAAAATCGTTCTCCCTATGTATTTGTCTAACGCTACATCTACCGATGAGAAGTCCGCCTCTGCTATCGATTTAACAAGATTATCATTTTTAGCCATGCTTAACCCTTTCTATTATCAACCAATCTATCGACCTAACCCAAGCTTTCTAAATAAAGCCTTAATCCTATTCATCGTATCTTTTGACAGCTTAATATTACTAGGATCTTGTTTTACCGTCTGATAAAACAAGCTTGCTTTTAAAACTTTATCCTCGTTTTTTATATACTGAGAGTTAGGTATACTATATTTGAGCCTCTCATTTTTCAAAACATATTTCTTAAAATCATCCCTAGAAAATATATCTGTAATCGCTCCATCTGCGACCTCGACTACGTGAATTATATTATCATTCGCGACTCCCCACGATCTAGGATCGACCAATTTCTTCTTACCATCACTGCCACCTTTATCATTATCTAGTAGATACTTAACATCACACCCCCAACCTTCTAAGATAGCCCCAACATGCCCCATGTTGCCAGCGCCACCACCATTAATAAAATTCACATCGTCCAAACCAACCAATAGTCGGAAAGCATTTAGGTAAAAGTTATCCTCTGGCCCCTCTACTACTATATTGTTCTTTCTAAAATCAACTATCGAGTCGTTCATCCCCAGTCCAATCGCCGTTAAAATCGGCGTCAAAGTTTCCTTGTCGGCACTTTTGCAAGCATGTACTTTACCTATAATTTCTGTCTTCTTATCATATTTTTCTACCAATCGTACGCTCTCAATATCAGAAGCTTCTATGAGATATGGCGAGTGTGTTGAAAAAATAACTGGGTAGCTCGATGTATTCTCTCTCAAAACCTTTAAAAGATCCTTCTGAGCTTTAGGATGCAAGTATAAGCCAGGCTCATCAATTAAAATCACATTGGGACGATCTTCGCTAACACGCGCGCAAAATCTAACAAAGAAATTCAAGTACCATTGTTGCCCCTTGCTTCTTTGGGATGGTTTAAAGTTAGAGCCCCCCTCCGCTATCCAAAAATTCAATCTGTCACCATCTTTATCTACCTCTAGACTAATTTTATCCTGGCTCCAATATCTTTCAAATTTCTCTCCAAATTCTTGATTTACACGCTTCTGCCTATTCGAGCATCTTTGACTATTCTCCCCAAGAAAATCTTCTCTTTTGAAAGAGCTAATTTCTTCTATATCTGCAACATACTCATTATTATCCAAATCACTCAATAAGACGCTATCAGGGAACTGCTTATCAGCTGAATACATTATAAAATATGGCATTAGTGTCTCAATAAATTCGGCTACGAAATTCTCTTCCATACCACTAGGATTTACTTCATACTCAACTAACTCTAGCAGTGCTGATATTTCCTCTCTTTGCTCGTCAGACAATATGTTCTCTTCTACAGACTTACCTGCCACAATTCTTGATATCTTTGCGTCTCTATACGACTTGAGTTTATTAGCATACTGCTCAATGCCCTCTTCAGAATATTCCGGGAATTTCTGCATATTAGGATATTCATTAACTTTAGCTTTTATAGCCGCTAACTTTGCTTCCCAACTCATCCTAGGCAATAAGCCCCTAACAAATTCTGGCTCGAGAGAATAAACCGCATCACCATCGACCATTCTTTTATGTAAGGTGAATTCCTTTTGCAAAGATTTTTGCTTTAGTGATCTCTTGGATAATATTCTCTTCAACTCTATAGTATTAAGCACGAAGGTCACACCAATATCTGGAACGCTTTCATCAATCGGAATGGCTTCATCGCGGATTTTTCTATCTTCATGAAAATCTTCCAAAGCTTCCAAAATTGAAGTTTTCCCACTCTCATTTTTTCCAGCCAAGATAGTAAATTTTTCACTTAAATAGCAATCTCCAGAATCAGTAATAGATCTATAATTTTTAACTCTAAATTTTAAAATTTTCATATGAATACTCCTTCAGCTTAATTGTAAATTTGACATTTATTAGTAATTCCTGTATACTAAAGGATAGATATCGCCATTCAAAGTATATCTACCCTTGTAGCCGGTGTTTACCGGCTATTTGGTTTTATCTCTTACCGCATCTTTCCTCCTCTCTTTTGCCTCCAATATTTCTAAATACGTCTCAAGAAATTTAATACCTGCTCGCAAATTCTCCTTCGTGATGTTACTTGGGACTACTATTGCGCCAACGCTATCATTTGAAACCGGGAATGGGAAAAACTCTACACCAGCATTCATCTTAGGGTCTATCAAGGAAGTCCTGAGTCTAGTCAACAGTACCCTTCTATAAGAATCCACCACGCTCTCGAACACGTCCTGCCTTCTGTTAAAAACTCTCTTCTTATGAACTTGCACATCTGAACAATCCTTATACATTTTCAGTGCTCTTCGCGCTCTGGCTTTATAAATCACGCCTGTCCTAGGATTACGGAACTCTTTTTTTGACTTTCTTTCAAATTCGCTAAGTCTTCTCTCAAAGTCCTTATCTTCTACGGGTAGGTTCATCCAATCGTCAGAATCTGAAGTATCTTTGTAAACCTTTTTAATCGCCACAATCAAAGGCCTTACCGTCTCAACCCGAAATTCCCCATTTTTAGTAGATGAATTCAAGGTTTCAATCATCCCTTTCACTGTTATCATCTTTTTCGACCTCCTTGTTAACTTTATTAATTTCAATGTTATCATAAGTTACAAACAAATGCAATACCCAAATTACAAAATCGTCATTGCTCTTTTTTCATATACCAAAATCCTTTTACCCAAAGCGCCAGAAGACCTTAACTTTAAACATAAAGCCTAGCGACAGCGCTACTTAACAACTCCAACAATTTGGCACTCTGATCATTATCATTTCCCCTGATTAAAAATCATATCTTTGATTGCACAAAATAACAAAAGTGGCTACTTCGCCACTTTACTCGTCTCGAACAACATCGTCCCGATAAACACCCCGCAGAGCACCAAACCAATCATCAAAAGTACAATCTGTGACAGTCACCACCAAAAATGCTATAATAATCTTATGAAAATAGTTTTCCCAGAATATCACAATGAAATTATCCAAGCAGCAATCAAAGAGGCCGAGGATATTGAAGCTATCGTAGCTGAAAATCTTGAAGAAGCCTGCGCTAAAATTAAAAACGGCGAAGCAGACGCCCTTATTGCTGGCATAGATTACACTACTAGAGACGTCGTTCTAGCCTGTAAAAACTATCTAGGTATGAAAGACCAGACTTTTTCTAGTTGCTTTTTGCTTAAATCCCCAGAGAAAAGAACTTTCATCCTCGCCGACGCCGGCGTCACCAAAAATCCCACCAAAGACCAGCTAAAAGATATCGTTAGGCAAACCTACGAATCTGCCAAGAAACTTCTGGAAGAAGAGCCGAAAATCGCTATGCTTTCCTTCTCAACCTATGGCTCCGCGAAAGATGAGTCTATCGACAAAATCAACCAAGTTTTATCAGAAATCAAAGCCGAAAACCCTGAAATTATCATCGACGGCGAGCTCCAATTAGACGCGGCCATCAATCCTAGAATTGCCGCTAAAAAATGCCCTGATTCCCCATTAAAAGGCAAGGCCAACGTCCTTATCACCCCGGACTTAAACTCAGGTAACATCCTTTATAAAGCCTTTGAGCAACTCGGTGACTACACCGCCGCCGGCCCGCTCCTTCAAGGCTTCAACTTCCCCGCCTCAGATCTCTCCCGCGGTAGCACCAAAGAAGATGTCCTCCTCGTCATCAACTGTATTAAGAAACTGGTTTGTAGATAAAATCGCTTAGATTGGCATTTTCTCGGAGCGCAGCGCGATTATACATCGAGCAAGCTCCGAAAAATGCTAAGATAAGCGATTTTAGCACGAACCAGAATTACTTAGCGCCGTCTTTTTTAATTACAGCCTTAAACGTCCAAATGATAATCTTCAAATCCAAACTTAATTTACGGTTTTTTGCGTAGTAATATTCCATCTTCAGCCGATCTTCATAGTCATTATTACTCCGCCCTCTCACTGCCCAATAACCTGTAATTCCCGGCTTTACAGACTCATAAATCTTCGCGTCGCCTTTGTGCTCCTCAAGCTCCCCAGGAACTAGCGGCCTCGGGCCTACTAGAGACATCTGCCCAATTAAAACATTTAAAAACTGCGGGAACTCATCAATCGAACCCCGCCGAATAATCTTCCCCACTCTTGTGATACGCGGGTCGTGGTCAAGTTTCTGATACGCCTCCCATTGTTCACGATATTTTTTCTTCTTAAGCAATTCCTCAAGCTGTTCCTCCGCATCCCAGGCCATAGATCTAAACTTCAAAATCTTAAAATGCTTCCCCTTATATCCTACTCGTTCTTGCGTATAGAAAATCCTATGAAAATCCCCTGTACACATATAAGCAATCTTCACAATCAGAGTCACCGGAATCAAAACCACAAGCCCAATCAGTCCACAAATAACATCAAACAACCTCTTTATAAAGCGATACAGCATACTATTCTTCTATTATACCATAGAAAGCCAGTAAAATCTTTCTAAATTGCCTTTTTTACCAGCCAAATTATTATCTTTCTTCCCCTTAATCACAAAACCATTACTCTTTAACCAACCTTCAAAATCCCGAATAATTTCCCGCCGCACACGTTCATTTTTCACCACCCCTCGATTAAGCTGAGAATCTAAAGCCTCAAATTGCGGTTTTAGCATTACTAGAAACTCTGTTTTAGCACTAGCGATATACTTTTTAGCATAAGCAAGTACCGGTTTTAGGCTAATAAACGATACGTCCGCCAAAATCACATCCGGATTCGGAATAATCACCTTCTTGGCCATACCGTCCAATTCATCATTCTTGTGTCCTTCCGCCACCACGTCAAAAATATCCGTCTTCTCGTGAAGCTCCACTTTTGAATCAAACCGAAGCGGCGCTTTCATCTGTCTTGCCCCCTTCTCCACCGCCACCACCATCAAAGCCCCAGCAGCCAAAGCAAACTCCGTAAATCCTCCCGTAGAGGAACCAATATCAAGCACTGTCTTCCCCCGAAAATCAAAATTGAAGGCCAAACTCGCGCCTTCAATCTTGAATTCTGCTCTAGAGACCGCCATTATTTTTTACGCTCTCTATAAGCTCCTGTTTCAGTATCTACCGAAACCACATCACCAGTCTTAATAAATGCTGGTACACGAATCACCACGCCGGTTTCCAAAGTTGCATCCTTTGTCACCGAAGTAGATGTATCGCCCTTTACAGCGGTCTCTGTATAAGTCACCTCAAGCCAAAGATTCTTCGGAAGCACCAAGTTAATCGGAGTTCCGTTATAGAACTGGATTTCCATCTCGTCGCCATCCTTCATATAGGAGGCAGAATCCCCTACCATGTCGGCAGCTAACTCATATTGTTCAAAAGTTGATGGGTCCATAAAATAGAACTTCTCATCATCCTTATACAAATACTGGACTTTCTTAGTTGTTACCTCGGCCGGCTCAATCTTCTCCTGACCCTTAAAAGTCTTTGGAAGTAGCGCCCCAGTAATCAAGTTCTTAACTTTTACATTCACAATGGAACCACCCCGTCCCATCACTTTTTGAGCATATTCAACCACCTTGTATGGCTGCCCATCCAAGGTAATCAAAACGTTTTTCTTCAAATCCGTTGGACCATACATAACAAATTTCCTTCCTTAAATTATTCGGATACAAAAGGTAGCAACGCAATGTGGCGAGCTCTCTTCACAGCCACAGCCAACTGTCTCTGTTGCTTTGCTGAAAGACCAGTCTTTGCGATTGGCTCAATCCGGCCATAAGCATCAATGTATCTCTGTAATGTCTTCACATCTCTGTAATCGAAGTACAGATTTGGATCATTCTTAATCTTACGCATTTTAATTCCTTATTTAGTTTACCTTATAACCTCTCTTAAACTAGAATGGGATTTCGGAAAGATCTACCTCATCTGGGATATCTTCCGGTACCACTTCTGGCGCACCTGTACTAGCAGGAGCACTGGCAGAGCCAGCATCACCACCCTGAGTGCCTCTCGGCAAGAAATTGAAATCTTCTACTACAATTTCTACACGAGAACGCTTCTGTCCGCTAGTTTTATCTTCCCAGCTTCTCTGTTCAAGACGCCCGGAAATCAGCACTCCAGAGCCCTTCTTAGCATATTGGCTGATAGTCTCGCTGAGCTTGCCCCAAGCTGAACAATCTAAAAACGAAACCTGATCAACATTATTACCCGACCCATCACGATAAGTCCGGTTCACTGCCACTGAGAACGAGCAAACGCTCGCACCGTTTGGAGTGGTTCTAAGTTCCGGGTCACGTGTTAAATTCCCCATTATAATTGCTTTAGAAAAGCCTCTGGCCATAGTTTATTCCTCCTTATTATCTTTATCGTCCACACCTTCTTCGGCTTCAGCCTCTTCGGCCTCGCCATTTTTCTCCGCTTCAGCGCGGCGCTCTTCGTATTTCTTTTTCTTCTCGTCTTTCACGACCAAAAGATATCGAATTACTTCGTCAGTGATGTTTAGAGCGTCAGAAATCTTCTTCGGCGCATCAGCTGGAAGTTCTACGTCATAGAAGTAGTAAATTGCATATTCAACACCTTTGATGCTGTATGCAAGTCTCTTCTTGCCGTCTTCTGTCGTTTTGACAATTTTACCGCCGTTATCAGAAACTAGTTTCTCTACTTTCTTTAGGGCCGGTTCTAGATTCATCTCTAAATCGGGATGAATCAAAACAGTGAGTTCGTAAACTTTCATTTATACTCCCTTGGTTAAAGCAGATACGGCAAATCCTATCTGCTGAGCTAATATTACAGAAACAATTATACACCTTTTCTCTATTTTAAGCAAGCAGGCGACGACCAGCGTCCAGAAACCCCTTAGCTCCCATTTGCCAATTCGTCAAACTCTTCCATTGAGTGAATCAAAACTTCTCTCGGTTTATTTCCATTTGCTTCCCCAATCACCCCAATTTGCTCAAACCAAATCGCAAGTCCAGACACAAACCCGTGCCCCTTACCAAGATAAGTCTGAAGCATCGCCGTTGCGAATTTACCCTTAGAAAGCGTAATCTCCACTGCTTTTCTCACCACTGGGTCATTCGGGTCAAATCTTCGTCCCATATCACCAATCGAACCACCCATTGCCGGACCAACCCCAACCGACACCGCCTGTGAAATCACCTCTTTGTTATATTCTGGTGGTCTCTGCTCCTTCAAGAAATTCGCCACCTTGATTTCTTCCTCATCCTCCAGCATCGCCCCCTGAATACGACGTGGCACGCCCTGCATATCCGTAGTCAGCATCAACATATCACCCTTACCAAGCAATTTCTCCGCCCCACCTTTATCAAGCATCACCATAGAGTCTGTGGTAGAAGACACCGCAAACGCAATTCTTGCCGGCACATTACCTTTAATAAGACCTGTCACCACTTTCACAATCGGCTTCTGAGTCGCCAAAACTAGATGGATACCTGCCGCACGCCCCATCTGTGCAATTCGCACAATCGGCGGCTCCATTTCCTTCCCTGCTTGCATCATAATATCAGACATCTCATCAATCACAATCACAATATATGGCATCTTACCGCCGTCGTGCTTCTGCTCGTTGCCATCTGCATCCTCTTTTACTACTTTACCCCCATCTTGCGCCTTCTTCTTGTTATAAGAAACAATGTTTTTCACCCCTTCTTCAGCAAACAACGTATACCGTCTAGTCATCTCATTTACGGCCCACTTCAACGAGGATACCGCCTCGGCCGTCTCTGAAATAATCGGTGTGAGAAGATGCGGAATATCGGCATATTGCACCATCTCCACTCTCTTCGGATCAATAATAATAAACTTAAGATCAGACGGCGAATTACGATAAAGAAGCGACACAATCATCGCGTTCGTCATCACCGACTTACCAGAACCAGTAGTACCCGCAATCAGAAGGTGCGGCATCTTAGCCAAATTCGCCACCACCGACTTACCAGAAATATCTTTCCCTACTGCGAAAGTCAAAGGATCGTCCGCATTTTTCCATTCTGGACTCTCGAGCAAAACTCTGAGCCCCACCGCTGCCGGCTTAGCATTTGGAATCTCAACACCCACTAGCGAAGTCCCTGGAATTGGAGCTTCAATACGCACCTTCGCCACCGAAAGATTTAGTGCCAACTCCTTATCACGCGCCAAAATCTTGGAAAGATTTACCCCAGCTGGTGGTTTCAAAGTATACTGTGTCACGCGCGGGCCAATGTTTGCCCCGTCCATCTCTACATCAATACCAAAATCTGCTAAAGTAGATTTAATAATAAACGCATTTTGCTGAACATTGCCCGGGTCTGCCGGCGACGACACCTTCTCCAATAAATCAAGCGGTGGCATCTTCCAATTCGGATCACCCACCTCCACTAGCGCCTTCTCCACCGGCTTCTCTGTCTTCACTGTCTCTTTCTTTTCGGCCGGCTTCTTAATCGCACTCTTCTTTAGGAGCGAAAACTTCTTTTTCGGTTTCTTTTCAACCGGCTTTGTCTCGCCCGAAATCTTTAGCTCGGTCTTCTTCGCCGGCGCATCAATTGTAATATCATCCTCATTTTCTTCTCTCTTCTTACCTCTAACCTTTGCAAACACTGCCATCGGTGAAACCTGCAGCACAAAGATACTCGTTACGAAAATCAAGAACGCATAAATTAGCACCGCGGCAACCGACCCAAGATTCCCAGAAACCATCTTGTCCATCTCCGCTCCGGTCGTGCCACCGTTTTTGAACACACCAAACAGGCCTGTGAACCAAACTAGCATCAGAAGTGTAGAAATCAAAATTCGCATCGGCAACCTGTTCCCCTCTGCTCTGAAAATACTTATCGCAAGATATACCAACGCCGCCGGAACAAGATAAACGGAAAAACCAATCGTCTTGTAAACTTCTTTATGGATTGAGTTTAAGAGCGCCCCACTACTCCCAAACCACATAAAGACAATCACAATGGCGAGCAAAATCATAAACACCCCGAAAACCTGCCAACCAAAGCCACTCGGCATCTCGGCCTGTTTTCGCACCGGCGCTGTCTTTTTCGCTGCCGGCTTTCTGCCACGTTTTGCTGTTTTCCTCCTTGCCATAAATCTATTATATCATAGATTTATACTTGTGGTACCTTCTTCATAGAAAGTGATAATTTCCCTCTATCATCAATCGCCGTAAGTTTAACATTAACCTCTTGCCCGACTTTGAGCACATCCGAAACATTTTCAACCCGATCATCTTTAATCTGCGAAATATGTAGCATCCCATCAATGCCAGGAAGAATATTCACAAACGCGCCAAAATCTTTAATTGAAACAACTTTACCCTTATAAATCTTGCCAACTTCTGGCTCCTCAACCAGGCCCTTCACCCAATCTACAGCCTTAGCAATTGAATCTGGGTTGTTACCAGAAATTGTCACCAGACCACTGTCATCAATATCAACTTGCGCACCAGTTTCCTCAACAATCTTGTTGATGGTCTCGCCACCTTTACCAATCACAGTCCCGATCTTTGAAGGATTAATCTGGACCTTCTCAATCTGTGGTGCAAACTGAGAAATCTTCTCGCGTGGACCAGGCAACACCGAAAGCATATGATTTAGAATAAACATTCTACCATCGTGAGACTGCTTAATTGCCTTTTCCAAAACCTCAACCGGCAAACCATGAACTTTCATATCCATCTGAAGCGCGGTGATACCCTCGGTCGTACCAGTCACCTTGAAGTCCATATCACCAGCAAAGTCCTCTGCATCCATCAAATCCGTTAGAACATAGGCCTTATCAACATCAGCCGGTGTAATCTCTGTACCCTTTGGTACATCCACCATCAAGCCCATCGCCACGCCGGAAACTGGGCGAACTAGTGGCACACCAGCATCCATCAAAGCAAGGCAGGAAGAACAGGTAGCTGCCATAGAAGTAGAGCCGTTTTGAGACATAATCTCAGTCACACTCCGAATAGCATATGGGAAATCCTCTTTAGAAGGAAGTACTGGAATCAAAGCCCGCTCTGCCAAATAGCCATGACCAACCTCGCGGCGACCTGGAGAACCTAATCTACCAGTCTCACCAACCGTATAGCAAGGTGCATTATAATGATGCATATAGCGTCTCTCGCCATCGGTCACTTCCATTGTATCTACAATCTGGGAGAATGAAAGTGGTGCCAGTGTTACCACGTTCAAAGCCTGTGTCAGACCACGTGTGAACAGAGACGAACCGTGAGTTCTCGGCAAAATCCCCACTTGTGAAGAAAGCGGGCGCACCTCTGTGAGTTTACGGCCATCTGGACGTACACCATCCTCAATAATCGCCCGACGGACCTCATGATGAACTGCAAGCTCAAATGCATCGTGATAATCTTTAGCAAATTTCTCGTTATAATCTGCAATCTTTTCCTCTAAAGTATCGCCTTCCCCAAGTTCATCGGCAAACTCCGTATCCATATCAGTGCGGAGTTTATCACAAATCTCGGCACGCTCTAGAACGTTCCCTCGAATCACCGAACCCTTCTCACCAAAGTGCTTTTCAGCCCATTTATCGACTTTAGCCTGAATTTCTTCATCTGGTAGCACTAATTCATATTCCTTTTCGGCCACCGCTACTAATTTGCGAAGTTCTTCCTGAAGTTTAAGTGCTGGCTGAGCCTCTTTTACAGCCCACTTCATCGCATCAATAATCACTTCTTCTGGCACCTCATTCGCACCAGCTTCCACCATCATCACCTTGTCACCTCTAACAGCTACCACGAGGTCAAGGTCAGAAGCCTCTCTCTCCTCTGGAGATAAGAAGGCCTTAAACTTACCATCAACCCGGCCAATTCTAAGCCCTGCTACTGGCCCATCAAATGGCACGCCAGCATTAAGAAGGGCCGAAGAAGCCGCAATCATACCAACTACATCTGGTCTAAAAGATGGGTCCATCGAAAGCACCGTCGCCACCACCTGCACCTCTTGGCGATAACCCTTTGGAAACAGCGGACGAATCGGGCGGTCAATCAAGCGCCCCACCAAAATCGCCTCATCTGCCGGCTTTCCTTCCCTTTTTAGGAACTTCGAACCAGAGATTTTACCAGCCGCATAAAACTTTTCCTCATAATCAATTGAGAGCGGGAAGAAATCTTGCATTACTGGGTCTTTTGAAACCACTACACTCCCCAAAATTACTGTGTCGCCATAGCGCACCACCACAGAGGAAGTAGTCCTAAAACCTACTCTGTTCACCTCTAGGGAGAGCTTGCGCCCCTGCCACTCGGTCTCTACTGATGTTGTTTTTAACCCCTTAGGATTAATAATATCCATAAAATACCTTTCCTCGGGAAAATACCAGATAAACATCCTCGAAATTTCCAAGAGATTTATCCGCCATTTTCCCAATTATTAACTTACATATCTAGTCTACCATCTCTTGTTTTTTTCGTCAATCTGTGCTATAATAGATAGGTTGTTTAGAAACTGTTTATAGTTAAGGGGGTTAAAACATGAACCTTATCAAAAGTAACGGCACTGGGAAACCAACTTTGAGGGAGGCTTCCTTCAATCGCTCAGCTGGCTTCGGCAAGATTGTTATCAAGGGAACTTTATCGGTCTGTCAGGGTATCGATGATCCCGTCATCGAGATCTTCAACGCAGTTCAACTTTTCAAGCAAGCTGTCGTGCTGAACAGGTATGGTAAAGAACTTGTGAATTTCACACCTCTTTTCCCTGAAAAGAGCAAGGGCACAATTTCCTATAAGTTGATGCCTTCCAAGCCTGCTGGTATCTCTGTTGAAAAGTTTCTTAGTGACGCTGAAGAGACTTTCGACATATTCTACAAAGACCTCTTCGTGGCGTCGTTCAATCAATTCTTGAACGACGATAATGAGATGTGTAACTACAATGGTTATAATCTCTACGAGGCTTGTATGAAACGTATTGAAGAAGAACCCGACCCGAAGAAGCGCAGTTACGACATCAGAACGATCAGGATGCTTCTGGGAGACTTCATTAACTTTATTGGTCTTCCCTTACCCAAGAGCAAATCGGCGTATTCGCGTCAAGCTGCACTCTTATCGGAAGAGCTCCTGGCTTCCACAAAGTATGGAAGTAGCGTCATCAGCTTCTTCCACGACCCTAATAAGGTCAAGGAGCTCATAGAAGCCTAGCACCTTATAACCCTTGTCTTTTAGACAGGGGTTATTTTTTGTGTTACACTATACCTATGTTCGACCAGATGATTTTAATTGATAAGCCCGAGAATATAACCTCTTTTGGGGTAGTTGCCCGTGTCCGCCGAGTTCTCTCTGAAAAAGCCGGAAAAAAGGTTAAAGTCGGCCACACCGGCACTCTAGACCCCTTTGCTACCGGCCTTCTAATCTTGATGTCTGGCAAAAACACTAAGAAATGCCAGGAGTTTTTAAAGCTCGACAAGCGCTACGAAGCTACTATTAAGCTTGGTTTCACTTCCACTACCGGCGACCCCGAAGGAGAGCTTATTGAACACAAAAATTACTCAGCTCCTACCCCTGATGAGGTTAAAAAAGTTGTTCAAAGTTTTGTGGGCGAAATTGAGCAGACCGTCCCTCGCTTCTCTGCTGTTAAAATCGATGGCCGCCGGGCTTACGACCTTGCCAGAAAAGGCCAGGAAGTAGAGATGCCAAAAAGAACCGTCAAAATCTACGAAATCAATATCTTATCTTATGATTTTCCCTATCTTAAAATAGACTGTAAAGTTTCTTCTGGCACCTACATCCGCACTCTCGGCGAAGATATCGGAAAGGCTTTGAAAACCGGTGCCTACCTCACCACCCTCCGCCGCACCGAAATCGGCCCTTACAATGTTTCCGATTCCCTTCCCCTAAACACCTGGATGAGTCAAAACTCATAAAAAGCCTTGTAAAGTGTTACAAAGTGTGGTATAATCCTAACCATATGATTACTAAAGAGAAAAAAGGCGAGGCTATTGCTAAGCTTGCTCGCAACAAGAAGGATGTTGGTTCCCCTGAGGTTCAGGTTTCTATTTTAACCGAGCGCATCCTTGAGGTCACCGAGCACGTCAAGGCAAACAAGCACGATTTTATGGCTCGCCGTGGTCTTATGCAAATGGTTGGTCAGCGCAAGAAACTTCTCAAATATCTTGAGAAAAACGATTTCGAGACTTACAAAGCCACCGTTGCTAAACTCGGCCTCCGCAAATAGCAAAAACCACCTTAACAGGTGGCTTTTTGTCGGCATGTAATTTACAGTTACATCCCAGGAATTCTAAAAGCAGACGGATCATCCGTGGTTGGCGTCGGCCCAACCTGTGTTGGCGCCTCATGAGCAGCTGGCACTTCAGGTGTTGCTGGCGTTTCAGGAGCAGCCGCTGGAGCCGCCGGAATAACCGGAGTTACAGGAGCAGCCGCCGGAGCAGCTGGCTCTGGATTAGCTGGGGCCACCGGAGTTTCGGGAATAACCGGTGTCGACTCAACCGAAGCTGGTGTCTCAGGCATCGCTGGAACTACTGGTTCCGCTGAAGCCGGAGCAGCTTCTGGCGTTGCCATTGGCGGCATCATCGCACCGTTAACCGGTGGGGCTGGTGGCGGTGGCAAAATATCCCCGTTCATTCCTTCAGAAGCCTGAACCATCCCTGACTCACTATTAGCTGTTACCTCCGTCGCAGCCATCATCCCCTCATGCGCAGCACCGGCCGGCTCAGTCGCTGGAGCAACTGATTCAAGCATACCATTTTGCATTACTGGTGGCTGTTCTGCTGGCTCTGTGGAAGGCTGTGAATAATCCATCTCTGGAATATGATTTGCTTCTGGCCCACTTGCTACCGCTGGTGCCGCCTGAACTGCCGGATTTGGCATCCCGTCATCACCACTTAAAGCCGCGGCCATCATCTCGCCATAGTCCTTCACTTCTGACTTGCCAATATTATCTGTGTCTATACTAGAAAGCCCAACATCTGGCTTTAAGCCCCCTTCCGCCAAACGCGCACTTTCCTTATTCATCTCCTCTAGGAGCTCATTTTTCTTTGGTTCTTCCTTCATCATCTGCTCAAGCTCAGCCTGTGCCTCAGCACTCGGTTGTAGCTTCACAGTTTTATGCGTCGTGTCTTCAGGCGCTGGTCCAGTCGATTTCGGAAGTTCTGGCGTTTCCACTTTTACTTCAGGAGTAGCCTCCGGTTCGGCTGGTTTCTCTTCCTCAACCGGTTTCTCTTCCTCAGCTGGCTTATCTACCGTCGGCATATCACCAAGTAACTCACTTGGGGTTTCAAGCACTGGCTTCTGCGGTTCTGGCTCTTCAGTCTCCGTTGGTTCCTCAACTTCCGCCGACTCCTCAGCTTCCACAGGTTTCTCTTCAGAAGTCTCTTCTTGTTCCTTCACTTCCTCCGCCGGCTTTTCAATCTCCGGCTCCTTCACTTCCTCTACCGGTTCCTCTGCTGGCTTGACCTCTGGCTCAGCCATCGGTTCACTTACATTTAATTGCTCTCCTATCATAATTTGTTCCTTTCCTTCTTCTGCTCTTTCAATATTTTCTGCAATCAAACTTTGATCCGCCCCCGCCGCCATTAACTTCGATGCTACACCCATCGTCTCTGGCGTGGTTTTCTCATTAGCGAATCTCTCTGTGGAAGCCACAATACCCGTTAAAAGCGCCGTGGCACTATTTTTCTCAAACGTATCTTCTCCCAAATCCGCTCCAAGCTCCGCCACCATTTCACACACCGACGAAGCCCCTGGGTTACTCCATTGTACATCACTAAAGTTCCCACCCTCGTTCGTTGTGATATTTACAGCACCAGCATCGTGCATAATCCGACCATATTCAGACAAGGCCCCATCCAAATCCCCGTCGTTCGCCACATCCAAAGCAATAATCAAATCAACATTAAAATCACCATAAGAATACTCTAGGTCATCCTCCGAAATCGCTTCGTGATAAGGAGTTATAAAAACTTTT
The DNA here is from genome assembly GCA_030530605.1 of Candidatus Saccharimonadota bacterium. Lineage (GTDB taxonomy): Bacteria > Patescibacteriota > Saccharimonadia > Saccharimonadales > Saccharimonadaceae > Nanosyncoccus. Next base: position 25,493 of record JAUMUO010000001.1, read on the forward strand.
ACATAATCACCATCCACTTTGTAGCGTAAATGATCCGCCTTATCTTTATCAAGCGCAATAATAAAGTCCTGAAGAGCATTCGTGTCCGTTGAAAAAGTCTTCTCCGGATTTAGAAATTTCAGAACATCTGGAGTAACACCAGAATAAATCGCCGTTGCTTTCTTCCCTATCTTATCTAACATCAAAGTTAGCCCCAGCGCCGCCGAAACTTCATCCACGCTCGGATCTTTTGATAGAGCCACTAATATATTCTGCGCACCCTTAATTTTTTCTGCAATTTCTTTTCTATCTGCCATGTAGAACCTTACTTTTAATATGACCTAATATATAAAACTATCATATCACATACCGCTTCTGCTTTCAACCCTGAAATAACCCTTTACAATATCAAGAAAGTGGTGTATAATTGTCCAAAGTAATAATTAAGTTAATTAGGAAATAAAATGCCGATTATTAAATCCGCTAAAAAAGCCGCGCGCCAAAGCGTCAAACGCACCGCGCACAACCAGCAAATCAAGAAAGATATCAAAGCCGCTCTTAAGGCTTTCAAGAAAAATCCTTCTGCTGAAAATATGAAGAAAATCCAGTCTGAATATGATAAGGCTGCCAAAAAAGGCTTAATGAAGAAGAACACCGTTTCTCGTCGCAAGGCTGCTATTGCAAAATTTGCTAAAGCTGCTGGCGTCAAGCCTGCTGCTTCTACCAAGAAAGCTGCCCCAGCTAAGAAACCTGCTGCCAAGGCCCCGGCTAAGAAAACTACCGCTAAGGCTCCAGCCAAAAAAGCTGCTGCTAAAGCTCCGGCCAAAAAGCCAGCCACTAAAAAGGCCCCAGCTAAAAAGCCTGCCACTCAGAAATAATCAAAAAACCGGCCAAAGCGCCGGTTTTTTAGATGCTCGAAAGTCTTATTAAAAACCCTCCAATCAATCGCCAAGGATCTATTGTGCTTTTTTTAGTCAACATATCCAGCTGCGCAAGTTCTAAAATCGCTTGTTTATCTTTTTCTTTCCTACTATATTTATATCTTTCACATAGTTTTGATGTGAGAAGCCCTATAAACATATATGGGTCATTTTCGTCCTCAATCTCAGAAAGCATTTTAACTGCTTTTTCTCCATCCAAAAACGCCGTATCTACCACCGCGAAAATTTTATTTGCGTCAAACGGTCTTTTCTCTTCAAACTTCTCTGCCCTCACCCCCTTCGTTTTACAAAAATCCTTAAAACTCTTTTTCCGCGACACATTAGTTTCCCAAATCACAATTGTGTGCGGAGTGTCTACATATTTTAATAATTCCGCATAATAATCCACTCCTGGCGCATCATTGGAACCTTCATCTTTCCGCGCCGGCGTCAAATCTTTAATCAAAATCTTTCGGCTAGTCGCAAATAAACTCACCCCCTGACAAATATTCATAATGTCTTGTACGGCTAGCTTTTCACCCTCAAAAATCTCATAATCCTCCCCAAGCAACTTCTTTATTTCAGAAGAGATTCTAACTCTGTCACTACCATAGAAAACTCGTATCATTATATATTCTCCGTTTCAAAGTCGCGACATGTGCGTGACTTTGAAACCTTACTAGGTTTCTTTCGTTGGGACTTTCTTTCCGAAAGAAAGTCCCAAGATTGGCAACCCGGGCAAATATGCGTCCCCCGCCCCGCCACGCGAATTTTAACAATTTCCGCCCCGCATCTTTCGCACTCTTTCCCTTCTCTCCTAAACACTTTTGCAAACAGTTCCAAATAATCCCCTCTCGTTCCATCCGCTTTTACATAAGTCGCCATTGTTGAACCCCCCGATTCAATCGACCGTTCCATCACTTCCCGAGCTCCCTCAAGCAAAAGCTCTGCCTCTTTTTTAGAAATCGTCCCCGCCTTTCTCTCTGGGTGAATTTTCGCAAAGAAGAGCGCCTCATCCGCATAAATGTTCCCAAGCCCACATATTACTTTTTGGTCCAAAATCACCGCCTTAATTGGCGCCCCTTTATGTCTTTGTAACCGCTCATAAAATTCTTGCCCCGTCATCTGCCACGGCTCTGGCGCCAAGCTCGCAATAAATTTGTCTTTAGAAACCTCCTCCGTTGGCACCGGTTTCATAAACCCAAACTTCCTCTGGTCATTAAAGAATAGCTTGCTACCATCCTCAAATTCAATCTCCACCCGCGTTTGTTTATTCGGCAACTTCTCTACAAAACTCTCGCTCGGATGACCTCCAGCAAAATCCTTCATTCCCCGATATATCATCTGGCCGGTCATCCTAAGATGACAAATCAGCGAAACTTCATTATTAAGATCAATAACGAGCGCTTTTCCGAACCTTCTCAAATCTTTCACCGTCGCCCCCAAAATCGTTTCTACCGGCCCAGGGAAACTCTTCCCGCAAAAAACTTTCACCTCCGAAATTTTCAAACCCCGGATACATTTTAGAAGCCCCCGTCTAATTGTCTCCACTTCTGGCAACTCTGGCATTACCCATTAATTATACCACACCCCAGCATACGCAAAAAAATGCACACGCTTGTTCGGTTTTCATATGTGCAGATTTTACACATATGTTCCAAAACTAAACTTACAAGTTGAACTATTAAGAAAACCTTAATAGTTCAACTTTTCCACAGGCTATGGTATAATTAACCTACCTAGGAGGAAAAATGGCAGAAAAACAAATTGAAATCTACAAAGGCATCAAAGGCGATATTATTCTCAATATTGATACAGGCCAAGAAACCATTTGGGCTTCCATTGACCAAATCGCTGAGCTTTTTGACACCACTAGACGTAACATCGAACTTCACTTAACGAACATTTTCTCAGATAATGAGCTAGACAAAAGTCGAACCGCGAAGGAATCCTTCGTAGTTCGAACCGAAGGAAGCCGCCAGGTAAAACGCCAAATTCGGCTCTATAATCTCGACGCCATTATCTCCGTCGGCTACCGTGTCAATTCCAAAAAAGCCACTGATTTCCGCATCTGGGCAACCAGAACTCTTAAATCTTATCTCGTAAACGGTGTTGCCATCAACGAGCGTCGCCTAAAAGAGCTCGACAGCAAAAAGCTCAAAAATGTTGAAGATATGATGGGTGTAGTCCGCCGTCTCATCGCTCGCCAAGAATTAAACGCCGGCGAAGCCAGTGGCATCCTTGAAGTCATTACGAGCTACACCAGTAGCTTCAAAGCTCTTGAAGAATTTGACGACGGCCACATCAGTCTTAAAAATCTCAATAAAAAGACCAAAAAGATCCTCACCCCCGAGATTTGCGATGCCGCCATCACAGACCTCCGAAAAACCTTAAGAGCCGGCGACCTCTTTGGTAAAATGCGAAACGACAGTTTTTATGGCAGCTTAAATAACATCTACCAGAGTTTCGACGGCGCCGACCTCTACAAAACCACCCCCGAAAAAGCCGCCCACCTGCTTTACTTTGTCATCAAAGACCATCCTTTTTACGACGGCAACAAACGCATCGGTTCCCTGCTCTTTATCATCTTCCTCACCATGAACGATTGTCATCTCACCAAAAACGGTGAAACTAAAATCTCGGACCGCGCCTTAACTGCCATCGCTCTCCTCATCGCCGAATCCAACCCTTCAGAGAAAAATCTTATTGTATCACTAGTACAAAAGCTATTAGAAGATTAAACTTCGCCCAGGTTATCACCAACCTTTACTTCAACCTCAAGCCGCACTTTAAGCTCCGGCGCAATCCCTTCCATCTCGCGCTTCAAAACCTCCGAAATCTCAGAAACTTTCTCCTCTGGACATTCCACCACCAAAGAATCGTGAATCTGAAGCACTAGAAAAACATCATCAGGCAAAATCTTATTAAGCTTTATCATCGCCCGTTTCATCAAATCCGCTTCCGTTCCTTGAATCGGCATATTACAAGCCGCCCTCTCCGCCGCTTGTCTCACCAAGAAATTCGGAGATTTTACATCCGGTGTCGGACGCCGCCGCCCATAATAAGTTTCAACATAGCCCTCGTTTCGCGCCTGCGCAAGTACCTTATCAAGGTACATCCTAACCGGCTTTCTCACCTCGAAATAATCCGCAATAAATTTCTGCGCTTCATAAATCGGCATCTCTGTCTGCTGCGCCAAACTCTTTGCGCTCATCCCATAAAGCACCCCAAAATTAATCGTCTTGGCTGCCCGGCGTTGCGCCTTAGAAACTTTATCCATCGGTACGCCAAACACATCCGAAGCCGTCTTAGTATGAATATCCACTCCCGAGTCAAAGTCGGAAATCAGCGCCGTGTCCCCAGACAACACCGCCGCAAGTCTAAGTTCAAACTGCGAATAATCCGCCTGTATAAACTTTTTACCCGGCTCCGCTACAAAGCCCTCCCGAATTCTCCGACCCTCCTCCGTCCTCACTGGAATATTCTGAAGATTCGGATTAAGCGAAGAAAGCCGCCCCGTCGCCGTCACGTTCTGTGTAAACGTCGTATGAATTCGCCCTTCCGCGTCCGCCAAATCCGGCAACGGTATAATATATGTATTTAAAAGTTTTGAAGCCTCCCGATATTCTATAATCAGTGGCACTATCGGGTGTAAATCATAAAGTTTCAAAAGCTCACTCGCCCCAGTTGAAAGCCCCCTTTGTGACTTCCTAATCCCCTTCGTTGGCAGCATCAACTTTTCAAACAATACGCTAGAAAGTTGCACCGGCGAATTAATATTAAATTCTATCCTATGTAATCTTCTCTCTCCATCCGGTGTAATTTCTGTCGCATCATAGATTTTTTGCTCAATACTAGCCACCCGCTGCTCATATTCCGCCTTTAACTCTCTAAAATATTCTCGCGAAATTTTAATTCCCTGCTTCTCCATCTCATAAAGCACCGGGATAAGCGGCAAATCGTAATCCTTCAAAATAGTGTAAAGTTTTGGCAATTTTTCAAATTCACTCACTTGCCGAACATATTCTTCGGCCTTCTCTTGCCTTTCCTCTGGCGTCTCCGAGAAAGCCAGCATCACCTGACCCTGCTCTTTATTAGGCACTCTAGCAAGCGGGTTTAGCAAGAACTTCCCCTGGTCAAGATCCCAAAAATCTCCATCCTGAAGCACCTTCTCCGCCACAACCTTATCTTCGTGCATCTTTTTCTTCACATCCCACTCTAAAATCAGATTCTCCGGAGCTTCAAAATTATTTTTTATTTCAACTTCATTTTCAACTTTTAATACATCACTAAATTTCCTAACCAAGGAGCGGAATTCTAATTTGTTCAGCGCCTCCACCACTTTTGGCCCATCCACCACTAAATCTGGCAACTTATCAAGCGACACTGGCGCATCAAACATAATTTTTCCAAGTTCATAAGACATCTCGGCGCTGTTCTTCCCCGCCACCAACCTATCGTGTACCGAGCCTTTTATCTCATCAATATGCTCGTATATCCCTTTCAAGCTCCCATATTCGTTCAGAAGTTTCACCGCCCCCTTCTCACCAATCCCCGGCACCCCCGGAATATTATCCGACGCATCCCCCTTAAGCGCCTTCAAATCCAAGAACTGGTCTTTTGAAATTCCATATTTTTTCTCCAGCGCCGGTACATCGATTTCTTCTAGCTTTGAAAAACCTTTAAGGAGCCGATACATCTTGATATTTTTATCTACAATCTGCAGCATATCAAGGTCAGAAGAAACGATAATTGTCTCATAATCACTTGCCGAAGCTTGTTTGGCTAATGTTCCTATAATGTCATCCGCTTCATAATCGTCGACCTCTAAAAAGCTCCATCCAAGAGCAGCCACCAACTCTTGTAGAAGTGGTATCTGTACATAAAAATCCTCATCCGGCTTCTTCCGTCCAGCCTTATAATCCGCATAAATCGCCTTGCGCTTGGAGATACTTGTCCCCGCCTTGTCCCAAGCCACCACCACTTTTTCCGGCCGAATGTTCTTCACAATTTCCATCGCAATTACCGCAAAGCCATAGACGCCACCCGTCGGGATACCGTCCGAAGTCGAAAGCGCGCCCATCGCATAATACCCCCGATAAAACACGCTTTTCCCGTCGATAATTACTAGTTTTTTCACCACTCAATTCCCTTCAAAATTTCCGCCAATCTTTCTTCCATATCAGGAACCGTCCCATTATTCAAAATATAATAATCCGCTCCCGCAATTGGTCCACCCTTTTCAAGATTTTCAATCTCGCTCCTATCGCGCTCTTTAATTTCATCCAAATTAAACGGTCTCTCCGGCCGCACCGCTACTCGCTTATAACGCAAGTTCTTGTCAACTACTACCGCCACAAAAGTCAAAATACCCGGAAATTCGTGTTTCAAAATTTTGTACTCAGTCCAAGAATAAACCCCATCAAGCACAATTCTTCTCTGTCCAGCCTCGGCAAGGTCATAAACCTCATCAATCACCTGGCGTACCACCCAATCTTTGCCTTCAGTTTCACGAATTTCTTCCCGAAACTTCTTTTCACTTTCACCATCCGGCGTACGTTCAATCCCCCGCCGTTCCATTTCTTTATAAATCATCCCCCCAAAATAAACCTTCGGCGCACCATTTTCAGTCATATAATCTACTGCCACGCTCTTACCGCTCCCGGCCATCCCCACAAACGCTACTAATTTCACCCCCTTATCTTTCAAACTTTTCTTTTCTTCCATATTATATATAGTATATCACACTCCCCTCTGTATTATTTACAATCTCGCCCAAATTCCATCGCGCCTATGCTATAATAATTATAAGTAACATAGCAACATTATTGGTGGGTTATTAAAAAGGAGGAACCCAGTGAAAAACAAGTGTAAATATATTTTTGTGACCGGAGGTGTGCTGTCCGGTGTCGGCAAAGGCATCACCGCTGCCTCAATGGGCGCTATCTTAAAAGCCAAAGGCTTCAAAGTCACTATGCAAAAGTGCGATCCATATTTGAACGTAGATGCCGGCCTCTTAAATCCGGTTGAACACGGTGAGTGTTTCGTGACGAGAGATGGCGTCGAGACCGACCTAGACCTCGGCCACTACGAGCGCTTCCTTGATTTTGAAACCAACAAATATAGCATCACTCTCTCTGGTGGTATCTACAAAGAATTAATTGAAAAAGAGCGTTCCGGCGGTTTCCACGGAAAAACCGTTCAATTAGTTCCCCATTTCACCGACCTCGTCCAAGAAAAAATTGCTATGGCCTCCAAAGATTCAGATATTCATATCGTTGAAATCGGCGGTACCGTCGGAGACTACGAGGGCCTCGCTTTCCTCGAAGCCATCCGTCTCTTCGCCAATAAAGTCGGCAGAAGAAACTGCCTTTACATCTCTGTTGTCTATGTTCCCTGGCTAAACACTTCCAAAGAATTAAAAACCAAACCTGCCCAAAATGCCCTTAAAGATTTACGCGGCTTTGGCATCATCCCGGATATCGTCTGCGTCCGCTCCGAAAAGCCTTGCTCTAGAAAAATTTGCGAGAAAATCGCCGCCTTCTCCGGCATCCCTGGAGAAGCCGTCTTAAATCTCCCTGATATCGATTCAGTCTATGACGTTCCCCTAAACGTTCTCAAATCTGGTGTTCTTGAAATCCTAAATGATTTTGTTGGTAACGACAAAAAACCTGACATGCGAAAATGGGAAAAGTTCTCCGAGTGGTGCCACGAGCAGCACGACAAAACCGTCAAAGTCGGTCTCGTCGCTAAATATGTTGGTAACGAAGATACCTACATCTGTGTCACCGAGGCTCTCAAGGCTGCCGCCGCCCACCACAAAGTTAACCTCGACATCGTTTGGATTAATGCCGAAGAAGCCACCGAGGAAGATTTCAAAAATGTCGATGGCCTAGTTGTTCCTGGCGGGTTCGGTCTTCGTGGTGTTGAAGGCAAAATTAAAGCCGCAACCTTTGCCCTGGAAAACGACAAGCCTTATCTCGGTCTTTGTCTCGGCCTCCAAGCTGCCTGTATCGCCGCCGCTAGACGTGCTGGCCTAAAGGGCGCTGGCTCCGAGGAATTCCTAAACGACGAAGATTTCAAAAAGCCGAAAGATTTCCAAAATGTTATATATATTATGGAAGGCCAAAAAGGTAAAGAATCTACCGGCGGCACTATGCGCCTCGGCGATTATCCTGCCGTCCTCAAAAAAGGCACCAAGACTGCCGAAATTTATCGTGAAGAAGCTGAAGATTGTGGTGCTTATACCTCTGGCATTGAAGTTCAAAAAACCGGCAACGTCAAAGTTATCGAGCGTCACCGTCACCGCTATGAAGTCAATCAGAAATACCTCAAAGATATCGAAAAAGGTGGGCTCATTGTTGCTGGTACTTCCCCCGACAAATCTTTGGTTGAGTTCGTTGAAGCCCCTGATAAAACTTTCTTCATTGCCACCCAGGCTCACCCCGAGTTCAAGTCTCGTCCCCTCTCCGTCCACCCACTCTTCTACCACTTCATCAAAATCTTAAAAGACCAAAAATAAAAAAGAGCCGCAATTTAGCGGCTCCTTTTTTAATCAAGCGCCAGTCGCGCGCGTAGTTCTTCCATTTCCTCTGGTAAAAGCTCTACTTCCCTACCATATGTCCAAGTCTCATCAAACGGCATCAAATGAATATGCGCGTGTGGCACATCCGTGCCAATCACTTTCCAAAGTGTCCTCACCCCAAGCACCTTTTCCATATTCGCCGACAATTTACGGGCCGTATCCAGAAGCGCCACATAATCCTCCTCTGGAAGTTCGTAAATCTTATCTACCTGCACTTTTGGGATTACCAATGTGTGCCCCGGCGTCTCCGGATGAATATCTAGAAATGCCAAAGTCTTGTCATCTTCATAAATTTTATAGCAAGGGATTTCCCCCTTCACGATTTTTGTAAAAACACTTTCTTCCATACCCCCATTTTACCACAAAATCCAAATTGATTTTATTGTAAAAAATACTATCTACATTGAAAAATTATTCAATTTATGCTATAATTGACGCAAGATCAAAGTTAGAGAGATCGATCTTTAAAAAAGCTGGTTTTTTCTGATGATGGAAAGGGGGATTTTTATGAAAACAGGATATCCATCAATCGACAAGACACACCTTCAGGGCATTCCTGAAGAAAAGTTACACCCGGAAATAATACCTGCAAGTATGTTAGCCGCTTTTATGAAAATCAATGGCGAGCATCTTGATGAGATAGCAGTTGAAGCAGATGGCAAAACCTATACCAAAAATGACTTAAAAGACGACGCCATTAAATTTGCTGGCTTACTCTTAAAGGAAGGTATCAAGGCTGGCGACAAAATCGCCGTTGTCACTCCCAACAGCTACGAAGGTATCGTGGCCATATTTGGTGCCAATGCTATTGGCGTTGCAGTAGTTATCATGAAACCTATCGATGAATCGGATGTCAAGTACTTTTATGAAGAACTGGACATTCATAAGCCGAAGATGGTTTTGTTCTATGATAACTCCGCGGCCTGGATGAGCGCTGTCCGTTCTTATGCTCAGTATATCCAGGTCCATCTTGCAACCAAGCCCATTGACGGTTATACTCGTCAGTACTTCGGGTTCAAGAACGCAATTGATAAAGTTGAGTTCTCACTTGAAGAAGTCATGAAAGAGATCGAAAAGCATAGCATCTCCAAAGATGACAAGCCGATGCTCTATTTAAAGACTTCTGGCTCTGCTTCCAAGCCGAAAACGCTTCCCTTTAGCAATCGTGCCATCTTTGCGTCGTTAATTTACGCCGCAAATTCTACTGGGACGGACACTAGAGATGAAACCGTTAAGAAAGTGCTTTGCCAAGCCTCTTATTACCACGGCTATGGTTTTATGCCACTGTTTGTGAACATTATGGGCGGTAACCCGGTCATTCTGGCAGGTGCTACTCCTAAAGATGTCGCGAACTACTATAAGTTAAAGCCGAGTTATATTTATGGCTCACCTTTGACTTTGAGGCAGTTTATGGAATCAACGCCAAAAGATGCCGACATATCTTCGCTGACCGCATTTTTCTGTGCGGGAGCGGCCCTTCACGAAAAAGATTACGAAGAAGGCATCAAATATTTCAGGGACCACGGCTGCGAAGCGGAAATTCGCAACAATTATGGCATCTCCGAGGGTATGTGTATTGGCACCGTTAACGACCATGTCGCCCATATTCCCGGCACCGCCGGAAAGTTTTACATTGGGCCGGAATGGTTAATCGTTGACGAGAACGGCGATGAAGTCAAGTATGGCGAAGTTGGCGAGGCTATTGTTTCTGCCGCTTCACTCTGCCAGGGTTACTTTGGCGATGAAGAATTGACCAAAAAGTGCTTCATAAAGCGCGACGGCAAGACTTTCTTCAAGACCGGAGATTTCTTGAGTTTAAGTGAAGACGGTTATGTCAGGTTTATTGGTCGTGAACGTCGTTTCTTCATTGCAGTCGGCATCTTTGAGAAGGTCAACTGCGAGACCGTTGAGGAAGCTATTTCTAGCTTGAATGGTGTTTACCAGAACGCCGTTGTCGTCACGCCGGACGAAACTAGTTGTAAAGCCTTTATTGTCTTGAAACCCAATACTACCGCCACTGAACAGAGTATCCAGTCTGAGCTGAAAAAGCTTTTACAGGCCTACGAAATGCCTAGGGAAATTGTCTTCCTTGATAAAATCCCGATGATGGACAGTGGCAAAGTAAACTATAAGTTGCTAAAAACAATGTAACAGAAAAACCAGCTAAAAATTACCGCCCAGAGAAATCTGGGTGGTATTTTTTTATTGATTGTGTTACAATAACCATAAGTAATAAAGGAAAACTATGGAACTTATCCGTGCACTACTTATCGCAGCAATCATTATAGTTATATTGTCAGGTATTTCTGTTTTTCTTGGAAGCCGCGGACAAGAAAAAAAGCCTGCTAGGTACTTCCTAATTGCTACTCTCGGTGCTGCTCTCTGGACTTTAGCTATATATTTTGCCCTCAACGTAACTGAAGCTTCTTCTAATCTCGTCCATTTTATAATCACTTGTATCATCAGCGGGGTTATTCTCATGGATGTTGGACTGTTAGCTTTTCTTGGCTATGGATACAAAGGTGGCAGACTTCTCACCCTTCTCTTCACTGTTGGTGGTACTGTTCTCATCGCCCTTCTAGCTTATGATTCTTCCCTTTTCTATAGTTCCTATGATTTAAGTCAAGGCTACATTCGTGTTATTGTTGACCATAACTGGCATTTCTTTGCCCTTATTTCTTACTTTATTCTTATCTCCATAACCCATTCCAGTTATCTATTAAGACGTATCGAAGAAACTAAAAACCCTGGCTTCAAAACCGGTCTCAAAATCTTTTCAATAGGTCTTTCCATTGGTGGTATACTAGCTCTACTATTTGACCTTATTCTTCTCACTTCTCTACCAAGCCTCATCTGGATTGGTCCGTTAGCTACTATTATTTCTATAATGGCCTTCTACTATTCTGTTGTTAAATATCGTGTCCTAGACGTTTCCTCCAAATGGGTAAAAGTCATGTCTTCCGTCATTCTCGTTGGCGTTGCTGTTATTATTTATCTTCTCGCCTTTTATGTCATCTCCAAAGTCGCTTAAAATAATTTCACTTGTGGTATAATAGACGTATATAATTAAGGAGGCCTATGCAACTTATTCGTGCGCTACTTATCGCAGCAACCGTTGTAGTCATATTATCTGGTATTTCCATTTTCTTCGGAAGCCATAAACAAGAGAAAAAAAGTTCCATTTATTTCTTAATCTCTACCATTGGTGCCGCGCTCTGGACCATTGCTATTTTTATTGCTCTCAATATGCCCAATGCTTCCTCTAGCTTCGTTCATATTACCGTTACTTGCATCATAGGCGGCGTTACACTCTGTGATATTGGGCTACTTGCTTTCCTTAGCTGGAAATATAAAGGCGGTAAGGTTCTTACTTTTCTTTTCACTGTATTTGGCGCCTTGCTGATTGCCCTTTTAGCTTATGATTCTTCCCTTTTCTATAGTTCCTATGATTTGAGTCAAGGCTATGTCCGTATTTTTATTGAACATAGTTGGTATTATTTTGCCATCATTGCCTACTTCTTCCTTATTTCTATTACCTTTTCTAGTTATCTGTTAAAACGTATCAAGGGTACCGCTAATCAGAGCCTTAAAACTGGTCTTAAAATTTTCTATGTTGGTCTCTCTATTGGCGGTATACTTGCTCTCGTCTTCGATCTAATCTTAATAACCTCTTTGCCAAACCTCATCTGGATTGGGCCAATGGCTACCATTATTTCTATGATGTCCTTCTACTACTCCGTCGTTAAATTCCGCACTTTGAACATTTCTTCTCGCTGGATGGAGATTATGTCTTATGCCATCCTTATCGCCACCGCCGCCATTATTTATCTTCTCGCCTTCTACATTGTCTTCACTGCTATGTTTAGCGTTCCTAATCCTTCTCCGGAAATCCTCATTCTAAACGGTATTATGGCCGCCTTCCTGCTTCTTCTAATGCCTGCTCTTTATGAATTTACCTATTTTATGAAAGCCAGTTTCTTCTCCGACGAAATTGAACTAGGCTATATTATGAAAAAACTAGACGCTATTGATCCCAAGCATTTTGATCCACGCGACACCGCTCGCTTCCTTGCTGACACTCTCCACTATGAAAATTGTGCTTTGATTCTCTCCAAGCACGCCTACACCACCGACAATACCCGCTTTACTACCGACGAAATCACCGACATTCTAAATCTCAAGCCCGCCGAAAATCGCATTTGGGTCGCGGAATCTCATCTTCCAAAGAAAGACGGTTTCCATATTTCCGAAATTGCCACTATCAAAAATAGCAAAGGCCAAGAAGTTGGCAGACTTATCCTCGGCAAACGTATCTCAGACAAAGCTCTCTCCAAAAAAGATTTTGCCAAAATTGAGGCAGTCACCGACGTGATATCTGCTCTCGTTGAATAGCTTTATGCTATAATAAAGATAATTAATTTAAGGAGTCTTAATGAATAATAAAGAGATTTATAAAAAGACGCTCGGATTCTCTATCCGTCGGTTGCTTTGGGATGTACTTGCATTTATCGTCTTTGTAGCCGCAATTTTCATTGGTTTTCTCATTTCTGATAAAGCCACTGGCAACGGCCTAATTGGCGCCGGCATCGGCATCGTTATCGGCCTCGTCGTTGTCGTCATTATGCTTCGCTTTGTTTCTTACAGCTACAAAGCCGGCCAAATCGCTATGATGACCAAAGGCGTCGTCGAAGGAAAACTCCCTGAAGACGTCATTGGCGCCGGTAAAAAAGTCGTGAAAGAGCGCTTCACCACCGTTGCCGCTTACTTCGCCATCACCGGTGTCATTAAAGGCATCTTCCGCCAAATCGGCCGTGGCATCACCGCCATCGGTCAGTCCATCGGCGGCGACACTGGCGGCACCGTCGGCAGCACTATCTCCGCTGTTATTGATACTGTTATCGCCTACCTTTGCGACTGTTGTCTTGGTTGGGTCTTTTATCGCAAAGACAAAAAAGCCGGCAAAGCCACCTTGGAAGGCGCTGCCATCTTCTTCAAGCACGGCAAAACTTTACTAAAGAACCTCGGCCGTATTTTTGGAATGAGCCTCGTCTCCTTCCTCATCATCGGCGGCATCTACTTCGGCATCTTCTTTGGTATCTTCCACTGCTTCCCTGATGCCTTCGCCACTCTCGGCAAAGAAATCGTCGAAACCGGAGGCAGCGATGTTCCGGCGTGGATTTCCGATGTTAATACTTTAATCATCTTCTGTTCTGCCATCTCCGGCATCATCTTCTGGAGCATCCTCCACTCCGCCTTCGTCCGCCCATTCATCTTGGTCGGTGTCCTCAGAAACTTCATCAACTCCGGTAAAGATGACATTCCATCCGAAAAAGCCTTGAGCGAGCTCGACGGCAAGTCCAAGAAATTCGCCAAACTACACTCCGAAGTCGACGCTTAAACAAAAAAGCCAGCTTCAAACGCTGGCTTTTTTGTTGCTAAAATCTTAGTTCTTTTTATGTAGTATCTGAATCGTACAGCTGAGTTCCCCCACTGCCACATAAAGCAAAAACCCTGCTACTACCGCAAGCACCACCGGAAGACCACCTAAAAGTTGCTCCCCAACTAGGTACGCCACCACCCCCGCCGGCACAATAATCAGCGCCGAAAGTGTCTGCAAAATTAAAATCTTTTTCGTTTCAAATTTAGCCTTCTGCATAATCGCAAAATCACCCACTTCCTGAGGAATTTCGTGCGCAATCGTCGCGAGACAAGTTGGAACGCCAGTCGCTATCCCAGCCAAGAAACTCGTTCCAAGCACTATCCCATCTGCCACCGCGTGTACCGAATCTACTGCTAACATCGTATAGGCCTGAGTTTTATTCTTAATCTCATCACCGTGCGTTTCTGCGTGCTTGCCGTGAAGATGTAAATCGCTATGGTGATGATATTTCCCCATCAAAAGGCCAATCAAAGCACAAGCAAAAAACCCAGCAATCGCCAGCACCGCCACTTCCCACATTGGCAGCTCCTCTAAAACTTCTGGGACAATATCGCCAAACACTGCATAGCACAAAACTAAAAACGCAATCGCCGGCCCCCACTTCTGAACCTTCCGCGCTACGCGCCCTTTCCCAATCACCAAAAGCACCCCGCCAGATAAGCTAAAAAGCGCCGTCAAAGTCAAAGCTATAATTAACACTATAATATTCATCTCTTAATTATACCACATCAAGAAAATAACATCTTAGCTTCTACATATGAGAGTACTTTGTCATCCATCTCCTTTAGTGACCCACTCTCTAAATAATAGTTTCCAGTGCATTCTTCTTGGATAGTGCGATTAAATCTCTCTATATGAGCATTATCGTTAGGGCGTCCCAACCTTGTATGACGAATCTTAATTCCTTTGCTTTCTAGTCTTGTTTCAAAATATCCAGCAAATTCTAATCCATTATCACTCTGTACCGTTTTAAACTTAAAACCGAAGTATTCTTCTACTTCTAGAATGGTATTTAGTGAGTTACTTGACTTTAACTCCTTATATACTCTGGCATAAGCCATTCTAGTGTATAAATCTATTACAGTATAGATATAACGTTTCTGTTTGTCATAGACAGAATTTCTAACGCCAATTTCTTTGACTATTCCACTAAAGGTGAATATGGAACAAAATACAACACCGAATATTTTACCTACCGGGAGCTATTCCTAAACGCCGGCCGAATCATCGGTTATCTTACCCTCATGATTTTGGCACTTTCTGGTATAGTTTCTAGGTCACTAAATATTATGTTTGTTATAATTATCATATCAATAGTAATTATGTCTGGCCTAATTCTCGCCACTAAAATCTCGGAGAAAAATTAGATGCAAAATAAAAAATCTTTAGCCGGCTTACTTCTACTTAGAAAAATCGTAGCAATCTTTTTTGATTTTTTCTTGAACATTTATTTATTTAGGCTAACCAACGGTAATTTTAATTTTATTCTACTTTATGCAGCTGTTAATGCAATTTTAGGATGTGTGTACGGTTTCTTCTTAATGAAAGGCATTAATTCTAAAAATGCTAATTTTATATTTAAACTTAGCTATGTTTGTGAAATTGTTGGGATTCTTATGCTTCTTCTTCTAAAAGAAAACTTATTGAGCGCTGTTTGGATTTTTGCTGCAATTAGTCGTTTTGCCAAAAGCTCCTTCTACGCAGTTTATGAGACCACCCTCATTAGCTCTACTAAAAAAGATAGTCTGAGCAGCTATGTTGCCGGTGCCGCAATTTTGGAAAACATTATCGCTCTCCCAGCTCCAGCCATTATGGGATTTTTGATTGATGATGTATCTTACAGTATTGTATTCGTTATAATTTTAATTGACGCGTTAATCTCTATCTTCATTGTCTCAAGAATGAATTTTAAAGTGATCAATGATAATTTTAGTATTTTGGGTTATTGGAAAAAAGCTTCCAGAAAAAAGCGTATAAGGCAAGCCTATCTAGTAATGTTTTTGAAAAGGTTATCTGGCGATGATGGTGTACTCAGCCAGCTCTTACCGATTTTGCTATTTTTAACCCTAGGTACAGAATTTAGTGCTGGTAGTTACGACAGCCTTTTCTCTGTAATTTATATTATTATGCTAGAGATCGTCCGTATCTTTAACAAAAAAGGAGCCAAAAAACGTTTCTATGTACCTTTAGCTTTATTCTGTCTGATTAGCGCAATTACTATGGTTTCAAGCCCAAGCGTTGCTACAGTTTTACTTTTCTACTTTGCCATGAAAACCGGCGGCCACTTAAATGGAGCGGAAACCGCAAGTATGATTTATGCTATCGGCAAAAAAGAAAAACTATCATCCTATACTAGAGAGCACCAATTCACTTGGAATATTTTTCTAACTCTCGGGCACCTCGCAGGGATAGGCATTGCTTTTGTTGTCTATAATAATTTCTATAATAAGGATATCTTTGCTGCTATTATTGTTGTGCTAATGATCTTCTTTGTTTTGCACTCTGCTTTATTACAAAAAATTGAAGTTACCCTAAAAAATAAATAGCCTTGTCCCAGCTATTCGTTATTGTGGCGGAAGCGAGAGGATTCGAACCTCCGGTACGGTTGCCCGCACACACGCTTTCCAAGCGTGCTCCTTAAACCACTCGGACACACTTCCGTCTTTACTATTCTATCATAAATTAAAGATTATTAAAACCCTGAAATCTATTTATACCACTTATGCTTAAAAATGTCAAATTTTCCTCTTGAAAAACCACCAACCGTAACATATAATTGATTAAAATAACCTAATCATTAACTGCGAGGAATATGGGCAATACTGTTATTGAGCTAAAATCTTTGAGCCGCTCCTACGGCTACGGCGAAGGCACAACCTACGCTCTCAAAAATTTTGACTTAACAGTGAAACGCGGTGAATTCATTATGATTATGGGGCCATCCGGCTGTGGCAAAACCACCCTCCTAAATATCATCGGCCTACTTGACCGCCCCAACTTTGGCTCTTATATCTTAGATGGCGAGTCCGTCGCTCGTCTCTCCGGCCGCAAAAAAGCAGGCCTCAGAAGCAAAAAAATCGGCCTCATCTTCCAAGATTTTAATCTCATCCCTACTCTAAATGTTCTTGATAATGTTGCTCTCCCCCTCACCTATGCCGGCATCAAATCTCGCTCCAAGCGCTACATCGCCGCCGATAAAATCTTAAAGCGTTTCCACCTCGAAAAGCGTGAATATTTCCTTCCCTTCCAGCTTTCCGGTGGCCAAAAGCAACGCGTCGCTATCGCTCGCTCGCTAGTCGGCAACCCCGAAATCATCCTAGCCGACGAGCCGACTGGCAATCTTGATTCCCGTTCCGCCCACATCGTTATGGAAGAATTAAAATCTCTCCACGAAGATGGCAACACTATTATCATGGTCACCCACAACCCTAGCCTCACCACTTATGCCACCCGTGTTATTCATATGCTAGACGGCCACATTGACACCGACGTCAAAACCGTCGCCGACCAGGATCTCCCTCAGCCGGTTTCTGTTCACTTCGGCCGCGCCAATTTAGACCGCAAAAATCAAGCCACAGAAGAAGCCGAAACCCCTGACATTTCCATTGACATCAAAGAAGAAGTTAAATCTACCAACAAGTCCAAAAGAAAATCCAACAAAGTTAAAAAACTTCAGAAAAAATCTGCCCGTAAAAAGAAAAAGGAGACCTTGTAATGACTTTGCTTCTTGGTACCCACTACCACCTAGCCTACGACCAAGTCACCAGAAACCGTGGCCGTTCTTTCCTCACCGGTCTTGGTATCGCCATTGGTGTCGCCAGCATCATCCTTATTCTCTCCCTTATGGGTTCCATCCGAAATCTCGTTGAAACCCAGGTCAAAACCGCCGGCGAAAGCCTCATCGTCGTTCGCCCATCCACCAACCAGTCCAACGTTGATTCTATCGTTGCCGATCTCACCGCCCAAAATCAATATCTCACCAGTAATCTAAATCTAAATGATGTCAAAACTATCAAGGGCATCAAAGGTGTTGCTTCCGTTGCTCCTCTCGCCGCCACCATCACCACTCTCACCACCGACCGCCTTGACGACAATAATAAATCTTACACCCATACAATCGATTCTGCTTCTCTCGTTGGCACCACCAAAGATTTTGAAACCGTTGAGAATCTCAGTCTTAAAGCCGGCACTTTTGTCTCCGATAATGGAAAATCCAACACTGCCGCCATTGGCCGCGATCTTTCCCTCAAGCTCTTTGGCACCCAAGAATCCATCGGCCGCACCTTCACCGCCTTCGGCGTGAAGTTCTTCATTACCGGCCTTCTCCACCACGAAGAGGACCCTATCAATTACAACAACATTGATTTTGATAATACTGTTTTTGTCAACGCCGATTTCCTCAGCTCCCAGGGCACTTCCCTTCAAGTCCAACAAATCAACATCCGCGCCAAAAACACTAACAATCTCGCCTCTCTTTCCGAAGAAATCAAAACCAAACTCACCGAGTCCAAAAAAGGCGACAAAAACTTCTCTGTCATGTACGGCGACAACATCTCCCACCCTGCCTCTAATTTCTTCAGCCTAATTTCTGGTATGCTCACCGTCGTTGCCGGAATTTCTCTCATCGTTGGTGGTATCGGTATTATGAACATTATGCTCGTCTCCGTCGCTGAACGCACCCGCGAAATTGGTATCCGAAAATCCGTTGGTGCCACCTCCGGCAACATCCTCCAAGAATTCATTTTTGAAAGTCTCATCCTCTCCACCCTTGGCGGCGTCGGCGGTCTCGCCCTCGGTTACATCCTCGCCTTCCTACTTTCTATTATCACTCCGTTCAACCCCTATATTGATATCAACATCCTTATGGTCACGCTCACCACTTCCGTTGTCATCGGCCTCATCTTTGGCATCTACCCCGCCATCAAAGCCGCCCGCAAAAACCCTATCGACTCCCTCCGCTACTTCCGCTAAAATGTGGTATAATATACATTATGTATATCTTGGGAATTGAAACTTCATGCGATGAAACTGCCGCTGCCGTCGTCAAAGATGGCCGCGAAATTTTGAGCAATGTCGTCGTTTCCCAAATCGATATTTTCAAAGAATACGGCGGCGTCATCCCCGAAATTGCCGCTCGCTCTCATCTTGAAGCTATGCTCCCAGTGGTAAATAAAGCCCTTCTTGACGCCTTCCCAAATGAAGATCTCTCAGACGACCGTGCTCGTCTCACCGCCGCTTGGGACAAAATTGACAGCATCGCCGTCACTCACACTCCTGGCCTACTTGGTTCCCTTCTTATTGGTACCCTCACCGCCCGCACCCTCGCAATTCTTCACAAAAAACCTCTCTATGCCGTCCATCACTTAAAGTCCCACATCTATGCCAACTGGCTAAAAAGTGAAAACTTACCAGAATTTCCTCTGCTGGCATTGGTAGTCTCCGGCGGTCACACCCAAATCATCCGTATGGAAAAACATAATCAGTTTGAAATCATCGGCACCACTAGGGACGACGCCGTTGGTGAGTGCTTTGACAAAGTTGCCAAAATCCTCGGTCTTCCCTACCCCGGTGGTCCTTCTATTTCCAAGGCCGCCAAAAATGGCGACCCCAATAAATATAAGTTTCCCCATCCTCGGCTCACCTCCCCTAACCGCACCGACCACCGTTATAGCGACCTTGATTTTAGTTTTTCCGGTCTCAAAACCGCCGTGCTAAGAGAAGTCCAACAGGCCGTCGGAAAACCTATCTCCTTCCCTTCCCACGAACTTAAAAACCTCCTCACCGAGCAACAAATAAACGACTTCGCCGCCTCTTTCGAAAACATCGCCACTGACATCCTCATCGAAAATCTCAAAAAAGCCCTGGAAAAATACCCCGACACCAAGTCCATCTGCCTCGCCGGCGGCGTCTCCGCCAACGAGCTACTAAAAGAAAAAACCAAAAACCATTTCCAAAATGTCTTCATCCCAGAACTAAACCTCTCTGGCGACAACGCCGCCATGGTTGCAGCCGCCGCCTACTACGAAATCGAATCCGGCGTAGTCCCCACCGACCCTTACACCCTTAACATCTACCCCCGAAAAACCATTTCATGATATAATTAGCCTATGGAACGTCTGAAAAAAATCTTAAAATCCCCTGCCCTCGCCCTCGGCCTCACCCCTCTGATTTTTGCGCTCTCTCAAATCATCATCCTTGGCTATAACTGGATTTCCAGAGGTCACGCCGGCGACCTCACCCTCACCGTCTCCCGCTATGTCGGACTTGAGCTCTGGACTTCTATCCTCTTTGCCGCCTTCAACATCGCCATTATTGTCATTATGTTCCGCTATTACCTCTATCTCAAAAAATCTCGAAGCACCCTCTGGTTCATTTTTGGTTGTCTCCAGGTTCTTGGCTTTCTCTTTCTCTCTATCTTCCCCCACAACGTCTTCACCGAAGGCCAAACTAAAGAAATCTTTGTTAACATCCACGAATACAGCGCCCGCTTAATGTTCGCTTCAATGTTTGGTATGGCTCTTGAGACTCTCCGTCTCTCCCATCCTAACCACCTTAAATTTCTTCAAAATCTCCCCCTATTAAAATCCCCCAAAAAACTTCTCTTCCCTAAAGTCACCACCCCTGTCTGCGTCTTCTTTGTTATCTACGGTCTCTTTTATGTTACCATCTATCTCACTCGCTGGGACGTCATCTGGTCCCGCGTCCTTATTCTTGAAACCGGATACATCTATACCTTCATGGCTTTCCTAATCTTAACTCGCACCGTCAAGCCATCCGACGCTTAAAACTCTTAACACTTAAAACCCCGAAGCAAATCTTTTTGTTCCGGCGTAATCCGGCGACTCTCGCACGCTTTCTGAATTGCCTTATTATGTGTCCACGCCGGCAATTTTTCCTCCGTTAAAATCACAAGCGCCGCCTCCCATTGTTTAGCAAGCGCCGTCGCAAAATACCAAGCCACCATCATCCGCACATAATATCGCTCTTCCTCCGTCCAGCCTTTTTCGTTCTCCGCTCTCCATCCCACCTTAACTATATGGTTTAGAAAATCTGCCGAAAACTGCTCGTCCAAAAAATACCGCATCATCGTAAGCATCCCAAACCGCACCGTAAATGCCTGCTCACTCTCCATCCACTCAAACGCCAAAGGCAGCACTTTGTCCAAATTCTTCCGAAAAATCTTCGGATTCATCGTGTCACAGACCGCCCAGTTATTCACATACGGCAAAAATTTATTCAACTCTGAAACACATTCCTCAAAATTATTCATCTGCGAGATAATCTCAGCATGAGCATAATCATACTCCAAGAAGTAATGCGGCAAATCCTGAAGAAATTCCGTCGGAAATATCTCACCCAACGCATAAGCAGCAGCACCCCTAATTTCCGGCACCCGCACCCCCAAAATTTTTTCCCGCGGTACTCCTGGTATCCCTTTAGCCACAAAATCACCATAAGCCTCATCCCGCAAATCTTCCAGTCTTTCCCGCAAAATCAACTCAAATTTATTCATCCTATGATATATTATAACACAAGTAGAACCCTAGCACAACTCCACCAAAAATCTCGCATCACTGTTTTTAGTCTCCGCCAAAATCCCCACTTTTCCACCACCAAATTTACCCCTGTGGAAAACCACTGCCACCTCTGTGGAAAACTCCAAGTCAAAACTATGCTATAATAGTTTCAATGGAAAAAATCCCCCTCCAACAAACCGAAGCGTGGCAAAAGTTACAACAAGATTTAGGTGTCACCACCTTTTCCCTTTCTGACAAGGAGAAAGCCACATCTTCCGCCCCTGTCAACTACCAGATGCTAATTTTGAAAAAAGATACACCACTCGGTCCCTATTTTTATCTCCCCTACGGCCCATATCTCCGCCAAAAAACCTATGCTAAAACCGCATATGATGCCCTAGAAACGCTAGCAGAGCAAGAAAACGTAATTTTCACCAGAATTGAGCCAGAAAGCGCTGAAAATGCCGCCTACTGGCTAAAAAGGGCTCAAAAATCCAAAGATTTAAGCCCGAAAGAAACCTGGCTTCTTGATCTCACGCCCGAAATGGACGAACTTTACCGAAACATGAAACAAAACACCCGAAATCTCGCCAAAAATTACCCCAAAAAAGGCATCACCGTCAAAAAATTTGTTGCGAAAACCGAATTTCTCTCTGAAAACACCGAGTTAGACAAAAATGGCCAAAATCTTAAAATTTTAGAAACTTTTCTAGAAAACGTCGCTAAAAACCGCCATTTCAGCCCTATTGAAAGGAAAACCTTAAAAGCCGAATTTAACCAGCCGTTTGCTTCCCTGTTTATCGCCTATTATGACCCCTCCAAAAACCCCGCCGAAACCCCCGCCACTTCCTCTGAAACGCCCAAAGCTCCTCAAAAATCTCAAAAAATCCCCATCGCCGCTTCCCTTTTCTTTGACGGCGTGGAAACTCGCTACTACATGCAATCCGGCACCGATGCGAATTACAAAAAACTCCCCGGCACTTACGCTATTCTTGCCGAGGCTATCAAAGACGCCAAAAAGAAAGGCTTAAAAAATTTTGATTTTTGGGGTGTTGCCCCTGAAAACGCCGGAAAAGACCATCCTTGGGCCGGTTTCACTAAATTCAAAAAATCCTTCGGCGGCACTGAAGTTACTTATGCTGGCACTCACGATATTATCCAAAAGCCCCTACAGTACAATCTTTACAAACTCTTGCGAAAAATCAACCGTTTACTCCGAAAAATCTGACAAATCAAATAAAGTTCTCTTGTCGCCATCAATAATTCCCTGCGCTTTTTTGAGCAGTTTTTTCATTCCCTCCTCCGACGAAGCCGACCCCACATGCACAATCTTCACCACTTTCCTTCCCTCTTTATAGCACACCTGTACCGCCGTCGCCCCGCTTAAAGTTTTGTATTTCCGAATGTATGGCATACTTTAATTCTACCACAATTCCCCATTTATCCACATTGTTTACAAAATTCTTATGCTTTTATCTCTATTTATTAGGAACCACTTGACTTGAGAACCACGCCGCGCTATAATAAACATAACAATTATCGCTCTTTCGGGTGGGCCGAACATTACAGAGAGATAATTGGGAGCAAAACATCAAATGAAACTTTTGTCTATAGCGACAAGAGATTTTGTGGATTTTGTAAACCGCAAAACCGTTTATGCCAATCAAAGCGCAAGAAGTTTCATAAAAAATAGAACAGGGAACAGCACTAAGTGTTGTGGTTTTGTCATAACACTCCCCCTTTAAAACCAGGCCAAAAATGGCTTGACTTTTTTATACGCTTGTGGTAAAATATACACAGTTGTTGTTTCTTTACAATGGGAAGGGGGCATCCACATGGTAGCAGTGATAATAATGACAATAGTTGTACTGCTGTTAATTAATTCTGATGGCAAAAAAGATAGAAGCCAGTTAATCGCCAACCTTATCGCTCTTGCAGATATGGGAACATTGGCCTGGCTCATTGCTCACTAAGGAGGTGATATCTATGCGAGAAACTTATATCCGACGATTCCGGATATTCTATGCCGCTCGCCTCATTATTACTAGCGAAGCTGTAGAATACCCTGTAAGGAGATATGAAGACAAGAAGTTAATAATTTCTCTTAAGCGCACCATCTTCCCGGATGATACTATAGTCATTAACCTTAAGGGGTTAGACGACATGCGCGTCTTTGAAGTCTGCCTCTGCCCGTTGCCTTTCAAACAACGGGATATGGACCAAATCTATTTGAGAGGCCATTGGGAAGATTACTTGACTGATTACCTTCTCAAAAAAGCGACTAAAAAGATCCAGAATCATCACAAGGGCACTGCTATCGAGGATTTTTCCAAATTTCTCTATAAGTATGGGCCCGTCGACGATACTGATCTTCCGACCATTCGTACAGGAGAGGTCGACGACGCCAGATTATTCGATGACAACAACTTGCCCAGGGCTTAAAACCCTGGGCTTTTTCATACCAAAACACCCCTAACTTATGCTATAATAGAGCTAATAGATTTTTTGACGGAGAAAAGAGAAATATGAAATTTTCATCAGCGTATGAACCAAGTGAATTTGAAAGCGACATTTACGCCGCCTGGGAGGCTTCCAAAGCGTTCAATCCTAAAAACCCTAACCATAACCAGAATAACGCAGAAAACGCCTCAAAAGGCCCTGAAAACGCCTCAGAAGAGCATATAAATCCCGTCGATCACACTTACCGCCCCTTGGGACGCGGAAAGCCGAAGGCTTACTCCATCGTTATGCCGCCGCCCAACGCCAACGGTAACCTTCACATTGGCCACGGCCTCACCGTCGCTCTGGAAGATTCTCTTATCCGTTACCACCGCCTTCTTCAAGATAGCACCTGGTACATCCCTGGTGCCGACCACGCTGGCTTTGAAACTTGGGTCGTTTATGAACGCAACCTCGAGGCCCAGGGCCACACCCGCTTTGAATATTCCCGTGACGAGCTTTATGCCAATGTTTGGAATTTCGTCGCCGAGCAGCGGGGAAATATGGAGCTCCAGCTCCGCGCTCTTGGTGCTTCTTGCGCTTGGGATGATCTCACCTTCACCCTTGATGAAAAAGTCATCAGTCGCGTCTATCAAACCTTTGAAAAAATGTGGCAAGATGGCCTCATTTACAGAGGTGAAAAACTCGTTAATTACTGCCCAAAGCATCAAACTGCCTTCGCCGACATTGAGGTAGAACACAAAGACGAAAAGGGCTATCTCTGGGATATTGCCTATCCACTCACCGTCGGTGACGACGAAATCATCGTCAGTACCACCCGCCCAGAAACTCTTTTCGGCGACGCCGCCGTTGCGGTCAACCCTAAAGACGAGCGTTATACCGACCTCATCGGCCAAACTGTTAAACTCCCATTAACCAATCGTGAAATCCCTATCATTGCTGACGACCACGCCGATCCAGCCTATGGCACCGGTGCTGTAAAAATTACACCGGCCCACGATTACGACGACTTTGAAGTCGGCAATCGCCACGACCTCGAGCGCATCCGTGTCATCGACGACGAAGGCAAAATGATTAATGTCCCTGAAGAATACCTCGGTCTCACCACTGAAGAATGCCGTAAAAAAGTCCTGAAAGACTTAAAAGACCAAAATCTTCTCCGCGGCGAAAAGAAAATCGTCCACTCTGTTGCCCATTGTTACAAATGCGGCACCGTTATTGAGCCTACCCTAAAAGAACAGTGGTTCATTGATGTTGAAACTCTCGCCGCTATGGCCATCCGCCACCTCAAGAAAGGCGAAATCAAGTTTTACCCCGAAAACAAGGGCAAAGTCCTCATTAATTACCTTGAAGGCCTCAAAGATTGGAACATTTCCCGCCAAATCCCCTGGGGCATCCCTATCCCAATGTTCAAGAAAAACCCTGAAAACACCGACGATACTCTCCCGGAGTGGATTTTCGACACCCGCGTCAGCGAACAAACTATTGAAAGAGACGGTGTCACCTATTTCCGCGACGAAGATACCTTCGACACCTGGTTCTCCAGCTCTCACTGGCCAATTGTTTGTACCAACTGGCAGGAAGGGGAAGAAAACCCATTTTACCCACTAAATGTTATGGAAACTGGCGCTGACATCCTCTTTGCCTGGGTCGCCAGAATGATTATGATGGGAATCTACGTCACCGGCTCCGTCCCGTTCAAGGAAGTCTATCTCCACGGTCTCGTCTTGGATGCCAAAGGCCAAAAGATGAGCAAGTCTAAAGGCAACGTCTTAAACCCACTAGAATTAGTCGAAAAATACGGTTCCGACGCTTTCCGTCTCGGAATTCTCCGCGGTCGCTCTGCCGGCCTCAACCAAGCTTTCTCCGAAGACTCCGTCAAAACCGGCCGCAACCTCTGTAACAAGCTCTGGAACATCTCTCGCTTCATCCAAGAGATGGTCGATAACAACCCTTCCAATTCTGAATACACAACCGAAAATATGGGCGAAGATTGGATTTGTCGTGAAATTAACAACGCCAGAACCGATCTAATGTCCGAATTCCAGGGCTACCGCTTCTCCGAAGCCGTCGAGACTCTCCACTCCCTCGTTTGGGATAAATATGCCGACTGGTTCATCGAGAGCCAAAAGATGTATCAGAATACCGCTCTTCTCAAAAAGACCCTTGAAAATGTCCTCATCCTACTCCATCCTTTCGCCCCCTTCGTCACCGAAACCATTTGGCAAAATCTCTCTTGGACGACCGGTATGATTATCAATCAGCCTTGGCCAAAAGAACTGGCATACGACCCAATTTCCGCCGAGAATTTTGACCGCTTAAGAGAAGCCGTCTCCGAGGTCCGCCGCACTTACCAAGCCATCCCTGGCAACAAAAAATATCCTGTCATCTTTGGCGACGACAGTCTTATCAATGATAATCAACTACTCTTCGAAAAGCTCACCGGCGCCCCCAGCGTCACTCCAAGCGAAGGCACGCCAAAGGGAATTAGAATTGCCCTTGCAAATCGCGAGATTTACCTTGATGTTGATGAAAAAACCGTCAAAGCCTACTCTGACGCTCTAGACGAGCGCATCCTTGCCGTAGGCAGGGAATTGGATGCCTTAAATGCTCGCATGATGAATCCGAGCTACGTCGACAAGGCTCCGAAAGAGCTCGTCAAAGAAACTCGCGACGCCATCAATGAGAAGGAAAACCTCATCGCCCGCCTCAAAAAAGAGCGCGACCTCATCTCCTAAAACAAGACATGAAAAAGGGGCGCCTTAGCGCCCCAACCGAATGGTTTTCCGGGGTCCATTCAAAACCCGCCTGATCTTCTTAGTTATTTGTTGAGTTCATCATTATTACACCCATAGACTTCACCTCCTTTTAGGCTCTCAACCCAAGCAAGAATTCCGCCAAAGCATCAGCAAAATCCGTACCGAGCTTTACGGTGTTCTGGTCAAGATATTTCCCGACCTCCCGCAAGGTTATGTTCCTTCTATTTCTCCGATCAAGCTCTCTTATCGCCGCCTTTAAATCCTCAGCGTTGCGATTCTCGAGACTGTCCCGAAGCAGACTCTTGAGCATTTCAATCCCCCAAGAGCTAAAATCAATGTTCGCCATAACTACATTCCCCCTTTCTAGCGAACTACCTTTGGTGTTCCAACCGTTGTGTCAAAATCCGACCCAAAGGCCGATTTTAACATCTTGTCGGAAAGATCCTCCGAAGATTTCTCCTCTCGACTAATGTCGATTAAATCAATCTCCTTTTTGATCTTAGAACCTTTTCTCCCCAGAGTTACCTTTGCCGAGAAGGTTCCATCTTTCTCAACTTTGCCCTCAACGTTGATATCAACGTCCCCGAGTGCACTTAAAACTTCATAAAAATTCGTCATATATTCACCCCCATTCTTAATTTTTAACTCCGAATTTTTACTCCCTACATTATACCACACCTTGCCCGAAATGTCAATATATGTTAAGATTATAGAGGAGATGTGGCCGAGTGGTTGAAGGCGCACGACTCGAAATCGTGTGGGCCGAAAGGTCTCGGGGGTTCGAATCCCTTCATCTCCGCCAAGAAAAAAGACCCGAAAACGGGCCTTTTCTGTTACATACTTTTTCAAAACTTACTTCTTAGTAGCTTTGCCGGCCACAACTTTATCAAGTTGCTTAGCCTTGATGACGGTAATCACAATTACGCCAACAGCGGCAATCATAGTAATAAACCAACCGATGCCCATTTGACCCATACCATAGCTCTCGCTGAGGTAAAGAATCATCCCGAGCAAACCGAAAGCTGCAGTAACCCCGCCAAGAGCAATCTTGATTATCTTAGCCTTCTCAACTAAAACTTTGTTGATGCTCTTTACGGTCTTCTCTGGAAGAAGTTCCATCAAGATGAACAAAACAAGGGCAACAATTTCAATAATCGCAATCCAAGCTTTGTTGCCAAAAGCGTTCGTAGAAACCGAAGTTCCCCAGAAAGTAACCTTGTACCACGGCAGGAACAAAGCGACAACGCCGAGCGCAGCGGCAATTACGTTAATAAGTTTTCTTAATGTAAAAGTCATAACAACTCCTTAGTATTATTTAAGTTAATTTTAACCTAAACCAGTCAAAAATTCAAGAGTTTTTTACAACATCCCTAAAACATTTGCTATGATATAATATACCTATGAGTGTTAAAGATGTTATCCCTGGCTACAATGCTGTTGTTTTACCATACCATTTAGTTCAAACCGAGCTTTCTGGCCTCAAAAACCGCTGGCCCGCCAAAAAGTTAAGAGTCATCGGTGTTACCGGCACCAACGGCAAGACCACTACCTGCTTTATGATTTGGAAAATGTTAAACGAAGCTGGTCTAAAAACCGGTCTCGTCACTACCGTTGCTTGGGGAGTGGACGAAATCCATAAACAAATAGAGCATATGACTACTCCAAAAGTCTCTACCTTGAACAAACGCATCAGAGAAATCCAGAAATCTGGCGCCGAGTTCCTCGTCCTCGAGGTTACTTCTCACGCCCTTGCTCAATACCGCACCCTCGGCATCCCGATTGAAATCGCCGTTATGACCAATGTCACCCACGAGCATCTTGATTATCACAAAACTTTTGAACGCTATGTTAAGGCCAAAACCAAACTCTTCAAGCACGCAAAGTTTGGTGTCATTAACCTCGACGACCCTTCCTGGAAAGAATTCAAAAATGCCATCTCCCCCGATGGAGATAGTAGAAAATACAACACCTACAGTATTGAAAGCCATGCCGACCTTGAAGCCGTCAAAATCAGCCTCAGCCCAGAGGGTGTCCGCTACAAAGCCCGTTCCGAAGGGAACTCTACTCTTGAAATCCGCACTAGAATCCCTGGTAAATTTAATGTTTACAACTCTCTCGCCGCCGTTGCGGTCGGCAGAAAACTTGGTCTTTCAAGTGAGCAAATCGAAAAGGGAATTTACGCCCTAGAAGAAGTCGAGGGCCGGATGAATCGCATCGACGAAGGCCAAGATTTTGACGTTATTGTTGATTTTGCCCATACTCCCGACGCTTTCCAAAAAGTTTACGACAGTGTCTATCCGCACAAAGGCCGCATCATCTCCCTCTTTGGTGGCGCCGGTCGTAGAGACGAATCCACCCGCGCCGAACGCGGCGAAATCGCCGGCAAATACAGCGACCTCTGTATCATCACCGAAGACGACTCCCGCGACGAAGACCCCGCAAAAATCGCCAAGATGTTTGAAGATGGCTGTAAAAAAGCCGGCCTTAAAGACGACCAAATTATCATTGAACTAGATCGCGAAACTGCCATCAAAAGGGCATTGGAAGAAGCGAGAAAGGGCGACCTCGTCCTCATCCTCGGCAAAGGTCACGAAAAAACCATCCTAAGGGCCGACGGCCCCCACGCCTTCGAAGACCTCGAAGTCACCAAAAGAATCCTACAAAACCTCATAAAGCCTCAATAGAGATACTTTATTTTGTATAGTTGGCAATGCCTTCAGAAATCTTCTCAGGCGTTACATGTAAAGCATCGGCAATCGCCGTCGCTGCTGCCATATAAGATACAATCGGCTCACCCGTGAGGAACGAAGCCACTGTAAAATGTGTGGTCCCAATCGCAAGCCGCGCCTCTACCCCCTTCTTATAAAGCTGTGCTTCTTCGATCTGAATGTTTGAGAATTTATCACAACCATAAGTCAGCGTGCCCTTTTGCCCAGCAAAAGTCGAAAGCTCCGGGTAATTTTTATCGTCACGGTTCAAAACCACATAATCCGGTTCCATATCAAACAAGGTTTTGGAAGCCTCTACATATTCCTCTACCGGCTTCTCCGCGATTGAAGCGTCCATATAATTCGTAATTGCCGCCACGTGGACTGGCAAACCATAGAAAACATCCGAAGATAACGCCTCGGCCGGCGCCGTCACCACCACATAGTTCGCACCCGCCTTCCAGGCTTTAGACAAGAATTTATGAAGAGCAGAGACTTTGATGTTAGATTCCGAGGCCATAATCGCCACCGGCTGGCCAGCCGCCCGTAGAATCTCATGGACAAAATGCGCCACCTCAACTTTACCAGCCGTACCAGTAATCGCAATCAACTTCATATCCTTCAAAGGATGACCATACAAAGTATCCAAAAACTTTGCGCGCATCCTAGTCGCACGGTTCTTCTTCGCACCTTTTTTAGTATTGTCTTCTGGAGTTTCAACAGGGGTATCGTCCCTTTCCTCCGCCTCGTTTAATGTAGTCTCACTCGTTGTCATAATTTTACTATACCATATTTTTGAAAAATATGATAGAATATATTTGTCGCCACAAGCGATGAACGTTTAATTTCTAGGTGGATCGTCGTTAATTTCACATTTGAACTCATTGTTCAAGGATTACGACGATATCCACACCAAGAGGTTAAATGAGCACGTGCACCCGTAGCTCAGCTGGATAGAGCGTTGGCTTGCGGAGCCAAAGGTCGTAGGTTCGAATCCTGTCGGGTGTACCACAAAAAATCAAAAAACGTCCTTTAGGACTTTTTTTGATTTTTTGCTAGTATGCTTGACAGGATGAGAACCGTAGGTTCGACCGGACGACGAAGCGAGTAAAAATCTAAAGCTTTGCTTTAGATTTTTTTGAGCAAGGAGGAACGGAAGGAATTTGCGAAGCAAATTCCTAATCCTGTCAATATAGAGCAACGCCGGAAGGTGAGCTTTTGCGAAGCAAAAGCAATATCCTGTCGTTAACAAATCCAGAATCCTATTGATCATCAAAAAAGAGGCCTCGGTTCCGCTATCCAGCAGTGCTGTACCTCTAATACCTATATTATAACAAACTTACTGCTAAAAATCAACCTCAAAAAGCTTTATAATCTCATGCTTTTTAGTAATAATCATAATTCTATGTTTCCCACTAATAAAACCATCCTGACGCTTTATTTCACGTATGCATTTGTCTTCTGGCAAACTCATACGACTTAAATCTATAATCATATTCCTCGACTGCCGAAGTGCTAGACGCATGTTGTTTTCAATCGTACGACTACTTTTGCCATGTGGAGACTTAATTTCCCACTCTAACCCTTCATATCTAATATCTGGCGTAGCGCGGTTATTGGCAGTAGGTATAAACTCTACATCACCACCAGTCCAAGACAAAATTGTAGCTACATTGAATTCATGTGGCTGTACTAACGCACTTTTTGGCACTGTTATGCGCCCAATTTTATCTTTTTTCTGTTTCATCAGGTTATTTTATCATGTTATCTCTAAAAATTCTAGAGTAACTAGCACTCTACGCTTGACTTTGCCAACTAATGGGTATATTATAGAGGCATAAAAGGAGTTAAAATTATGGCTATCAAACCGTTATCAAACCGCGTCGTTGCCAAAATCGAGCAACCTCAGGAAAAAACCGCTTCCGGACTTCTCCTCGGAACCGCTAAAGAAGCCCCCGCTTATGCCGTGGTCGAATCTGTCGGCCCAGATGTTAAATCCATCAAGAAAGGCGACAAAATTCTTTACAAAGAATTTGCTACTAACAAGGTCAAAGTCGACGACACCGATTATGTCATCGTTGAAGAAAAAGATATTCTAGCCACAATCTAAGGAGTGATATGAAAAAGATTTTTTACGCAGATGAAGCAAGAGATAAAATTTTAAGCGGCGCCAAGCAGCTTTACGACGCCGTCAAAGTTACTTATGGTCCAAAGGGCCAAAACGTCGTCATTGAAAAAACCTATGGCGCACCCACCATTACCCACGACGGCGTCACCGTTGCCGAGGCCGTTGATCTCGGCGCCACCGATGATAATCTCGGCGAGCAAATCGGCGCCAAGCTCATCAAGTCCGCCGCCCAAAAGCTCAATAAAGTCGCCGGCGATGGCACCACTACCGTCACAGTTTTAACTTACAATATCTTAAACGAAGCCAACAAGCTCATCGCCGCTGGCATCAATCCAATGGAACTTAGAGCTGGCATTGAAAAAGCCGGCGCCGACATTGTAAAAGCCATCGATAAAAAAGCCGAGAAAATTGAAGGCGACAGTGGAAAGGTCGCTGAAGTTGCCACCATCTCCGCTGGCTCTGAAGAAATCGGCAAACTCATCGCCGAGGTCATCAGCAAAATCGGCAAAGACGGTGTCGTCACCGTTGAAGCCGGCCAAGGTCTTGATGTCGAGCAGGAAATCGTTGAAGGCTTTAGCTACGACAAGGGTTATTCTTCTCCGTTCTTTGTCACCGACGTCAATCGCCAAGAGGCTGTCTTTGAAAAACCTCTCATCCTTGTCACCGACAAGAAAATCTCTGCCGTAAATGACTTACTCCCGCTTCTTGAAAAGTGCGCACAGGCCGGCAAGAAAGACCTCGTCATCATCGCTGAAGAAGTTGAAGGCGAAGCCCTTTCCGTGCTCGTCTTGAATAAACTTAAAGGCGTCTTTAACACACTCGTTCTCAAGGCTCCGGCCTTTGGCGACCGCCGCAAAGAAATTATGCAAGACATCGCCATTTTAACTGATGCCACCTTCGTTTCCGAAGACCAGGGCATCAAACTTGAGGAAGCCGGCCTTGAAGTCTTGGGTTCTGCCGGTAAAGTTATTGCCACCAAAGATGAAACTACAATCATCAAAGGCTCCGGCAACAAAAACAATGTCGCCGCTCGCATCAAACTCATCCGTTCCCAGGCTGAAAACTCCACTTCCGACTACGAAAAAGGCGAGCTCGAAAAGCGTGCTGCCGCTCTTGAAGGCAAAGTTGCCGTCATCAAAGTCGGCGGTGCCACCGAAACCGAAATTGATGAAAAGAAATTCCGCGTGGACGACGCCGTTGCCGCCACCAAAGCCGCTCTTTCTGAAGGTATCGTCGCCGGCGGTGGTATTACTCTCCTAAACTTGAGCAAGACCATCAAGGAAGATAACCCTGGTGCTACTATCGTGAAAAACGCTCTGAAGGCCCCGTTCCTCACCATCACCGAAAACGCTGGCCTAAACTCCCAGGCCCTTCTCGCCGAAGTTGAAAAGGCCAAAGACGGTGAAGGTATCAATGTTATGGCCCCAGAAAAAGGCCTCATCGACCTCAAGAAGGCCGGCGTCATTGATCCGGCCCGCGTCACTCGCGAAGCCGTCCAAAATGCCATTTCTATCGCTGCCACTGCTATCACTATGGGCGCCCTCATCGTCGATGTCCCTGAAAAAGAGGCTCCGGCTTCCCCTGATATGGGCGGAATGTACTAGAGTGTGTTATAATTGTTCTAATGGAACAGATTAAAACTGCATTAGAAGATTACTTAAAGGCTCAGGGTGTCGAAGATGTCACCCCTGAGCTTTCTTCTGCCCCGGAAAACACCGGTGCTGATTTTTCAACCAATCTTGCGATGAAGCTGGCAAAACATCTTCACAAATCGCCGATGGAAATCGCCGAGGACATCAAAGCGACCCTCAAAGATTTCAAAGTAGAAGTCGCCGCTCCCGGCTTTCTTAACTTTACTTTGGACGAAGACTATTGGCAAAACACTTTAGAAACTCTTTCTAAAAAGTCCTTCGAAAAAGACGAGCTAAAAAACCAGACCATCCTTGCTGAATTCTCCGACCCCAACCCCTTCAAAGTCCTTCACGTCGGGCATCTTTACACCAGCATCGTCGGTGATGCCATTTCAAGGCTGCTTGAAAATGCCGGGGGCAGCGTCAAGCGTCTTAATTTTGGCGGCGATGTCGGTCTTCACGTTGCCAAAAACCTTTACATCTTAAAAGACCAAGACATTACCAAATATGAAAATGCCACCCCGGCCAAGAAAACCGAATTACTTGGCAAATGCTACATTGAAGGCACTCGTGCCTATGAAGACAGCGAAGAAGCTCACCAGGAAATCACCGATTTGAACAAATTGATTTATGAAATCAATGCCTCTGGCCCCGAAGCGTCATACGACGACCCCTATGTTTCTAAAGTCGCCAGCCTCTACTGGTGGGGAAGACAGGCCAGCTACGATTACTTCGCTGATTTTTACAAGAACATCAGTCTAAAATTTGATAAATTCTACCCTGAATCTTCCGTCGCCAGCCTCGGCAAA
>JAUMUO010000001.1:59438-107512 GCA_030530605.1 Candidatus Saccharimonadota bacterium
CTAGAAAACACCCCCGGAACTTACGAAGAATCGGACGGTGCTATCATCTTCAACGGCGAAAAGTTCGGTCTTCACACCCGTGTTTTCATCAACAAAGAAGGCCTCCCCACCTACGAAGCCAAAGATGTCGGCCTGATTTTCCAGAAAGACGCCGATTATCATTTTGACAAGTCCATCGTCATCACCGGCGACGAGCAAAAAGAATATATGCGCGTCGTCATGAAAAGCATTGAGCAATATGCCCCCGATTTAATCGAAAAGTCCACCCATCTAACTCACGGCATGGTTAAACTCCCCGGTATGGTCAAGATGAGCTCGAGAAAGGGTAATTTCCTCCGCGCCGTAGATGTCCTTCAAATGGTTAAAGACGCCCTAAAATCTGAATATAATTCCGATGATGAAAAAATCGCCCTCGGCGCAATAAAATATGCGTTCCTAAAAAGCAAACTCGGCGGCGACATCGAGCTCGACATTAAAGAATCCGTCTCCATGACCGGCAACTCCGGCCCCTACTTACAATACTCCGCCGTCCGCGCCAAAAAAATCCTAGAAAAATCTGAAAACAATAACAAAACCAATAATCTAAATAATCATGAAATAAATCTAATTAAAAAATTGAATCAATATGAATCAGTATTAGCCGAAGCCGAAAAGGACTTGGCTCCGCACAAGTTGGCGACTTACCTCTACGAAACCGCCCAAGAGTTCAGCCGTTTTTATGAAAATTGCCCCGTCGCCGGCTCTGAAAATGAGGGGACTAGAAGGCTAATCGTTGAAACTTACCTCAAAATTATCACCCACGGGCTTAATATACTCGGGATTGAAGTCCCAGAAAGGATGTAAATGAAAGCTACCCTCCTTTGGATTGATTTAGAAATGACCGGTCTCGTCCCCGGCAAAGATAAAATTTTAGAAGTCGCCGCTATTGCTACCGACTGGGATTTGAACGAAGTAGCGACTATGACCGCCGTCGTCAAAGTCGATAATGATATCATTAAAGACCGTATGGTTGGCGATTTTTGGGAGAAGAACAAAGAATCAAGAGATGGCCTCATCGCTCAAAATGAAACTGGAGAATCCGCCAAAGAAATCGAAGAAAAACTCCTGAGTTTCCTAGATGAAAATTTTGAAAAGGAAAGCATCAAGGACGACCACAAAGGCAAAGGCAAAATCATTTTGGCCGGCAACTCTATCCACCAAGACCGCAAATTCATTGACATAGAATTCCCGGAGCTATCCAAGCGTCTTCACTATCGTATGCTCGATGTCTCCGCCTGGAAAGTTTATTTTGAGGGCAAGCTCCATCAAAAGTTCCTCAAGAAAGAAGCCCACCGCGCCCTCGACGACATCCGCGGCAGCATCGACGAGCTCAAATTTTATCTTACCTTTATGAAAGGAAACTAATGAATTTAGAAAATCTCGGCCCTTACGAAGTCAAGCAAGAAGAAGACCGTAAACTTTACTTGAAAAGCGGCAAAGCCTTTTTCATTGAAAACCCCCACACTATTGAAATCCGCACCGACCAAAAGCTAGGCAAACTTCTTCAGGAAAAATACGAGTCCGTGATGGAAAGCCGCTACTTCGGTAAAGCCGGTATAGAAATCGTCCCGAGTGGCCAACTCACAGGGGACGAAATCGATGATTTAGTTCGCTTAAGCTATAATCTTACTTCTTAAGACTGTCTCTGATTTCTTTCAATAGCTTAATCTGCTCTTTCTCAAGATTCTCTTCTTTTTTATCTTCCTTCTTTTCTTCAGCTTCTTCTTCCTTCTTCACCTTGTCAGCTACCGCTTTGGCACGCTCTTTCATCTTGTTCATCGCCTTCACCACGAGGAACAACGAGAACGCAATAATCAAGAAATTCACCACCGCTTGTAAGAACGAACCGTAGGCAATCACCGCCTGGTCGTGGCCACCGAAGAAATTATTAATCCGAATTGAAAGGTTGGAGAAATTCACTCCGCCGAGCAATAACCCTACAAATGGCATAATAATATCGTTCACTAGCGAGCTCACAATCGAAGTAAATGCCGCCCCAATCACCATACCTATGGCGAGGTCCATCACGCTCCCTTGCGAAATAAATTCCTTAAACTCCCCTACAAAACCCTTACTTTTTGCCATAAAAACTCCTTTACTTTTCTTCATTTTACCACAGGAAGCTGAAAATTAAAACAAGTCACTATGAGTGCCAGTACGCACTAAAAACAAAGTTATTTCTTCTTCATCTTCCGAAGAATTTCGTTGGTTTTCTCGTCGTCGTCTATTGCGGCCTCAAGTTCTTTAGCGAAATTCTCGGTTTCAATCTTCTTTAAGGCCATCTGGTATCTTTTTTGAAGTTCTAAAACCTCTTTCTTCAAAGCCGCCTCATCAAAATCACCATAATACTTATTAAACACATCCGACAAAAGTTCAATCGTAGTATCATCTTCTGGCATTTTCAGATTAATTTTTGAGCCCGCATCCCCACCAAATAATTGAATCGCAAGCAACCGGTCTTCTATAACCTTGATAGTCGTATCAAGCGAAGTCTTATCAACCGTAGTTTTCACTTGTTTTAGCCGCCGCGGCTTGCTACTTGACAACTTCTTTGCCAATAAATCTTCTACCGAAACATCTAGCCGCTTTGCGACCAGTTGTTCATAGTGCTTCTTTATCACCGGGTCTTTAAGATAGGAAATCAACCGCACCGCAAGGTCCGAATATTCCTTCTTGCCCTGAGCAGTGCTCAAATTCAAAATTTCTTCATAGCGCTCCAAAAGATAATCCATCGCCGGTTTACAATTTTCAACTGCCTCCTGCCAGAGCTTTGGGTCTTTTTGAATTAATTCATCCGGGTCTTTACAGCCGTGATAATCTGAAATTACCGAAAGCGAAATACCTAGCGCCCCAGCCAAATTAATTGCTCGCTCGGTGGCCTTTAGCCCCGCCTCGTCGCCGTCGTAAGCCAGGCGCACATCCGAGGTCAAATTAGAAAGCATCTTTAGATGTTGTTCGGTCATAGCGGTGCCAGAAGTCGCTACGGCGGTCTTTACCCCAGCTTGGTGCGAAGAAATTACATCCATATTCCCTTCTACTATCACCACATAATTTTTCTCACGAATCGCCGGCTTGGCCTGATAAAGTCCAAACACAAAACGCGATTTATTAAACAGCAGCGTTTCCGGAGTGTTTAGGTATTTCGGGATGCCATCTTTTTCCAAAGTTCGTGCGGTATAGCCGATTACCGTTCCATTAGTATCAATAAATGGTATCATCATCCGTTTTCTAAACAAGTCGCCGCCATATTGATTCAAAAGTCCGGCATCTTCTAATTCCTTCTTGGAGAATTTTTTCGAGCCAAGAAATTTCGAAAGTGCGTCTTTAGAACTAGGTGCATAGCCAATCCGAAATTCCTTTACGGTCTTTTTGTTGAGATTTCTTTTGTAAAACACATATTCGCAGACAGCCTTGTTTTTGGACAGCGCGAATTGATAGTATTTAGTGGCAAGTTCCAAAGCTTCTTTGGCACGCAGTTTTCGCTCGGAAACCTTTTTGTCGCCCTGATATTTTTTTAACTCTACACCGGCTTTAGCGGCTAATTTTTCTAATGCCTCGCGGAAGCTGATGCCTTCAACCTCCATAATAAAAGTAAAAATGTCGCCCCCCTTGTTAGCAGAAAAATCGTGCCAGATGCCTTTTTCAGGAGAAACCATAAAGCTAGGGGTCTTATCAACACCCCACGGCGAACGACCCTTCAGGCTCCGCCCGGCCCGAGAAAGTTCTACGTATTCACCGACCACATCTTCCACCGGAAGACGTGATTTAATTTCTTCTTTAACATCTTCCACTATGCTATAATTATAACATATGGCAAATGACATTGAATATCTGAACCAGATAGCACAGGATAATCGGGTTGCCAAAAAAGAAACTCTTGGCAAATTCCCGATTGAGCCAAAGTGGCTAAAAATTATCGGTGCTGGCATTCTGGGTGTAATTCTAATTATCATCATCGGTGGGTTACTTGGCGGGCTTGGTCACAAAGAGCGTGATTTAGTGGACCAAATTTACGCCCGAACTAGAAACCTTAATCAGGCTATTTCAGAATATGGACCAAAAGTAAAATCTTCCGAGCTTCGCTCAATGGGCAATTCGCTTTCTAACGTGCTCGCCGAAACCAATTCCAAAGTCGGCGCACTACTGACCTCTGAATATGGCGCTGATGGCACCGACCCGCGCGATGAAGCTACCACCACTTCCGAGCTAGATCATATCGCTGAAGTCAACACTAATCTAAATTATGGCTGGCTGAACGGCTTAATGGACCGCTATTTTGTAATGGAAATGACCCGCGAGATTGCACTTCTAATGTCGCTTGAAACCGAAGTCACCGAAAAAGCCTCTAGCGAGTCCGTAAAAAATGTCCTGGTAAATTCTTGGAACAATCTAAGCCAGCTTGAAAATCAATTCTCTAGCTACGAGAATTCCACAAACTAGCCCTAGACCTTGCTTTTCCACCAAAAATCCGTATAATAATTACCAATGGAAGAAGAAAAAGACGATATTTTAAATGCTGTGATGTTAGAAGACGAGCCCGAGCTCGGTGATCTCGCCGAAGAAGAGGAGCTCTCCGATGAAGAGCTTGCTATCACTGTTGATAATGTCGACGCTTTTGCAGACGACTCCGTCCGCCTATATCTCCGCGAAATCGGTAAAATCCCTCTCCTAGAACCAGAAGAAGAGCAAAAGCTCGCCAAAAAGGCCGCCAAAGGCGACAAGAAGGCTAAAGACAAAATGGTCGAGGCCAATATGCGCCTTGTTGTGTCTATCGCCAAGCGCTACTCTGGCCGTGGTCTTGATTTTCTTGATTTAATCCAAGAGGGAAACACTGGCCTTCTAAAGGCCGTCGAGAAGTTTGACCCGGACAAAGGTTTCAAATTCAGTACTTATGCTACTTGGTGGATTCGCCAGGCTATTACTCGTGCTATCGCAGATCAGGCCCGCACTATTCGCATCCCGGTCCACATGGTTGAAACCATTAACAAGGTTCTCCGTGCGACCAGAAAACTCACTCAGGAATTAAACCGCGAACCGACCGTTGATGAAATCGCTAAAGAAATGGATATGGAGCCCGAAAAGGTAGCCTATGTCATGAAGATTAAACAGGACATTGCCTCTCTGGATCAGTCCGTCGGTCGCGACGGCGACGATGAAGATTCCGTCCTTGGGGATTTTGTAGAGGATGAAGAGCGTATCACCCCAGAAGATTCCGCCGCTAACCAGCTCCTAAAGGAACAGCTTGCCGAGATTATCAGCACCTTGAGTGATAGGGAACAAAAAATCATCAAGCTTCGCTTTGGCGTTGGTGGTGGCCGCCCCCATACTCTTGAGGAAGTCGGCGCCGAGTTCTCCGTGACCCGTGAGCGCATCCGCCAAATTGAGGCCAAGGCCCTCTCTAAGCTTCGCAAGAACAAGGAAACTAAAAAACTCCACGAATATCTGAGGTAATCCATGAAGAAACTACTTAAAAAACTTATTCTCCCCGCTCTACTTCTCGCCGGCGCGATTGGCCTTTTTGCCACTTCTCCAGTCTTTGCTGAAGGGGAAAATTGTGTTGAAACCAGTCTTTTTGGCACCTATTGCGACGACGGCACCGGCAGCGGCATCTTCTTCATTTTGGAAATTATCCTCACCGTCCTGACTTTCGGCGTCGGCATCGCTGGTACTATTGGCATCGTTATCGCCGGCATCCAATACGCCTCCGCTAGAGACAACGAACAGACAATCGCAAAGGCTAAAATGCGCATCTTCCAAATCGTCATCGGTATGATTATCTGGGCCACTCTTTATATTGCCCTCCGCTGGCTCCTGCCGAACTTCGGCTCTAGCAATTAATGTGATATAATATAACCATGAGCGAAAAACAAATCTCCTGGACCGCCAAAGAATACATCAGTAAAGATAAAAAAGCCGGTTGGTATGTTGGCCTAATTTTCGTCGGTTTATTATTTATTGCCCTTGGCGTCCTAATGAAATGGTGGAGTTTTATCGCCCTTATTGCCGTTTCCGTTCTTGCTCTTATTGTTTATTCTGTTCGTCCCGCCAGAGAGCTTAAATATCGTTTAGATAGCACCGGTCTTTATGAGGGCAACAAAAAATATACCTTCACCGAGTATCGCTCCTTTGGCATCTTAAAAGACGGTGAATTCTTTGCTATTATTTTGAACCCCAGAAAACGCTTTTCCGGCCGCGTCAAAGTTTATTTCCCGGAACAAGATGGCGAAAAAATCGTTGATGCCTTCGGCGCCCATCTTCCAATGGAGCCTGTAAAACTCGATTTTATTGATAAATTAATCAATTTTCTCCGAATTTAGTATTGTAAAAGTAAAACGCTTATGCTACAATAGAGGTAATTAATAGGTTATATTTTAATAGAAAAAGGTGGGCTATGGATCAGTTCAGTCAAACTAATAATAATGATTTACAAAAAGCAATAGATGAAATTTCTGGTGGCAACGATGGGGCTATCGCTCCCGCCGAACCAGTTAACGATAATGTTCAAGTCAATGTTAATCTCGGTGAACCTCCGGTTCCCCCAACTAATGATTTTGGTATGCCTCCAATGGACGGCGCCGAAGTCAATCCTCCAGAACCGGCTATGAGCGATTTAGATCGCATGACCGCCCCCGCTCCGGAAATGCCGGCAGAAGAGCCTACCCCGGCCCCTGAAATGGCCCCAGCCGGCGATTTGAACTCCGTCCGTGAATCCGTCTTAAAAGAACTCGTTCCAATTATCGATAAGACCGGCCTTTCTGCCGATCGCCAATTTGGCATCATCGCCGCCGTTGTTGAATCTAGCCACGACAAATCCTTTATTCCAAAGGCTTTAGAAGCCGCCCGCGCTATCCCAGACGAGAAGCTCCGCGCCGAAGCCCTCCTCAAAATCGTCGGGCTCATAGATCGATAGTCTAAAAGAGGGCAAAAGCCCTCTTTTTTGTGCTATAATTTTTAAAAATTAACCGGGTGGGCAAAAGGAGGAAAATGCCCAACGTAATACAAGAAGAACAAAACAAACTGCGCTATTTTGAATCAAAAAGAACAGTACTCACCAGAGAAAAGAAAAACTATACACAGCTAATTTTTATGCGCGCGTCCGGGGAATGGCTAAAAGCCTTTAACCACTCCGCCGTATTCTTTGTCCAGAAGATTGCGCCCCAAATCAAATCCGCCGCCAGACTTCAAGAAGACCGCGATTACGAGGTCAAGGCCGAAGTAGTAGTATCGATTCCAAATATCGAACGTTTAGTCCAAAAACTAAAACAAATTGACATAGAGCTAGTGGAGGAAAAGGACGGAATTTATACTTTCGCCCTAGGATACAGAATACCCGCAGACGAATACAATCTGATGCGCGAACAAAATCAAACCATCCTAGAACGTTCTGGCAAAATGGCTCTCCCTGTGGTCTTAATGCCAAATCTTCTGGAAGACATTAAGGAACTCTTTACAACCGTTTTCTGGGAGACCCGTAAGATGGAAGGGGCTATCAGAGAAATGATCGGCACCGATATGGTAAAAATCCCTCGGGATATGATCGCCAAATACACCACAATGGCCCGAAACACCGAAAGTGATGTCCACGCCTATCTAGAAGACGCCATGAATGATATTGAGACCATGAATGGAATCTATTTTGCTCTAGACACTCTAAGAATTATAGATGAAAAAAAGATGTTTGAAATTGCCACTAAAATTGCTCGGGTCCGTAACCAAATCATTTACGAAATGAAAAAACAAGGCATGAAAGACGTCGATGCTAAGTATAAAGGAAAAGTTAAGTGAAAAAGGTTGAAAACCGCTGGTCTAAAAACCAACTAAAATACTGGCCAGAAAACAACGACGACCTCTTGTTTGCTCTCTATGAATCTTACAAAATGGCTAAAAGGGCAAAACTGCGAACAGACGACGAGAACAAATTTGAAATGTTCTTTATGGAAAATCTCATCCAACTTAGAGATGATATTATAAACCGCAGATACCACCCCAGCCGCGGAAAAGCCTTTATCACGCATAATCCCGTCATTAGAGAGATTTTTGCGGCTCCATTTAGAGATAGGGTGGTCCACCATTTATTATATGCCATGAACGGTCTTTGGTGGGACAAGCACTATATCTATGATTCCTACTCTTGCCGAGATGGTAAGGGCACGCTCCTCGGCGTCCAACGCATCCAACACTTCATGGAAAAAGCCTCCAAAGCCGGCTCAAAAAAAGCCTATATCATCAAAGCCGACATCTCCGGGTATTTTATGAGCCTAAACCGTGACAGATTGTTTAAGGAAGTCCTGTGGGGGTTAGAGCGCCAATTCCCAAACAAAGGTTTCGAGTATGAACTTTGCCGCTATCTCTGGGCAGAAATCATTTTCGACGACCCTGTCGCTGGAGTGCGGATGGCTGGCAGTAAAAAAGAGTGGGACCCTCTCCCAAATAACAAAAGTCTCTTTCACCAACCACCCGGCGTTGGCATAGTAATCGGCAATCTGACCTCTCAATCACTTTCTAACACCTATCTAAACCAATTGGACCGTTATATGAAGTACGAGCTTAAATTCAAATATTACGGTCGCTATGTAGACGACTTCGTGGTCGTTGTACCAGAGGAAGAGCTTGAAGACGCTGTGAAAAAATTCAAACACGATATTCCTAAATTTCTAAAAAGCCTAGGATTAAAAATGCACCCTAGGAAGTTCTATGTCCAACCCATAGAACGCGGCCTACCATTTCTAGGTAGAGTTGTTCATCGCACCTATCTCACCGCCGGCAAACGCACCCGAGCACGATACTGGTCCGCCGCACAACAATATATGAACGGCTTAAAAGACGACGAATCTATTATTTCCTATCTTGGTATGACCAAACATCTAAACGCCGAAAAGCTTAACAAACAAATCTTCGATTCCGTCGGCTGGGATTATAACTTCTAACCTGGGTGCTGGGTCCTCCTTAGAACGGGCAGCACTTTTAGGGGAGTATTCGCAACAAGGAAGGCTGGGGGCAAACTACGAAAGAAGCCCCTGCGCCAACGGACAGTAGCGCCACCGGCGCTACTGCGCTACGCAGCGAACGGCGTTCCCGTTGTTCTTGTTGTTGTTGTTCTGGGGGTTCACATTTGACGTATTGAAGTTCAGGTTGTAGCTGTTGTTGGTATTGTAAATAGAGGAGGACCAATAGTTCCCGTTCGTCCCGACGTTGTTCAACGTCGTACCATTGTAGTTGCCAGCGTAGGTAAAGCCAGCACTACGCAACACCTATACGCACAGCTCCTGAGCCTCAGACGAATGTCAACCACACAGAGTCCTAACGAACAAAAACGTGGTAACGTTTTAGAGGCGACTGTTAATCGCAAATCACCCTGCCGGATAATCGCACTAGTCTGTATGGACCTTGCTTGCGCAAGAGCGCCTCCCCTTCCTTGTTTAAATAACCAGCCTATTCTAAAGATTATTCACTAAAATACTTCCTCGGACGGATGGCTACTCTCCTAAACGCTATTATACTACTAGGGGGCCTTCAGGCACAAGGCCCGAAGTCTTGCCAAAATTAGACATATACGATATAATACAAATATAAGGTAAGGAGCTTATCTAGAAAACTCTTTACCCGTTGGGATTGGTTAGTCGGTTATCCGACTAACTTTTTATATTAGGGGTCTTTTTCCTTTTTAAGGTAACCTTCAATACGACTTCTTGTATCTCCAACTTACTCCTTTCCAGGGGCCCTGGTTACGCTCTAGAACTGAACT
Source organism: Candidatus Saccharimonadota bacterium (assembly GCA_030530605.1). Lineage (GTDB taxonomy): Bacteria > Patescibacteriota > Saccharimonadia > Saccharimonadales > Saccharimonadaceae > Nanosyncoccus. The sequence continues at coordinate 69,223 of JAUMUO010000001.1, forward strand.
GTTTTAATGAAGCCCCCTCGCAGGAAGTCTCCGCAAGGTCCCACCTCGCTTTGCTTAAGCTCCATTAAGACTCTAATACTCCCAACCTGCTTATTATTCTAAAAATGATATTACGAAAAACAAGACTTGATTTTTAGCGGTAAAAGAGGCAATACCACACTTTGCGGAAAAACACCAGCGCTAGCTTTTTGAACAGGGGCGAAACCGCTTAACAATGCTTGCGGTTAACGCCTTCAAACCGCTTCTAATTTTTACAATTTCACAATGTTAATTTAACAAACTAACCTAGTCGTTATTATGCCGGGGGGCCTTCGGGCACAAGGCCCGAAGATCCCGAAGCACCGTCTTTTGGACGGTGCTTCATTTTTTCAGACAAGCCATAAGGTTCTATCTACAGCTCAACATCAACACATCTCTCTTGGTTCTACCAAACTTCTTTTCTCGCAAGAGGACAAGAACAAGGAAGGCTGGGGGCAAACTACGAAAGAAGCCCCTGCGCCAACGGACAGTAGCGCCACCGGCGCTACTGCGCTACGCAGCGAACGGCGTTCCCGAGGTACTTGCTGCTGTAGTTCTGGGGGAACACATTTGACGTATTGAAGCGCAGGTTGTAGCTGCTGTTGGTATCGTAAATAGAGGAGGACCAATAGAGCCCGCTCGTCCCGACGTTGCCCAACGTCGTACCATTGTAGCGGCCAGCGTAGGTAAAGCCAGCAGCGCTATTAGTGTCTAGCTCTGGGTTTAGGGAACCGGAATCGCCTTTAATCATGTTCTGGCGAATAGTGCCGTCTGAAGTGTAATACTGATATGTTTGGGTTGGTTGTCCACTCCAAGAAGCGCTGGAATTATACGCTCGGGCAAGATTAGCAAATTCAGCATTTGCCGCTACCACCGAAGTACCGCTATCTGATACTTTTGGTAGTCTCCAACCCTTTGGACAAATGTCCATTGAGGATGAGCCAGAGGTTTTACCATCGTTATAGTAGGAGAAGCCGAGGGTGGCGGTATAGTAACTATAGTAGGCAGTGGCTTCTGGTGTTGGGTTACCTGTTTGGTTGTTTGTATCGCCTGCGGCTCTATAACCTATCTGGATATAGTTAGGGTAGCTTGTACTGAAATCTACTGCTGCCGAGGCTGAAGCTACAGCCAAATTATTGAAGTTCCCTGTAGAAGTATAGCGTGCGTTCTTTGGCGTGATGTAGTAGGACTTGCTATCGCTACTTGGAATGTTGGTATTAGCATTGGTTAGAGCCTTACCTTCAGTTACAAGGTCGGTGGCGGTGAGGGTGAGGTTATTAATCATCCAACACTTGCCGTCTGGGAGTTTCTTGACTTTGTATTCGTGGTTATCGCGATTATCCACCAGAGTAGTAATCTTCTGAGACTCAAGCGTGCTACAGTCGAAGTCTTGCATATACTGTGTGCCGATCTCCCACACCCCATAGAACTTCACCGTTCCTCCAGAGGTCGTGGAAACACTCTGTCCCGCCGCCGCTGCTGCGCTAACAATTGCTGAGGTCGAGAAGGACCCTCCACTCACCACATCATTTCCGGAAATCTGTGCTACCGAAGCCGCATCGCTGGCAAACGCCCAGCCGACCAGATTATAAGTTTCACTTGAGAAACCGTTTTCTGGGATAGTCGCATTGCTAGAAAGTAATTGCTGTGTCGCCGACATACTACCAGAAACTGGCAACGCCTCTGTTGGAGCATTTGCTACATAAGAGAAGGTATATTGGTTATCCCAAACCGCGTAAAGCATCACACCAGAAGTAGCAGGTGTTTGGCCAGCCGCCTCTGCAGCTGCTATCAAACTATCCACCGAAATACCACTTTCACCTGCATTGAGGGTCTTACCACCTACTGTCGCCGGGTTAGAAGCTCCTGCGGTTAAAGCCCATCCCCTAATACCTTGACCTTCTTTAACAAAGCCATTTTCTGGCATCGTGATAGTACTACCAGCCATAATAGTGCGTGGTGCCATAGAACCACTGCCACCATTACCGTTGAAGTTCAAATTATACCTTGCGCCATCTGCATTTGCGACTGCCGAAAAGACCACATTATTAGAATATGTACCTGCCGGAAGTGCCGAAGTGAGCACCGCTCCAAATTTAATCGCATAGGTGTCATAGGTGCTAGACGCACAAGCAACTGGGATTGGATAATCTAAATCTGCACAATAGGCCGCATCATCTGAAGATTTATTGTAAATCTCTGTACCGCTACCGCCCGCTGCGCCAATTGGGTACCAGTGCGTGGTATCACCCGGTTTCTGGAAACCCCAAGTATTCGCCGTAAGCACCGTTGCACCAGAAGTAATTGCGTCGATTTCCGTAGTTACCGAGGAAAGACTGTGGGTCATACCAGTAGAAGTGTCTTGCGTTAGGACGGAGAGAGTATATCCTTTAAGAACATTCGTGGTCACTACTACGTTAACCGTGCCGGAAATCGAAGTACCAGAAGGAGAAGGAGAAATCGTCGTGTGGCCTTCATTATCCTCAAGCTGTAAAGCACTCTTATCTACAGCAAGCTTCACAAATTCCTTAACGTTTACGCCTACTTCTGAGCCTGCCAACGCCTCTGTCTGCGCATTACTGCGTGCCACAGGGAATAACATTGCCGACAAAACCAGCATTAAGCTCGCAAAACTCACGAGGCTGACTATTCTTTTTACCATCATTCTTGAGGTTTTTTTCATTTTCTCTCCTAGATTATTAATTCCTTCCCCTCTTATCAGAGGGAAGACCACGACTAAATGACCTTATTAATAACTCCATTATAATGTATATGCTTTTAATAATCAAGCCCATTTGGCAATAAAAAATGGCGGAGGGTGGGAGATTCGAACTCCCGCTCCAGGTTTCCCCAGACTAACGATTTAGCAAACCGTCCCCTTCAGCCACTTGGGTAACCCTCCGTTTCATCTATTCTACCACATTTTCCCCCTTCTTCCTAGACTTTATTTCCTTATAAAGCTACCACTTTACAAATCCCCCATCCTCGTGGTATAATAACCATAATGATAGATTATTTGAAAATCCTCGCCCTCTCCGTTCAAGAAGGCGCTGAAGCCGCCAAAGCCGACATTATGCCAGCCGAACTGGTTGGTCCCACTGGTGTCTTCACTAAAATCTCCAACACCTTGCTTCTTGTCATTGGTGTTATTTCTGTTATTATGCTGATTTACGGTGGTTTCCGTTATATCATTTCCGGCGGCGACAATAAAAAAGTCACCGACGCTAAAAACACCATCCTTTATGCTATCATCGGTTTGATCATTTCTTTGCTCGCCTACGCAATCATCAACTTCGTTATTGCCGCTATCACCGGCCAAACTGTTAATCTAAACAGTTAATACAAACCACCGCCCCATAAATTCGCTTCGCGCCACTTTCGCGAAGCTTTTTTGCTGCCGCTCGCATCGACGCACCCGTCGTCCAAACATCATCAAGGAGCAGATACCCTACATCCTCTGATAACCTCTCCTTTTTCTTACTCCCTCCAAACTTCTCCATTAACCCCACTTCTTTCGCCACTTCCATATTAACCGCATAAGCCCTCTCCGCCTGCTTCTTCCTAGTCACCTCATCCGCCCCAACCTGAACCGTCTTATTCACCCGTTTCAAAATTGGCGCCACCGCCCAATCTTTCCTTCGCGAAAATTCTCCCGCCAACCTCCAAGTATGGTCAAAACCTCTCTCGCGAATATGCTTACGTATCGTCGGCAAGGGAACTACCACAATTTTTCCCGGCAAATCACCTGGCACTGCTTCATCCAACAAATCCACCAAAATCTCTGAAATCCCTTTTAAACTTTTGAATTTATAATCTTCTACTAATTTTGAAAGCGCCCCCTCTCTCAGGCCAGCTACAAACAGCCGGTCAAGCTCCGGAAGAACCGGCACCTCACCCACTACTTCAATGTCATTTCTACAACGCTCGCACAACAAACTTCCTGCCTTTCCACAGCCACGACAATAAAATGGCAACATCATATTGAGAAAGCGCGAAAAAATAGACTTTTTTACAACACTATTTTTCATTATTTTACCCCCATAATTGTTGTGCTTTTTTCAATCAAACCCATAATTCTCTTGATTTTATCATAAAACGCCATTATAATAAAGCTTAATAACATTAATTGGAGGTCATATGGCTCGTAATAATAACGAAGATATGCTGATGGAAGACGAACTCGCCGCTGCGTTCTTGGATGACAGCGCCGTTTCCGAATCGGATGATCTCGATCTCGCTGCTCCGGAAGAACCGGCTCCAGCACCATCAGAAGATGATGGGTGGGAAGATAACACCGACGATTTCCCTGGACAACTCGCTGTAGATGTCTACGAAACCGCCGATAAATTGGTCGTTAAGGCCAGAACTGCGGGAATTTCTAAATCCGATTTGGATGTCAGCATTTCTGACAACATCTTGACCATCTCCGGCGTCCTTTCTGGCGGCGAAGATGAGCACACCACTCGTTGGCACATCCAAGAGTGTTACTGGGGTGAGTTCTCGCGGACAATCGCTCTCCCAGTTCAAGTCAAAGAAGACGAAAACAGCGTCAAGGCAGAGCTAAAAGACGGCGTCTTAACTATTTCCTTTGAGAAGGAAAAGGTTGAAGCTCCAAAGAGAATCACCATTTCTTAGTCTCTGTTCCACCTAGAAACAAAAAAATCGCCCCCGAAGGGGCGATTTTTATATTACTGATTAGTAGCTCAAGAATTAACTCGCAAAGATATTCGCAAGTACGAAATTCACAATCGCAAATGCGAGCAGGGCAATTACAAGACCAATAATGCCGTAGAGAATCGTATCTCTCGCCTTCTTGGTTTTTCCAGGATCACCCTGTGAAGTCATGTAGGTAAAGCCACCGATAATTACCATAATTACCGCAACCACGCCCAAAACTGCCAAAATCCAGTTAATAATAGTTTGAATGGTCTGGAATAAATTGCCACCATTCACATTATCTTTGTCTTCTGGAAGATTACATTGCGCATAAGTTGGAGCAGTTCCGGTCCCATCCTCACCACCTCTCAACGAACCTTTCGGGCAAGCAACCTCAGCAGCCATCGCCGGCGCCGCCATAAACATCCCTGCTACCGCCACCGCTGCCCCCACTAAAAGCATCTTAATCTTTTTCATTTCAATTCCTTATTTACTTAATCTCATTATACACTAAAAAGTCCCCTCCGTCTAGACGAAGGGGACAGCTTCTCTCCCAGTCTACTTGAAGATATTAACAAGTACGAAGTTCACAATCGCGAACGCAAGTAGTGCGACCACGAGACCAACGATACCGTAAAGAATCGTATCCTTTGCCTTCTTCACCTTAGCAGCATCACCTTGTGAAGTGGAGTAGTTGATACCACCAATGATAATCATTGCCACGGTTACGAACGCAAGTACAGCAAGGATAACATTAATCACGATCTGGAGAGTACCCATTAGGCTTCTCTTTTCAGCCGTACCGGCACCAGAACATTTATCAAAACTTGCAGCATAGCTCTTGCCATCTGGACACATCACCAACTTATCGTCAGCGCTTACCGGAGAAGCAATACCAACCACGCCGGCTGCTACCACTGCTAGACCTGCTACAATAACCTTAATTTTCTCTTTAATCTTCATAATTTTTCCTTAAAATTAATCTTGTTGCTCTCATAATACCATACTATATCCTTTTTTTCAATATCGAAATTATGATACTTACTCTTTAAATAGGGAACCAAGTACAAAATTCACAATCGTATAAGCTAGAACCGCCAAAACTACACCAAGAATAGCATACAAAATTGTATCTCGTGCTTTCTTGGTTTTGGCCGGATCACCCTGGGAAGTAGTATATCCCACCGCTCCAATCACCACGAATAGCACCGCCACAATTCCTAGCACCGCAACTACTACATTAATAATATTCTGTGCTACATTAACCACCTGGGCCTCTCCTTCTCCAGTCGGGCAACCAGCCGCTTTCAGAGCATCCGGGTCACTCAACTTACTACAAGCCGGGTCATTCCCAACCTCTACCGCCAAAACTCTGGTTGGCAAACAAGCCGTAAACAAAGCTAAAATTGCTACAATAATCAATTTCTTTTTCATTGGCCACTCCCTGAATTAATTATAAAATTCGTCATCACTGTCGCCAGCCCTACAATTACCAAGCCAATCACTGCGAATAATACTGCGTCACGTCCCTTTTTAATTTTGGCCGGATCGCCCTGAGAAGTAGTCCAAACCACTGCCCCAAAAATAATTCCAATCACCGCCACTATCCCGAGTATTGCATACGCCCAGTTCAAAATCGCCTGCATATTAAGCTCACCCTGCGGAATTTTGTCTCCGACCACCTCGCTAGCACTTTTTGCAAATATTTCTAACATCCTTTCTCCTTACTGTGATGTTATCACCGTTGCTATTAATCTTGAAATCACGTTCGCAAGCGTCACTATAAGAAGCCCAACTAGCGCCGCCGTCAAAGTCTTCCGACCCTTCGTCGCAAAGGCCACATCACCACCAGAGCGTAGGAACAAATATCCGCCATAAATCACAAACCCAAGTGCCACCACACCAGCAACCGTAAAGAGATCAACCAAAACATTCAGGATAATCGTCCAAATAAATATGGCAAGGTTATCACCCGCCGTCCCAGCATCGCTACCAAGCTCTGGCGACTTTATATTACAACTCTCATCCATCTCTAGTCCGTAGTACCACGGCCGAAGCCCCAAAAACTCTGTATCACATTCCGCCGCAAAGACGCTACCATTCGGCACCAAAACCCCGATAAACGTCGCAAGCGTCAAAGCTAAAGCCAAAATTTTCTTTTTCATATTTCTATTATATCAGACCTTGTAATTTTCGCCAAGATATGCTATAATTACGGAGTTAAGAGTTTTACCTATGAAACTGCGAGAAAAGATAGCACAGAAACGGTTTTTGGGGCCATTATTGGGCTTGATTTTCGCATTTTTCTTATGCTTTGTCAATAGTTCGTCCACCTCTGCTAAACCTCTCAGTGTCCCCATCCACACCACCCCCATCACCGTTCTCGCCGACCCTATTGAAGGTATTGAAACCCCTGAAGAAGAAACTGAAACTACTGAGGAAAATAGCGAGGAAAAATCCGAAGAAGAACCCGAGACTTGTTACGACCAGGTCAAAGGTATCGGCTGGCTAGTCTGTCCTACCTCTGGCGTTCTCGCCAAAGCCGTCGACTCTATCTACAAAGTCATTAGCGACCTTCTCGTCGTTCAACCTATGACGACCGACTCTGATTCGCCTGTCTTCATTGTCTGGCAATACGTTCGCGACCTCACCAACATTGTCTTTATTATCCTCATTCTCGTCGTCATTTACTCCCACCTCACCGGAGTTGGCTTTGACAACTACAATATCAAGAAAATTCTACCAAAACTCATCATCACTGCCATTTTAATCAACTTAAGTTATCTCATCTGCTCCGCTTTAATCGACACATCCAACATCGCCGGCGCTTCGCTCCGCGGTTTCTTTGAAAACATTGAGTCTCAAATCAACGCTAGTGGTGATGCTATGATTACTTGGGAAGCCTTCGCCGCTATGCTCGGCGGTGGCGGTGCTGTTGCTGGCCTGGCCGTTTCTGCTGCCGGCGGCATCGGCGCTATTCTACCGATGTTTATCCTTTCTCTACTTTCTGCCTTTATCTCTATCCTCGTCGGTCTTGCCACTATTGCTATGCGTCAAGCAGTTGTCGCTCTTCTTGTGATGGTTGCCCCGCTTGCCTTCGTCTGTTATATGCTTCCAAACACTAATAAATGGTTCACCAAGTGGAAAGATATTCTAACCACTATGCTAATTTTCTTCCCAATGTTCTCCGCTCTCTTTGGCGCTTCCCATCTTGCTGGTTGGGCCATTATTGCTAAAGCCCAGCAAGACGGTTCGCTCTTTATGACCATCCTCGGTATGGCCGTTCAGGTTGTACCGTTCTTCCTCGCCATCCCGATGATGAAGATGTCCGGCTCCGTACTTGGCAAAGTCAGCGGCGCGCTCGACAACCTCGGCAAAAACACCACCGGCCGTCTCCGCCCGGTCGCCGAAGATTTCCGCGACACCGCCCGCGCCAAAAAACTCGACGAAGCCTCTCGTTCTAGAAACTATGCTTCCGGGGCCTACTGGCGCGCTCGCTTCGACCGTAATAAATACCTCCGCGCTGAAGATCGTGCTGAACACGAAGAAAATCGCAAAATAACTTATTCTGCTTATTCCAACGCTCGTTCTACTGGCCGCACTCTAAAGCGCTGGGAAAACGGTCGCGCTGTCTATAAAACTAAAAAGGATAAGGATGGTAATGAAATCGACAACGTCAAAGTCACCAGCGCAATGCGTGATAACTACCTAAATCGCGAGCTCAAACTCGCCGCCGAAGCTGATGACCTCAAGACCGCCAACGCTATGAGTAATGTCAATGCCTATTTACGCTCTACCGAAGCTAAAGAAGATAAGATTTTGAAGGCTCTCGCCGATAACCAAGCCCAGAACTATCTTGACCTTCGCACCCAACAATCTGCCAAAGCCCGAAACGACCGCTCTGACCAAAGATTCTACTTCGAGCAAGTCCAAAAGGCCTCTAAAATTGATAAGAGCGGCAATATCGTCAACCGTAGTCTTTACAACCAACTCGTAAGGACTGGTGCCGGTGCTGACGCGCACGACTCAGATGAAACTATTCGTCAAAATGCCCTTACTACCGTGACCGCCGACGCTTATGAAGCCTTCGAAAAGCAGCGTAAAGAAACCACTTCTAAATATGCTACCTACTTCGATAAGCAGATTACCAAAAACGTGCTTCACGGCTACGATGGCGCGCTTCATAATAAAAACATCGAGGCCGTTGTCGCTGCTCAGAACACCCTTGCCAAACGTGGCGACTATGACAAAATCGAAGAGTATCTCGCCCATTTCATGGATCATACTAAGAATAAGAAGGGGACCATCAACTTTGAAAACCAAGACGGCTATGTTGAGCTTGGTTCTGACTTTGCCAACGTCTTAGCAAGTGACTTGCTACAATATAAAGACGCCGCTCCAATCCTCGGTCGTCTCGGTAAATTCATCAACATGGAAACTTGGCGCAACAGTAATACTACTGAAGACGGCAAACCTTTGCGCAGTAGAAGCTATATTACTATGGAAGAATACAACCAAGGTGGCTACGATTATGTTGAGGCCGGCCAACCACAGACCTATAATATTAAGACCTCTTCCGGCGCGCTTCAAAAAGGTACTAGTATTGGCAATATCGACCGCACCGGCTTCGGCGCCATGCAACAACATATTGATCGTTACCATCATGGCGATGAAGAATACTTCACTAGTTACGTCAGCAACTTCCTGCCAGAAATTATTTCCAATGTTCCTAAGTTTGAGACTGACGGCGAACAAATTATGAACACTCTCGGCTTTATGACCGGTATGAAATGGGATGAGAAACACGCCACCTGGAAACAAGGCGACGGCCAAATTCATATGGCTGTCATTCGTAAATATATGGATGGTCAAACCGACAAAGATATGAATGTCTTTAAGACCAACGCCTACCAGGCCATCTGTTCCGCTATTGCTATTGATATGGGCGAATGCGCCTATAAGACTATTGACGGTTCCGGTAGAATGTTTAATGCCGACGGCAGCTCTAACCTAGAACTAGACAAAAATGGCAACCCACAATTCAATCCTTCCGAGAATGTGCTACAAGTCTTCCGCGGTATGGTCCGCAAAGACGTTATTAATACTCTCCAGAACAACATCAATCACGGTACCAACGGCGGTATGAAGCCAACTATTATGCGCGCTCTTGGTCTTACTATCCCCGATTCAACTCAAAAATAATATTATACTGCCATTTACAAACTAGTAGTTTTATGATAAAATATAAATAGTTATAGATTCATTAGAGTAGTTCTTTCACATATACATTCTAGTTCAAGGAGGTGGTGAAATGGATGTAATTTTCAAAATTGCCGGTTGGATGATACTTATTCTCATAGGACTGGTCGGCTTAATGGTCCTAATAAATAATTGGGAAGATATTATACTGTTCTTCTCAAATCTTTCATCAACATCTACCAAGGAAGAATCTGGCGAACAAGATAAAGCTGAGCAATTCAAAGAAAAAGTCTTCGATATCTTAAAATATAAAGGGCAATATGACCCCAAACTACAACTTAAGGTATACAGCGATAGCAACATCACTATCTATGAAGACAAAAGAATTACTTGGAAACACAAATCTGGTAATCCCAGGGAAGATTGCGTAGAATACATCGACAGGCTTTACTCTCTTTGCCATGACAGAGAATACGAAATGTCCCAAAGCATTCAAGTGAAGGCTCGTAAAATTCTCGCAAGCAATGAAGAGTTTCAATCTGGTAATTTAAGGCTCTATTCTGGCGAAAGATCTTCTAGTATTCGAATATCTGTAGCTGGCCAGCTAGTTTTCTGCCAAGACAATATAGATAACCATATATCCACTTACAGGCCAGGGAAATGGGAGCAGGAACTCGATCGTATTCTCGAAAAACGCCTTGACGAAAGCGAGAAACAAATGCCAGAGTTATTTATGGCCGAAAAAGAGCGAAAGCAAAGAGAAGCAGAAGAGGAAATCCGCAAATTTTCTCCAATTGACGACAGTGCTTACTTCTAGAATCTATAACTACCCGCGCCGCTAACAAAGCGGCGCATTTTTTATCTCTAAAACTCTTAAGTATGTTATAATTACTATATGGCACAGTACAAGGTCCCACAAGATGTTGAGGCCGACGATAAACTGCTTGGGCCGTTTACCTTTCGCCAGTTCGTCTACCTAATGATAATGGGCGGGATGATCGCCCTTGCTGTTGCTTTGTTTCAAATTTTTCCGCTTCTTGCTATTCTTCCGCTTCCAATCGCAATTTTCTTCGCCGTTTTAGCCCTCCCTCTTAAAAAAGACCAGCCGATGGAAACTTATCTCGCCGCCATCGTCTCTTATCACTTAAAACCCCGGAATCGTTTTTGGAATCCTGGCCAGCGCGAATCTACTATTACTATTACTGCTCCAAAAGTTGTTGAACAACCCCGCACTCGTAACATCACCGGCGAAGAGGCTAGCACGCGTCTCTCTTTTCTTGCCAATGTTATTGATACCGAAGGGAACAGCCTTCGAAATTCTGCCCCGGCTCAGCCAATGCAGCCAGCTTTTTACACCGCTAATATCTCTGCTCCTGATGTTCTCGAGCCGCCGCATCCAGACCAACTCACTCAAATCATGGCCAACAACCAAAGTTCTCAACGCACCGAAATCATTAATCAAATGCGCGCTTCTTTTGCCGCACAAAATAATCCTGGTACCGCCGGCTACATCCCTCAGCAACCAGGACAACCAGCCCAACAACCAGCTCCTCAGCAACCGGTCCAACAACCGGCTCCCCAGCCAGTAGTCCCTCAACCAGTCCAAACACTTACTCCGGTCCAACCATATATTACTACTCCAGCCCCTGCGCCCGCTCCGGTTGCTAACACAGTTCAGGATATGCTTCAAACTCCAGCCCCTGCGCCAGAGCCGCCAAAAGACGAGCCCGAAATCGCTCTACCAACTCCGGCTGAACTTGCCGCTATTGAGCCTCTCAAATCTGCCGTTGTCATTACTCCAGACACTGCTGCGATGAAACGCGCCGCCGAAAACAAGGCCCGCCTCACCGCCCTCGCTAAAGACACCGAACTTTCTGTCGCTACTATCGCTAAAGAGGCTAATCGTATTAACAAAGATGACGAAGTATATATATCATTAAGGTAAGGAGGAAAGATGAACCCAAATAATCAACAACCACAACCGGCTCCCCAGCCAATGCCACCTCAAGGCCAAATGCCTCAGGGTCAACAGCCTCAAGGCCAGATGCCACCACAAATGGCACCACAAATGCCAAATCCAGCTATGATGCAGGCCAACCCCGACCTTCCTATTTCCACTCAGTCCACCCTTCTTATCTCCGAGCTCAGAGACAGCCTCGTCATTATGAAAGACGGCTCCTTCCGTGCGGTCATCGCCTGCCAGTCCATCAACTACGACCTCATGTCCGAAATGGAACGCGACGGCGTCGAATTCTCCTACCAACAGTTCATCAACTCCTTAAACTTCACCACTCAAATTTTGGTTCGTTCTCAACGCGTTGATATCGGTCCTTACATTGAACGCCTTGCTAAAATTCGTCGCGAAAATGATAATATGCTTCTCGGTGTCCTGATGGACGACTACATTGATTTCATTGACGCTCTTTCTCAAGAGGCCAACATTATGGATAAATCCTTCTTCATTGTCATCCCTTACTACCCAGACCCAAATGCTGAAAAAGTTCTCCAACAAACCAAGAATTTCTTCAAATCTTTCAGCCGCGGCAAAGAGCCCCAAGTCACCAAAATCGACCGCACTACTTACGATGCCGCCGTTAAAGAAATTAACAACCGCGTCGAATCCGTAATGAACGGCCTTTACAATATCGGCATCCACTCCGTCCGTCTCAACACTCGCGAGCTTGCCAGCCTCTATTACAACTTCAATAACCCCGACACCGCCGTCCGCGAGCCGCTCGTTGATTTTAATCAAGTTGCCACAACCTACGTAAAGAAAGGAGATAGAAAATGAGTAGAAAACAAAAGAAGGCGCGCTTAAAGGCCGCCGAAATGCAAAATGCTGAAGAACTAGAAATCCAGCGCGCGTTTGAGCAGGGCATCACCACTCTCCGTGACCTCATCTCCCCAAGTTCTATTGAAATTCACTCTAGCTATTTCCGTCTTGGCACTAAATATGGTCGCACTCTTTATGTCTATGGTTACCCTCGTTCTCTTTATACCGGTTGGCTTTCTCCTATTATTAATATCGATGAAGTACTTGATATCTCCATGTATATTTATCCGGTTGACACCGCCGTGGTGATGAAAAACCTTGAGAAAAAGGTAACCCAGCTTGAAGCCTCTATTGCGGTCAACTCCGAAAAAGGTCGTATCCGCGACCCAGAACTTGAAGCTGCCATCGGCGACGCTGAGGAACTCCGTGATGACCTCCAGGTCGGCCGTGAAAAATTCTTCCGTTTTGGTCTTTATGTTACTCTCTGGGCCGACTCTCTCGACGAGCTAAACTTTGTCCAACGCAAAATTGAAACCATTTTTGGTCAGCAAATGATTTTCTCTAAGGTTGCTTCTTCTCAACAAGAGCAGGGCATGAACTCTTGTCTCCCACAGTGTACCGACCAACTTCAGATTCGTCGCAACATGAACACCGGCGCTATTTCCACTTCCTTCCCGTTCACTTCCGCCGACCTCACCCAGGAAAAGGGTATATTATATGGTATCAACATGCATAACACTGGTCTAGTTATCTTTGACCGCTTTACTCTTGAAAACGCTAATATGGTCGTCTTCGCGAAATCTGGTGCTGGTAAATCTTTTGCCGTTAAGCTTGAAGCCCTCCGCTCTATGATGGTCGGCTCTGAGATTTTAATTATCGACCCAGAAAATGAGTACCAGCGTCTTTGCGACGCCGTCGGTGGTTCTTATATTCGTCTCAGTCTTAACTCCGACGTCCGTATCAACCCCTTCGATTTACCAAAAGTTGTTGATTCTGAAGACGCAAACGACGCTCTGCGTGCCAACCTCGTCACCCTTCACGGCCTTTTCCGCCTAATGCTTGGTGGTTCTGGCATCGGCCCGAACGGCCAAATCATCCCGGCTCTCACCCCTGCCGAAGAAGCCGACCTAGACCAGGCCTTAATTGATACTTATGCTCGCGCCGGTATCACTTCGGATCCTTTGACTCACCAATCCACCCCGCCAACTATTCTAAATCTCTACGATACTTTGCTTCACATGGGTGGCTCCGGCCCAGCTCTCGCCCAGCGTCTCAAGAAATATACCACCGGTACTTTTGCGGGTATCTTCTCTCAACAATCCAACATTGATATTAATAATCAAATGGTCGTCTTTAACATTCGCGACCTTGAGGACCAACTCCGGCCAGTTGCGATGTATATCGTCCTTTCTCACATTTGGAACATCATCCGCGCTAATCAAAAGCGCCGCATCCTCATCGTTGATGAGGCCTGGCAATTAATGGATCACGAAGATTCCGCGAACTTCCTGTTTAGTCTTGCTAAGCGCGCTAGAAAGTATTACCTCGGTCTTACCACGGTTACGCAGGACGTCGAAGACTTCATGGCTTCCAAAATGGGCCGCGCCATTGTCGCAAACTCCTCTATGCAGCTACTTTTGAAACAAAACCCATCCGCCGTGGACGTCCTTTCCGACGTCTTCAAGCTCACCGAGCAAGAGAAAAAGCTTCTTGCCAACTTCCCAGTTGGAAACGGCCTCTTCTTCGCCGGCCAAAATCACGTCCACATCCAGGTCATCGCTTCCGACACCGAAACTTCTCTCATCACAACGAACCCTCAAGATAAAGCTCCCCGTTAGACTCTAGACTTCTCCCCTTAAAAATGTTATAATTACACCGTATGGAAAAATTTGAAGGTCGACCAAAAACCAGTAGGGATTTTTTCCGTGACCTTGAAAAAGATGCCGCTATTTCTCATAATACTGAAGAGCAAAAATACCTCGAAGAGAAACGCTTGAAAGAAGAGGAAACTGCTAAGCTCCAGAATCAAAAGGAGAAAAAATCTTTCTACCGACCTAGAAGATACATCAATCAAAAAGAAGTCGCAAAAAGTCTCACCAAAAAATCTTGGAGCTTCAAGCGCTCCGCCCCGATGGTCGCCATCATTGGCGGCATCACAGCCTGTCTTTTTGTAATCTTCGGCTCTACCTCTCTTCTCGGCGCCCATCTTGAAGCCCTTTACACCGAAGCTACCGACACTCAATATACTAGCAGTACTCTCCGTGGCACCCGCCTCTTTTCCTATATGTTAACCGGCGGCGACCAAATTTCCACCTCCTGGTCCGGCGCTAGAAAATACAAAACTTTCTCGCCCTGGCTTAAATCGCGTCTCAAGAAAAACGGCATCACCGTTGCCGACGGCGCTCTTGAATTTAAAGGCCAAACTATCACCGCCGATAATTTCGCAACTACTTACCGCGATAATGTTGAATTCCGCGAGGCTTACACTACCTCTAAACGGGGAAGAGTCGCCGGCTTCTTTGATGATGCCGCCGAACGGGTCTACCAAAAACTCGGCCTCTCTAGAAACATCTTCGAAGATTTCAAACAGACTGGCGATGCTGACGCGGACGATGCCAAGTGGAATCAAACCATGTCCGAGCAATTTGAAACCGAAGACCTCGACACTTCTACTCATACTGTCGACGAAGAGCAAGTTACCGATGAAAATGGCAATCCCAAATTAGACGAGAACGGCAAGCCTATCACCGAAAAATCCGAAATTGCCGACTCCGGCAAAGCTAAATCCACCGAGGGCGCCGACTCCACCAGCAAAGCCAATGCCTATCTCACCAAAGCCACCGCTGCCGTCTCCACCGCCTGTGGCGCCTTAAAAATCGGCTCGCTTCTTGCTACCACTGTCTCTGCCGTTGAAACCTACAGCACCATCCATTATTTTATGAACATTATGGAAACTCCAAGTAAGACCAAGTGGGGCGCCGGCGACGAAGCCGCCGCAAACCAAGTCAACAATTTCTTTACTAGAACCGTCACTACCGAATATCCCGACCCTGAAACCGGTGAAAAAATCAAAATCACCGGCTCGCCGCTCGAGGGCGAAAACGAACGCGTCATTCTTGGTGGCGTCAAACCCAATATCGAAAAAGCCAACAAATATTCCTTCAGTCGTCTTTCTAAAGTTTTGAAGGGAACTATGGCCACTTATGGTGCTACCGCCGTGAGTTGCTCGCTCGCCAATGCCACCAACGCCGCACTCTCTCTTGCTTCGCTTGCCATTCCTGGCGGCGGCTTCATCAAACTCACCACCTCACTCTTAATGGACACTGCTATTAAAGTCGGCGCCCAGCTCGCCGTCACTGCCGCGCTTACTTTTGTCGTCCCAACCATCGCCCGCACGCTCTTTGAAAATCACTTTGAAAGTTTAGCTGGTATCCCGGCCGGCGAAGCCTTTGGTAAAGGTGCCGCCGCCGCCAACACTCAGCTCGCCGCCCGAAGTTCCGGTCAATCCGGCGCTTCTGAAGAAAAACTCGCTCAGTATTCTCGACAGACTAATGAAGTTCTCGCTCTCGACGCCGAGCTAGATCGCCATACTCACTCCCCATTTGATGCTAGCAACAAAAACACTTTCCTCGGCAGTATTGTAAATTCCGCCCTCTCTTTTGCCACTACTAACTCATTATTTGGGCCTCTAAGCACCCTTGCTAATCTCACCACTAGCAGCCTCACTAATCTCGCCGGCACCACCTATGCCGATTCCGGCCTCAAATACTTTGACTTCTATGGCGAGTGTGACGACCTCGAAGATATCGGCGGAGTCAAAGGCGATATTTATTGTAACCGCATCACCATCACCGACCCATCCACTACCGACATCCGCCCAGACGATGAAACTTATGTCGCCGTCGTGTCACCAAACCTTGAAATGAACGGCGAAAATGAAGTCATCAAGGACGGCTCCCGCCTCGCTAAATACATTAATTTCTGCGCTAATCGCGAATCACCTTGGGGTGTTTACGATGCCAATATCGCCGCCAGCTTTGAAACCAGTCTCGGTCCGCTCGACACCGTGCCTTATATCGGTGATGCCGTCGCCATCGTCAACGCGATTGAAAATCTTGATCCCGAAGTTGAACTTTGGGCTAAAGGCACCATTTGTAATGCCACCGCCGAAAACCCTTACTGGGAATCCGAAATGAAATACTACCAACGCTACATTGAAGATAACCGCATCCTCTCCCAGCTCGGCGCCTTCAAAGAAACTGATTTGGAAGACCCTGTTCTTGCCTATGAGGACCACTACGAAAAAACCCACCCCGCCGACAATTCCAAAGCCGGCACCCTCGCCCGCATCACCGGCAGCACTAAAGACGACATCGAAACCATGCTCGCCGTCATCGACTACTACAACTTCCTCGCGGATTATCATCCGGAAGAACGTTACGCATTCGTCAACAAACCAGCAGAAAAAAGTTTATATGTAGAAAATAATTATACTGAGTATTTTGATAAAAATAATTATCATATTATATATGATACAAATGAGGGGGTGTCTATATGTTAAAAAAGTTTCTTGTTAGCTTTCTAGCAGCCCTAGCAATCATCACCCCTGTCTCCGCCGTTTCCGACGCCGTCGTCGATAAGATGAACTCGATTGAGAGTTATTATTATAACCCCGAAGGCAAACTAAAATGTATTCCGAACTATCAAGGTGACGTCACCGTCGCTGGCGGCACCGCCGAAGAAAAAATTTGGTCCGGCCTTACCTCCTTCCTCACTTCCGAGCAAGCCGCTGGTATTATGGGTAACTTTGTCAGCGAATCTGGCCTAAACCCCGTCCGCCATGAAACTAGTTTCCTAAACAAAAATCCTAATTTCGACCTTTCCTCGAGTCCAGAAGTTGCCCACGGTATCGGCCTTGCCCAATGGTCTTTCTCTCGTCGTATCAGTCTTTATAATTTCATCAAATCCCGCGCTCCTGAACTTATCAAATACTTTGACGATGGCCAAACTTATGGCCGCCTTTCCGGCGCCGAGTTTGTCGAAAAAGCTGGTGAAGAAGTCGCAAACCAACTTATTTCTCTTGAAATTGAATACCTAAGAGATGAAATTAATAATACCTATCCAGCCATCAAAAACGCTAACACCGTTGCCTCCGCCACCGAAACTTTCTTAAGAGATTATGAGCGTCCTAAAAATCCAGACCTAATCCATCACCCGGACCGTCTGCCTCAAGCCGAAGGTATCTATAGTCGTCTTTCCGGAAAAACTATTGAGGTTCATGCCACCACTTCTGGCGATCCAGATTGTACTAACGCTTCCGATATCACCACTTCCGGCGACGCCGGCTCGCTCCAATCGCTCGTAATGGAATATGCTTGGGATACTTATCACTCCGCCGTTTTCACCGACCGAAAACCAGCCTACGCCGAAGCCGTCACTCGACGCCTCGCGTCAGGGAAATATGTCGGCGGTAGCGTAAACGGTGTCGCCGGTATCGACTGCGGTGGCTTTGTCACCACTCTTATGCAAGAATCTGGCTTCGCCCCAGATTACAACTCCGGAAATGGCAACACCGCTATTCAGGAAACTTGGGTCCGCACCAACGGCTGGCAACTTCTAAATGCTAACCCCGGCACCCCGGTCGACACTTCCGTCCTTCAACCCGGCGACGTCGCCTTCACGACCGGCCACACTTTTGTTTATGTTGGCAACATCCCCGGCTTCCACTCCAATATCGCCTCCGCTTCCTACGGCAACGAATCTGGCCGCGCACCTATGGCCGGCCACGAATCTCTCACAAAAAACGGCAAAGGTGAAACCGTCCGCTGGTACCGCAAACCATAAGAAGTATGCTATAATTAATATATGAACAAGAAGGTAGTAAAACCCCTTTTCCTACTTAGCTTCGCTTTTTGTCTCGCTTTTCTCCCACCCCTCGCCACTTTTGCTGATGACGGCGAAGGATATAACGCCATCAATGTTTGGTCCGAATCAAAATTAAAACGCTACGCTGAAGATAATATTTTATATTACGATGATCAGTTTGAAGAAGAACGCGGAGAAGGAGATGAATGTATTAGCAACGGTGGTGTTGCTATAGATATTGACGCTAGTGACAATATCGGCTACATTATGTCAAAACTTAAAGAGGCTGGTTATAGTGTCACTTCTATTGCCGCCATTATGGGAAATCTTAAGGCTGAAAATAGCACTCATAATCCTCGACTTCTTGAAAAAGCCCTACCTAATGGAAGTCATATTGTCCCAGACGGATTTATAGCTTACGATTTAAGCAAAAGCGGTTCTGACGGAAAAATTTATAACGGCGGTCTTGGTATTGCTCAATGGACATACTGGTCTCGCGTTAAAAGTCTTCAGGAGCACGCCAATAATCTTGGCGAACCAGTATATTCTCTAGTTGCTCAAACTAGTTTTCTTGTTCAAGAAATTCAAGGTTATGACGGTCTTTCACCAAGTGCCTTAAATACTCTGAATATGCGAGATGCTACTAATCGTGTATTATTCAACTACGAAAATCCTGAAGTTAAATCTGAGTCTGTTCAAAATACTCGTTATAATTATGCCACAGAATATTATACTCGTTTACTCGGGGAAAACCCTGATGAACCCACTCCTGAAAATCCTGATTTAGTAATTTGTCCAGAAGGCGGTGGTGGAACCGGTGGCGGAAATTGGAGCGA
This sequence comes from Candidatus Saccharimonadota bacterium, assembly GCA_030530605.1. Classification (GTDB taxonomy): domain Bacteria; phylum Patescibacteriota; class Saccharimonadia; order Saccharimonadales; family Saccharimonadaceae; genus Nanosyncoccus. Next base: position 88,570 of record JAUMUO010000001.1, read on the forward strand.
TGAAGATATCCAAAAATATATTTATCTACAAGGTGACTCCCGCTGGGGTAACTTAAATTATGGGCCAGATGGTATTAATGGGAACAATGGCACATCTATTCGAGAAAGTGGTTGTGGTCCATCCTCATTTGCTACTATTGTTAGTATTCTAAAAAACCAATATATCTATCCAAGTGAAACAGCTGATATTGCCGGCCGTGGCGGACAACATTGTTACAAAGATGGATCCTGGTGTGGTAGTAATCACAGTATTACCACCTATCTTGGTAATTATTACGGTGTGAACACTCAGCCAATTTCTATCTCCATCCAATCTATCCAAGCCGCACTTGATAGTGGCCAAATGGTCCACATTGTTGGAACTGGTAGTCTACCATTCTCTCAAGGTGGCCACTATGTTGCTATTATTAAATCTGCCAATGATAAATGGTGGGTTGCCAACTCTGGTTACACCGCTCATAAATGGGAAGCTTATGATCCAATTACTATCGTATCTAATGCTCGCTACGCTGTAGCAGTCTGGAATTAATTATGAAAGAAAAAACACCTCTTAAAAAATATATCATCCTACTAATCATCGCAACCATTGTCTTATTTCTGATTTTATTTTTCCTCCTCTTCCGCCAAAAACCAGAAGGGAATATCAATTGTGTTAAAGATGAACAATCTGGAGAAACAATTTGTTCTACTGATTATGAAAAAGAAATTGGGGATAACGATAATAATAATCGCAACACAATTTTCATCGGCTTATCTTTTCTAGATGATTATGGATATTCCAATTCTCAACAAGATATTATCTTATCAGAACTTAAATCCTATTTTTCTAAATACGACCAAGTTAATTATGAAAAAGATAGTTTTAAATATGAACCAATTGAAACTGAGACTGGTATAGACTTTTCTAAAGCTAGTTTTAAATTAACTTCTAATACCTCTGAATATTTTATAGTTCATCTTAACACAAAAAATTCTATTGCCTCTATCTCTGTTTTTATAGAAAAAGCTAACTAACACTCGTCAAAATCACCTGATTTTCCTGAAAATTCTTCACCAAAGCCTTTTGCCTAGTCTCATCAAGTTCAGAAAACACATCATCAAGTAAAACCAGTGGCTTCTTATGAAGTTCCTCAAACAGCATCTCCGCCTCAATAAATTTCAGCGCCAAAATTATCGAACGCATCTCCCCCCGCGAGGCCGTCCCATCTGCCGGCACTGAGTTAAACAAAAACACAAAATCATCTTTATGAACCCCAAAATTCGTATGGCCGGTCAATCTATCACGTTCAAAATCTAAACTAAGTAACCGAAGATACTCACTCTCCAAAGCCTCGCCAGTATAAGAATTATAAACCAAAGTTACCTCATCTCGGTTTTCCGAAATCCCCCGATAAACTCCCGTCAGCCGGTCATTAAGAGCCGAAACTAGCGCCATCCTCTTTTCCCGAATTATTACCCCATATCGCGCCAAAAGCACATCCCAAGAAAACAAATCTTCCGCCGAAGTAAACTCCCGCTTTAATAATTCATTCCTCTGCTTTAGCGCCTTATTATACCGTGACAAGGCACTACTATATCCTTCTGAAAATTGCGCCAGAAATCTATCAAAATAATCTCGTCGCCGCGTCGGGGAAGAAGTAATTAAAGCGAGATCCGCCGGCTCAAACAACACTGCCGGGTAACGATTTTTCTTCGGCAGTCTCGCCCATTTTTTATCTGAAACCATAAAAGATTTTTTAGTGCCATCATAGGCTACCACCGTCTTTTCACCATCTAAAAAATTCAGTTCAATCCTATAAAATTCCGACCCCCGCCGAATAATCTCTCTATCTACCGCCTTAAAACTTTTCCCCTGAACCGCCACATATATCGCCTCAAGAACCGAAGTTTTTCCGGAGCCGTTTTCGCCTAAAATTTGCGTTGTTTGTTTCTCAAAATCAAGCCGATACTGACTATGGCAACGAAAATTTTTAAGCGAAATATCCTGTATTATCATATATTAAGTGGCATTACGATATGCCGATAATTATTATTCTTCTCATTTCTAATCAAAACTGGCGCCATTTTTACTTCCATCCCAAATCTAACCATTGGCTCCTCTAGGGCATTAAGCGCCGCCATTAAATACCGTGAATCAAGTTTAACCTTCCCACTCTTTTCCACTTTTACTTTAATTTCAGACCGGTTTTCACCCGCCTCATTTAGAATTGAAGAAATCGCAAAAACCCCTTTATCAGCATCCGTTTCACAAATAATAGATTGATTCACTTCTCTAGAAAATACTGCCGCCATCTTTGTGATTCTGAGTAACTCATCTTTATTTAATACTACTTCAATCCCAGTCTCACTTGGAATTAAAGACCGATAATCTGGGTAAGTCCCATCAATTAATTTAGAAGTTATCTCAATTTCACCCATCCTAAAGCGTACTTGAGATTCATCAAACACCATTTCTATCTCATCCATATCATCAGAAATAGAACGCAGTACCTCCGAGAGGGAACTAGCCGGCACAATCGCCTTCACCTCGGAAGACACCTTCTTGATAAATTCTCTTTCTGCCAACCTATAGCCATCTGTCGCAGCAATATATAAATTATTATCCGCCGTATTAAAATATACTCCAGTAAGCGCCGGCCGAGTTGTATCATTACTAGCCGCCACAATCACCTCTGAAACCCCCACCTTAAATTCATCAATCCCCATCTTATATTTCACTGCCGCTTTTTCATCAATCTCTGGTAATTCTGGAAAATCATCCGCTGCCGTTCCATTAATTGTAGACTTATAATTTCCAGCCTCAACCTTCACCTTCATCCCATCAGTTTTAATGGAAATCTTCTCACCTCGCGGTAAATTAGAGACAAATTCTGCAATTAGTTTTGCTGGTACCGTAATCACCCCATCTTTTGCTGAAACTACTGGCACATATTCTACCACCGCCATATCAAGGTTGGTCGCAGTTAAACTTACTTTGTTAGACTCTGCTCGAATTAAAACATTAGATAAAATCGGGAGTGTAGCTCTTGCCCCAGCTGCTACCCTACTAACTGATGCTAATGCCTTTGATAATTTTTCTCCAGTAACTTCAATCTCCATTTGAATCCTTCCTTATATATATTAATAGTAGTAATAATAAGCTATGTGTAAATGTGTAAATCCACCCTCCTGACCACTGTAAAACCGAACAAATTTTCTGTGGAAACACACGTGTAAATCCCACCAAAACTACGTGTAAAACCGAACATTTCCCACAGCATTTCACAACGATAAATAGCTTTTGTCAAAAAAGTGGAAACCTTTTCACAATTTTCCCACAATTTTAAACATAAAGATTCTCCCGGATACTCATAATTTGCTCTCTAAGGCTAAAATCAAGTTTCATATCCTCTTTAATTTTACGAATTCCGTGCATTACAGTAGTATGGTCCTTCACACCTACTTCTAAAGCAATCTTAGTAGTGGAAAGCCCAAGTTCATCCGAAAGTAAGAACATTGCCACTTGCCTAGCAGTTTTAATATGTGCCACCCGGCTCTTGCCAGTCATTTCATCAACGGAAAGATTAAAAGCCTTCGCGACTTTTTCAACTACCTTTTTTGGCGCAACTCCGCCCCCACTCCGTCTAATCGGTGACATCCCTCCGGCCATCCCATCATTAATCACTTCAAGCGGTGTTTTACCTCTAAGTTCTGCAATCGCCGAGAGATGCTTAAGTTGCCCCTCAAGGTCGCGGATGTTTGTTTTTACATTTTCCGCGAGATAGGTGATCGCCTCATCTTCAATTTCAATCCCTTTATATTCTGCCATTGAACGTAAAATCGCACATTTATCTTCAAAACTCGGCATTTGAAGGTCAATCGCACCCGTTCCCCAAGTTAGTCGCGACGCCAGCCGTTCATCAAGTGTAGCAATCTGGCTCGGCAAGCGATCTGAGGTTACGATAATTTGTTTATTCTCTTGATATAAATCATTAAAGATATTAAAGAATTCTTCCTGGCTGCGATCCTTCTTAATTATCTGCTGAAAATCATCGATAATTAAAACATCTATCTTCCGATATTTTTTCGCAAAATCTTCACCTCGATTTTTCTTAATTAAATCAATAAACTCAGAGAAGAAATGGTTAGTGGAAGTGTATAAAACTTTCATTTCCGGATGGAGCCGCGCAATTTCGTTACCAATCGCCTGTACAAGGTGAGTTTTTCCAAGCCCCGGCCCGCCATAAAGGAAAAAAGGATTATATTTTTCACCCGGATATTTTACTACGTTTTTAGCAATCGACACTGCTAGCTCATTATTCGAACCAACTACAAATGAATCTAAAGTATAAGAAGGGTTAAGACCAGTCCCGAAAGTCCGCGAACTCTTTGTCGGCGCCTTCGCCGCAAATCTCTGCGCCACTTCCGACACCGCATCTCCACTAGATAAAACTTCTCGCCCACTACTCTTTTTCCGCACGCGACTAGAAGATTCTACGATATATTCAACACTCTTAAAGTCGATATGATTTTTCTTTAAAGCGTTTTCGATAGGCTTGTTATACTTATTTTTTAGTTGCTTTACGATAAAAACATTCGGTGCGCCCACCTGGACTACACCGTCTCTAAAAGAAACTAATTTCGTAGAATCAAAGAAAGTAATATATATAGTGTGGGGAACCGCTTGTTCTACATCGGCCAGTACATTTTTCCACACGTCAAACATCAGAATTCTCCTTCGTATTACCTTCTTTATTAAACTTTAAAGTAATTATACCAAACATCCAAAAACTTTTCCACAAGAAATCTCAAGATTTTTTCATTATATAATATGTATTTTTAGAATAGGGAACAACTTTTCCACAGAAATCACCTTCTATCTAATAAAGTGTGGAAAACATCTTGGATTTAGTGGAAAACTGTGCTATAATATACCAAGAATTTGCTAAATAATAAAATACTAGAACATAAGGAAACAAGATTATGCCAAAACGTACTTATCAGCCACACAAGCGCCAGCGCAAGGTTGAGCATGGTTTTATGAAAAGAAATGCCACTAAGAATGGCCGCAAGGTCTTGGCTCGCCGCCGCATTAAAGGCCGCGCCCGCTTGTCCGCTTAATTTTTAAGAAGCCCAAGAGGGCTTCTTTTTTCGCCAGAAAAAAGTCTTGCTAGCCCCTTGGGACACTACAAGGCTTTTTTCGCCAGAAAAAAGTCTTGACAAGCATGAGCGATATGTATTACAATGGAACAAAATAAGGTCATATTAACACAAAGGATTTTTGCTTATGAGCGCAACAACAAAATTACAATTTACATTAACCAGCCCAGGAACGGACCCAGATCCTACACCGGACAATCCGTCCTATACTCCCTCAACTCCATCTGGCACCACTTATGTTACCCCCGGTTCTCCAAATACTGGTGATAACACAGCAGGTGATGCTGGCTCTGGCACCGTCTTTGCGGCCCTCTTTGCCGTAATTGGTTTTGCCGCTCTTGCAATTTTCCTTGTTAGATATCTTAAGAAAAATCGCCACCTTTCCTTTGCGGAAAGAGGCTCTTTCCATATCTCCGCTCGCCCGCGTGTTTTTGCGACTGTTGCTCTAACGCTAGCTGTGGCCTTCATTGGCGGAATTACTATTACTAATATGTATAATAGTGCTAGAAACACCGAAGCTGCTTCTCAAAGAGAACTTCCTGTTTCTGTTGCTTCAAGTATTACTTTCGACGTCGATCGTGGCCAAAGCAGTATAAAATCTGACACTATTAAGGTCGAAAACAACGGTGCTAAGTATGATCTCTATATTTCTACCACGAATAATAAATTCGCTCGTGATGCTTCCACCTACCTCAGCCCGGTTAGCGCTTCCATCACCTCTCCAAATTCTGCTATCGAGGAAGACCAGTGGGGTATGACTACTCAGCCAAACATTGTTAATCCTGCTGTTGGTGGTCAAATTTGGGCGGCTGCTCCAACCACTGAAACTAAAATCCAATCCGATGTCACTGCAAGTACCACTCCAGCTTACTACGCCGTAAACCTTGGTAGTGATCTTCCTGATGGTACTTACTCTACCGAAGTCACTTACAGGGCTATCGCTAAAAATTACAAAGTCACCGTCGATAATGGTTTCGTCAACAAAGAAGGTGACAAGACTGTAGACTATTTCGACAGTGGTGTAGATGTGATGATTCGCGAAAGTTGTACTGCTTCTAGTAAGACCTTCGATTATTGGTATGTCTATGAAGGCTTGGACAGCGCTTCTGTAATTGCTAAGGTCCAGGATATTCTCTATCGGTTTACCATGCCGGCTAAAGATGTTCATGTCAAAGCTATTTGTAAAGGCGACCCGGACTCAGACCCACAAACCAAGTGGGAAATCCACTATGACAAGAACGCTACCAATGCTACTGGCGACATGCCTGCACAGGTTGTGACTAGCGAACCTGCCACTCTTGACGCTAACAAGTTTATCTATACCGGTTACACCTTCCAAGGCTGGGCTTGTAGCAAGACCGCTACTGTCAAAGATTTTGATAATAGCCAAGGAAATATCACAAAGTCCGTCCTTGAAGGCAAAGGCTGTACCAAGACCCCTGGTAGCAGCGAGACTTCTCCTGCCACCAACGATTACTACACTCTCTATGCTATTTGGAAGAAAGATACTACCCCTGAACCACAGTACATCCAAGATGTAACTCCAGAAATGTGTGATGAAATGAGCCTCTTTGAGATTAAGACCCTACCAGATCGCCGCGTTGAAACCGGCGCCGAAAAAGCCGGCTACACCTATATTACGGACTCTCTTGGCAAGCACGTACAATACTCATACACTAAATTTGCTGATGGTCGTTGCTGGATGCTCCAAGACCTTGCTTACCATCCAACCGGTGCTACTACTTTGACGGTCGCAGATACTGATGTCTCCGAACAACGCACCGTCACTTTCAGCGTTCCTACTGGCGCAGCCGGCTCTGGCGCACTATATTACACCCAGTCTGGGTATAGCACACTGTATAACTATGAGGCTGCTACTGGCGGATACTGGAGCAGATGGAGTAGTAAAGCTGCCAATAAAGTCGTACCAGATTCTCTCTGCCCAGCCAGCTGGAAGATCCCAGATGCTTCTCATAGCCCAACTGACCCATCTTACGGTACTAACTCTGGCGAATTCTATAACGTATGGGATTACAACATTGGTCAAAAGAACGGTGGAGGCACTAGCTTCAGTGTTCCTAATAAGCGTAACTTCATATTCAAAGAATCGATTACTACCTCTAGTGGCACCTTTACCGCCCTACACTTTAAATATAACGGTTCTAGGGACTTTGGTAACAACACTTGGGCTGATGATGGCGGAGACGCCACTAAAGGCAAAGCTGGCAACTATGCTTCCTACTTCCTAAGCACAACTACTACAAAGAACAGTGAGCCTGCGCCTGCTGCGTATAACCCACATGCGCCCGGAGTCGAGGAGGGAGACCCAGATATCGACGGCATCGGTGTTACTACTGCAGCTCACGGTTCCGCCGTCCGTTGCTTACTAAGAACCAAAGACCAAAGAGTCGACATGGGCGGCAACAGGGCTACCCCAGGCGGAAATTACGGCGACGCTTCTGTTAACGACTAGCCTCACCATCTTCCCAACTCGCCCCCTAACCCGGGGCGAGTTTTTGTTCTGCTTATGGTATAATATATACTAGAATGGTCAAAGAACACTTAAAGTATATCAAGGAATATTGGGCTATTGCCAAGCTTAGTCCTTTCTTCTTTGCGCTTAACCTTCTCACCGCCGCTGCCTACAAAGCCCTTGCGGTAGTTTATCCTTTCCTAGGCGCTATGGTCATCAAATCTCTCACCGAAAAAAACGCCGAGGAAACTTACTGGAATATCGCCTTCTTTGCTATGGCCTACATTGGTTACCGTTTAGTACTTTATCTCAACTGGCGCGCCTATTCTTGGAACGTCAATTACAGCTACAAACGCCTTCACGACGAAATTTTCAACAAGCTCATCTCCGTGGACCAGGATTTTCCTGAAAAAGTCCCCAAAGGTTTCTTTATGAATACCGTCAACGCCGACCTTATCTCTATCGGTGAAATGGCGGACGAGCTCGCCGAATTTTTCACCACCCCCATCCAAATCATCAGTATTGTCGTCATTGTCTTCCAATATGGCATCATCTATCCAATTCTTTTCTTCCTCTCGCGCGTCACCTATCACTATGTTAAGGACCAGGCTGATAAAAACTACAATTACTTCTGGCAGAAATCTCGTATCAGAGACGACCAATATTCAAATTTCCTCGGCCAAGTTGCTAGTGGTATTCAAGAGGTAAAAACTTTCAATATGCTCCCGAAACTTCATAAAAAACTTGGTGCCATCCAGGCTCGTTATAATAAAAATTATAAAATTCAGCGTTCCGAAAAAACCATCAGAGATGTTGACTCTAAATTCATTTTCTACGCTTTCCAAACCTTAATCTACCTCGTCTTAATCATTAATTTAATTAATGGCCAAATCACCATTGATATTTTAGTCCTCATCGCCGCTTATCATGAGTCCATCATTGGTTACCTAGACGATTTCACTGATGCCTGTATGGACATCCGCCTGACGAACGCCGCCGTCCATCATATTAAAGCCATTTTAGATTATCACCCCGAAAAGGAATTCGAATTTGGCACCACTTCTATTGAAAATCTCGACGGCCACATCGTCTTTGATAATGTCTCTCTCACTATCAATAAAAAGCCCATTTTAAGAAATATCAGTTTTGACGTCAAGCCTCACGAAACTGTGGCCGTAGTTGGCTTTCCGGGGGCGGGGAAGACCATGCTTTTCAACCTCTTGCTTCGCCTCAAGCGCCCGACTAAGGGCAAAATCTATCTCGACGATATCAACATTGAAGATTTTTCCAAAGAGATTTACACTTCTTCCGTTGCTGTCGCCAACCAGACTCCGTTTATCTTCAACACATCTATCCGTAATAACCTTGATTTTGTCGACACTGATATTAAAAAACAAATTGAAGCCTGTAAAATTGCCGGCATTCATAAATTTATCGAAACTTTACCAATGGGATATAACACTATTCTCCGCGAAAACGCTTCTAATGTTTCCGGTGGCCAAAAGCAAATGATTTCAATTGCCAGAACCATCCTCACCGACGCTGAAATTATTTTATTAGATGACGTCACCACTTCGCTTGACCCAGACACTGCTAAACTCGTCCCGGCGCTCTTAAAACGTCTTGAAAAAGACCACACCGTAATTATGATTACTAAAAAACCAGAATTAATGAAAGCCGCGGACCGCGTCATCGTCTTAAATAACGGTAAAATTGAAGCTATCGGGAAGCACAGCACTCTGATGAAAAAGAGCCGCACTTATCGCGAGCTTCAACTTTATTCTAGCCCGAGAGGAGTAAAAAATGCTTAAATATTATTATCGGATTCTAAAACACTTCTTTGAGCTAAGATGCCTTGACAAAAAATGTACTGCTCACCTCATCATCTCCGCCACTTTAAGAGTGCTTGCCTTCCTGCTCATCCCGTTTGCCGCTTCCGAAATCATTAATCATCTTGCCGAGGAAGATTTCACTGGTGCTTACTGGAGCTTATTGTTCTTCTTCGCCTCTGCGATTTTGTTCATCGCCTGTCGCCATTATAATTTCTGGGCCTATTATAAAACCGCGAACTACGTTCATAACCATCTTCAACTTCGAATTTTAGACAAGGTCACCGAGTTCGACCCAAGCTTCACTACCGACATCTCTAAATCCGAGCTCATCGCTACTGCCTTCCGCGACATTGACAAGACCCGCCAAATGCCAGATTTTCTCATTGACACGCTCAGCAACTTCATCGGGATGATTTCTGCCGTAGTGATTTTGTGTGTAGTAGAATGGCGCATTGGTCTTATCTCTTTTGTACTCCTCGCCGTCGCTATTGCTCGCTTTGTCTATCACACCAAAAAACGTGATTACTACCTTTCTATTCAACACGAGCACGTCGATGAAATCACTGACCTCTATTCTCAGATTATCGATGGTTACAAAGAAGTCCAGACCTTGAATCTTAAAGAAAAACTCCGCGAGTCCCACGAAAGCGAAAAGGCACTCTGGGACAAGTATCACAAAAAACAGCGACTCCATCGCGATACTGCCGCTGGGCTCACTCCGCTGATTTTAGATTTTGGTCGCATCGCGCTTTATCTTCTCGCTGCTGGCTTTATCTTAAACGGTCAGTATAATGTTTCTTTCCTCGTCCTCATCATTGGCTATTATGAAGATATTGTCGAGCGCTTTGACGACGTTACGGAGTGTATTGATAATATGTCGCGCTGTGCCGTTGGTATTGAAAGACTCCGCCGTCTTCTAAACTATAGAACCCCGCATATGCTAGAGTTTGGGAAAGACAGCACTGATGACATTGAGGGAATTGTTGAGTTTAAAGACGTTTCCTTTAAGTATGAAGAGCCGCCTAAATTCGCTCCGGACGGAACTAAGTTAAGAGTCCCGCTTAAAAAAGCCCCAAGCCTTAAGCACGTTTCCTTCAAGGCTGTCCCTGGTGAAATTACCGGGATTATTGGCAAATCCGGCTCTGGTAAATCCACTATCTTCCGGCTTTTACTTCGTCTTTACAAAGCCGAAAAAGGCGAAATCCTTCTAGACGATACCGATATTTATGATTACACCAAGAAAGTTTATGCGACGAACGTCAGCATTGTCACCCAGCGCCCGTTTGTCTTTGACGCTACCATCCGCGAGAACTTAGATCTTGTTGATAGCAATCACAAACGTCAAATCGCCGCCTGTAAAAAAGCTGGCATTCACGAAGACATTATGAAGTTAAAAGATGGCTACGACACTAAATTGGTGGCGGACGGTGGCAATCTCTCCGCCGGCCAAAAACAATTATTGTCGCTCGCTAGGACGCTGCTTTCACGTTCCGAGGTCTTGCTCTTTGACGAGGTCACTTCCGCCCTTGACCCGGCCTCTACCAACCGCATTATAGAAGTTTTGAAGGAGCTGAAAAAAGACCACACCGTCCTTATGATTACCCATAAGCCCGAGCTAATGGCGCTTGCCGACCACCTCATTGTTATTGATAGTGGCCGCATCGCCGCCGAAGGCACCCCCGCCGACCTCCTTAAAAAATCCACCCTCTACCGCTCCCTCCAGCAATAAATATGGTATAATATACAATATGTTAAACAAAAGATACCGTTTTCATTCTCGTGGCGGAGTAAGATATACTTACCAGCACGGCAAGAGCATTAGGAGGCCCAACATCACGCTCGTCCACGCGGTCAATTCTCGTGGTCGTCAGCGTTTTGCGGTGGTCGTATCTAAGAAGGTTGCCAAGTCCGCCGTGGAAAGAAACCGTATCCGCCGGCGTGTCTATGAAGCTATCCGCGTGGTCAAAAAAGAACAAAATTTTGAAGCCGAAAAGGACAACATCTTTGTTATTTATGCCAAAAACATCAAAACGATGCCGTTTACAGATTTAAAATCCCTAATCTCTGGTCTTCTTCAGGAAAGTATGCTATAATTAACTCATGTTTGAGTTAATTGACTTTTTAATCGTTCGCCCATTGGTGAACATCCTGTTCGTTATTTATAATTTTGTTGGTGATTTTGGTCTTGCCATTATTATCTTCACCGTCATCGTCAAGCTCTGTATGTGGCCGCTCGTCAAGAAGCAGCTTCACCAAACTAAATTAATGCGAAAGATTCAGCCAGAGCTCGCCGAGATTAAAAAACGCTGTAAGGGCAACCGCCAGATGGAATCCCTCCAGATGATGGATCTCTACAAGCGAAACAACATCAAGCCCTTCCGCTCCGTCCTTACCCTCTTGATTCAACTTCCTATCTTTATTGCTCTTTACACTGCTATTTCTGTCGTGGCGAACCCACGCCCTGCCAGTGGTGATATGTGTGGCTATACCAATATCAGCCACTGTGTTTATGCTCCAGTCCAAAATCTAGATCGCATCAAAGGGCTAGCAGAGAAACAGGATAACTTCCTAAAAGAGCGTGCCGACGGTAACACCGAGGCGACTTATGATTTCGCACCTAAGCTCTTTGGTCTCGTCGATTTGAACGCCACCGCTTCCGGTGTCTTCCAGGGCGGTGTCACTGTCTCTGAAATTGTTATTCTGTTCTTCGCCATCGGCGCTGCCGTGATGCAATACTGGGTTTCCCGCCAACAGCTCCCGACCGGCAACAATAAGAAAGATAAAAAGACCTTCCGCCAGATTATGAAAGAAGCCAAAGAGGGTAAAGAGCCTGACCAAGACGATATGAACGCTATGATGTCTCGCCAGATGGGCTTTATGATGCCAATGATGATGTTCCTCATTATGTTTAATCTCCCCGGCTCGCTCTCGTTCTACTACCTCTTGACCAATATCATCACTGTTATCCAGCAGAAAATCGTTCTTAATAAATCTGAGGACGAAATGGAAGCAACTGCCGACAAGGCAATCTTAAAAGAACTCAAAAAGGTCAAAGAAGCCGAGGTCATCGAAAACAAAAAAACCGGCACCAAAATCACTCGCATCTCCGCCAAGGATAGTAAAAAGAAAAGGAGATAATTACTATGAATAAAGATGAAGCAATTAGATATGCCACTAAATTCCTAGAGGATTTACTGAGCTTCTTTGGTATCAACGTTGCCGTTGATAGCACCTGCGAGGATGATGTCATCCAGCTTGAGGTTCCATCTACCTCTCTAAACTCACTTCTTATTGGCCGCAATGCCGATAATTTAAGGTCACTTCAATATATTGTGTCCCAGGCTCTCGTTGCCCACGGTGCTGAAATCACTCGCGTCAATGTCGACGTTGCCGACTACAAGCGCGCCCGTGCCGACCGTATCGCTGAAAAAGCAGAGGGCTGGATTGCGAAAGTTCGTAAAACTGGTGAGCCAATGACCCTAGAATTGAATGCTGCCGACCGCCGTGTCGTCCACAAAGTTGCCCAGGATTATTCCGACATTGAAACTCACTCCGAGGGCGAAGGTCGCGAACGTCACCTCATCATTTCAAAGATAGCTGAATAAATGAAAGAGAAAAAGTCGCTAAATCCCCTAACCATTGTAATCACTATTATATTATTAGGCTCTTTAGCGATTTTTCTATTGCTACATTTTTTGCTAACTGATAAAGGTCAAAGCGACCGCGACCGAGAGGCCGAGGCCGGCATATCTTCCGTTGAACAGGGGGAGAAGGAAAGGGAAGAATATCCAATTCTAAAAAACCTCCCGATTAAAAACGCCGTTTATACTATTGGTTATCAATTCGAAGAAGACGGCAAGCCTACCATTATCATCACCGCCACCGAGTACTACCAACCCTTCGCATTAGAAAAACTAAAATCTTTAGGCGACGTTTCTGGTTATAGGATTAGGATAAGAGAAGCAGAGTAATTACTCTGCTGTCTCGTTATTCTCAGGCTTATCAACCCCAACAATAATCACAATATCATAGCCAGTAGCATTGATTTCGGCCGGTACCTTTGGTGAAGTCGCTACACCATATTTACCGGCAATCTTCCCAAGACTCCCCGGGGTGCGCTCCGTCACGTCATAAATTCTAATACCTTCCCAGTAGCCTTCTGGCGCATCATCCACAAAGATATTTTCAAATCCATCTGCTTCAAGTTTACTCTTTTCAGCTGAAGCTACACCACTCTCGCCAGTGCCGTTAAGTACTAAAATCTTTGGATTTTCTCTAGCGATAGGATCACTTAGAAGCTGACGCTTTACATAATCTTGAATATCAACATAATTATAACGCCCAGCTGCCGGTACCACGAAGGAAACTTCATAGCCAAGACCACTTGGATCAAAAGCAGTCGTAGAAACTAAGCTCGTACCATCGCCCTGGTCAATTAAGGAAACTGAACGCATCGCTGAGAAGTCAATCGTGGTGGCCGTATTATAAATACTCTTCAGCTCATCCATTGAGAAACTAGTACGAAGATTATCGCCTAAAGTATTCAAAAGCCCAATAGTATCAGTAATGCTGATATTACTCTCGGTAAATTTATCCTTGAGAGCAATTAAAATCTTCTGCTGGCTGTTTGCGCGAGTAAAGTCGCCAGAGGCAGTACCGTGTCTAGCCCGTGCGAGCCCCAAAGCTTCCTCTCCAGTTAGAGTTCTTGGGACACCCGCTTCCATTACAATTTCTGTCCAGCCAGCATCATTGATGTCTTCATCTACTGTTACGGTAATTCCGCCAAGAATATCAACGATTTGAACCAACGCCCCCCAGTTTAGATGAACATAATATTGAAAATCCATATTCAAAATTCGACCGACTTCTTCCTCTAGGGCCTTCGCCCCACTATCTTCATCAGTGTCATCTATATTATTACACCAATAAACTTCGTTGATTTTGCCAGTTGAAGTACAAGTATTACCAAGATAAAGATCACGTGGTAAACTGATCATTGCTACGTCACCAGATTCTTTATCTATTGACACAGCCATAATTGAATCTGTCAGCTGTGCACCATCGTGAGTTTCATCCTCCATCGTGTAGCCAGAAGTGCCAAACACTAGGATATTCGTGCGCCCATTTTTGTCAGTTTTTAGATCTACATATTTATCCGTCATAACGGTGCCAATTAAATCACCCATACCACTTCTACCGCCAGTAATTTTCCGAATAATCGCATCGCCCCAGAAATAAGCTACCACTCCGCCAATTACAATGAAAATTAAAAGACCAATCAAAACTCGTTTAATAATCTTTTTCTTCTTTGGCTGGTCTTTTTTAATTTCGTCTTCAGAAAGATCCATATCAAAGCCACTTACTGGCTTTATAAAATCAGAACGAGTTTGCTTATGGTTTCTATTCATCCTTTCTCCTTTGGGTGCACCTTCAAACGCAGCCTCTAAAAGAGCGTCTTCTTCTGCTTCGCGGTCTGCTTTCCTACGAACTGGGCGAACAATACGGCGAATCGGCTCTTTTGGCTTAGGTTCTTCATCAATAATACGTGGACTAAGGCTCTCTTTGGCGACTACTTTTCTGCGTGTAACTGGCCCCTCTTGCGCCACCCGAGCCCGTAATTGTCTCACACCCTCAACCCCGACACTAGTTGGAGCTGCTGGCTTTCTTCTCATACCATCAATAGTCTTATTTGCCATAAAATTCCACTTATACTTACCTATTATAACACAAACCTCCGAAAATTTGATATAATATAACTATATGAGCGTGAAATTAACCAAGAAACAGACTGCGGTCTATAATTTCATCAAAGAGTTTATTGCGGAGAATAGCTATTCGCCCTCTTATCGTGATATTATGTCCGGGCTTGGCCTTTCTTCTGTCTCTGCGGTAGCTGAGCACGTCGATAATCTCGTGCGCATCGGTGCTTTAAGGAAAGCTCCTGGCGCTGCCCGTTCGCTTGAGGTCGTTGACATTTCTTACCCTGAAACTACCGAGCTTTTCAAACTACATCTGTTAGCCGCTACCCCTTCTGAAAAAGAAACTTTAAGAAAAGCTGCCATAATTTTAGGAGTGGATTTAGAAGAGAAAGAAAATGAAAAAGAAATTAATTAGCATTGTTGTTCCTGCTCATAATGAAATCGAAGGACTTTCGAATTTTCTTGAAGGCCAACTCCTTACCGCGCTTGAGAATATAGAAGATTACGATTTTGAAATTATTTTTGTAGACGATGGCTCTACTGATGGCACTCTCGACCTTCTTCACGAATATGCCTCCCGCTCTAAAAATTTCCGAGTGATTTCTTTCTCACGTAACTTTGGTAAAGAAATTGCCCTTTCTGCTGGTTTAAGATATGCGAAGGGCGATGCTGTAATTACGATTGACGCCGATGGCCAACAGCCGCCGAAATTAATTCCTAAGTTCATTAAAGAGTGGGAAGACGGTGCCGACATTGTTGCCGGTGTTCGCGACCATTACACCAAACACGGCTTCATTGCTAAAACTGGTAGCAAGATGTTTTATTGGCTGCTTCGCAAAATGGGAAATAAATACACTGTCCCGGGTAGCACGGATTTTCGTCTACTCTCTCGCCCCGTGGTTGATGAGTTTAACAAGCTAACCGAGCATAACCGCATCACTCGCGGCCTCATCGACTGGCTCGGTTATGATCAGAAATATGTTAAATATACTTATGGTGTTCGCCTCGCCGGCAAACCTTCCTATAATTTCAAAAAACTTTTCCGCCTCGCAATCGACAGCTTTGTTTCTATGTCTTCCACTCCGCTGGTCATCTTTGGTTATATCGGGATTATCATTACAATTCTGTCTGGCGCACTCGGCTTGTTTTGCTTAATTAATCAGTACATCCTGGGCGACCCACTTCATTTCTACTGGCCGGGCACTCTCCAGATGGCGATTCTAATTACTTTCTTAGTTGGCCTAGTCTTAATTTCTCAAGCCGTCACTGCGCTCTATATTTCTAGTATTCACGCTGAGGCCTTGAATCGTCCGCTGTTTGTTGTTGATAAAAAGAAATCGAGGAACTTATGAACGATTTTAGCTACCTAAAAGAAAACGACATTTATTGTGATGCGGCTTGCCAAAGTCTTCGCCCACAGCCGGTCATTGACGCACTAAATGAATACTACAGGGAGTTTAATTCTTGTGGCGAGCGTGTCAAATATCCGTGGGGAATTACTACCGACCAAAAGGTAAATGCTACTCGCGAAAAAGTCCTAAAATATCTGAAATTAAAAAAGAAGGATTACTTTGTTTCCTTTACATTAAATACCACCTACGGTCTTAATCTTGTTCTTTCGCAGTTTGATTATGAGAAGGCTGGTATTAAAAAAATCATTACTTCCGATATTGAACATAATTCGCCATTTCTTTCTACAATAGCTTTCGCAAAGCGCACCGGCCTTCCGCGCGAGATTATCACTAGAAACGAAGATGGCTCTATCCCGATTGATACCGATTTTAACCACGCGCTTGTAGTGGTAAATGCTGCCTCGAACATCGATGGTCGTAAACTCGAGAACATTAAGGATGTCGAAAAGAAAATTCATAAGAGCGGAGGCTTCTTAATTATCGACGCCGCCCAGGCGATGGCTCATTCTAAGGATGTTTTGGAAAAAACCTCTGCCGATGCCATTTGTTTTTCGGCTCACAAAATGTATGCTCCGTCTCTCGGCGGGATTATTGTTCGTCGTGATTTGTTACTATATATTAAAACCAGTTTTGTTGGCGGTGGCATGGTCAGCGATGTTGACCGAGATACTTATGATTTACTGTCTAAGGAGCCGGAACACGCCTATACTAAATTTGAGTCCGGCCTTCAAGCTTGGGGTGAAATTATCGCTCTTGGTGCCGCGATTGACTGGCTAGAAGGCTTGAAAAAATCCGACCATCAAAATCTGGAAAATAATTATGAAGAACTATTTGAATTCTTAAAGAGCAAAGAAAAACTTCATGTGGTTAATCAAGTTGCTAACCCAACTATTTCGCTTTATGTTGATAAAAATGAAACTGGTTTTGACTCTCACTTCCTCGGCTCCGCCCTCGCAGACCAGGGGATTATGGCTAGAACCGGCTATTTCTGTGTCCATTATTATCTTGACCACGTCAAACACTATCCGCCACTTCTACGGTTTTCACTTGGCTATCACACCCGTCCTTCCGACATTGAAAAAATCAAGAAAGCCCTGGAGAATCTGTAATGGTTTGTATCGCAGCATTTATTATTTTAATTGTCGTAGGCGTGTTCGTCGCCTTTATTAGTATTTTCAAGCGCGATCTTGGTAAAAAATACCTCAAGGTTTTGAAAAAATCTTGGCACTGCTTTACAAGACACCTGACGTTCAGAAAATGTGACACCAGTTTTCAAGACGACGTTAAAACCGCACTCCTCAAAAAGGTCGTGCTAAAAAAACCAGAAGCAGTAAAGCCTTTAAGTATAACCATTGAAGTTGCCAGCATTCTAATTGTTATCGTTACGGCCTGGTCTTTAATTGAAGGCGTCAAAGCCGGTCTCGCACTTTGGACGCTTGGCACCTGTAATGTTTCGCACCCTGCTTCCTGTGCGCTCGGCACCGAATCTTGTTCTATTGACGAGGAAAATCTTAACTGGTTATCCGAGTGGGGCGAAATCTTCGCCGCCATCCCGGACCGTCTCAAAAATTGGGACGCCAAAGAATACCTCGTTACACCAATCGAAACCATCAATGAACTTTCAAAAGATTACCAAAAATCGACCGAGCTTCCCGCTGCCCTGGATATTATGGACCCAGGCTGTACCGTCTGTCTTTCTTCCTTTAGGAATCAATTAAAAAACACTGATTTTATAAACAAACATAATGTGTATATTATGTTATATGTCATCAAGAACGACGATAATACTCCAAAGTTCAAGAATTCAGAAATCTTCACTAATTATTACTATGCGTTGCTGCTTTCTGAAAAAGATGAAAATTATCGTGGCCTTAGCCTGAAGCTGATTAATGAACTTTATACTGGCCAAAGTAAGGATAACCAAAACTGGCAATATCTCTTTGATAATGTCTATGATAATGAGACTGCCGAGAAAACCATCAAAGAGTGGTTGAAAGATTGGAAACTCTCTGATGCTGATATTAAAACTATTTCCGAAAAGACCAAGAGCGAGGAAGTAAAAGCCCATATTGAGAAAGTTCGTAAAATGGTAGAGGACAATATCAAGCCAAAGGGTATCCCAACTATGATTTATGATGGCAAAAAGCACCTCGGTTTGTATAAATAACAGGTTTGTGCTATTATTATAGTATGGATAATAGTGTAGAAAACTCTACAAAAAGACGCCGCAATTTCCGCCCTGTGATTTTTATTGCCGTCCCTGTCTTGGTCATTGCCGGCGTTGTTATTACTATTCTTGTCAACAAGAAACCGGCCGAACCTCCAAAGACCAACCAGCCTGAAACCGTCTCTACTAAAACTGAAGAAAAAAAAGAAGAGAAGAAAGAA
>JAUMUO010000001.1:107522-114544 GCA_030530605.1 Candidatus Saccharimonadota bacterium
CAAAGCCGGAGGAAAAGGAAGAGCCAGAGATTATTGAAGGTAAAACTCCTGTTCAGCAAGACCAAAGCGGGGCTCAGACAGGGGAACTAACCGGTGTAATTAATTATGCTGAGTCCGACGGCGACACCTTGATAATTCGGGCTTCCATAGACCAATACCTTGAGAGTGGCACTTGTCTTTTAGAGTTGACTACTGCCGGCGATAGTTTTAGCCTTTCTGATAATATTGGCACATCTGCCGCCACCAGTGCCTGCAGCTTTGACATTTCTACAGAGCTCTTAGTCAGCGGCAAATATAACATCAAAATTACCTTAACTAGCGGTGATAAAACCGGCGTTATAGAAGGAGAAGTCAATGTATAAAAGAAGATATCATAAAAAGCGCATTATGTTTGCTGGTGTTTTCAGCTTTGTGTTTGCGGCGACCTTTGCATTTCTATCTACCGCGAACCAAGATAAAACCGAGGCTGCTTCCACTGCTAATTTCAAAGCGGGGAACATCATTTCCGATGCCGTTATGACCGACTATAATTCTATGACCGTAGATCAAATTCACGCTTTTCTAAAGTCTAAAAATTCCTGTAACCAGTCTGCCGACCCAGCGGCTATAGGTGCTACTAGATATGAAAACGTTAACACTACTAAGCATGGTATTACCTATAATCGCCGTTATTTCTTTAGAAATTCTAGCGGTGGCGAGAATAGCGGTCTTTACCATGTAAAAGACGGCCATTTCGTTTGTATGGCCGATGAGACTATTAATGGCCATTCTGCTGCTTATGTCATTTGGGACGCCGCGCAAGCTTTCAAGATTAATCCAAAGGTTTTGATTGTTTTGCTTGAAAAGGAACAAAGTCTAGTCACGGATAAATGGCCATATGAAGTCCAGTATCGTGCTGCCACCGGTTATGGTTGCCCAGATAGCGCAGCTTGCGATTCCAAGTATTATGGTCTTGAGGCTCAAGTTGGCAACGCGGCTTATTTGTTTGGCAAAATTGTTTACGAGAACAAGCACAACTACTATCCAGTTGGTAAAAACTACGTGAAGTATCACTATGACAATTCTTGCGGCGGCTCGGTCGTTAACATTGAAAACCGTGCCACCGGTGCGCTCTACACCTACACGCCATATCAGCCGAACGCGGCCTCTCTCGCCGCCGGCTACGGCCTCGCCTCCGGCGGTTGCGGCGCCTACGGCAACCGTAACTTCTTCCTGCTTTATTCAGATTGGTTCGGTGACCCGCATAGTGGTACTACCTACAATATGAATACCATCTCTGAAAAACTGCCAGCTCTTAGTTCGCTTAGTTCTTCAAAACAGTACCAGCTAAGCCCAAGTAATAATGCCAAGTCTGCCATTGATATAAGCGGTGGTGTTTCTTCAAGCTCTAAATCGGGGACACTTATAACCTATCAAAAACGTAACAATAGTATCTTCAACCAATCGTTTGTTTTCAAATATGATGATAGCGAGAAGTATTATTACATAGAAAATCCTATGTCGGGCCTTCGCTTTGATGTTTCTGGTGCTAGTTCTAATGATGGTGCAGAAGTTTTACTGTGGACCAAACATATAGGTTGTAATCAAAAATGGACTCTTAAAGAAACAGGTGGAAAATATGTAATTATATCTTCTTGCTCTAATAAGGCCTTAACAGCTGAAAATGGAAAACTGGTAATTAGAAAATACACTGGTGCTAACAACCAGTTATGGGATGCCAACGAAGTGCCAGCCAATGCGGTGTCTTTTGGCAATGGCGATAAATACCAGATTTTAAATGTGGCTAATTCAAAACTTTCAATAGATCTTTCTGGTGGCGTACATCCATGGAAAAACAACTACGAGGCAATTATGTATGAGGCTAGGTCTTCTAATAATGCTAACCAAGTATTTTCTTTCCAATATGATGAAACAAATGATGCTTTCCGTATTTTAAATCCAGCCACAGGTCTTTCGCTAGATGTTACTGCCTCTAAATCTGATGATGGTACAAGAGTTCTTCTGTGGCAAGGGCACTCACACTGTAATCAAAAGTGGAAAATCACTAAAGATGCAAATGGTGTATATAATATAAAATCACTCTGCAATAGCAAACCACTTTCTGCCTTAAAGACAAATCCTAATTCCATGGACAGTTTAGTAATATTTAATAGAACTGACAATTCAGCAAAATGGCAGATCAAAAAAGTTTAAAAATATCGGTCATAGTTCCAGCTTACAATATTGAAAATTATCTTTCTAATTGTCTAGATTCTATTCTTGCTCAGGATTTTTCAGATTATGAGATTATCGTAGTTGATGATGGTTCTACCGATGGCACTTCAAAAATCTGCGATGAATACGCTAAAAAATATGATAAAATCTCAACTGTTCATCAGAAAAACGCCGGCCTTTCAGCTACTAGAAATACTGGTATCAAAAACGCTAAAGGAAAATACCTTGCCTTTATAGACGGCGATGATTTAATCGCTAAAAGTTTTCTCTCCAGACTTTATAAAGCGGCAGCGAGTACCAGTTCCGATATCTCCATTTGTAACATCTATGAATTTTCTAAAACTCCGATAAGTAGTATTAAATCATCAGAAATCAAAGTTGTAGATGGGAACGATGCGACGAAAAGACTACTAATCGGCCAAGAGAATCGCGACATTATAGTTTGTAATAAACTTTTCAAGAAAGAAATTTTCAAAGATATTAAGTTTCCAGTTGGGCAACTTCACGAAGATACTCTTACGACATATAAGCTACTATCAATTGCCTCAAAAGTAGCAGATATTGATGATGTTTTATATTTCTATCGTAAACGTCCTGGCTCGATTATGGCTGAGCAAGATTTGTTAGAGCGTCTCAAAATCAAAGAACGTGCCGCAAAAGAAGCAACCGAGTACTTCAAAAATAACCTTGAGTTAAAGCAAACTGCTGAGATTGCGCTTTTACTTTCTAAGTTTGCCTACCTTGATAACATTGCTTCTGGTAAAATTCACGACCAAAAACTTTGGCAGGAAACCATCAAAGAGATTAATTCCTCACGCAAATCATACAAAAACAACCCATACCTCACTAAAAAACTTAAATTATACCTTATGCTACTAAAAACGCCTGTTACATATAAAACATTTCGAAAAGTGATTCACGAATAATTAATTAGTCCCAGAGTTTCATATAGGCTTTAGTGACCTTCTCGGGCTTGCCCTCACAAGCGATCTTGCCGTCCTCAATCAGAATCGCCCGATCGCAGAATTTCTCGACATTTCCCATATCGTGAGTCACCAAAATTACCGTTTGCTGACCGTGTAAGCTCTTAAAGTATTCATTGCATTTTTCTTGGAAAGCCGCATCGCCTACCGCTAAGACTTCGTCCAAAATCAAAATATCTCCTCTCGCTCGAATTGCGATTGAAAATGCAAGCCTAACTTGCATGCCAGAAGAATAGTTTTTCAGCTTTTGGTCCATAAAGTCACGTAATTCTGCGAATTCTACAATATCGTCATACATTTTATCCATCTCGGCATTGGAAAACCCAAGTAGAGCGCCATTTAAGTAAACATTTTCTCGCCCAGTAAGTTCCGGATTAAACCCAACCCCAAGTTCAATAAAGGGAACTAAATTGCCGTTGACTTTTACAGAACCCTTTTCTGGTACATAAATACCAGCAAGAACTTTAAGAAGTGTAGATTTACCACTACCATTGCGTCCTACAATGCCAAGGAATTCTCCTTTTGCTACGGTAAAATCAATTCCGCGGAGTACGTGTTGGGTCTTAAAACCCTTGATACCTTTAATACGGTTAAAGATAGCTTGTTTCAATCCCCAGGCTCTCTCCGTCGGCAACTTAAAATCTTTATGAAGATCTGTAACTTTGAGAGCGTAGTCATCTTGTTCAAGCTCAGTTCTCGCTTCTCTACTCATCTTTTGTAAATACTTGTCTTTGAGACTCATTATACTTCCTCCGCAAATCTACGTGAGCGTTTCTTGAAATACAATGCTCCGAAAACTAGAACAACGACCACAATTAACACCGAAACTAGCCCCCAGACCACACCAGTATAATCCCAAGTTGTAACAGTTTGGTTAGTGACAACATTGTAGCGCACATCTTGAATTACTTGTGCAATTGGATTCACCAAAATGATATTTGCAGCCGTGGAAGAAACACTTGTCACCATTGAAATCGGATAAATGATTGGTACTGCATAGAATAATGCCTGTGTTAAAACCTCCCAAATTGAACCAATATCGCGAAGCCGTACGTTAATGGCCCCAAGCCAAAGAGAAATTCCAAGCGCCAGCGCATAAAGTTCAATAAGTGAAGGAATAATTAAAAGCCAAGAAAGGGAAGGAGTACAGCCATTGATGAGCGCAAAAATAAATATTACGCCAACATTTATAAGCATATTAATTACCGCGGTAGATGTTGCGGAAAGTACAACAATATATTTCGGAAAACTAATTTTTCTAATCAGCTCCCCACGGTCTTCAATTGCGTGAATACCCTGAAAAGTACATTCTGTAAAGAAGCTCCAGAGCACAGTGCCGGTCAAAAGGTAAACTGGGTAATGAGGGATTTCGCCACCAAATCTCAAAATCTTTGAAAATACCACGTACAAAATAGCGAACATCATAAGGGGCTTCAAAAGTGCCCAGAGATACCCAAGCGCAGACCCTTGATAACGGAGCTTGAAATCGGTTTTTATTAGCTCTCGGAGGAGCACTCTATTCTTTCGGTTTCTAAGACCTTCCATACTACTATATTGTATCATATCTAGCAAAAATATGCTAAAATGAAAGCAATGAAGAAAAAACAGCACGAATTTAGTAAAGCTATTGACCGTATTTTTAATTCTAGGCATCGTACGCTGTGGCTCGCTTTGATTATTTTCCTTTGCTGGCTTCCAGTTCTTATTATGCTCTTCCCAGGCACTCTTGCAAATGACACTTGGGGGCAGCTAAATCAGGTAATGAATTTAAAAGATGGCGCCTGGACAATCAGTGCGCATCACCCAGTTTTTGATACTTCTTTTATGAGTATTATCATTTTGCCAGCGGCGCACATTTTTAACAACTGGCAACTTGCTTTCTTTGTCTATGTACTTATCCAGGCTATTTTTACAAGTCTAGTTTTTGCTTATTCTATTTCATACTTCAAAGATAAATTTAAGCAAAATAATCGTACTAGTTTTATTTTCTTATTAATTTTCTGTTTCTTCCCAGTATTTGTGATGAGCGTTCAAAATATTTCCAAAGATGCGTTGTTCTCTTGGTTGTACGTCCTCTTTACGATCCAGTTTATTGAAATACTCCGCACTAAGGGAGAGGCTCTGAAGAGGATGCAATTTTTAGGTGCATTTCTTTTGGTTTGTATTCTTTGTATCCTTGCTAAGAAAGCCGCTGTTTATGTTATCCTAGTCTCGCTAGTCGTAGTTTTGTTATTTCAAAAAGGAAATAGGGCGCGCTTGCTTATTCCAATTTCCGTTCTTGCTATTTTCAACTTTGCTTTTCTCCCTGCAGTTCGCTACACGTTCAATATCGAACCTAGTGGAACTCAAGAGATGCTCTCAGTACCTTTTCAGCAAACAGCTCGCTTTGTAAAAGAACATGAATCGGAAGTTACTACGGAAGAAAAAGAAATAATCGGGAAAGTACTTGAATACGAAAAGCTCCCAGTGCTGTATGATCCAACTGATGCCGATCCGGTCAAGGGCTATGAGCCAAGAGGCGAAAAAAATGATTACAAGGAGTATTTAAAAGTTTGGATTGCCCAGGGTCTTCGTCATCCAGAAACTTATCTTGCCGCCACCGCTGATCATCTTTCCGGTTGGTTTTCTTTTAATCTTTATCAGCCCTCCATTAGTATGGCGCATCATAGTCAACAAAATGATTACTATATTCCAGAGTCAGCTACTGAACGGCCGGCAGTTTTCAACACTACGGCCGATATCGTGGACAACATCTACAAATTCATTTACCACATTCCATTAATAGGCGTCATCTTCACCTTTGCCTTTTTTGCCACAATTATTCCATATAGCTTTGTCATTATATTCTTTAAGTATCGCAAAGCAAACGGCTGTAAATATCTTCTTGTAATCGTCCCACTTCTGCTGTCATTGTTTATTGGCTGTTATCTGGCGCCAGTTTCCGCCAATTTAGAAGGTGCTCGATATCTTTTCCCAATAGTTTATTCCACCCCGACATTAGCGATGCTAGCTACTTCTCTTTATCATTCATCGAAAGTAAGAAAAGTTCAAAATTCTGACGGTGCTTCCTAACTACTACATCTAGAATAATTCCACAAAGCAAAGTCAAAACCGACAGAGTTAGAAGTATACCGGAAAGTATCAGAGTGGGGAATCTTGGCACCATATGAGTTTGTAAAAATTCAATGAAGACCGGAATGCCAAAAATCAAAGCCACCGCAAAGAATAGTAAACTAATTAGCCCAAAAAAGAGTAGCGGTCTGTATTCTTCAAAAAGATGCATGATGGTCACTAAAACCTTGATGCCGTCGCTCACAGTGTTTAGTTTTGATTCGCTACCGCTTTTTCTATCGCGATACTGAACAGGGATCTCTTTTACGGACATTCTTTTATCTAGTGCGTGGATTGTCATTTCAGTCTCAATCTCAAAACCTTCTGAAAGGACGGGAAAAGTCTTTACAAAATCGTGTGAGAAAGCACGATATCCTGTCATAATATCTCTTATATTGCTTCTAAAAATCAAGTTGATTAAACCACGTACGAGTTTATTTCCGAAATTGTGGAACTTTCTTTTGTTTTCTACGAAGTAAGTTGAAGACAACCGATCCCCAATGACCATATCTACATTATCTTCTAGAACTAGCCGTACCATTTCTTTCGCATCCTCGGCCGGATAAGTATCATCGCCGTCAACCATAATATAACAATCGGCATCAATTTCTCTGAACATTGCCCTGACCACATTTCCTTTTCCTTGCTTATACTCATATTTTACAATAGCCCCTGCATTGCGGGCAATCTCATCAGTGCCATCAGTGGAATTGT
>JAUMUO010000001.1:114554-119221 GCA_030530605.1 Candidatus Saccharimonadota bacterium
TCTCTGAACATAGTTCTTACGACATTGCCTTTTCCTTGCCTCGTTTCTTTTTGAACAATTGCACCAGCAGATTTTGCAATTTCTGCAGATTTGTCTGAGGAATTATTATCAAAAACATAAATTTTTGCCTCTGGCAAGGAAGCCTTAAAATCTTTTACAACTTTTCCAATAGTTTTTTCCTCGTTATAACAAGGTATCAACACAGCGACTCTAGATTTCATAATAAGCTTATTATACACTCCAACCCCTGTACAGTCAAATTGAAAGATGTGGTATAATATACATATGAATAAATTTAAAAGGAATTTTGGCACCTTCGGTAGGGCTATCTATATTATCCTACTCAGGTGGGGAATTCTGGCAGTTGCGACTGTATTTTTAATGTGGTATTTGCAATATCGTGTTTTCGAAAATGATGCAGCCGCTGCTTGGTCATTTTGGGATAATAAGCCTACAGTTTTTTGGTATTCAGCTTTGATTCTATTTTGGTTGATTATCTTTATTTATGGTATTTTTCATCGTCCATTTAGAACCATTGGGGTTGCCTTTGCTATTATCACCATTATTACATATATCAATAACACAAAAGTTTCTTTCCGCGGTACTCCTCTTCTTCCAGAAGATTTTCAGCTTGCAGACCAGGCTGGCACCTTAACCAAATTTATTGATTTTGCTGCCCTTACAAAGGTTATTCTTGCTTCTGTTTTGGCCGTCGCCTTGGGCTTTCTATGTGATTATCTCACAAAGCCGTATTTTAGAATTCTCCCCGCCCTTCCAAAGGTAGCGAAGAAAAAACCGAAAACTAAAAAAGCCAGAATCAGGAGAAAAAAGCTAATTTTAGAGCACGTTGTATATTTTGTAACTCCACGAGTAGTTATCATCCCATTTGCTATAGTTATGTTCTTTATATCAGCCAACTTTATATTAAATCATCCGAGTAGCAATTCTCAAGAAGTAGACTGGCTAGACCACACCGAGTTAGTTGCTTGGAACCAAACACTGAATTATAATCAAAATGGTTTTCTTCTAGGATTTTTGTATAATTTCAAAAAGGCTTCTCTAGAAAAGCCAGAAGGCTATAGCAAAGACAAGATTGCCAGTATTAAAAAAGAATATCAAAAAGAAGCCGAGAAAGAACCAAATAAGAGCAAAAAAAGCTTAAAAGATACTAACTACAACATAGTAATTATTTTAGATGAATCATTTTATGATACCTCTCTTATCCAAGACGAATATCCGTTTATTGGCCCAGACCCACTTCCTACATTTCATGAACTAATGAAAAAATACCCAGCTGGCTATATGTATTCTACGGACTACGGTGGTGGCACTGCTAATATTGAGTTTGAAGTTGATACGGGCCTCACAAATTATTGGGCCAAGACAGTACCATATACAGACATTTTGCCAAAAATAGAGAATATCACATCTATTGCCAAAGAGGCAAAAGCTGCTGGGTATAAGACCACGGCTATCCACTCTTTCACTGGTGGTATGTACAAGCGTGATATTGCGCTAAATAAAGAGGGTTTTGACACTTTTATCACTGACGATAAGATGTCTCATCAGGAGCATGATGAAAATTCTCTCTACATCAATGACTTAGCAATCTATCAAGATACTCTTGATATTTTAAGAAATTCTAAAGAAAAACAGTTAGTTAGCGTTGTTACAATGCAAAATCACGCTCCTTATTACAAGTCTAATTATGACGAAGAGAGTTACAACTTTGAGTTTTCACCAGAGGGTTGGGACCAAAATTTCTGCGATATTGTCTTGGCCTATCTAGAATCGGCCTACCGCTCCGACCTTTATCTTAGCGAATTTCTAAATGGGCTAAGTGAGCTTGATGAGAAAACAGTAGTTCTATTCTATGGCGATCACGCGCCAGGAATTTTTGGTGTCACTCGCGAAACTGGGGACCAGAAAAATATAGATGCTACACAGCTTACCCCCTACTTTATTTGGGCCAATTTTGAAATGACTGGGGATTTTGCCGATAAGAAATACAGCGAAACCTTGCCAGTGGAATCTGAATATTCAAAATATGTCACACTTCCAACAACTACGCCGAACTGCCTTACAAATTCTCTGTATGGCGTCTTAGATTTAAAACGCAACGCAGAACGTATGCTCCTGAAAGATGCTTGCGCAGAAAATCTGATTTTAACTACTTATTTTCTTGGTAATAAAAATCCTACTGGCAAAGCTACGGAAAATTATAAACTATTAAACTACGACTTACTTGGTGGCAAGCAGTATTGGCTAAAATAAATCTGCTGTGATATAATAATAAAAGTGTTATGAGTTTTTTGGATTTTGTCGTACTAGTAGTTTTAGCTTCTGGGGCTCTGGCCGCCAGCAAGTTGATTTTTCGGCGTCTTGACCGTGTTTTTAGATATCGTAAGAAAAACTTTTTCTATGGTGGGATTATTCTAGTATTCCTGGGGTTATATGTATATTTAGTCACTCCGTTCTTTCACCCCTTAATGCCGTGGTTCTTAAGCCCAGTCATTATAATTTTGTCTGTTTGTCTTGGCCTGTTTCTTTATGATTTCTATCGTATTCACCGCCGCACCAATTTTTCTATTAAAAAATATTTTTCAAAACTTCCAGAAAACCCAAGGAGAGTCACCGCGGTAATTCCAAATTATAATTATGCAGAGTTTATTAATGAGCGCATTGATAGCATCGTCAACCAAAAATACCCAGTTTATGAATTAATCGTTTTAGATGATTGTTCCACAGATGACAGCGTCAAAGTAATTGAAAAAAGGCTGGAAGAGCTTAAAGACACTCACCCGAATCTTAAAACCAGATTTATAAAGAACAAAAAGAATAGTGGCAATGTGTTTAACCAATGGGCTAAAGCCTTCAAATATGCTTCTGGTGATTTTGTTTGGATTTGCGAAGCCGACGATCTTTGCTCTCCGTATTTTCTTAAACAAGTAATGTTGGCTTTCGAGAAAGATAAAAAAGTCATCTTATCATATGCTGAATCTGATATGATTGATGAAAAGAAGCGCCGCAAGATGGCTAATCATAAAAAGTGGATTGATTATGATAGATCTGGTCATTGGCGAAGAAGCTATATTAATGATGGCAAAGCTGAGATTCGGGATTACCTTGCCATTAACAATACCATTACTAATGTTAGTGGAGTAGTATTTAGAAACCAAAAAAATATTCCATTTGTTAAATACTTAAATGATGCCACAAAATATCGTTTGGCAGGGGATTGGTATTTCTATTCAAAGATCCTTTTGTATGGAAACATTGCTTACAACGCTGAATCACTTAACCACTACCGTTCTCACACGGGCAGCGTCTCGAAAACCACTGATAATCTAACACACTATAAGGAAATTGTGTTTGTCCAAGAAAGTATAGCAAAGGATGTTAAATTGCCAAGTAAGACCAAGCAGGTGATTGAGTTCCGTCGTGAATCTCTACAAGACCAATGGCATCTCTCATCAGATCTTATATATTATGACACTATCGACCTCGATAAACTTTGCTCCAGCCATCACATTAAAGATGAAATCATCTTTTCAGTTATTATTCCAGTTTACAATGTAGCTAAATATTTACCAAAATGTTTAGACTCGGTGCTGATAGATTTACCAGAGAAAGCTGAAATCATTTTAGTCAATGACGGCTCTACTGATAATTCACTAGAAGTGTGTAAAGAATATGCCAAGCAAGATAAACGCATCAAGATTATCGATCAGAAAAACGGCGGTCTTTCCAGCGCTCGTAATGCCGGGCTAGAAATTGCGCGTGGTCGCTTTTTGGCATTTCTTGATTCGGATGATTTTATGGAACGATATGCCTATCCAACAATGCTTAAAAAACTAATTTCCGAAGGCTCCGATCTCGTCCATTGTGACATTGCACTTTATCATAATCCAGAAGAAATTGTAATTTCTAAAATGGAAAATGTTCATCATCCAAAGAACCAGCGTCTTTTGCGCTTGATGGATGTTCCACTTGCTCCAACTTGCGCAAACAAAGTTTACAAAAGAGAACTATTCAATGGCATCAGATTCCCGGTCGGTAAAAATAATGAGGATAACGCAGTTGTTCCTTTAGTAGTAGCAAATTGTAATAAGATTTCATATATCCCAATTCCATTCTATAATTATGTTCAACGTGAAGGCTCTATTCAGCACAAAGCTTTTTCAAAAGATCGTTTTGTAATCTTTGATACTATCAAACTTTGCCTCAGCCAAATCAGTGACAAGCGCAAGTTTGAGATTGTATCCGGGACACTGACATCGCATCAAATTATCGCATTACTTGTTTGGGTTATTATTGAAGAGAAGAATCCAAAACGCAACGAATATATTAGATTATTCTGTGAAAAATACCACGATCTTCCAGTTTCTCGTGATAATCGTTATGTGAAGGAGTATTTAAAATTACATAAGCTGCCAAAACTTTTGGATCTTATTTATGCTGAAAACTCCAATCCAAATCGCATCCGTCGCTACATCCGTTGTGGTCGTACTATAGAAAGCAATATCATTCTTCGTCACTTGCCTTTCCATTCAAAATAGAACGAACATAAAACTTATGCTATAATATAAGCATAATAAAGGGCATATTTTCTATGGATGAAGAAAAGAATAAAGCAAACATCAAATCTCCAGATGAGATTGTAATTA
>JAUMUO010000001.1:119321-191138 GCA_030530605.1 Candidatus Saccharimonadota bacterium
GTGAAACTGAAACGGTGGTAGAACCGGCCAAGACCAAGCCGGCCGCAGAGCCAAAACCAAAAAAGCGTGTTGGCCTAGGCATTTTGGTCACTATCCTTATTCTTCTACTTATCGGTGGCGCTCTTGCCATTGGCTATCTTTGGGGCAACAACACCGTAAAACCAACAGCCACTACCGAAACTAACAATTCTACAACCACCACTGAAACCACCACTACTGAAGAAGTTGAGTTAACTGATTCCACTTTGAAAAAGGATATCAGTGATAAGGTTGCTACTCTTCACGGCAGGAAATCAGACGACGGCACTATTAGTTTGGGCTCATTTTCAACTGGGCCACTTGGACCAATCGCATATAAAGATCTGAGCTCAGAAGATAAATTGCGGTTTGTGCTAGATTTGCTTCTTAATAACAACGCCCAACCATTAACCCAAAATGAACGCACCCTAGCAGAATCATTGATTGCTAGTAACCCATCGAAATATGTTGGGATGAGCGCAAATACCACTAATTTTAGTGTGGAGAATTACGATTATTATTCAAATGTAATGAGCTTGCCAATAGAGGTAGTGGAAGCAAAATATTATGACTTATTCGGTGAAAACCCAGAGCTCTTGGAAGAAACGAGAGGAAGGATAGTTGAGGCATGTAGCCTTTATGTGTATAGTGAAAAGGATAAATCCTATATACACTTTAACCCAGTTGGTTGCGGCTCGCCCGTTGTCGCAGGGATGTTGGATTTCTATGTCTATAGCTATACCTTCTCAGGAAAATATGTGTATGTATACATAGCAACAGGCTTAAGTAATCTTAATGATTATTCTATACATACAGGCCTTGATATTGATTCACCAACTTATAAGAAGTTTACAAGCGTAGAAGAAACACAAAACTTCCAGATAGATGCCTCTAATTATCAAGATTTTACCAAGTATCGCCTTGTTTTCGAGAAAAACGACAAGGGCACTTATTCCTTCAAGCGCACTGAAAAAATAGAATAAACTAAAGCCTTCAATCTGCCGCTACTTAACAAACCACCAATAAGTGTAGTAAAATATAAGCAATGGGAGCGACCCCGTTCTTAATTGAGCGAGGCCAAGCTCCCGTTTTTATTCCATTGGGTAACATTGACAGAAGATTAAGAAAGAATCTTTTTGCAATAATTTTTCAGCGCGGGGATATCTTCTTGGACTATTATATCATTATTTCTGAAAAATAGCCGATTCAACTGTCCGAAAAAATCGGACAACTGATAAAACTTATGCTATAATGGGGATATAATAAAAGGGCATATTTTCTATGTATGAAGAAAAGAATAAAGCAAACATCAAATCTCCAGATGAGATTGTAATTAGTGAAACTGAAACGGTGGTAGAACCGGCCAAGACCAAGCCGGCCGCAGAGCCAAAGCCAAAAAAGCGTGTTGGCCTAGGCATTTTGGTCACTATCCTTGTTCTTCTACTTATCGGTGGCGCTCTTGCCATTGGCTATCTTTGGGGTAACAACACCATAAAGCCAATAGACGATAACGCTCAATCCAGCAATTCCAAAACCAACAATGAAACTGCTACTGAACCAGAACCGAAAGAAGAACAAGCAGAAGAAAAAGAGGCTATTGCTGAAGATGTTAGCAATCTCGAAAGCCAGCAGCAAGCTTCCGATGAAAACAAGTATCTATATCTCAATGGTTTAGAGGTGAAATTGAAAATTAAAATCCCAAATATAATATCGTTCGCCTATGCTACTGACAATCTTTACAATGTATATGTTTGGGGGCACAAGTATAATCCAGGCGAACAAGCTGTTCCTGCCCAGGGAACTATTATAGCAAATTATAATGAAGATACTATAAGGAATCCGGTATATTTAGGTAGAATATCTTTCGAACATTGCGACTATGCGACTGCAGATTGCAGCGGTGCTGTCCTTAAATTCAAGGATGATTCGATAGCTTTGGTATATCGCGAATCTACTTCCGCAGCTGAAAAATATGCTTCGGAAACATGGACTCATGGTGGCGAATCGGCCGCTGACTATGCTGCCAGTGTAACCGCTGATATTAAAATGCTCAAAGAACACTTCACTAATCCGAATAATTATATAGAAATTAAATAACTATAGCCTATGCACATCCCAGTCATCTCAAAAGACCCAGATTTTCCATATATCATTGAGGTTCATTTTGAGAAGACTAGACAGGTCGCACCAGAACCAGCACCGAAGCATCACTCTAAAATCATCCCCATCCTTCTGGTGGGGATTATAATTGAAGCCGTTATTCTTGGCGCGGTCGCTTGGCGTTTCCTAATTAAACCAGTGCCAAAAGAAGAGGAGCCGGTTCCATTAGGCACACCGGAAGAAACCGAGGAAGTTCCACCCGCCCCTACGGCGACCCAGACACCAGAAACGAAAACATCAGAGGTGGATGAGACCCTGCCAAGTCCACAAAAAATCGCGGAAGAACCTTTGATTTCAATGCCCGCAAATATCACCGCTGCCTTTGATGAGCTTAAAGACTACATTATTAGTACTGGTCTTGATATGAGTTTCGGCTATATGGATCTCACCACTGGCTACACCTACAAGTATCAAGGCGACCGCGTTTATTACGGCGCTTCGCTCGTCAAAACTCTGGATGCGATGTATGCTTATGAAAAACTTGGCACCTTCAACTGGTACATCAACGCCCTCATTATTAATGCCGCCACCTACAGCAAAAACGACGCCCACGTTTCCTTAGTTGAGGAACTCGGTATTGAAAACTTGAGAAAATACGGCGAAGAAATTGGTATGAAGCACCACTTAAAA
This sequence comes from Candidatus Saccharimonadota bacterium, assembly GCA_030530605.1. Lineage (GTDB taxonomy): Bacteria > Patescibacteriota > Saccharimonadia > Saccharimonadales > Saccharimonadaceae > Nanosyncoccus. The sequence goes on from JAUMUO010000001.1 coordinate 122,130, forward strand.
CCATCATCAATTTATCCGAATACTTACTATTTCTGCGACACCACCGTGGACGACCAACTCGCCGAGTGGAAACACCTTTGGTATCTTTATAACAATCTCGAAATGGGTTGGGAACTTGGTGAACATTTCCGCATCGGTTGGTGGGGCGTGCTAAGTTTTCCGGGCCATCCCCAGTTTATGTTCAAAGCCGGCTTCTATGGCCCCTACTATAATGAAACCGGAATTTTCCTAACCGACCAGCCCTACATTTTCACTCTTCTCACCACCAACGGTTATCGTGCCGACAAAGACTACATTATGTCGGACCTCTCCCGCCGTGTCTACGAAATCAACCAAAGCTATTAAATATGCTATAATATCTTTATGAATGAACCCCTACTTTCCCTTATTATTCCGGTCTTCAACACTGGTGAAGCATTTTTGGAGCTCTATAAATCTATCCAGAAAGACAAGTATAAAAATCTTGAGATTTTAGTGGTAGATGATGGCTCCACCGACGATTCTTTGAAAATCTTGCGTGGCCTTGCCGCTAAGGACAAGCGCCTACATATCTTTTCTCAAAAAAACCAAGGTGCATCAAGTGCTAGAAACCTTGCTCTCAAAAAAGCCACCGGAAAATACGTTTTCTTTATTGATTCAGACGACGACATCCTCCCCAGCCACTTCACTAAACTCACCGCCGAATATGAAAAAGGCGCCGGCCTAGTTTCTTGTGGCTACCGTTACCACCGCGTTTATAATGATAAGTCCCACGACACTTATGTCAATCCACCCGTCGTGAGAAAACCAAATGACACCGACCTCTCGTTTATTCTTCGCCAAGACGTTAAAGACGGCCGGCTCTATGCCGCCACCAACAAGGCTTTCCGAAATGACATTATTAAAAAGGGAAATATCGAGTTTGACACTCACAAAAAATTTGCCGAAGATACTAAATTTGTGCTCGATTATCTCACTACCTTAATTAAAAATCACGAGCTAAAAATTAGCTATGTCTTGGAGGCTACCTATCTTTACCACTATGGCACCGAAACCAGCACCGTCCGTGAATCTTCATTGATTTGGAAAAACTGGTTAAATAGCTACAAAGATTTTCAAAACTTCGCTAAAGAAAATGGTCCGGTTACTAGAAAAGACAAAAGATTACTTCGCCACCTCAAGATCCGTTTTCATATTTCGCACGCTTTTGCTGTCGCCAGAAGCAACCAAAGTTTTAGCAAGAAATTAAAATATACCAACATTTTCAAACTTCTTCCCGCCTCTATTATTGTGAAGTTCCGCAAGTAGATTTTTTATACCACTTGTGCTATTATATAAGCATAAGTAAAATAGGTATTTTCTATGGAACAAATTAGTTTGAACCCCACCGAGAAAAGAAAACTAAATATCGCCAACATTGTAATGGCCTGTATTACCGTGCTTGCTGTTGCCGGCGCAGTTACTTTTGGTATTCTTTGGGGAATTGAAAGAAATAAAACCCCGGAAGTGGTCGTCAAAGATTGTTCTCCGTGCACAGAAGGTTCAGCAGCAGCTATCCGTACGCTTAACTTTAACCCAGAAAATATCGCTAATGACGCCAGCAATGGCTACTATAATTACTTTGCTAATAATGCTACCGCCGAGCTAAACTACAGTGATGGCACCATTGCTATCCAGGCCGTGTCCCGTTCTACTGCTCCAAACAAGGCCTCACTAAAATTAAACTGGGCCGACCTAAATGCTATGTATAAAACCAGCCACGACGAAGCAACTAATAGTGAAATCGAGCTAGAATTCCCACAGAATATTTCCGATATCATCATTATTGGCGCCGGCCAGACTGTCGGTATGGAGAGAATACTTTTCCTAATGGAAGATGGCTCGGTTGAGTATGTTCCAGTTGCCGAGGCGGTCAAAGAAAATAATTTCGCTTCTCGCGGCAAAGTTGAAAATCTCAAAAACATCGTCAAATTCTACAAGGGTGGCTTTGACACCAAAGAAGGTGTTGGCGGTGGCGCAATGTCTTACGCCCAGGACGCGGATGGCAAAATTTACTTGCTCTACAGCGTTAGCCAGCACGATTAATTTTCAAAAAACCAAGAGTTATGAAGCACTTTACTTCATAACTCTTTATTTTGTATAAAATACAACAAAAAATCGTAGTATGATATCCGTAAGTAGTTTGATTTGGATGGACAGCTAAAGAAAACTACAGAAAAATAATTTGGAGATACTATGTTAAAACAAGTAGTGGTCTTTGGTAATAAAACCAGCGAAGACATTATCGGTAATATGATTGAAGATAATCTTCCAGTGGAAGTTACTAAAGTAGGAAGCGAAAAAGCCAGGCAAATTATTGGCGAAACTGAATCGGCTATTAGGGAACAAACCGAGGAAGAACTTTTGCCATACATTGGCAAAGTCGACGCTATTGTGCTTTGCGAACCAGAAATGACGCTATCAAGCATCCAATTTCTAAAGGATAAATACCCAGAGCAGGAGTTTGTTGGCTATGGCCAAAATTTAAGTAGGGTTATAAAACAAGAACATACTGTGCGTATATTGCTCCCGCACACGGTAAGACGGATGTCCCGTTACCAAAAAATGAAATCCGAATGTTTTGGTGTAGAGATTTCTGAAGGCGAATATGATTTTGAAGAAATCCCTGGCCCAAGTTTCACGGAACGTTTTTTAGAAGGTTTCGTAAATGGCCTAATCATCATTTATACTCCGGCTCTCATTTGTCTGGAAGACCAACTAAAAGAACGCACCAAGTGGCGTGCTACTGTAGTGGATATGTGCGGTTCGCTCTTTAGGGAAACTTGTAAAGCTCTAAAATTTCGTGGCATTGATGGCGGCTTGTCTCGCGACTTAAAGGGATAATCTCTGTCCGTAAAGTTACCGTTTTTTACGAAGCTTTTCCTCCATTTCGTAAATTCGGCACTTAGAATAGAATATCACCGCGTTTATCCGTTCAGTTGATTTTTCAAAATCACAGGCGTCTCGTTCAATCCACCACTTGATTTCAAAAATTAAATAATGCTCAATTTCAGAGCAGATTCTCTGGTCAGTCTCCACGGATCTTCTGGTCTTTCTCTCTAACTTTACAAACTCTAAAATTTTTGGCTCTAGGATTCGTGCTAAATTTTCGAAAGGTTTTTCGTACTGCTGGAGAAAATTAATTACATAGTAATCATCATTTTCCTTCACAAAACTAAAGGCTCTAACGAGCCCGGTAGTTAAAAGGCTTTCGTCTCCAAGCCTTCGTTTTAGTTTGACACTCATTTTGCGGTCCTTTGCTCGCACCACGTCGTGTACCCCCTTATAGTGTCGATAGAACGTTGGCGTGGAGACTTTTGCCACCTTACAAAGTTTTGTTACGGGCAACCTTTCAAAATGAGAATGGCTCCCGTAAAAATCATACAAAGCACTCTCAACTGCCGCCCTGGTTTTTCTACACCTTTTATCACAAGTATGCCCACTTGACATAATTATATATTATAGCATAAACAGAATAAAAAGTCAATATATGGTATAATAGCCATATGGAAATTAGAGATTATAAATATATCGTGGTGGGGGCAGGTTTATTTGGTGCGACAGTCGCCGAGCATCTTGCTAGAAAAAATAAAGTACTTGTCATTGAGAAACGCGACCACATTGCTGGTAACATTTACTCTCATTTTGATGAAGAAACCGGTATTGAAGTTCACGACTATGGTTCGCACATTTTTCACACAGAATTCCCAGCGGTCTATGATTACCTCACTAAATTTACGGAATTTAATAATTACATTCATACTGTAGACACTCGTCATAATGGCAAGCTCTATCCCATGCCGATTAATCTTAATACGATTAATTTTCTCTATGGTACTAATTTCGGCCCAGAAGAAGCTGAAAAATTTATCAAAAGCGAAGCTGAAAAAACCGGCATCAAGGACCCCAAAAATTTTGAAGAAAAAGGCCTCTCTCTAGTTGGCGAAAAACTTTACACTGCCTTCCTCAAAAACTATACTAGGAAACAATGGAACACTGATCCTAAAAATCTTGATGCGGCTATTCTTTCCAGAATACCAGTTCGCTATTCTACGGACAATCGCTATTTTATCACTGCCAAATATCAAGGTATTCCAAAAGATGGTTATACCAAAATGGTAGAGAATATGTTGAGTTCTGAAAACATCACCACTAAATTAAATACTACCTTCAAAGATATTGAAAACCAAGTCAGCGATACTGCCACTATTATTTACACTGGCCAAGTTGACGAGCTTTTAGATTATAAATTCGGCCCGCTCCCATATCGCTCTCTCAGATTTGAAGAAAAGCGTGTTGAAAATTCAGACCAAAAAGAGGCCGTCATCAACGAGGCTGACCTAGATGTCCCTTACACCCGCACTCATGATTATAAATACTACCAAATTCACCATCCAGAGATCATAAACCAGCCTGTCTCTATCCTTTGTCACGAATATCCAGCCGATTTTGAGCAGGGCGGGGAAGCATATTACCCAGTAAATAATGAAGAATCAGAAGCTCTATACCAGAAATATCTAGAGGAAGTTAAAAACACTTATAAGAACCTTATCCTCGGTGGTCGTCTCGGCGCTTACCTTTATTGGGATATGGATCTCTGCGTCAAGAACGCCCTAGACTTGTGCGAAAAAATGGGCTATAATTAAGCATAATTATGTTAAAGAAACTCTGGGCTCTCTACAAAGAGTACGAAGAAATTATCAACTACGTCATCACTGGCGCTTTTGGCACAGTAGTCAATGTTGGTACCTTCACGCTTGCCAGGGCACTGAACTTCGACATTACAATCAGCAACGTTGCTGCTTGGGTTATCACCATTATCTTCGTTTATATCTCTAGCAAATTCTTTGTCTTTAAAACCGCTAACAAAACTAAGAGAGAATCTACTAAAGAATTTATCACATTTGTGCTCGCGCGCCTTGCTACTCTTGGCATTGAAATTCTACTCTTAAATCTCACCATTGAAGCAATGCATATGAATGAATTGGTTGCTAAAACCGCTGCGCAAGTAGTTGTAATTATTTTGAACTATATCTTGAGCAAACTATTTGTCTTCACCAAATAGTTGATTGTATCGCGCATCGCATCAGCTACGGTCAGCTCGGTTTTCCATTCCAAATCCCGCATCGCCTTGTCTGGTACTGCGCAAAGTTCTGGCAAGTCACCCGGACGTCGCGGTGCAATTTTATAAGGGAGTTTCTTTTTGCTTGCTTCTTCAAACGCAGCAATCATTTCTAGCACTGAAGTCCCGCGTCCTGTACCAAGATTATAAACCGAGCAACCTGCGCTCATATGCGTAAGCGCCGCCAGGTGACCCTTAGCGAGATCCACCACATGGATATAATCTCTGATACAAGTCCCATCCGGCGTAGGATAATCATCACCATAAACCGAAAGCTCTGGAATTTCACCAGTTGCTACCTTCATTACAATTGGCATCAAATTATTTGGACGGCCATTTGGGTCCTCGCCAATTAAGCCAGATGGATGTGCACCTACCGGGTTGAAATAACGAAGTAGCGTTACTGAAAGCCCAGAATCTGCCACGCACGCATCGCTTAAAATCTGCTCGATCATAAACTTAGTCTGTCCATACGGGTTAGTAATTCCACGCCCGGTCTCCATAGTTTCATCAAGTCGCGCCACACCCTGGTCGCCATACACTGTTGCTGAAGACGAGAAAATCAGGGAATTACAACCAGTTTCTTTCATTGCTTTAAGTAAATTTAGCGTCCCTACGATATTATTTTCATAATAGAACAATGGTTTTTCTACACTTTCCGCCACCGCTTTAAGCCCGGCAAAATGAATTACTGTATCAAATCCCCGCGAAAGCACCTCAAGCGTTGCAGGATAATCCAATAAATCTACTTTATGAAATTCTGGCCTAACCCCAGTGAGCGCCTGAATTTTATCCAGGACACTTTCCTTAGAATTATAGAGATTGTCTAAAATCTCCACTTTATAACCATTGTTAATTAGCTCTACCACAGTGTGCGAGCCAATATACCCCGTTCCTCCAGTAACTAAAATCTTCATACCCCTATTATAACATATAAAATATGATATAATATAGGTATGAAAAAGTACCCTGGTTTTGTCTATGTACTTTGTTTGATGCTCGGCGACGCACTCGCAATTATGGCCTCTTTTCTGTTTGCTTATTTTGTCCGCATCAACCTTGACTCGCGCCCATTCTATTTTGAAAAGACCGCTTGGGATATTTTGTTCACTGGGCTTATTATCATCCCGGCTTGGTGGGTGATTTTGGGTTTACTCGGTCTTTATAGCCGGCGAGTCTATAACAAGCGCGCCCATTTCCCGGAAATTATCCGCTCCTTTATCGCCTCTGTTCTCGGCACGATGGTGCTGATTGCCTATCAGTTTTTCTTCAAAACTTCGCTCTTTGCTAGCCGCGCAGTAGCACTTTGGTCGTTGGTTTTTTGCTTTATTACGCTCGTAGCAATTCGTCTAATTATTCGTCAAATTCGTCGTTCTGCTAGTGCTCGCTTTACCACCGGTCTCAAAGTCATCGTCATCGGTAACAACAAAAATACCGAGCGTCTGATTGAGCACTTTGTTGATTTTCCAGAGGATGGTTTCAGACTAAAGGGAATCGTCGCCGGCAATAGCTTCGTCCCAGAGGAGCTCAGAAAATATCAGTTTACTTCTCTCCAAACCGCCCTCGAAAAAACCGACCCAGACATTATCTTCCAGACTGATGAATATAAAGCTGAGTATATCTACACAGAGTCTATTAAGCACCATATATTATATTATTTTGTGCCTACTGAATCTAGCCTTTCTTCGCACATCGGCGACATTGAGCTCATTGGCGATACGCCGGCTATGCTTGTTAAGGTTACCCCTCTAATTGGTGCCGCTCGCATCGGCAAACGTATTATGGATATTGTCTTTGGCCTCATTGCTACCATCATTGCTCTTATCCCAATGATTATCCTTTGGCTCATCTTGAAATTCTCCGATTTCAAACACTCCCCGATTTATTCTGAATACCGCCTCAGTCGTTACAATAAAAAAGTCAAAATTTATAAATTCCGTTCTATGAAGCCAGAGTTTTCTGGGCTTTCCCCCGAAGAAGCTTTTGAGAAAATGGGCAAGCCGGAGCTAATCAAAAAATACCGCGCGGGAGGGGATTACATTAAAAATGACCCACGCGTTACTAAAATTGGCCATTTCCTTCGCCGCACCTCCCTAGATGAACTCCCGCAATTAATCAATGTTCTAAAAGGCGACATTTCGCTCGTCGGTCCTCGCGCACTTGTACCTGGGGAATTGCGCGACTATGGCGATCGCTCGCTCTTACTTTCCGTTAAATCCGGCCTTACTGGCCTTGCCCAAGTTTCGGGCCGCCGCGATATTTCCTTTGAAGAACGCCGCGCCCTAGACCTTTACTATATCCAAAACTGGTCCTTCTGGCTCGACCTCCAAATTCTCTTCAGAACCGTCGCCGTAGTCCTAACCGGCAGGGGCGCTAAGTGAAGGTGGCTTTAGTCTGTGATTGGTTGGTAAACGTCGGTGGCGCCGAACGTGTGCTTTTAGAGCTCCACAAGATGTTTCCGGACGCCCCTATCTATACTTCAAAATATAATGAGAGGGGAATTGATTGGTTCAAAGATGCCGAGGTAAAAACCGGTTACCTTCAACATTTCCCAAACTGCACTAGAAAAATTATTGGCCCTCTGCGCTCGCGTTGGTTTAGAAAATTAGACCTTACAAATTATGATTTGGTAATTTCTGTCACTGGCGCCGAAGCCAAAGGAGTTTACACAGGCGGTGGAAAACAAACCGAACACAAAACCGAACACATTTGCTTTTGTCATGTCCCCACCCAATACTACTGGGGGCTCTACGATGATTATATGAAAGACCCGGGCTTTGGCTTTCTAAATCCACTCGCTCGCCTGGGCCTTAAAATTTTCGTAAAACCAATGCGAAAGCGCGACCTCGCGGCTTCAAAGCGTCCAGATTATTATGTCACTATTTCAAAATATGCCAAAGAGGAAATTAAGCGCTTTTATAAGAGGGAAGCAACCATTATTTATCCCCCAGTTGATACTAAAACATTTTTGCGTAAAAAGTCAAATAGGGAAACGGTGGAAAACTATTTTATAACAACCTCGCGATTTGTCAACTGGAAACGGCTAGACCTCGCCATAGAAGCTTGTATTAAAACCAACCAAAAACTCATCCTGATTGGTGAAGGTCCAGAAGAAAAAAAGTTAAAGCGTCTTGCTAAAAATCATAAAAATATTATTTTCCTACCGAAAATGGATCAGAAAGGTCTTAAAAAATATCTTGAAAATGCTGCGGCCTATCTTTTCCCAAGTAAAGAGCCCTTTGGTATCGCTCCGGTTGAGGCTCTTGCCGCCGGTTGTCCAGTTATTGCCTACAAAGAAGGTGGCGCGCTTGATTATATTAAAGACAAAGAAAACGGCCTGTTCTTTAACGAGCAAACCACTAATTCTCTGGCGGCCGCCATTGAAGAGTTCCTCAAATTAAAAGAAGACAAGAAAAGTTTCCTTGCGAAAAAAATCTCCGACTCTGCGCTTCCCTTTGATACTGAGATTTTCAAAGCTAAAATGAAGGAGTTTATAGATGAAAAAATCGGTTAGTCGTATAAATAAATTACTCACCGTACTTCTCTACTTCTTCCCGCTAGCGCTGTTCTTTTCTTATCATCCGGTTATTTCGCTTGGCTCCTCAGAGACTATGAACTTTGAGTTCTCTATTGCCGAGATTTATCTTCTAATTTTCGCACTAACTTCCCTTGCTGACTTAAAAAACTTTTTCAAATATTATGGCAAGCGATTGATTCCCTTTGTCTTGTTTCCCCTCTATGCTGGGCTTTCAGCTATCTGGTCCCCTAATCATCTCCGCGCCGTCTTCACCACTGGTCTGCTTGGTATTTTAATTTATGTTGCTCTAGAGATAAATCTCATTTTCCGCCAGAACGATTCCCTAAAAAATACTCTCCGCCGCTACCTTGTCCAAGCCGCCGTGATTATTTCGGCTTTCTGCTGGCTCCAATGTTTGCTGGACGTGTTGGGTGTTCCCCGCACTTCCACCGGTCTTTGCGAAGGCTGTGTTTACGATGCTTTTGGTTTCCCTCATCCAAACGGCTTTGCCATTGAGCCTCAATTTATGGGCAACCTTCTCCTCGTTCCGGCGCTCCTATCCATCTACAACTTAATTTACGAAGAAAAACTCTTATTTAAGAAAAAATATCTTCAAACTATTATTACCATCTTTTTAATTGCAACGCTCTTCCTTACTATGTCTCGGGGGGCTATTTATGCCTTCGGTATAGGGCTCGCTATTATCTTCATCTTGCGATTCCCTGTTATAAAATATAATGGAAAAAAGTCAAATAAAACCACTTGGCTACTCATCCCCATCACTCTTGCCGGTTTTCTAATTTCTCTTACCACCCAGGGCGCACTTGCACAGGTATCTCCAACGAAAGACACTTTCTGGACCGGTGTTACTAAAACCATTCACCAACTTTCACTCGGCAAAGTCGACCTTCGCCCGACCGAGCTTAAAAACCAGCCTGAAGAAAAACCCGAGGAAACTAAGCCAGAAACGGAAACTCCCGCCCAGTCTGAAGATACTAGCTCCAAATTTTCTGGTTATGTCGAGCAGTCCACCGCCTTCCGCTCCCAGCTCACGAAAGATGCTCTAGATATTTGGAACGACAGTCCAAAAAATCTTCTCTTTGGCACTGGGCTCGGTTCCGCCGGTATCAAATTACTTGAAAAAGATTCGGAACTTGGCACCCCTAAAGAAATCGTCCAAAATCAATATGCCAGCACTTTGCTAGAACTCGGTCTAGTTGGCCTAATTCTTGCCGTCGTTATTTTCGCAGCTACTCTTGCTTTCGGCCTTTCTGATTTCTCCAAAAACCCTCTCCTCATCGGAGCATCAGCTGCTTTCCTTGTCTCGCTATTCTTCTTCGGTGGGTTGCCAAACGCCTTACACGTCTATCTTTTCCCACTTTTGCTCGCGAACCCAACCATCCAGCGGGCCAGCCGACATAAAGAGTAACAAATATCCGTCTGCTAAATATTTGTCGAGCTTCTCTTTTAGTTCTCTCCCCACTTCAGCCGGCTCGGCGTTAGCAGAGTTAGATAGCCTAGCAATAAATTCTACCGGGGTAAGTACTTTCAAATCTGGATTTTCACGCGTCAGATAAGTCGGTAACCAAAAGATATGCTCTGTTCCCTCAAACACTTTCCTGTAACCAGCCAAAACTTCGTGCTGGCGAGTATTCTGGTGTGGCTCATAAACTACTACCACTCCTTTACACCCAGTTCGCTTGGCTTCCTCGCGTGCGATTTCAACCGTAGCTTCAATTTCCTCCGGGTGGTGCCCATAATCTGAATAAACTCCAGGATGGATACGTTCAAATCTCCTGCCCACACCAGGGAACTCGTTCATAATTTCAACCACTTCAGAGATAGAAACATCTTTTCCTACTTCCTCACACATCAAAAGTACCGCCGAAATTGCGAGCTTAGCATCATATCTTCGCTTTTCCCCGGCGAGTGTTAGGCCCGAAATTCCATCGACCGGCTCGCGGATTACCTGCTCGCTTTGGCTCATAAATTTTTCAAAGGCAGCCTTGTAATCCTCTACTGTCGGGTAAATATCCGGGTGGTCGTAAGAGACGGTTGTAATCACCGAAAGCCACGGATAAAACTTTAAGAAATTGCGATCATATTCATCTGCTTCATAAATTAAGAACTCTGAATCATCAGTGTAAGACCCGGCCTCGGCAAAAGGCAAAGTAGACCCAACCAGATAAGATACCGGAAGCCCAAGCTTTAGAGAAGCCCAAGTAATCAGCGCCGTAGTGGTGGTCTTGCCGTGCGTGCCGGCTACTGCTATCATTTTCAAACCCAACTTTTCTACTAAATAAGCAATTAACTCATCTCTTTTTGAAACGCGCATCCCGAGCGAGCGCGCTAGTTTCAGCTCTGGCGCGTCCTCCCCCATTGCTGAAGTATGTACAAACCAATCCACTCCGTTTTCATCAAAACATTTCTGCAGAAACTTTCCATCCTGGACCCCGATTTTTACCGGGATATTTTCCTTGTATAATTCTGGTGCTACTGCCCCCTCGTGTAAATCTGAACCAAAAACTGAAAATCCGGCTCGCTTTGCCATTAAAGCCAGCGGCCCCATCCCAGTTCCTGAAATTCCCGCAATATATATATTCATATGATATAATTATACCAGATATGGTGGGTAAAAAGAGATTAAAGTCCCGGAAAGTTAAAACTTGGCAACTCGCCCTGCTTTTGATTCCCCTCGTTTTTATCTCTGCCACACTTTTTCGTTTTGACCACATTAAAATGATTGATTTGAAAAATGCCGTGGTTGCCGCCGATAAAGAAGGTGACCCTGAAAAAATCAAGGATGCCCTAAACGAGCTTAAGAGATTCACCAACACTCACAATATAATTAATATTGAAGAAAGAAACGGGAATTACACTTTATATTTTGGTTCGGGTGAGATTTACCTTGCTAAAGAATACGAGCGCGCTGTCACCGCTCTGAAGATGAAAGCCCAAGAGGAGGCCGGGGTCTACGCTAACCCCAACGGTAATATCTATGCCCAGGCGATGGCAGTCTGCCAACCACTGGCACACGAATATGGTTGGGACTGGAACACTCCTGATTATATTGCTTGCTATCAAAATGAGCTCGCCAAATTCCCCACCTCGGAAACCATCGAATCTGATATCAAAGTAGATCTTCCCTCCACTGCGCTCTATCGCTACGATTTCATTTCTCCAATTTTCTCCTTCACTCCCGCCGGCATTATGATGCTCGTCGTTCTTATCCTCGCCCTTGTTATCATCATCCGCTTCTTCATCTGGATAACCTTAAAGATTGCCCTAATCTTCGGAGTAAAATTTACACTTTACTTTAAAAACTCTTGACAGCCCCCTTGGGACGCTACAAGTATTTTTAGGTGAAATTTACAATTTCACCTAAAAATACTTGACAGAGATTACTAGAGGCGGTAAGATAAGAGTACAAACAATTAAGGAGGAAACATGGCTTACAAGCATGTCAACAGCAAAGGAATTACTTATTATCTTAGAAAGTCTGAAGTCACTCTTCGCGGTGGCAAGCCACAGACTATTTACTTCTTCACCAAGACTGAAGACGGTGGCAAGGGTACTCCTTGTGACCTTCCAGATGATCGCCAGGTCAATGAAAACCCAAGAAACGGTTTCTTGACTCTTTCCAAGAAGAAATAATTAGAATACATAAAAAAGTGGCCGGCCGAGCGAATCCCGGCCGCTTTTTGTGTTATAATAGTATAAACATAAGGAGGATATTACTATGTGTACAGGTGTACGCTTCAGTGATGACAAAGGTAATATGTATTTTGGTCGCAACTTGGACTGGTCCGTTGGTTACGGTGAAAAAATCGTAATTACTCCTAAGGGCTACAATTATCACTCTGCTTTTCTGGGTGATATGGCTCCAAAATATGCCCTCATTGGCATGGGTATTATTCAGGAAAATGTCCCACTCTATTTTGACTGTGGCAACGAAGCCGGCCTCGCTATCGCTGGCCTTAACTTCCCGGGCTATGCCCAGTATGAACCAAATGCTGTAGATGGTAAGACTAATGTCGCTGCCTATGAATTCCCACTTTGGGTTGCGATGAATTTCGCTAATGTTGATGAAGTCGAAAATGCTTTAGGGAATGTCGCAATTGTCGCCAAACCAATCAACGACAAATACCCAGTTTCTATGCTCCACTGGATTATAGGCGACAAGAATCGTAGCATTGTTGTAGAATATACAAAAGACGGTCTCCAGATTTTCCATAACGATGTGGATGTTCTCACCAATCAACCAGGTTACGGCTGGCACAAGGAGAACTTAAGAAACTATATGAATCTCTCGAGCCCTCAGCCAGAAAAAGTTACTTGGGGCAAAGCCGAGATGACCGCCTTTGGTTCCGGCTCGCTGATGCGTGGCCTTCCAGGCGACTATTATTCTCCGTCTCGCTTCGTCCGTGTAGCTTATCTCAACACTCACTACCCGGTGAAATCTACCGAAGAAGAAAACGTTTCTCGTCTCTTCCACACTCTTACTGGCGTAGCGATGATCGACGGTGCCGCCGCTATGGCTACCGGCGATTTTGAGAAGACTGTCTATACTGGTGGCTTCTCTACCGCTACCAACACTTACTATTACAACACCTATGAAGACCCAGCCATCAAAAAGGCTTCGCTCTCCGATTACGATACTAATAGCGCAGATTTAATTGAGGCCTAAGATGAATCTTAACTTCTTCGGCACAGAAATCAGCCTAAAAAAGCTCATCAATTCTGCGCTCTACATCCTGTTCATCTTGGCTGTCTATCTCATCTTAAGGCGAGTTCTAAAGGTTACGTTTGAAAAGGCTGGCGGCCGAAAAGCCAGCCTTGCCCAAAGGCAGCGCATCAAGACTATTTCCCAGATGCTCTCCAGTATTTTGAGATATCTGTTTCTCATTATCATCTTGCTGGTCATCTTGTCTATTCTTGGCGTCAATGTCACTTCTCTACTCGCCGGGCTCGGGATTTTAACTGCCGTCATTGGCCTCGCCTTCCAGGATATGATAAAAGATTTTATCGCTGGGATCGCGATTATCGCCGAAAATCAATTCTGTGTCGGCGACACTGTCATCGCCCAGGCCGACGGCTTCAAAGGCACAGTTACTAACATCGGTCTAAAGACCACCGAAATCACCAACGAAAAAGGCGAAGTCAAAATCCTCGCCAACCACAACATCGATGGGTTGATAAATTGTAGTAGGAACAAGTAGGGTAGATTCCATTCAGAGCTAAAATTGCTCAGATGGGCATTTTCTTTAGTTGAAGCGCGCCTATTGGGCGAGCGAAGCTGAAAAATTAGTGCTAATGAAATATCTAGACGCAAAAGGACCTCCTCGCTATAAGTGTATCACCGAGAATGAAGTTCATGGAACAGACATAAAAGCCTTATGGACTTAGAATCTAAGGTAAGGCTTGAAACACTTGATGAACTGATTAGGGTTTGGGAAGAAGTCTAGATAAATAACTTAAAATCTCTACAAAAACACCAGTCCTGATGGGCTGGTTTTTTGAGGCACACTTCCAAAAGAGGTGGTTATGTGTTATAATATAGAGAAGACTAAATACTATGGCAAATTCGAAGCATGTTGGCTTTAGAGCCCCACTAAATAAAGAAGATACGCCTGAAAAAACTCTTGGGTGTAGAGCTGCTAACCCTGATATATGTAAGTTCAATGGCACAGATTTTTGTGCCTTTTGTAGAGCAGACGGAATGTGTACGCAACCACCAAAGACGTGGTCAAAGCAATATGAAAAGCTAAAGGCGGAAGAGAGCGAGAAAAACAATGGCTGATGTTGACCAATGTACGAGATATGCCGAAGAGGGGCTTTGTGGAAATGCTAGGAGAAGTGCTTTAAGAATTGCAACTATCCAAGATAGCTTTAGAAACATTATATTTCGGGGCAAAAATGCTACTCAAATTGAAAAAATGTTAGACAAGTTTTCGAGAACGATACGAGAATCTGTGTCGGCAAAATATGGCTTTATTTGTGATTCACTAAAGGCGTCATCAAACGACAACAAGGATGGTGCTGATTTATATTGTATAAACAGTAGGACGAAAGAGCGCATTATAATCGAGGTCAAATTTGGGAGTTATACCGACAAGGCGGCTGGCATGGGAAGTTTTTCGCAGATTTTTGGGACAGACATATTTACAAAAACTTTGTCAACGGATACTCGTAAACAATGGATAACGCTTACCGTCAATGAGTACCCAGATTTATCAAAGCAAGCATACAGGTCATCTGCAGCTTTAAATCATGCGGTAGATATTTTTAACGCTGAAATGTCGGCTAAAAACTATACTCTAACCGAATCCGAACAATCTTTTATGGAAGATTACCTACTTAATAACTCTGGTAGTTATGAGAGTAAGGCTGATAACTATATGCGATTTGAAACCGACAAAAACGGTTCCAAAATTGTAGAAGCAACACCAGTTGTAAAGGGGCTTGGCGAGTGGGTAGTGAGCAAAGTTAATCCGATTAATATAAAAGACGATAAATCTCGAGTAAACGTGTTCGTGGCCAATAATGAGACTGGCATAGAAATAAAATTCGTCCTTAATAACAAAAATGATTTCAAGGTAAAAGGAACGAATATCAAGATTCGCTCAAAGTACATGGTAAACTCTCCAAGCTGGAATGTTTGGATTAGAAAGAAATAATAACAATATAGCCCTATTATAGTTGAACTGACTAGCAATCTAACAAGGCACCTAAAGGAAGAAGAGTGGCTTATCGCCAAACATAGCCTCGTATTCCTTAATCACATCGGCTTTGCCAAAACCAGGAATTGAAATATTCTTTTTTGAAAGCTTGTCGTAATCGATTTGATTTAAGCGTTCCAAAACTTCTGGTGATTTTGCCTTAAAGAAAATCCACTGGGTGTGATGATCCATTTTATCAGGGTCGGTCTCCTTTAATGTGTAATCCTTATAGCCTTGTCTAGGTATAGCAAAGTCCCACCCGTAAAGCTCTTTGTCGAAATACTTCTCAGCTTCTCTAGTGTTATTGTATTGCCACATATCAAAATCTTTGTGTTTAGTGATTGGGGAACTTCTCAACCTTAGGTCTTCGCCAAAATTGCGAGTAGTCCAAATCTGAAAACAACAACGAACGACATATGATTTGCCGTTAAATACAAAGGCGTCCGGAATTAGGGTTTTTTCAAAGACCAACCTTGCTTGTTTGACAAGTTTGTTCTGGGCAGAGTGCTTTTGAAATTGAAGCGGCAAGATAAAAGCTACTGTTTCTGTATAATCTAATGCCTTATTAATAAAAGCTGCCGCCATACGAGCTCTGCGACCAAATGGAGGATTCCCAATAACAACTACCGATTGCTTGTCTGGCAAATCGTCAGAAATATCGTCATTTAGAAAATCGTGTTTAATTACCTTTTTGTCATTTGGGTCAATATCGCAAGCATAATAGTCATTATAATTCTCTTTATCGAGTGCTCGTAGGAACGCTCCGCCACCAGCCGATGGCTCTAAGAAGCAGACCTTGCTCAAGTCATAGCCCGAATTATTTTTAAGGGTATCTATCAAATCAGCAAGACACTCTTCCGCAATAGAGTCTTTAGTATAAAACTGGTCAAAATCTTTTTCTTGGTTTTTTTCAACAGAAGTAGAATCATCAGCCATAACAGTATTACCTCAATTAACTCTTTCAATTATATCACAAAATAAGCACTTTATTAATCCGTAATTCGCAGGTAATACTGCAAATCTTCACCTTTCTAATTATCAAGTACAAAATCGTGAAACTCGCTCCAAAAGATAGTCTGACATTCATAATCTAAGAGTCGCACCTAAATACCTCCATGAAATTACCTATCGAGCCGAAGTTTGCCTCTATCACTGACCTATACTCGGAATAATGCCTGATCACGTCTAAGTAGTCTTTCGCCTTTAGTCCAGCCTCAATCATTGCGAATCGGGATTCTATAAAATCTGGTGGGGCTCAATTAGCCAGGTTTTAACATTGTATAGGGAGAATATTTGACTTTTTGTCGGAAAAAACATAAAAACTATTGACTTTTTTTCTAAACTGTGCTATAATTAAAGCATACTCCGAGTTATGGGGGACGAAGAGTCGCGTAACTTAAAAGAATGATTCTGATACGTTTGTTTGTAAGAGGCGTTTTCTGATAATCATGCACTGATTATTGAAACTCGATACGATAACCTCAGTTGATCGTACGGCATAGCCGGATGGAATCCTGAAATCTATGCGTAGTCGAAAAGAAAACAAGTCTTAAGGCTGAACCGTAGCTCGTTAGACGAGTGCAACTTCTTATTGCTCCCGTCATAGCGGGAAATATTAGAAGTCGTCTAAGCGGGAATGCTTGGCAAAACGAGAGGAATCTTTAGTGGTCTTAAACCATATTCTTTGTCGGTAGTGGTACTTTAAGTGAAAAAACATTTTTGGATGAACGTATGACTATGATCATATCATCAGAAGAAAATGCGAAGATGTTTTATACTTGCCTATACAATCATTCAGATTGCAAAAGAGCTTTGCAGAGTAGTACTGCTCAATCTGGAAAAAAATAGAAAAAGATGAAATATCGTTTTCACCGCCCGAAAGGGTTCTCAGCCGCCAGTATACTGGCGGCATTTTCTATGCGTAAATATTTTGACCAAATTGTTGGGGATTTAACAGCTGAAATTATAGAGGTAAATTACAATTTTCGACACGTTTTTGTTATAAAAACGGCATAAAAATAGCCCTCTATTTTTCCGAGGGATTTAACAGATATTTACAGATTGCGGAATAGATAAAAATGATTTTATAAACCGTTTGGTGGGGGCGAATTGTTCAGGCATTAACACTGTATAGAGAAAACATGCAAGTAAGATTAAACTGCGACTATGATATAATGAAATAGAGGTTATTAGATAATGATAAGAAAGGTATTGACTACTCCTGATAAAAAATTACGCGACAAGAGCCGGGATCTGAAATCATCAGAGATTCAATCTAAAAAGATTGAGGATTTAGTAAATGATATTTATGAAACAATAAAATCTGGGGAGTATGGTGTAGGCATGAGTGCTATACAGATTGGTGAGCCAGTCGCTATCAGTGTAGTTATGATACGCCCTACGCCGAATCGTCCGAATTTAGAAAATTTTACTAAGGTTTATTATAACGCAAAGATTGAGAACGTATACGGCGAAAAAGAACCTATGTGGGAGGGTTGCTGTAGTGTATTGGACGATGAGTCTAACCCAATTTACGCAAAAGTGCCACGATATAAAAGAATATGCGTAAGGTATTTAGATAGAGTCGGCAAAGAACATGAAGATGTAGTTGATGGTTTTTTGGCTCATGTTTTACAACATGAAATTGATCATATTAATGGCATCATATTTACAGATTTAGTTCCAAAGTCGGAAATCGTATCTCAGGATGAATATCGGCGTATATTAGGCATAAAAAAATAATATATATTGAGATTTAAAGCGATCAAAGTTGTTTAGGGTATTAACAGATGAATTTATAGGGGTAAAAATGTGCTTCCAAAGCACATTTTTCGTGCAAAATCAATGCAAAATAGCATACTAGGAATTAGAGGGTACTTAACAGAATTTTACTACTAAAAAATCGGCGAAAAAGCCGACTTAGATAAAACCTGGTGGGGGCAGCTGGGTTCGAACCAGCGACCAATCGGTTATGAGCCGACTGCTCTAACCACTGAGCTATGCCCCCGCCTTTTTTATTCTACCATCCCTCCCCCTAAAAGTAAAACGAATATGCTATAATAGTTATGTCTATGAAAGACAAAATCAGGAAAGCTAAATATAATCTGAAACACGATTTTCCGCTGGACCGGTTTTTGTTTGCTGTGGCTCTGCTTTTCTTTTTCGCCTGCGTTTGGGGAACGATCTCATCTGTTACTAGAAACTGGGAGCTAGAGCAGCGCCTTGCCTCCCGCCGCAAGGAACTTGAACTAACTAAACTTGAAGTAGAAAGTGCTAAACTTGAAAATGAATATCTTGCCTCCGAAGAATATCAAGAGCTCTCCGCTCGTGCCAAACAGAATAAATCTCTAGAAGGCGAAACTCTAGTTTATCTTCCAAAAAACACTGAGCGTGCCAAAACCAAGCATAAAGATAATATCGTAGCAGTAGAGACCGAAGAAGATACTCGCACCAATTTTGAAAAGTGGATGTCTTTCCTTTTCGGGGTTTAAATCTTGCCAGATTTAAGCCGCTTATGATATAATAGACAGTATGAAGGAAGGTGCGGTAAAGAAAGATTATACCGTCCCTGCCCTGTTTATCACGGCAGTGACTCTGGTTTTTGTATTTTTAGTTGTCAATTTGATTTTCGGCGGTAAAAAATATCCATCTATAAAAGATGGCGCCACTACTTCTCAGGTTGAAGAATATGCTTACAAACTTCTTGAGAAAGATGATGGTACTAATAATCTCGGGTACAACGAAGCCGTTGCTTATTATGTTTCCCAAATCGCCGCCTCAAATGACAAAGAACAGAAATTCAATCTTATGCTTGACTTCGCGATTTTCTATGGCAAAACCGGCGATCCATCTTCTGGCCTCCAGGTTCTCGGCGATGTAGATGAAAACATCCCACCTGATGCAAAGTACTATCTTTATACGACTTACATTTATCTTTATGAGCGCCTAAATGATGACGCAATGGCTACCGAATATCGCCAAAAAATTGTTGATGAGAAAATTGCTGATTATTTCGCCGGACTTGATAACGGTACTATCGCGCCGGAAGATTTCAAAACGGAGGAGCCTGTCGAGGAAGAACCTGAAGTAGAACCCGAGAAAGAGTCTGAGCCCGTTGTCCTTGAAAGTCTTTTTAACGTCGAGGGTCTTTGATGGAAAAAGTGAAATCTGGTTTCACCCTTCTTGAAGTAGTACTAGTTGTGGCGATTTCGACCTTGCTCTTCATGAGTGTCGTTATTGGTATTGGTAGCCGTATCGCCACTGGCCGCTATGAAACTGCCAGCACCGAAATCGCCGACTACCTCCGCGATGTTTATACGGTTGCTCTGAACACTGAAAATGCCAGGGAAGGGATTGAGGGTGCCAGGGAATATTGCACGATTTACGGCGCTACGAATTTGAGCGAAACTGCCACTCCTAAAACCGGCAAGCAACTTTTTACAAATAACACTGTCAACAGTAGTAATGTGACGGCGGAGGACGTCGAGCCTGGTCGTACTAACTGTGCGATTTACGGGAAAGCGCTTTATTTCGGTGCCAAAGATGGCAAGGTCCACGTTTTCGATGTGGTAGGTGATGTTGTGACTAACGACCTTAAAAAAATGATAGTCGACGGTAAAGAAGTAGAAACCACCGAGCTAAAACAAATTGAAAATAAGGAGGATATTTTAGATCAGCTTGAAGAAGTTCGTGCCGATATTTTTGCCGCTATTCCGGATTTGAATAATAACATCAACAACTTCAATGCAACTATGGCATGCAAACTTTCCCCGGCCGCTGCGCAAACTACTTATGAACCAAACTGGGGAGCGCTTTTTAAAACCGCCAATTTTGGGGGTAATACCTCTAGAAATTCCGGCGATGATTTTGTAGGCATGGTAATGATTGTCCGCTCCCCAGCCTCTGGGAATGTCCACACCTTCTTCTATGAAAGCCCTAGCTCAACTAGTGCTGATGACTGGCAATTTATTGAAGATTTTGATGATAACAGCAGTAACAACGTCGGGTGTGGTGAGCTTAGTAAAGATTCATTAGAGTATAAAGACCTAGTTAAAAAGTATTCCCCAGTTCAATTGATTAGAGACCAAAAACAAAGAGAAAAAGATAATCCTGATACTGTCCCAGAAAATACTGGTTTTTGTATCGGCTCGGACGATTTCTATGTTTCAATTTCTAATCTGAAAAAGTATGTCGAATTTATTCCTGGTGGTCAAAACGCCTCGGCCGTGAAACTAAATGAAAGTACTGACAAAGAGGGAGGAAACCCATGTCACGGCTAAAGTCTAAAAAAGGGGATACTTTGATAGAAGTGGTGCTTTCCTTTGTGATGTTTAGCTTGGTCGCAACAATTTCGCTTGCCGTTATGCACGCCGGCATCTCCGGGGCGGAAGCATCTATTGAGCTTACCCTTGCCCGTGTTGAAATCGATGCCCAATCCGAGGCTATGCGCTTCATCCAAGAGTCTTACTCTAATGACCGTGCGTACCCGAATCTTTGGCGTGCCATCACTAATACAGCACTAAATGAAGATTATGGAAAAATCCCAGAACTTTCTAGAAACAACTGCAGTAAGCTTTACGATGATTTCAGCGTCGACCCGACTATAGTGGACTTCAACGCCTTTGTGCTTAACTCTCGCCAGATTAACGATGGAGTTGATCCGGTCAGGGATGATTATTATGGCAATACTTTTATTAGTACTAAGGAACCAGGGCAGACGGATAAGTTCTCTGAATCTTCTCTAAGTCCAAGAATAATTTATACCACCAAAAGTAGTGTTTCCGAGGACGAAGAAACCACAGATGATAACCTGATGTCAGACGAGTCATATATTTACATCTACCGCGCTGAAGGGATTTACGATTTTCTAGTCAAAGATACCAAAGAATCTGAGCCTAATAAAAAACTCAGCCACTATGATTTCTACGTTTATACCTGCTGGCTTCCGCCCGGTGCCGAACACCCCACTACCATCGGCACAGTCACGCGGCTTTATAACCCGGAGTACTTAAATGCGCAGTAAGTCCGGCTTTACAATTCTAGAAACTGCCCTCGCCATGGCTTTCATCTCCTTCTTGATGCTTGCCATCGGTTTTGCAGTAATCCAGATCTCTAACATTTATCAAAAGGGGATCACTATTAAAGTCCTCAATAACAATGGTCGCGAACTCGTGGATGAATTCTCTCGTACTATCCTTGCTAGTAAATACGACAAAGTTGAAGATAGTGAAGACTCGCACTTTGACTATACCTTTACTGAGGTTAGAGAAGAATTATACGGCGTCGGTACAAGAGGAGAAAACGATGGTACAGGTGAGGAGAAATTACAGCTTCATGGTGCCTTTTGCCTCGGGAACTACAGTTATATTTGGAATACTGGCTATGCCTTGGATCTTCCTGATTCCGGGGGTGATTCTACCCAGATTCCCGTTGATGGCGGGCAAAAAGAATATAGCACCAAAAAAGCTTATCTTATAGTTGGTGAAGATGATCCTAATACTCCCGAAAATGAAACCGAAACTAAAATCAATTTTCGGCTTGCTCGAGTGCCCGACTCTGGGCGTGAAGTTTGCCGCAGCAACGCCAAAAATAAGGAAGATAATAAGCCGAACGAATATGTCGTCACTAAAACCAAAGCGAATAATTACGTCGAAATCCTTTCTGAATCTGAGAACCAATTAGTACTTTACGATTTGACCGTCTTTGAACCGATTTATCATCCTGGCACCGGCCATGCCCTCTACTCTGCTAGTTTCATTCTTGGTACCGCCGATGGCGGCATCGACATCACGGTCCCGGGTAACTTCTGTACTGATAAACCAGAAAATCTAAAAACCGACTTTAATTACTGCTCGATCAATAAATTTAATTTCGCCGCTCGCGCGACTGGAGGACTTGCGATATGAAAACTAAAAAAGGTATGGCTTCACTTTATCTTGTAGCTTTTACAACGCTGCTGCTCGGCATCGTTACAATGAGTTTTGCCAGGGTGATGATTAGCGAGAAAAGAGAAGCTTCGAACAGCGATCTTTCTCAGTCCGCTTTTGACTCTGCCCTCGCCGGGATTGAAGATGCTAAGACGGCAATTATCATGTACGAGATCTGCTTAAATAAGACCGACGATGATTCGGTCGGTAGTAATAATGTAAAATGTGGTGATGTCAAAACATGGATGACTAATAGTTTTAAAACAGGCTACTGTGATGCAGTTAAAAAGATTTTGAATAATGATCCAGGTGCCACTGGAGAAGTTGAAATCTCGGAGAAGCTCAATCAGGCCTACACATGCGTCCCTATCGCTAATGATGCCCCGACTTACCGTTCAGTTCTAAATGAAGATACTCGTTCCCGCGTCATTCCCGCCAAAATCGAGAAAGCTGCAGACGGAAGTAGTCAATACGATAAAGTTGTCGGTATTGAACTCCAATGGTTTACACCAGAATCTAATGCGGATGCTCAAGAGAATGTAAGATATATGATTGCTGATGCTACCGCCGCCAATCCTATCCCGCTATTGTCTAAGGAAGCCGCAATGGATAATATCGACGGTAAAGCCGCACCGATCCTAACTTTCGAACTTTTCCAGACCGATAGCAGTTTCACTATGGCCGAGCTTGATCTAAACAATGAGAATAACACTGGCACCGACCATGCTATGATTATGCTTTACCCTAATGATACTAAAGCCAATGGCGAAAAAGGCACCTTCGTTTCCGCCCAAAATTTGTTAGATGCTTCTAACAAAAGCAATCAAGCCGCCCTTAACGCCTCTCTTAATTATGGCGATAGCGTCGTCCCGAAGATAGTTTCTTGCGGCTATAGGAATAGTGGTGAAGCCCGTTGCCGTGCTACCATCCAGTTCCCGGACCCTTATAACGGCGGGACTCGTGCTGAGCAGACTTTCCTGTTCCGCGTTTCGCTTCCGTATGGTTCCCCTCAGACCGATTTTAGTATTAAACCATGTTTGGAAATAACTGGTGAGGAATGCACTAAGTATGCTAATTTCACCGGGGCTCAATATATCGTCGATTCCACCGGTCGTGCCAGTACACTCTATCGCCGTATTATCGCCCGTATTGAAACCGCACCGAAATTCATCTTCCCAGAGTACGCTATCCAGGTCTCCGGTAATAATTCCACCGTCGAAAAGAATTTCTGGGTCACTGAAAATTGTTGGTCCACTGATGGCAAGGGTAATTCCACCACTTGCGCAAACAACGGAGATACAAACTAGACTATGAAAAAAGATTGTGCTAAAATGAAGGAAATGAAGGTGCGAAAATTCCATAAGCCGGAGGTTTTAAATCGGCTCGACAAAAAAGTCGTTGGCACCTTTTCTATGGCCATTGTTTTAATCGCTACTGCTAGTATTATGGGGATAATACTTTCCAATAACAGTTTTGCCGCCACTAATAGATTTAAAAAAGGCAAACCTTTGACTAAATTTGATCGCATTATGTATTGGCCGGACGGGGTGATGGGAGATATCGAATGTAATTTGAGCTTGCCCGCCACATCTCCACCGAAATGTTACCAGCCAATTCCTCAGGAATATGCACTGGGCTTTATTAACAATGAAAAAACTATCGAACGGGCTGCCCGTAATATCAATATAGAAGGAGGTAAGGCCAAAGGAAAAACTGGGATACAAGCTGATTTTCTTGGGAAACGTAGCACTCAAATCTCTGGCAAAAGAAGCCCTCTAAAATTTATAGATCTCTTTAACGGGGCATCTTATATGGGCAATCTTTATGATGTGCGGGTTTACGCTTATGGGAGTGCCAAGGTCAGGACCTATAAGAATTCGGTAATAGAACACTATCATACTGGAGGGGAGTACGCGGCGTCAGAATGGCATTTTTATCCACGTAATACACTTAAGGCTCTTGATGAGTTGTACTATAGCGACGAGGAGGATATTGTCGAGAGTGAAGGAGATGACCCAAAAGATAGCTGTACGGATATTAAAGAAAAAGATCCCACCGACCCGAAAGGTAAGAAAACTATTACCGTCGGTCAGAGATGTACCTATGACAAGAATGCTTATCGCGATGCTAGTGGCAATATCATTTATACTGGTGTTTTTCGAGAGGGTAGCAATTACGGCCCAGTTAGATACACCGCTGCCGAAATGGAAGCATATCTTGAAAATAAGGAGAATAGTGTCAGGCTACTCGGGGTAGGGGGCTCAGGAACCTTTAAAGGTACAGTAGCATTTATGGATATTGATAAATGGTCAGGCGAAAGATATGCTGCTGCATCTGGTGTAGATTCTGTTTTTACTACATGGAACAGTGAAGAGTATGCAGATCGCGCAAAGGAAAACGGTAAAAGTGACAAAATGGTCTATGACAACAGCTATTTTAAGCAGATGAACTTTTGTCAGGACCCAACTCCGGATAAAGCCTGCTACTATGCCTGGGGCGGGAGTACTGAAGAGGGTAAAACCACTAGAGAGACGGCTCGTTTGTGGTTTAACTTTTCATCAAGTAGTACTACTCCGTTCGCACTAATTTATAGTGGAAGTGGCCACGGCTCAATGATTGAGTCATCCCAATTTTATATCACGCATGTTCTGATGGATGATTTAGCGGAGATCCCAGAAGGTATCATTGCTTCTGCTCAAAATTTCCAGCGCGATTTTGAAAGTTTGTATGGACATACTTTAGAAAATGATAAAAATTTTCCAGTTGACTGGAAATCCGAAACCGATCGAGTCTTGAGATTTTTCCCGATTTATCAATATGCCAGTTATACTCCCTATACTATGAACGAATTGCTAAAGGAAGTATCAGATATAGAGCTAAAATGGTATTCTTGCCCCCAGATGACGGATGATTGTCTCGTCCCGTATGACCCAGAGCATGATAACGGAAAAGAGATAGTTGGCGGAGAGGAGTACTTTAACGGCTACGATTTTATCGATGGTAATAAAGTGTATTATGCCAGCATGGGTGATCCCCTGGAAGTAAACTTCCCAAATACATGTTATAGTGATAATACTAGTACCAAGGAGATAAACAATGTCGAATAGGCTAAAGTTTGGTTTAGGACTAATGATTTTCTTCAGTTTTCTCTTCGTCTCAAATGTTTCTGCTACAGATTATAATCGAGCGCTTTCCGGAGCTTCCTGGTATTATTACACTATAGACCAAACCGATAAGAATAAGTATAGTGATGATGATATGCTTTACGTTCCATTTGGTGAAGTGAATTCTGAAAAAGTGGCTGTCCCTGCCAAAACTTGTCAGAGTTATGGTGGGTTCTGGGCCCTCCTTAAGAACGGTTATGAAGAAGGTTCAAATGGAGAAACTATCTTGTCTGGTAAACCAGTTTCGGCTACAGTGTTGAGCGATGTTTACTATAAGGATATGACTTGGGCTGCTACCGGGTATACATCTTTCAAAGAACCATCTGCTCATCAGTCCGCACCGCAAGACGACAATGGCTCCGGCGTTAAAGCTACAGCTTATGGCGACATGGGATCCGTACTTGGCGCCTATCAGACACTTATAAATACTTCTGCCGTTCCAGAATCTGCCAAAGAAGATGTCGGGAATCTTAGCTATTTCTGTGCGAGCTCCAACCCATCTAATATTCCGAATGTCACAGCTGATTTTGTAAGTTTCTCGACCGTTTCACTACGGGATGATTATGCCAGTGCCCCTGTCGTTAATGGCCAAGGTTATATTTCAGAGCCAATAGTAGTAGATAACAGCCAAAAAACGATTACAGTTACTTTTCGCCACTACCTCGCAAAAACTATTGAACACGAGCTTGCAAGTGCGAAAGTCCCATATGAGCTTAGCACTGGCGATGGAGCGAATGTGGAAGTCCCATATGAGCTTAGCACTGGCGATGGAGCGAATGTCCAGACTGGTACCATGGGAAATCGTTTTGATATCGGTGGGGTCAATTACTACGCCAGCGCCCCAGTTGAAGAAACAGTAAACTTAGACATTACCGCAGGAGATGATATAACTTACTGTCAAAAGATTACTTTTAATGGTGGGAATCCGATATCCTACAATTTGGCAGATTATAGAATAGTAGGTGGAGGGGAAAACCCGGCTTCTTCTAGCGTCTGCGTGACTGTTCGCGTGATTGTTTCATCGCCAGAAACTGTGTCTAGCTGTGACCAAGGCGGAGATGGCGAAATGTTCGTAGACAAGAACGGCAACTCTGTCGCCGGAAATAGCGTGCTCGGTAGTACAATTACTACTGTTGGTATTTCTAAAAATGGTATTCTAGAAACTACCACCGCTGCTTCTCGGGATGACACTAAGATAGTCTATACTAAGCCTGGCGACATGGTCCAGTTCTCGTACGCACTTTGCTTTGGTCCCCATAATGTCAGTAATGCCAGTACTGCTACTGCTACTGGTTCAAATAATCACCCAAGCGTTTTTGAAATTCATGTCGGTGATGCAAAAGAGGATGATGAGTACCTCTTTGGCCGAGCAGACGGGCTTCTCGGCCAGACTGTTTATGTTTGGCCCAATGATGTTAGAGACAACAATATTACTTTAAATTCTTTTTACTATTTTGGCTCTCATGTTGGCAAAGCCCCCAGCCAAATCTTAGGTTCAGAACAATATATTACAATTGACAATACTAAAAAACAAATCTCTTTTGCATCTCCAGACGACAAAGGTGGCTCAAGCCCTTATGCTCCAGTCATCGTCGGCGGCACTCTTAGCCAGACCCTGGCATATCAGGATCTAGCAGTTTGGCCGACGTATTTGTCAAAGTCTGGCTCGACAAGAGGCCCATACAACGAAGACTCTCGTGACTATGTGTGGGGGAATATTAAATTCCAAGGCGAGTTGAAAAATTACCTAGAAGCTTACCGGGATTATCAGGCTGGATATACCTCTCCTTCCGGTAACTACCTCTTTAGCGAAGATGAGATTACTAAAACTGTAGGTGCGGCTACTCCGTATAATTTTGATACTAAAATTAGCTCTGAAATCACCAATCATCCTTCTAGCACTGTTGAGCCCGGTGACGAGATTGAAGTCGCTGCGAACATTGATATCCTCCCACGGACTAACCCTATAACCAGTGACAAAAATAAAAATGGTCAGCTTGTTCCATATGCCACTGCTACGCCGGATGACACTAAAGTTGAAGTTATCGAGCTTGTCATAAGAGACGTAGTCGACATTAACAATGAAAAAAAATATAGCTATAAGGACAAGTATGGCGTTCATGAAGCTACTATAAAAGAAATTCTAAATGGCGAAAACAAAGATACGTTCACTAATAGTATGATTTGTAATATGTACCAATATTATCTTGGTAGTGACCTCGGCGAATGTAGTTCGACTATTGTCAAAGGCAACAATAAGATGGTTAAAGACGCAGCACTAAAAGTGTTAGGGAATCCGGACTCCAACCCCGAAGGAGAAATGGGCTACTTTAACACGAATAACCCTAATGAAGCTATCACGCGTATCGTCCCAGATGTTGAAGCAGGTTACAAGTACTGCATAGCTATAGGTATTAATCACGGCGATTCACACAATCTCCCTGGACAGGTTTTAACAGAAAATGATGCTATCAATGAGTATAGTGTTAGCCAAGGTACGAGTGCGTCCGTCCGAACCACCTGGAAGACCTCTAAATTCTCCTGTCGCACTGTTACTAAGAAACCGAATTTCCAGATTTGGAACAGTGGCGCCTACATGGACGGTGGAGCAGCTGCCTCTATCACGAATAAAACTGTCAATACCAAAGTAAGTTCGAATCTTCCGCAAACCGATGCGGATGAAAAGCATCGCGCCACGAATCCCTCCACCTTTGGTTCCTGGGCAGAGTATTTCATCGTTTCTAAAGGCAGCATCACTGGGCTTGCTTCGGCTTCTGCTCTCGGCTATAGAAGTCCATTTGTTTGGTATGAAACCGACAAGAGTGGGAATAAAACTGAGCATATCGACTATTTTGCTGCCACCGGTTTCGGTACTGGGAAATCAGATTTTTGCACCCTTTCCCACCTTACTATTGCCAACACGAGCTGTGAGTCTAACAATTCAGGTGGTTATGCCGGTGGAGACGCAGATAATGCTGCCCTTGAAGCCTACAAACAGAGGATTTTGAATTATTACACTAATGATGCAACATCCGGTGACGGTGTCATTTACGGCGGGAATTACAGCGACCTCGGCGCCGGCTTTATCTATGGTAAACAAAATGGCGCCGACTATCTTAAAGTTCTAGGCAACTTCAATATAAATGAACCTATTACTCGCGAATTCGGCGAAGGCACACTGGTAATCGAAGTTGAGGGGCGTCTCACTGTCGATGCGAATATTTGCCTTGGCACTGGCATTTGCAGAAATGGTAGCTCTTCCGCTTGGCAAGGTGGCTATGATCAACATACGAACGACTTATCTCTTTACTGGGATAATGATACTAACTCGATTAACGGCAACGACCTTTCTAATCTTCCTCAAGTTATTCTCATTGCAGAAAATATCGATATTGGCTCGGAAGTTTCTCAAATTGACGCTTGGCTTATCACTAGCTCAGATGATAAAAATTATGATGGGGGCACAATTAATACCTGTGAAGGGTTCAAGAATCGCAAGACCGGTTCAAATACCTGTTGGAAGACCTTAAAGATTAATGGCCCGGTGGTTACGTCTAACCTGATGTTGAACCGTACCGGCGGTGCTTGGCCTGGTTTCTCTGGTGATGTTGGCAATCCTGCCTATGATAAACTACATGAAGAAATGGAAAAGGGAATAGCTGAGCTTATTAATAACGCAACTGACAACCAGAGCGATCCTATAAACATAGAAGCTACACAGTACTGCAACGGTAGTCTTGTTCCACAAGCTTGTGTAAAAAGCAGAATCAAAACCATCGCTGAACGAACGTTCTTAGAAGGTAGAAGTGAAGCCGAAGTCAAAGCTTACAAGAATTCTGGCAATTTCTCAGCCGAGAAATCTACGGTTTCAGTCAACAATGCTACCGTGCGGGACCTCACCTGTGACGGCTCCATCACTCCCGCTGAAATCTTTGATCTTCACCCCATCGTCTATTACTGGGCTATTGCTGAAGCGCAGAAGGGTAACCAAGCTATTGTTACTTACGCTCAAGAATTCGCCCCGAGATACTAAAACCTTGACAAGAAAATACATGTGATGTATAATACACTAGTATCTTAACATCGCGGGGTAGAGCAGCCTGGTAGCTCGTTTGGCTCATAACCAAAAGGCCGTTGGTTCAAATCCAACCCCCGCCACCAGATTGTGTTAAGATTAAAAATGGGCTCACGATATCCCCCTATCGCGAGCCCATTTTTTTGTTAAGCTAACTTCTTCGCCGCCAGTCTAATCAACTCACTCCACTCCCCATTTGGATGTGGAGTACTAGCTATTTCAAGCACAGACAAACCGTGCCTAATACAAAGCGCCACTTCTTGCAGATTGGCTGCTGCATTTGGCGCCATCATTGTAGCGCCCAAAATTTTACCTTGCTGGTTAGACAGCATCTTGATAAAACCAAGTTTGAAATCAGAAACCGCAGAAGCTGTTACCGTCGAGAGTGGCAACATCGCTTTATTATACTTCATATCCCTCTTTGTTAGGTCGTCTTCGTTCATTCCTACCGTGGCTACTTGCGGGTTAGTATTTATAACTCTAGTAAAGCCGTCATAATTAACCATATTCTTATTTTTACCAAGCATATTTACTGCGGCAATACCCGCCTCATAGTTCGCAAGTTCCGTCGCACTGTCGCCACCAACCACATCTCCAGCCGCATAGATATTTTTTGCTGTAGTCTGAAGAGTTTTTTCTACAAAGATGCCTTTCTTGTCAAAGTTTACACCAGCATTCTGAAGGCCAAGATCTGTATTCGGCTTTGACCCAGTTGCCACCACAATACACTCCACTCGCACCGCCTTTTCCTGGCCATTACGAGACAAAGTCACCCTCGTAGAAGTCCCATCATTACTGGCCGCCACCGCACGAGTACTGGTCAAAATCCTTACTCCGAGCTTCTTTTCAAGGTAGGCTGCCATAATTTGTCCGACTTCCTCATCCTCACGTGGAAGAAGCCTCTCGGAAAGCTCAATTAGGGCTACTTTTACACCTAGCCCAGCAAAATACTCTGCCACTTCTACTCCACTCGCACCGCCGCCAATTACCATCATACTCTTTGGCAATCGCTCAATCTTCAAAATACTAGCAGGAGTATAATGCTTAACATCAGAAAGACCAGTAATCTCAGAATCTTTTGGTACTGCGCCAGTAGCGATTAAGAACTTAGTAGCTGAAAGAGTTTTGCCATCCGTTCCAGCTTTTGCTTCTTCTGCGGTTGGAGTAGAAGGAAGCTTTTTCCTCACCGAAATTTCGTTAGCAGAAATAAAATGGGCAAGGCCGTTAATACAGACAACGCCGTCTTCTTCTAAGGATTTCTTGGAGTATTTTTCACCAACTCGCGCAATTGCCCTTTGCTGGACTTTGTAAGCTGTTGGATAATTATAACGCAAATTTGTAGAAGTTATACCAAACTTTACTCCTGCCATTGCTTCAGCATAAAGATGTGCGAAATTTTGGGCCGCAAGGTAGGGAATGTCTCGCTCATTTAAGGTTGCTCCGCCAAGTTTTTCCGCTTCTACAAGCGCAACTTTTTTCTTAGCCTTCGCCAAACTCCGCGCCGCTGTGACCCCAGCTGCGCCACCTCCTATTACTATGACATCGTATTCAAAACTTTTTCCCATATCTCTATATTATTTTACCATAATTTTTATAAATATACGCTAAATCTTCATCATATTTTTTTAATCTCAAGCTAGCTGCGCGCCTAATATCATCCGCCGTAATAAACTCCCTTCTTTCTGCCCACTGCTCTACCTCGTCGGCCACCTTCTCTGCTACAATTTTTGCGGATCCCGTATGGCGACCTAAAACTCTTGCTTCAAACATAATATCATCAATCAATTTCTTTCTGGAAAACTTCACCTTCTTTTTATCCGCACGAGCCTTTTGTTCGGAAGCCTTACTAACTGCTTGTGCTTTTTTATATTTTGCTTTTGCTTTTTCTGCTAGTCTCATTGAGCCCTTTCCAGAAGTTTAAATGCGATGATAAATACGGCCAAAGCTATATAGCAAATTCCAGTAAAAATCCTAAGAAAAGTTTTGTTTCTTACGCGCCATCTCTGAATTTCTGCCAAAGTTGTACCGTTTTTAATAAGCAATTTCATTATGATTAAAGGCATAACCGTTATCAAAGCATATCCCACTAATGCTAAAATTATTACAGCTTGTGGTAAGTTTAGAAGGGAATTAGCCGCAATTAATATTAAAACTACCGAAAATGGCAACTCTGCAACCACGGTGGTCATCCCTAGCGCCATCCCTTCTACTGGTGTATCGACTTTTCCAGCTCTTTTTCTAAAGTACTTTGCTGCGAAATCCGGAATCCAGAGCATTGTATTTTTGCCACGTCTAAAATAAAGCCCAATCACCATTACAGCCATCGCGATTGCCAGACTAGACAATAAAATTAGACCATTTTCAACTAGAGGATGGCTATTTATCAATAAAATCAGCAACATTGTTGTGGAAATTAATAAGACAGATAATAAAAAGGAACCTAAAATAAATCCACAGGTTACACTGCGAGTAGTTTTTTTGACTTTTCGTCCTAAACTTTCATTATACAGCAAAAGCAATGTCCCTGTTCCAAGCTGTAAGCCGGCGTTTGCTATACTTGCAAGCATAACCACTAAGACATCAACTAAGCCTTCCATATCTATAATTATACCATAAGAATTATCTAAACATAAGAATTATAAAAAACATTATTTACAACACTTGTACCGAAGTTAAAAAATACAATCAAAGTCTCTTCAGAAATGCTTATGATTGTAGAATTTTTTGAAACCATCTTATGATAAAAATATGAAAAATTTAAGTCACATCGCACTTTGTGCACTCAACCTTATTTTGGCTCTGTCGGCCACGCTCCTTCCCCTAAAACCAACCGCTGTTTTTGCGGATGATATAATCGCCGGTGATTCAACCTCGGAAAGTCCCCCATCTACTATGATATCAACTACGGACGACTCGCCCATCTCGTCGACCTGTAAAGATGGCTATGAATACGTGGAAGCGGTTGAGAAATGTTATAAAAAATGCCAGGAAGGCTGGGAACGTAATCCCGAGACTAATCGTTGCCGCAAAATCCGTACGGAAACTAAAGCAGAGAGCCCTTCGTCTGTCTCCACTGCCCCGTCTTCCGATGGCTCGTCAGCCGCCTCTTCGCCTGCCCCAACTTCTACTATAGATGGCTCAAGCTCGGCTGCCAAACCTGCCTCGACCTCGTCAGCTGCCACATCTACAGGGTCTTCGTCAACTTCATCGCCCACTTCTTCTCCGCCCACTAAAGAGACTACTATTCAAACTTGTAAAGATGGTTACGAATATGTAGAAACAGCCGGAAAATGTTACAAACAGTGTCAAGACGGCTATGAGCGTAATCCTGAAACCAATCGCTGCCGTAAGATCCCAAATGAATCAGAGTATGAAACTGAGTCCACTAGCTCTACTAAGTCCTCCAAATCTATAAAAACTTCCGACCCTACCACCTGTAAAGATGGCTATGAATATGTTGAATCCGCCGGTAAATGCTATAAAGCTTGCTCTGAGGGCCAAGTTCGCAGCCCTGAAACCAACCGCTGTAAAAAAGCCGAAGCTAAAACCTCTGAACTCAAAGAATGTCAAGACGGCTACGAGCGTAATCCTGAAACCAATCGTTGCCGCAAGATCAAAGATAACACCGGCGCCGATTATGGTATTGAGGTTCCAAACACTGGTGGTGGCGGCTCGTCTTTTGTTGCCGGGGGTGTTATTATTGCGCTTCTTACTGCTATTGTTGCCTTTATAGCCTTTCAATATCGCCTAGAAATTAAAGAGTTTATCAAAAAACGCTTCAAAAAGTCTGAAAAATCTTCCTAGCACCCCTGTTCTAGCACTCTTGAATTTTAACTGCTAGTTTGATACAATAGTATCAAGAATTAGCACTCGCGTATAATGAGTGCTAAAGACACTATAAGTGAAAGGAGCTAAAAATATGAGTAAAATTATCGGAATTGACCTCGGTACCACCAACTCGGCCTTTGCCTATATGGTTGCTGGTAAGCCAGAAGTCATCACTAATGCTGAAGGTGATCGCACTACTCCGTCCGTGGTGGCTGTTACCAAAAAAGGCGAGCGCCTTGTTGGTAAAGTCGCTCAAAGACAGAGAGTTACTAACCCGAAAAATACTATCTATGGCATCAAGCGTCTAATTGGTCGTAAGTTTGAGGACAAGGAAGTCCAACACGACCTAGATATTATGCCATACAAAATTGTTAAGAAAGGGAACCAAGCTGCTGTGGAGCTTGATGGCAAGGTTGAAACTCCAGAAGAAATTTCTGCTATGGTGCTTTCCAAGATTAAAGCTGACGCCGAGGCTTTCCTAGGTGAGGAAGTCACTGAAGCTATCATTACCGTCCCGGCCTACTTTGATGATTCTCAGCGCCAGGCTACTAAAGACGCTGGTAAAATCGCTGGCCTTGAAGTCAAGCGTATCATCAACGAGCCGACCGCTGCCGCTCTTGCTTATGGTCTTGAATCTAAAAAAGATGAACAAATTGTAGTTTTCGACCTCGGTGGTGGCACCTTCGATGTTTCCATTTTGGAACTCGGCGACGGTGTCTTTGAAGTAAAGTCTACCAATGGTGATACTCACCTCGGTGGTGAAGATTTCGACAATATCATTGTTAACTATCTCCTTGACGAATTCAAGAAGGAATCCGGTATTGATATCAAAGATGATGCTGCTGCTATGCAACGTATCAAGGACGAGGCTGAAAAAGCCAAGAAAGAGCTATCTTCTGCCACTTCTACCGATATCAACCTCCCGTTCCTCACTGCTGACGAGGATGGTCCAAAACACTTCGAGCACACTTTGACTCGTGCCAAGCTTGAAGAATTGGTTGAGCCGCTACTAGACCGTCTTGAAGAGCCAGTCAAAAAAGCTTTGAAGGACGCTAAGCTTGAAGCTAAAGATATCGACGAAGTTGTGATGGTTGGTGGTATGACCCGTATGCCAGCCGTCGTTGAACGAGTCAAGAAATTCTTTGGTAAAGACCCAATGCAAGGTGTTAACCCAGATGAAGTCGTGGCCGTCGGTGCTGCTATTCAGGGTGGCGTTCTCCAGGGCGACGTTAAAGATGTTCTTCTCCTTGATGTTACCCCACTCTCTCTCGGCATTGAGACTATGGGCGGTGTCAGCACCAAGTTAATTGAGAGAAACACTACTATCCCAACCAGCAAATCTGAAGTTTTCTCCACTGCTGCTGACAACCAGCCGTCCGTAGAAATTCACGTCCTTCAGGGCGAGCGCGAATTCGCAAACGATAACAAATCTCTTGGTCGCTTCATTCTAGACGGTATCGCTCCGGCTCCACGTGGTGTTCCACAGATTGAAGTTACCTTCAACCTTGATGCCAACGGCATTCTAAATGTCACCGCTAAGGATAAAGGCACTGGCAAAGAGCAGTCCATCACCATCCAGAATTCTGGCAATATGAGCAAGGAAGATATCGAGAAGGCTCGCGCCGAAGCTGAGGCCCACGCCGAAGAGGACAAAAAGAAGCGTGAATCTGTCGACGCCAGAAACCAGCTTGAAAACGCAGTCTATCAGGCTGAAAAAATGCCGAATGAATACAAGGATAAAATCAGCGACGATGATAAAAAGACCATCGAAGAGGCTGTCAAAGAAGCCAAGGAAGTCTTAAACGACCAGGAAGCTGATAAGGAAAAACTTGAAAACGCCGCCAAAGAACTTTCAAACAAGATTATGCCAATTGGCGCAAAAATGTACCAGCAAGAAGCTCCAAAGTCCGACGATAAAAAGGGCGACAAAGGTAGCGACGAACCGGTTGAAGGCGAAGTTGTAGAATAAACAAAAAAGAGCCATTTTGGCTCTTTTTTGTTGACTTATTACAGCGTAAGCACTATAATTATAGATAGTACTTAAGGTTATATTTTAATAGGAAGGTGTTAAATGAAGAAGAAACTATCTGTTTTTATCTTGGCGCTTTTCACTGCTGCTAGTGTTTTTGCCCCAAGCGTTTCCGCTATCTCTGGCGGCTCAGTTAATTGTGATAAACTAAAAACTACTTTCAGCGCAGACAGCTCTGAGTCTGGCGGTGCCACAATTACTCTTTCTGAAAACTGTAAAATTGACAACATTTACATCAAGAACGGTCAAAATATCACTCTTGATACCTCTGGCCATACCCTTGAAGCCAAAATCACGATTGAATCTGGAGGTAAGTTAACTATTGCTAGTTTCAATACCCCTGGCACTATCTCTGGCCCTATTGATAACCACGGCAGCGTTTCTATCACTGGTGGTAAATTTACCTCTGACCCTTCCAAATATCTTGCTGATGGCTATACCACCAGCGTAGCTGGCGGCCTTTATGTTGTCTCCGCTAAGAAAAACTCTTCTTCTACCATTGACACTTCCAAAATCAGTGCCTCAAATGAAAATATCAAAAACGCTCTCATTAAAACTTTAGAAGCTCAAGCTAAAAATCCAGACACTAGCACTGAAAACGGCCGTACTCTGGATCAGCTCTTGAATGCTATCAAAGTTGGGCATAATCTTTCCGCCGCCTTGAACGTTGCTTCGGTTACAGAAGTCTCCAGCGCTCTTCAAAGTGTTATCCTTGAAAAAACCGCTGGTATGAACCTTGGCTCCGTTAGTAATGTCAACTTTGTTGTCACCGATACTACCAGCAGTAGCTCGGTTAATCTAACTAAGTTAGCTGCCCCGGTTAAAGTCACGCTCGGCGTACCGGAAGCTTATAAAGCTGCTTTGAGAGAGCACGGCGTCGAAATCATCCATGTTGGCTCTACCGATAGTGGGGGCTACGAAGCTAACGCTATCTCTGGGGTCTCTTTTGACAATGCCGGCAACATCACCTTCGAAACCTCTGAATTTTCCGCTTTTGCTATGGCTTATGATGGTGAGCCCATCACTGCCGCCGCTAGTGGTGAGACTGCCACTCCTGCGGCGTCCGGTTACATTGAAGAAACACCTGAAGATGTCGTTGCCCCAGATACTGCTGGTTTCCTGGGTATTGACCTCACTGTCTACAATTTGCTTATGATTATCGGTATTTCGCTTGTGGTTATTGCCTTTATTGCTTATGCTACAAAGCGCGCCTATATCAGAAGCAAAATTTCCTGGAAATAATTCAACAAAAGTCTTGTGCTTAAAAGATTTTGTGATATAATCAAAGTATCATAAGGTCATATACAAAAAGGAAAAATTAAAATGAAAAGGAAATTTTTAAGAGGAGCCACTCTTGGTCTCACTCTTTCAGCGGCTAGCAGCCTAGCACTAGCTAGTCTTGCCTCCGCTACGACCATCACCACGGAACATTGTAGCGAATTTGTGAATGCGGTTAATGCCGCCGAAAGTGGTGACACTATCGTCTTAGGACTAAACTGTACCAAGCATATTACTATCTCCGGCAACAAATCGATTACGATTGATTTGGCAGGGAACAGACTAAGCGAATACTCTAGTTTTGATGTTATCACTATCGAAGAAGGTTCCACTTTGGAGATAACTGACAGCGTTGGTGGTGGCGTAGTCAAAGCTGGCAACACTAATCAACTTGCGATAAATAATGCTGGCACTACTGATGCTAACAATGTAATAATTTGGGGTGACATCAATAATGCTGGTGCCCTCAATTTTGAAGGGGTGACTTTAGACCCAGAGAACTACTATCCTTACCCGACCTATACGATTACTAACTCTGGCACTCTTACCACTAGTGGTGAGCCTGCCGCTAACCTCTTCAAGGGTACGCCGATTACAAATACTGGTACCGTAGAACTCACCGCTGCTACCTTCACTGCCCGTCCAGATGGCAGCTTTGTTCCTGAAGGTTATGAAATCGTAGAAGAAGATGGCAAGTTTATAGTCCGCCCGGTTCCTACTACTCCAGAAGAACCTACTGAGCCTACTGAGCCAGAAAATCCTACTGAACCAGAAGATCCTTCTAACACTCCAACTGAACCAACTGAAACTCCTACAAATAATGAACCGACCAAACCTGTCGACCAAACACTAGATGAAGAAGACCCATCTCTTGATCCACTTGGTGAAACTTATACTGTTGCCCCAACCGCAAAACCAACCGTAAAACCAGCTACAAACTCGGCTCAAACCCCAGCCGTTCCGAATACTGGCGATAAAGAAGAAGTCAAAGAAGTCGGCTCGACAATGGATATAAATCTCATCCTCTTTGCTATGGCCTTCGGCTTTGGTGCTCTCCTTATAGTCGTGTTTATCAAAGGAAAACACGCCGCCAACGAAAAAGTAATGTATTAAGCCTTTTTGATCTTGACCGATTTCTTAGTAGCTTTAGATTTAACAGTCTTAGGTTTTGTAGCCGTGGTTTTAGCCACACCCTTAGAAACAGCAATGATTAGTCCGGTAGTTACAATACTGCCGGCCAGGGCTACTAGAATATCTTGCATCGTATCGTCCACCCCTTCCGAAATCAGCTCTTGCATATGCGTGCCAAAGAATTTATCACTTCCATATTCAAAACATTCCCAAAGCGTTGCCGCGAGCATTGCGAAGCTAATCATAAAAAGACATCTAAACCACTTGGCTGGCATCTGCTTCTTGGTGAAAACTTGTTCCAAAACTTCCCAAGCCACCACCGTTGCCAGTACCCCGGAGCCACAATGCACAATCTTATCAAATGGCGCCCAAGCTTTATAGACGTCAAGATCAATTCCTAACACCATTGCCGGAATTAAAAAGATATAATAAGCCAACTCTGTCTGGTCTGACAGTTTTAGATGAAAAACGTGTCGCCAGATTTCTGGTGCGAACGCTAAAGCGATAGTCGCAAGGTAGCTCCAAATTTTATGGAACTGCGTCCCTGGTACGAGGTATAGCACTGACAAAAGCACCCCCACTGTAATAATAATAACTTTGACACACAGATTTATCTGCTTAATATATTGTTTCATATTTTCTCCACACAGAGTTAACTTCTTTCTCCCATTTTACCACACTTTATGATATAATAACACCCATAAGGAGTAATATGGATAAAAACAAATTAATTTTGATTACCAACCCTGGTAGCAGCTCTCGTAAGTATGCCCTTTATAAAGGCACTGATCTCGTTTGCTCGCTCCACTTTGAATTTGAAGGCAAAGAAATTATTTGCACTTTAAAGAAGGCCGACGGCTCTAAAAAAGTCTTGAAGCAAACCTTTAAAGAATTAACTAGCACCGTCGCGAACATTAATCGCATCCTCACTGAAGAAGGTTATCTTGGCGGTATGTCCAAGATTGACGCCATCTTAGCTCGTGTGGCCTGTCCGGGTGAGTATTTCACAGAGGACCACATCGTTGACGAAGCATACCTAAAGGCTTTAGAGAAAGGCAAGAAGCGCGCCCCTCTCCACGTTCCTGTGGTTGCTGGCGAAATTGAACACTTTGTCAAAAGTTTCAAGGACACTCCGATTTTAGCTATTTCTGATACTTCCTTCCACACCGATCGCCCAGATTTAATGAAGTACTATGGTTTTGATACCGACATCGCCGACAAGGCCGACATCAAGAAATTTGGCTATCATGGTCTTTCTATCGGTTCCATTGTTAATTATATGAAGGAACAGGATATCCTCCCGGAGAAGTTAATCGTTTGCCATCTTGGCTCCGGCTCTTCTCTTACCGCTGTCTTTGAAGGTAAGTCTCTTGACACTACGATGGGCTATTCCCCAATCGGTGGTCTCTTAATGGCTACTCGCTGTGGCGATATGGACCCGGCTGCCGCTCTCGCTTTGAAGCGTTATCTTGGCTACGAGTCCGACGAGTCTATTGAAAAATATCTCAACAAAGATTGTGGTCTTCTCGGTGTTTCCGGCCAGTCCGACGATATGCGCGAGATTTTGAGACTCCGCGATGAAGGCGACAAAAGAGGGACCTTTGCCCACGCTATGTATGTTTACCGCGTCCAGAGTTGTATTGGCCAGATGGCTGCTTCTCTCGGCGGCGTCGATGCCATTGTCTTCACCGCCACCATCGGCGAACGCTCTGAC
The DNA here is from genome assembly GCA_030530605.1 of Candidatus Saccharimonadota bacterium. Lineage (GTDB taxonomy): Bacteria > Patescibacteriota > Saccharimonadia > Saccharimonadales > Saccharimonadaceae > Nanosyncoccus. The sequence continues at coordinate 161,651 of JAUMUO010000001.1, forward strand.
GAAATTCGTCGCACCGTCACTCAGAAATTAAGTTACCTCGGCTTCTCCCTTGACGACGATAAAAACGTCGGCGATTTTGAAGAACGCCACGTCAACATTGCCGCTGATGGTTCTAAACCGATTTGGGTCATCAGAACCGACGAATTTGAAGAAATGCTTCGCCGCGCGGCTCTACTTCTGGAGAAATAGTGCAGCAAGTTTCAGATAAAGAAACCAAAATCATCCTCGAGTTGGCCGAAAAGGCTTTAAAACTTAAGGGTGATTTTGTTGAGCTTGGTTGCTACAAGGGCGACACTTCGCTCTTGCTTCAAAGATTACTACATCAAAATGGGGAAGACCGCCAGCTCTGGCTTTATGATTCTTTTGAAGGTCTGCCAGAAAGAACCAAAGAAGATGCTTCCGTCGCTGGTGATGGCTTCAAAAAAGGGGAATTAGATGTTACGAAAAAAGAAGTGGTTCTAAAATTCAAAAAGGCTGGACTCCCTGTCCCGAAAATCAAAAAAGCCTTTTTTGAAGATCTAACTCCCGAAGATCTTCCCGAAAAAATTGCCTTTGCGTTCCTGGATGGCGACCTTTATACCTCTATCAAGACTTCTCTAAATTTAGTGCTCCCCCGCCTTACTAAAAATGCTATCTTGCTCGTTCATGATTATAATAATCCTCAGCTCCCCGGCGTTGCTAAAGCTGTGGATGAACATTTTTGGCAGAAGCAAGAAGTTTATGAGACCCTAGCACTCTTGCATAACAAGTGCTAAAGTGCTACAATAATAATATGTCAAAACGCGATTATTATGAAGTTTTGGGCGTGTCAAAAAACGCCTCTGATGATGAGATTAAAAAGGCTTACAGGAAGCTCGCCATTAAATATCATCCCGATAAAAATCCCGGCGACAAAGAGGCCGAGGAAAAGTTCAAGGAAGTTTCCGAGGCCCATGAAGTTCTCTCCGACAAACAGAAACGCGCACGCTACGACCAATTTGGTCACGCCGGCGTTAACGGCGGTTCTGGTAATCCGTTTGGTAATGGTGGTAACCCATTTGGCAATTTCAACGGCCAGTCTTTCAGTTTCGAGTTCGGCGGCGGTGGCCTAGACGATATTTTAGGCTCGCTCTTTGGCTTTGGCCCGGGTGCTCGCCGTCCTCGTCGTGGCGCCGATTATCGCACCCAAGTTACCATCACTTTTGAAGAATCTATCTTTGGCACCGAAAAACAAATCAGCGCGAACGGCTCTAGCTTCAAAGTTAAAATCCCTGCCGGCATCGACGACGGTATGCAGATTCGCCTGCGCGGCAAGGGTGGCGAAGCTCCAGAAGGTGGCGAAAAGGGTGATCTCTATGTTCTCATCCACGTCAAGCCACACAAACATCTCACTCGCGAAGGTACCCTGATTCTTTCCGAGGAAAAAATCAGTATGGTTGATGCTGCTCTTGGTACTGAAATTGATGTTGAAACTGTCGACGGCAAAATCACTATGAAAGTTCCGGCCGGCACCCAATCTGGCACTCCGTTCAAGCTTTCCGGTCACGGCGTCCCGTTCCGTGCTGATGGCGACCGCGGTCCACACATTGTCACCATTATCGTTGAAACTCCTAAAAACCTGTCTAAAAAGCAGCGCGAGATTCTTGAAGAATTCAAGAAGACCAAAAAGCGCGGCATCTTCGGTTAAAGCGTGGTATAATAATAGATATGAAAGCAAGATTTCGTGTTCTGATTTTGAGCCTAGTGGCATTGTCTGCGCTGGTAGCTTTGCCGGTCAAAGCAGACGATAAAACCCCTGTACTTTCCAAAGAACAAGCGGGCGCGATTTCTCAATCTTGTGATTCTATAAAGCAATCTCTAAAAAAGCTTCAAAAAGCCGACACGAAAACTCGCTCTTATCTTGGTGGCATCTACGAAGATTTTATTACCGATTTAATCAGTCCGTTAAACCTTCGTCTGACTAGAAATAATCTCCCGAACACCACCCTCACCACTCTCCACTCTGATTTGATTCTAAAACGCCAGGATTTCGCTCAGAAGTTTACACTCTATGAGCAAAGCTTTGAAGTCCTACTTACTGCGGACTGTCAAAATAATCCTGAAGATTTTTATCAAAAACTCCAAGAAACCAGAAAAGCCAGAAATACTTTGGAACAGTCCACCGAAGCTTTTCGGATGCTCCTTGAGAAGCATCAAAATGCCGTCCAAACCCTGAAAGGAACTCTATGACGCCCGAAGAACTTCCAGAGAAAAAGAATCATAACCTCCTACTATTAGGCATTGGTGCGACCCTAATCGCTATGCTCACCACTGGTATCAGCATTATTATTTATCACAAATCTGGTGACATCTATCTAGACCGCTCTCGTCCGGGCTTTCTTCCAGATAAGGAGGAAATTGAAGATCGTAGTGACGACGAAGAATATATTTTCTCGGAAAATGGACCTGTCACTAAGTATGATTTAGACGAATACTTGAAGATGTTCGATGAAGAGCTCAAAGATTTGGATGAACTAAAAAATCCTTATTCTGCCGAGCCACTTTCAGATGATGCTCTTGGCATCCCGCCTAAAAAAGTTGAGCCAGCTCCAGTTCCTGAAGAAGAACCAGCCGAAGAATACTAAAATACAACAGTATTATTTACAAACTATCTTTACTTTTTGATTTCTTGGGCGTAAAATCTATAGAAATAACTGGAGGTATTATGGGAGTATTACAAGAAATGCTCTTAAGAAACGGACTAATATTAAGAAATTCAGACGGCTCTTACTCAACTTTGAGCGATTGTGCCGTTCGTTCCGGAGTCACCATTACAGATTCTTCCGGCCGGGTTACTCACCGCATCGAAAACAGCACCTGGCCAGGTGAGCTCGTCCTTCGTAACGTTTCCACTGATTTAGTTGAAGAACGTATCCGTGTTGCTTAGCTACGATAGAATAAAATATCAAGATATGCCGTGCCAATCCCCACCATCATAATGATGCCGAGATTGGCATTTATGAAAGAGAGAATTTGGCGCGATAAATCATCAAACGAAAACCATTCTGCAATCGAGCCAGCGAGCAGGGAAGTAATTAGCGCCGAGAGCAAAAGCGCCTCGGCGATTCTTAGTAGTCCGAACATCCCTCCACGAGAAGATTTAAAATATAAAATCATCGGAAAACCAACTACAAAAATCAGATAAATCAGCGCTTTCGATTTACCATCTGGCAAACCGAAATTAATATTGTGGAGCAGCTGTAGAATTTGTGGAGAAAATACCTCTGCCACTGCCACACCTGCGATAGAAGCTAGTACCGCCGGCCCCATATGTTTCCGTATGGCGAAGAATATTGCGAAGAATAATACCAAAACAAATATAATAACCATAACCATATTATACCATAGAATAATGTTGTATTTATAACATTGTAAAATTGTTAAAATTAGAAGCGGTTTAAAGGCGTTAGCCGTAAGCATTGTTAAGCGGTTTTACCCCTGTCTAAAAAGCTAGCGCTGGAGTTTCCCCTTAATCTGTGATATTGCCTCTTTTGCCTCTAAAAATCAAGCCTTGTTTTTCGGTACACCTCAACTAGAATAAGTCTAAAATGAAAACCAAGCTTCACATCTCCGCTCTCCCCATCATCTTCTGCGTGATTATTATCGCGCTGGATATTTTTGCGCTCGGAGCCGGCATTATTAAACAGCCTAAAACCAAACAAAATCAAGCCGAACCCCTGCTCATAGACTTCAAAACCGATTTCAAAGAACGCATCAAATCCGCCCTGCCAGACGAATCCGAGGGGCTGGCTCTTGGTTATTTGCTCGGCGACAAGTCCGAACTCGGGGCGTCCCTAAAAGAAATTATTGCTGCCGTCGGGCTGACACATCTTATCGTTGCTTCCGGCGCACACCTTGGTATCATTTTGAAATTCGCCAAAAAATCTTTCGGCAAAATCTCACGCATCGTCGGCCTAATCGCAGCTTTAGCTTCCGTCGCACTTTTTATTGGTATCATCGGTCTTACACCCAGCGCCCTCCGTGCCGGCTTAGTTGCAACACTCAGCCTGCTTGCCACTTATTTCGGTCGCGATTTGAAACCAGGCCGCCTTATCCTTTACGCTGCCACTGCCACCATTCTCATCAATCCGCTCTACCCTACCAACCTTTCTTGGTTACTTTCCTTCGCTTCCTTTTCGGCCATTTTAATTCTCGCACCAGCTTTAGAGCTTTATTTTTATGGTCCCGACAAAAAGCCCGGCACTCTTGCCAGTCTTCTCATCGCCTCACTTTCCGCTACCCTTCTCACCGCGCCAATTTTGCTTTTCTACTTCGGCCAAATCTCGCTCATTTCCATCCTTGCTAACCTTCTCATTTCTCCCACGCTCGCTGTCACAATGCTATTTACTTTTCTAACCGGTGTCTTGCCAAACCCTATTGCCGCTTTTCTCACACACCTTCTTGTCCAATATCATATCACCGTTTCTACTATACTCTCTGAACAGACCATCTTTCTAATTAACATCGACAAAAATAACCCCCTAGTTTTCCTAGTTTATCTACCGATTTTAATCGGGTATATTTATCTTAAGCGTTCATCCCGATTATCACCACGGCATAGTATGCGGCAAAAGCCAGAAGCATCAAAAATCCTTCTCGCCGAGAAATCTTTTTCTGGGTTTTCGCAAAAATAAACAAAACTATTGCCGACACAATTAGCATCGCAAGGTCCACCATCTGGAAACTGCCTGGCGTCACCGTCCCAAAAATTGCCACCGGCACACCAAGCACAATACAAATGTTAAAGATGTTGCTACCGATAATGTTGCCAACCGCGAGATCCGCCTCGCCTTTTCTGGCCGCTGCCACGGTTGTGACAAGCTCCGGCAAGGAAGTCCCAAACGCAATTACGGTCAGAGCGATAATCCTATCAGAAACACCAATTTCCGTTGCAATCGCCGTCGCCGAATTTACGATTAGTTGGCTACCAATAATCACGCCCGCCACCCCGACTAAAACTAGTAGTAGGGAAACAGACAATTTAAATTTTGGCTTCTCGGCCTTTTTCTCGGATTTTTTTCTGCGCGCCAAAGCAATTAAATAATATAAGAAAACTAAGAAGAATAAAATAATTGCGATACCGTCCGAACGCGTAATTATATTTTCGCTACCACCCGAAATCTGGATGTCCAGAAACAGCACGACTAAAAGCACTGAAATCAATAAACAAATTGGTAGTTCTTTACAAATAGTATTGGCCCGCACTCGTATTGGTTTTATCAAAGCCGCTAGCCCCAGAATCAACAAGATGTTAATAATGTTGCTACCAATTACATTGCCGAGCACCATATCAGTGTTACCGGCAGCTAAGGCTTGCATCGAAACTGCGAACTCTGGCGCACTCGTACCAAAGGCAATGATGGTGAGCCCGATTAGCATTTTAGAAACTTTGAAATTTGCCGCGGTAGATGAAGCGCCGTCCACAAAAATATCCGCACCTTTAATCAAAAGTACGAAACCAACCAGTAGTAAAACGATTTGCCACCACATAATTCCATTTTACCATAAAAGCTTTAAAATTATACCGAAACGTGCTAAAATATAAGTATGAGGTTTGACGAGAAACCAAAGAGGAGGAGTTTACATCTCGGTAAATCTCGCGTTGATGTTTCGCGCGAGGAGAAACCTTCTCGTTCCAAAAGAATTTCTCGTTCCAAAAAATCTTTTAAACCTGAAAAAGAAGAATTTACAGAAGATTTGACGGTCTATTTTCGTGAAAAACCAGAGAAGCTCCCAGAGGGTTATGATGAAGATGAAACTTTTGGCGAAAGCTTAAAAGGCGCTATGAAAAATCACATTCCGCTTGTGGTAGCCGGTGCTGCTTTACTTATTGCGATTGGTTTTTTCACTGGATTTATCCCTGGCCTATTCAAGCACGATGAGCCGGAGACAAACACCGTTTCTGCTACTACCGAACCCGCTGAAAGGGTCAAGACTATTTTTACGCAGGGCAAGTTTAATCTAAGCACCGAGAACACCGATGCCGGTGTTGATATTATTTGCGAGACCAGTACAGATGAAGAAGGGAACGAGAAAAAAACTTGTCGCACCAAGACGGAGGAAGATAAGAAGAAAGAGCAAGAAGAAAAAGAGCGCGAAGAACAAGAGAAAAAGGCCAAAGAAGAGCGTGAAAAAGAAAAGATCGAAGATGAGGCTAAAAAAGAGCTCAAACAAAAACAGGCTGAAGAAGCTGCCAAAGAGACCACCACGAAATCTAACGAAAAGTCCAAGACCGACACCGGCCCGATTCGGGTTACTGGTATTACGAGTATTTCCGGTTGCCCAGCTGAAGCCGTTGCCGGCAGTGTAATTGTCTTAAAGGCTAATGCCCTCCCGTCTAGCGCCGCCAACATTAATGTAATATGGTCTACTACTAGTTCGGCTAGCGTAGTTTATGATAATACTGGCAACGTCGCCACGGTTTCCGTTGGTTCTGGCGAAAGAGTTATTGTCACTGCTATGACCATAGATGGTGGTTATTCAGAGCACTGTTCCTTCCCCATCGTCTCTGAGCTTACAAGATAGCCAAAATATGGTATAATATATAAAGTGCACCCTTAGCTCAGTGGATTAGAGCGTCTGTCTTCGGAACAGAAGGTCGTGGGTTCGAATCCCTCAGGGTGTACCATTCTGAAATTAAGCCCTCTTTGAGGTCTTTTTTCATCTGTTGAGACCCGGTTCGAGCTAAAATAAATTGGCGTCTCAGTTTAGGATACTGTTTTTCGATAGGGACTAAGTACTTAACAGGGGAGAACTGAATGGTTCGACCCGATAATCTCAAATCTGCACCTAGCCTTTTTATTACAGCTCTTTTTCGTTCCCAATCATCTGAATCAAAATCTTCCTTGGCATAGCGCGCGAACATAAAAATATCATTTGCCTTTTCTCTCCAGTCATTCACTATGACTTTAATTTTTTCACGGTCCGCTTCTAGCTTGTCAATCTCTTTTCGCAGAGATTCTTGCTCAGCTAAAAAGAACGCAGTATCATCAAACAGACCCTTATAAACTGCTCGCCTAAGACTGTTCAGCTCATTGTTCTTTTCCGCTATCCTCTTATTTATACTAGCTATCTTTTCATTTTGGTCGGAGACCTCTATTTCATCCTCCTCAGCTAATGCCTCAATAGCTATCTTATAGAAATCTTCATCGATAGTATAGCGGCACAACTCGTCCTTAATTTGCTTTACTAGCTCGTCCTCGCGCACATAGATCCCATGATTTTTACACTTTACACCGTGCTTTTTACCGCAACAATGGCAGTAGTGGTACTCTTTAACAGTGCCATCTTTTAATTTTTTGAATTTTTTCTCGGTTACAATAGCATAGCCACACTCGGCGCACCTAAGCATCCCCCTAAGGAGGAATTGGTATGGTTCAGTCTGCGGTCGGCTAGCATGCTTTGGATTAAGAAATTTTTGCATTTGCTCGAACTGTGCGTCAGAAATCATAGGGGGGTGATTCCCATTATATATGCGACCACCCCACCTAAACTTACCCGTATAAAATGGATTTGATAGTAAGCCGCGCACTGTGTTATAACACAGTGGCGTTCCGCCCTTTCTTTTTGTTTGGTGAATACGAATCATCAATTCTTCATTCGCGATTCTAACCAATTCGGCAATAGAATATGTACCAGTAAGCGCCCTACGCCAAAGCTCGACAAATCGGTCAAACATAATAGGGTCCTTAATTATCTTCTTCTCAAGCCGATCATTGGTATAGCCTATAGGTGGGTTGCTAGGATAATCTCCTTTTTCTGCTTTAGAAGTCATACCACGTGTAACTTTCGCTTTTAGTTCTTTGATAAACCGGCTATTCATACTATTTTCGATAGTAAACAGAAGCTCATCACTTTCTCGATACCACTTCTCATGCGTGCGGATTCCAACTAATACTCCACTGTCAAGTAGCCATTGAAGGTCACCGCCATCCTTCGGGTTACGTGAAAGACGACTTGTATCCCATGCAAGAATAACATCGTACTTGCCCTCCTGTATACCCTTCATCATCCCCTCAAAGATTGGTCGAACTCCAGGCATTTTTGCGCTCTTTGATTCTTGCAGTATATCTACAATCCGCAAATGCTCATTCTCAGCAACTTCCTTCATTGCTCGAATTTGGTCGTCAATCGATTGGACTTGTTTGTCTTCCGATTCAGTAGACTTGCGTGCATAGAGTACAGCTTTTTGTTTAGTAATCTTAATAGGGTTCATAATTCTCCTTTACCAAAAAGGGCAGCCGCTGTTCTACATCCAGAGCTACAAAGCCCTTTCTGCACGGCTACCCTATATTGGGCAGAAAACAAACGGCTTTATAGCATATCTGAATGTAGAACACTTTTATTATATCATAATTAGTTCTTCTCTTCCATATCAACACCACTATTATCATCGAAAAATACTAGTGGTATAATAAGCCATCGTTGCCCATTATCCTCATCTCTCTCATATTTGATGATTTTCGCTCTTTTAAGCGTTGGAATATAGACTTTTTTAAGCATATCAAAATTTGGAGTGTGCCTGGTTTTATCATAGTGGTAAGTTGAGAGCTCATCCTGTGTAATACCTTTTGCTGTTTCATCGAGTTCTTTTTTTGCCAAAAATGCTTGCAGTATGTAAGCCTTATAAAAATTTAGTATTTCTGGGGCCACTCCATAGGACATACCCTCTTTTATAACCCCCCATAATTTTACGGCTTCATCGATGTCGTCATTGGTTGCAACAATTTTTCCGTCAACCATTCTAAACGGGGCATTAAGGAGAGCGATACCCTTAACTAGTGCCATGAATTGTCTAACTTTACGTCTTGTGCCGGATGTCACAAAAGGTAGATTTTCGTAGAACCGAGCCTTCAGATATTCGTCATCACCAATATCTATATACTTGACGCCGAGGTTCTTAATATAGAGAATTCTATCCTTTAGGTTGTTACGTTCTTCATTACCATCAAGCCAATCCTGATATGCCTGCTCGTTTTTATCTCTAGTGATGCTTACGTCTACACTTGCTCTAATCGCCTCTTCTGTATTCTCAGGACTGAGGATGAAACTTCTTGTTCGTTCTTGCTCATCTATCCGGAGGTTGGCAGAGCAGAAGAACACCGATGAGAAGCCTAGGATATAGCTATCTTGAGCAGTATTTTTGCCACCTTTACCTTTATTGGTTAGCATAAAAGGAGTTTTCTTAGAGTCATGAGAAAGGAAAGAACGCAAATTTGCAAGCAGTTGAGGATTGGGTTGGTCTTCAAAAATAAGAATCTTTCTCTCTAGGTCAGTATATTCTATCTTATCCTTATCTACCTTCTTAAATTTTTCATTGTAATAGGGCGCTGTCGGGCTAGTGTTCCCATAAGAGTAGACATCTTGCTCGGGGAAAAGATGGCTTATTTCATTGACTAAATAAGTTTTGCCAGATGAGCTTTCAGCATTCATAATAATATTAAGCTGTAGCTTCTCTGTGTATGTTAGTAACATAGCTAAGAAGACAATGATCTTATTCTCATAATTACCCTTAATGGTTAAGTCGAGAACTCTGGCAATATCATCAATAGTTATTTCTCTAAACTGCGATACATCAATAGGTTTAGCCCCGCAATAATACTTAGCATATTTTGAAAATAGCTCATCAGCTGTGCCATATTTTTTAGTGAAATAGTCTGTAAGATCTGCATGAGTGCCATCCTTGAACGGAAGCGAAATTTTATAGATAGATGCCGTAGGTATGCGATCGGATAGGCGTTGAGCAAGCTTTTTGAAGCCATTTTCGCCAGCTTCATCTTTATCCATACATAGATAGATATTGCGTATGCTTTTTAGTGAGTCAATCCACTCATCCTTAAATGTTTGAGCGCCTCCACCACCTGTGACTACGGGCATTTTAACGCCATCTTGAATAGCAATAATCCGATCTAGCTCACCCTCGCAGATAAGCACATCACTCGAAGAGCTCTTTGCTAATTGATCCTCACCTACGAGCAATAATTTTGAGCCAGTTGGATAAACTATATACTTTGGAGTCTGATTGTTTCTGCCCATTGCCTCCGCCATTACTTCCGCGGCTTCATCCTCTGGTGTCCTCCGAAGTTTTACATAGGCCACATTACCAAGCTTATCGAAAATAGGTATCATAAACCCATGACGCCCGCCAAATTCTCCAATGCCAAGCATAAACCTATCAATACTATCATTATTAATGCCACGGCCGTTAAAGTAGCTACGGACAACTTCGCGAGTTTTTCTATGGATACTTCGTGCTGTTTGCTCAATTGATCGCTCGGGCTTATTCTCGATGGACATTCTGTTCATCTTGTGCTCAGCGTCATATTCTTCATAGTCTCCAAAGAACTTCCGAAGTGTTACATAATTTCCATCTTCCCCACACTTGAAACAGTGGTATGTGCAACTGCTAAGGTTAAAGCTACAGTGTAGCTCCTCTCCACGCGTCCGACGGTCGTCATCGCACCCATTAAACGGGCAAGGAAAATAAATTTCAGTTTCACCCTTGCCATTTTTCTTTTTCTCAGTATCAGAGATACCATGGTTGCTAAGGTACGAGATAAACTCACCCTCGTTCATATTAGCTGGGTTACTTACCATGGCGCTTTCTCCTTTCCTTTGCAATTAGCCGCGTTAGCTCCGCTAAATTTAACAACTCTTGCTCGGCCTCTTTGTCGGATATACTTTGGCCAAATTTGCGCTCGTGTGTTTCCTGGAAGGTATGAATAAGATTCTTTGAGATGAACACAAGTCCTCCTTTGCTATGCTACCCCATTTATGTATGGGCCGCCCAGCCGGGATAACTTTTAACCAGGCGGCTTAGGCAAATCATATAATATCACTAAATTTTTGAACATGAAAAACTAAGTATACCGAAAAATGGTACCATAATGTAATCTGTTAATCCATAGTCGATACCTAAGTATACCTAAATTTTTGATAATTTCTGAAGTTTTTTCAACTTACGAGGAGTGAGTATTGCTTCTGTCCTGAATATGATAGTATCTTTATCTATCTCTAGCAATTCTGGGGCTAAGGTTTTGACAGCCTCATTATCGCTAAATACTTGAGTCCTCAGGTATTTATTCTGGACATCTACGCCTGATTTTTTTAGCATTTCCCGGGTAATCTTCTTGCCACAATATTTATATGCGCATTTAAGAACTTTAAAAGGAAGGCAATCATCTTTGAGCTTGGAAATAATCTTCCAGTTTTCTTCGCCATCGGTTCTGATAAGAAGAGTGAGCCTCTCTGTATCTAACTTTAAGTATACCTTTTGATTTTTTCGAGAGTCTTTTATTCTCTGAATATCATCTTCGGCCATTCTAACAAACATTTCCCCACCATCTTCCGCATCAACCTCCTCGATACTGCGTAGCCCATTCATCTCGCTATTTTCACGCGCCCAATCCGTATCATTCAGCAAGAACAACTAAGGCAATGATTTATTTGGTATATAGTTCGGGTCTATGACAGAGCGATAGTTATTGACAAAATCCATATTTACGAGGCAATCTGCATCTATGACCTGGTCAATCATTAATTTTATGGCTATCTCCATTTGTCTCATTGCGGTAATCAAATATTTTTTAGCGGCGCCATTTCTGTTAAGATATTCTTGTGCTTCTTTAAAATCATATTTAAAAATATAGCCAAAACTATTGATGCGTTGTTCTATAATCGCATCGAGCACGGCGCTCTCTTCTGGTGTCAGTTCTCTTAAGTTCATCTGTTATCCCTTTTGTTGTATATTATACCACAGGACTCGGCTACAAACCAGTAGGCCAAAGAACCTTTAAAACTTAACCAATTTATGATACAATAGTAAGCGCTTAGACATTCAAAATTTGACAAATCAACCCTGGCAGTTTGACTGCTGGTTTCAAGGAAATCTTGTGGCTAGGTGCCCGAGTTTGGTTCTTGAAACCAGATTTGTCAAAAGTCTAAGCAACTTGGTACGTAGCCACATTTTTCATGGCATACACGGAAGTTGCTAGAGCTAGCCACTCCTAGACGTACCATCATTATAAAATTAAGTAGTCTAGGAGAAAGTATGTCGAGACGTAGACGTGGAAAAAAGAACAATACTCCCTTAATCGCCGTTCTTGTTGCGGCTGTAGCTATTGGGGCTATCGTTTACCTTGTTAGCTCTTTTTCTGGAGGAGATTCCGGCTGCGGCTCTCGTGAGGAAGACACTGAGAGAAGTGGCTATTGTGTTACAACTAGAAATGATTACGATGAACTAGTTATTGTAACCGGAAATACACAAAATACCCCTGCTCCGGACTTAGATTTTACACAAGGGGAACTATATAATATTTTGGGTGGTGTTTTCTATAGTGCAGAAAGAGGCAGTAGTCCTAGTGTTTCAATAGTATCAGCTTCTGGTGATAATCACACGATAGACTACAAAGCAAAATATAAGGTAGCCCAAAATATTATCGCATCCAATAACGAGCTAAAGAAACTCGGCAAAGAGCTCAATAAAGCCATAAAGAGTTCGCCGCTTGAACCTGGTGCAGATTATTTAGGTGGTATTATAGAAGCAAGTAATCTTATATCTAACACCGCTAAAAATCCCATCATCATTGTAGTTGGCTCTGGCTATAATGACTCAGGCGCTTTAAACTTCGCCTCGAGTGAAATATTAAATTCATACTTACAAAACTCTGACAGTATCACCTCCATTCTTTCGCAGAACAGGCAAACAAAGGAAGGTGCTCTAAATGGAGCATCAGTTTACTGGTATAATATTGGTGATGTTGTCTCTCCACAGTCTAGCATGAATAAGTACAAAGAGGATACCAGAGGGATATATACACTTGCATTGGACTATTTGGGGGCCGGGAGAATTAGCCTTAACAACTATACTGGAGTAACAGCAGACGCTAAATCGGTACCATCGGAGTACAGTGTGCAGCAAGTTTATGTTGATGAACTCAAAATTGGAGATACATTTAGCGTTAATGAAAACATTGGTCGTTTTTATCCGGATAGGGATGTGCTTATAGAACCAGCCGAAGTTAAGGAAAAACTCACATCTTTTGCCAAACGTTTTAATCCTGTAAGCGATACTAAGCTCAAGCTAACAGGCTATATTGCTTTTTGTGTTGATGACGGTCAGCTAGGACTTTCTCGTGCAGAAACTATCAAAGGTATACTGATTGAGCTAGGGGTGCCTGGAGACAAAATAGAAACGCATGGTGAACGTGGCTCTCCACCAGAATCTCCAAACGAGTCTTATACCTGTCAAAGTAATCTTCCGGAAACTGAGCGCAGGACAGTACAGATAGAAGTGGTAAAGGGCTAGCATGTTTAAGACTTACGAAGATTTTGAATCCCACGAACACGCTTTCAATACGTTTTTTGCCACAAGTCTTTCCTGCGCAATATGCTTGATTATTGGCGGCCTATTAGCCTTAGCGGATTTCTTTTCGAGTTCTAACTCATGGATTGTATTCATAGTCCTAGTTTTGATTCCTCTCATAGTGTTCGTAGCTGTGTCTGGCGAATCAGAATTTAGAACTGCATATTATAAGACTTGGCGTGATAAAATCACAGGTTGGTTAGACCGTTCAAAAATACTTAGGCGTTTTGCCAAACAATATAGAATTAAAGACTGGAAAACAAAACTAGACCAAATTGAAGCTGACGGAAGATGGAATTTCCATGCGGACACCAACTATATGCATAGACTAACAGAACAGCGTGATCTCCTTCTTAGCAGAATCTACCAAGAATATCTTAACAAAATGGCAGCACAGGAAAATATTATAACAGAGGCAAATAGAGCGTTATCAAACACCTATGTTGAACTTGAGACCGTAAAAAGGACTGAAGAAATTGCAAAAACTTTGATGGAAGATGCAAAATCGTCAGGAGAACTTTATAAACAGAGGCAAAATTACAGTGCAAAAAGGATAGAACATAGCATCGCTACAAGAGCTAAAATTGATGCTGAGCATCATCTACAAGAAATGGAGCGTGAAGCCCAAAAAATCACTGATAATTATCGGGCCACAACATACCGTGTTAAAAAAATCTTTTATGCTAGATATGCCAAATATACCGAGTCGGCAATCAAGAAAATAAATAGAATCAATGGGCTAAAATATACGATAATCGATATGCCTGAAGCTGAAACGTGGGTTAATAATCCAGCTGGAAAGGAGCTGAAATGAAAATATTTAACTTCTTACATAGGAGAAAAAACGAAGACGAAGAATTAGATTGGCGTGATTTAAACTCGCTGCCCAAGGAAGCCGTCTCAAAAAAAGAGTTAGATAGTCTTCAAAAAGAAGTGGTTGAAGAACTTAGACAACTTCAAGAGGACGCTATTAGAGATGCTGGCGAAACCTCTACGGCAAAACCCCAAACTCTCTATTACTATCATAAATACATTGATGCTAAATTCAGCAAAGAAGACTTTGACATTGATACCTACTTTACCAAAAAACAAAATATAATAGATCAGAAATATGCCGAAGGATTAGGAGATATAAAGTCTGAGTTCACGGGCTACAAGGAGTTGCTTACAGAAATACGAGAAGTCGACCAACGTCTTAGACGAAAAATAAATAAGCTTGATCCAAGCTCTAATATTGATTTAGAGGCAATAGGCACATATGACGATTCTGAAATGCTTCTCGTGCAAATCAATGAGCTTTCCGCAGGCATTAATTGGAAAGAACTTGGAAAGGAGGAAAAATGAAAATTTTGAGAAGGCGCAAAAAGGGGGACGTTAAAGACGGCAAACGCCCAGATAAAACAAAGAATAAAGCTCAAAATGATGAGAAGATCGACATACCGAAAGAAAATCTTCATCAGACTATTTTTGGGGTCCGTTTCCCATGGGAAGCTGTCTTCTTTGTTACTGTAGGCTTGCTCAGTGAAGTAGTCGATGCTATGTTTTTAAATTCAACACTTGAGACATTAGGCAAAGATTTGAATCCAATAGTGGCTACTATTATCTCATATATAGTAGGTGCTGGGTGTTTCTTCTCTATGGCTTTTGTTGGATTCCAACTTGGAAATCGACGATATTATACTAGGTTTGGAGAGAAAATTTCCTATGGCTTTTGGGCCGTGGCTGGGGTTGCACTTGTCTTAGCGAAGTTACTAGCCGGCTTAGTTGGCGGAGGGTTGGATGATGTTATCGCTGGCAATATGAGCCTTGGGGATTTGTTGGCCTCAGAAGCATTTATTTCAAACGCTGTTATAGCCTTTGTCCAAATGGTGCTTTATATTGGCACCGGGTTCATGACTAGAGATAGTGTGCGAATCTTAACAGACAATGACCTAAGAGAATATTTCTTAGCTCGACGACGGTATAAAAAACTTCTTGATGAACTTTCAGACCAACGCGGCGACATCGTTGAAGACATATCTAAATTAAAAGCATATCCAAAATATGCGGAGAGACTTGTCGAGTCTAAGCGCTCAGTAAAGAAAAATGTAGCCCAATATAATGAGTCAGCGAGGGCCCTAATAGAAGCACGCATGGCCATCTCAGTTGAACCAGATTTAATGGAAGATATGTACGATAACGCTATGGCAAAAGAAGGACGCCCAACGAAGAAATAGGAGGCTATCATGGGAAAGAACCGTGGCTTAATTTGGCTAAAAGCAATCTTTCTAGGCTTGGCGATGGCTGGAGCCCTTTTTCTGCTGATAACTAACTTAAGACCCACTAAACCGCCAGTTACTACTGGTGATCAAGATAATGATGCTGAAGAGATATACGAAGTCAAGTCAGTAGTAGATGGCGACACATTTAAAATAGATTTCAACGGCAGTGAAACTTCAGTTCGTCTTATAGGTGTTAATACCCCAGAGACTGTCGACCTTAGAACTACGGTTGAATGTTTTGGGCAAGAAGCTTCAGATTATCTTAAAAATCTCTTGGAGGGTAAAAAAGTAAAAATAGAAGTTGATTCTTCTCAAACGGATCGGGATAAGTATAATAGACTGCTCAGGTATACTTACCTTAACGGGGAAGATGTAGGATACAAGATGATTAGTAACGGATATGGTTACGAATATACCTACAATGTACCATATAACAAACAAGATATGTATAAAAAAGCGCAAGATGAAGCAAGCAAAAACAAGCTTGGTCTATGGGCTGATGGGGTTTGCTCTAAAAGTGATACAACCACTAATAAAACCGAAGATACACAAAGCGCTATAACTCCAACGGAAAAAGGACCTACCGCGGAGAACAATTCTGCCGATTGCAACATCAAAGGTAATATTAGCTACAGTGGCGAAAAGATCTATCACGTTCCAGGACAACAATATTACAATTCTACTAAAATTAATACCGAGTACGGAGAAAGATGGTTCTGCTCCGAGGAAGAAGCTCAAGCAGCTGGTTGGCGAAAAGCCAAGGTGTAACCCTAATAGCACGATAACAAGAAAGGACATTATGATGCGTAAGGATGTTGTAACGCAAAAGTGCACAAAAGAAGCTTTTGAAAGTGGAGAGTGTGATTATATATCATGGGATAAAGACTCCCTAATACTAGAGCAAGGGAAGATTGTAGGGGCAACATTAATAGCCACAGTAGTAATTATAACCATAATCTGCTCCATTAAGGGGGCAAAGCTGGATAGGTATAGTAAAGGCGCGTGCAATAAGTAAATCATCTCTTTAGGATAATAAATCCTGTTCACTGTACACCCGTAATTCTAGCAGTGGTATCACTAGGCTCTTTTGTGGTGTCTGTCTCGTCATACGAGATATATAAAAATGTTCAAAATATAATGGGAACAGCCCCTCCGTACTTTTCTAAAAAGAAAATAATACTTTTTGTACAATATTTAGCTAATTTTTCCTCTTATCCCAACGGCAACACCTCTGAAAGATTTACTATAATAGCAAATAAAGCATGAACGTTATTGACAAAAATAAGCATGTGTGGTATAATATAAGCACGTAGCACTTTTACAAGTTGGAAAATCTAAAGGAGGACGCGTTATAATGAAAAAATACGAGATTTCAGAAATTTCCAAAACAGTTACAGTCAATGGCAAGGAGATTACAGTCTACCGAATTAGGGCGCTAAAAGATTTTACGGTTGAAGCGTGGAATAGGCTCAAGGCATTCAAGAAGGAAATACATGCAGGAGATCTTGGTGGTTATGTCGAGAGTGAAGAAAATCTCTCTCAGGATGGTAACTGCTGGATAGCTGGTAATGCTACTGTCTGCGGTAACGCTTCTATATCTGAGAACGCCTACGTTGGTGGTCGTTCATGGGTAGTAGAAAATGCTAAAGTCTGTGGTAATGCAAAGGTATGTGTTGGAAGCCGGCTGTTTGGCAATGCGGAAGTATCCGGAAATGCTTGGTCTTATGGGTTTACAACCCTAAAAGACAATGCAAAGCTTACAGGGAACGCACATGTGTGTTCAACAACTATCAAAGATAATGCTGTAGTCTGTGATAATGCATATATTGATAATATTAGCCCTGCGATTTCAGGGAATAAAGTTATCAGTGGGGATGCCAAACTGGTCTTCAATGGCCTGCTTGAATTCGGGTTAGATGAACCCTCCGTGCTAGCAGCAAACGATTAAGTTTTAGTTTTTCCAACAAAAAGTCCCAGGCAACCAGCCTGGGCTTTTTGATTCTAGATCCAATCTAAGACTTTTCTCGCTCGTTGTCAAGAAGATCACCATATAAATATACTAAAATATCTTCGGAGCTAATTTGAGTATCTTCATTAGCCCTAGTTATTCGCATTTCAAGCTCTCTTGTTTTTAAAATCTCTTTTCGTTCTTCATTCTCTAATAAATAATTGTGCTTGTGATCTTGCCCAAACATATTGTAGGGATTACCACCATGATACTCAAGTTGAGGATATTTCTTGCTCTTTTTACCCCACCATAATGGCGAAAGATCCTTGGCTAAATCAAGCCAAATCTCGGCCACGCGCTTAGAATACTTTGTAACTTCGTCCTCTTTGCCACGCGTCACAGAAGACGTATAATAAAAAGCAGTAGCACCTAGCACACTATGACAAAACTTTCTAATCTCTTCATAGTTTCTAGGAAACTTAAATTGGTCCAATGACTCCTTCAATTCATGACACATTTTTGTTACGAATTTATTATCCAAGAAAGCTTTGTCACTTATAGTTTCATAGTATGTCTCATCGTTAAGCAAATATCTTGTATAAGTATATCCTTTCTGTCCGTCATTTTCTATATCTTCTGCAAAATCCACGCCAGTAATTTTTTCTTCTTTATCGTCTTTGAAAATATTCTCATCGTAGACATATTCTTTGTTTTCTTTCAAAACCTGTTCTGCCTCCACAGACTCCATCTGGCTATCTTCTCCTGAGCTATCGGCCTTTAAAAATTCGTCCATGTTCCACTTACCATCAATTTGTTCATTATTAACGCTATTTTTTTCTAAATTTTCCATAGGATGCCTTTCACTTTATTCGTATTAGTATAAGTATACCACAAAAGTATTACCCATAATACACCCCTAGCTTCGCAGGGGTTATAGCTAGACGGCTTGGGGGACTCTGCCCCATGCAAAAAACAATGGGAATAGCCATCTAGGTTTTTGTATTTATATCAGATTGTCATTTGAGTCTTTGAGCCAAATATGGTAATATTATTAAGCATATCATCTCTTATGATGGTTGCAACTTCTTGCACTACGGTGTACCACCGTAGAAGCCGAAGCAAGCAGAAAAGCTTGCTTTTCTGCTTAGTGAGGCGCCGCCCGGTGGAAGACGCGCGAAGCGCGGCTACTATTTTATTTTTTTACCTTCTTCAGTTCATAAACCTTATCAACTTGGTCACACACATTTGAGGAGTGAGTCACAATAATCACACACTTTCCGTCTTTGTGTGCCAACTTCTTAAAAATCTCCAAGATCTCTTCCTCGGTCTGCTTATCAAGATTGCCGGTCGGCTCGTCTGCCACAATCATTTTCGGGTTATAAGATAAGCTTCTTGCTATTGCGACTCTTTGTTGCTCGCCGCCAGGCTACTAATTAGTATCAACGTTAGTCCGATTCCAAGCAGTTATTGGAAGTCTCGCTCTCGGCCTTTTTGATATTGCTACCATTTAGAGAAACGTTATAAGTATAGTAATAACTTTCAATCAAGTCACTCTCGCCAAATTTCTTCGGTCAAACGAAATAGTCAGCTCCTTATCATAGGCACTTTTGTAAGAGCTAATCAGGTCCGATGCCGTATTATTAATTGCGAGTGTAATTGTACTTGCGCAAGCGATTACTAGAATAATAATTCCGATTAAGATATTTCGTCCTTTATTTCTAGTAATGGAAATCAGCGCGTTTTTAAATATAAACATAGTTTCCCTTCCTGTACTTATATTAGATATGATACCGGGCGAGGCTAAAACGAACCTTAAAAACGCACGATAAATTTAGTGTTTTTATCACTTTCGCAAGATATTTGCCAACCATTTTGGCTACAAATTGCTTTGGCGATGGCTAACCCGAGGCCTGAACCTTCCTTAGTCTTGTCGGTCTGATAGAACCGGTCAAAGATTTTTTCTAAATCCTTTTTATCAATCGTCTTGCCATCATTTATAACCATAAACTCGTTTTGATTTAGCACAACCGATATCTTCTTATCGCCGTATTTAGTAGCATTATCTAGTAAAATATCTAGCACCTGCAAGAAATCTTGTTTCGGAAGAAGTCGTTTTGTGTCTTTGGCTTTCTTGCTAAAAACAATTTTGCCAGTAAACTTCGGCTTGAAAATCTCAATCCGCTCGCCTATCGTGGCATTTAAGTCCACCTGCTCGGAAGGACTTTTAGTTATCCCGCCAGCATCCATTTTAGCAAGCTTTAATAAATCCAGCACTAACTTATTCGCGTGCGTGATTTCATTTTCAATGTTATTTTTCCATTCCTCGCTACCCTTAGCCACTTCTATCGCTTCCATATTGGCTTCAATCACCGCCAGCGGAGTTTTGAGTTCGTGCGAGGCATTGGCGATAAACAATTTTTGCTTATCGTAGGATTCTTTTACCGGTGCCACGATTTTTTCTGATAGATAATAGGAAATTAAAAATACAATCACTTCAACGGTAATACCGACGCTCAGTAGCGTAGCGAGAAGCCTAGAGCTACCTTCCTTTCGGTCGTTCTTGATGTAATCTCGCAGCTCTTGGTCATTGTCCGGAGCATCAAAAATCGCTGGTCCGGCAAACGGTTTTGGCTCTGGCCGAAGTGTGGACGAGAAAAGCATAATGCTACTGCCGGCCACAAGCAGGACGGCAGTAGTAATCGCCATAGTTATAATAATGATTTTATTACGAAGTTTCTTAAACATTTTAGCTTTCCAATAATTTATAACCTAGTCCGCGAATCGCGACAATTTTAGCGTGACTATGTACATTACGAATTAATTTGCGAATTCTGGAAATGTAGGTTTCGACATAATTGTCTTCACCAAAAGTATCCTCTCCCCAAACTTTAGCCAGCAAGTGCTCCTTACTAATTAGCGTTTCTGGGTTTTTCAAAAATTCTGTGACAATCTCAACTTCCTTAGCAGTGAGTTGTGTTCCGTTCAAAGTCGCATTTGATTTATCCAGTGTAAGATCGCCGAAAGTAATTTTAGCAGTATCAATTGCTTTTGGCCGGCGGACCAAGGCCTTAATCCTGGCAATCAGCTCCACGGTCTTAAATGGTTTAGCAAGATAATCGTCTGCGCCCCTGTCCAGGTGCCCGACTTTAGTTTCAATTTCCGAAAGTGCCGAAAGCATAATCACCGGAGTCTGAACATTTTTTTCGCGCATCCGCTTCAAAATATCTGTGCCGGATAATTTTGGCAGCATAATGTCTAAAACCACGCAATCGTAAATGTCGCTTAGAGCCTTATTAAGTCCCTCCTCGCCATCTGGCGCAATATCAACCGAAATACCCTGTCTTTCCAAGTTGTGCCTTACGGCGTCGGCTAACAATTTTTCATCTTCTACGTATAATACTCTCATGGTGTGCTCCTATTTAATTATAATATAATTATGCAGGCCGAAGTTAAAATGAACCTAAAAATCAACTTCTAAATTATCTGGGCGTATCATCCCGTCCCTTTTATTTTCCTCAATTACTTTACGCACATTACTATTAGTTGGCGAAACACCAGCCTTCTTAAATTTCTTAGAAAGTTCTCGCCCGATAAAGGATTCTTCTTCTGAATAAATACAACCGCAGTATTTCTGCATGTACATCCCGGCCGCACGCGCCGCGTCCTGGCCTTCTCTCCAACCTTCACGAAAATCGCGATACAAAAATTTTAGGCCGTATTCCTCCGCCATTGCGGTAAGTAACCATTTTATGTAATCGTGTTTTTGGTAAATACTGTATAAAAGCGTAGTAGAGATAGTGTCATAGCCATTTTCTTTAGCATATTCACAAAGCCTTCTAAAACGCAGTGGGTAGCAATACTCCTCGCACCTGTTATTCAAATTATTTTTACAAGTATTTACATTACAAACAAATTCATCAAAACCATAAACATCATCAAGAACAAGCTTAACCTTTATATCGTCCGCATATTTTTTCAGACAATCTCGCCTCAGTTTATATTCCTGATATGGATGGATGTTGGGATTATACCAAAAAAGTGTTGGTTCAATACCTTCTTTTCGCAAAGTTTTGATACAGTAAACGCTGCACGGCGCACAGCAAGTGTGAAGTAAAAGTTTCATAGTTTCACCGCTCCCTTATGCTCGTCGCTTCCAAAATACGAAGCGTCCAAGTATTCATAGCTCAAAAGATATTTTTCTTTGAAACTCAAAATTCTATAAACCGATTCGTTGATTCTTTCCTCGCTAACATTTTCTTTGATGGTTTGGAAGGCCAGTTCTGGGTCGGACGGCAAGACCAAAAGGTCTGCTCCGGCCTCCATGGCTTTTTGATAAATCTCTGCGTCGTCATAGTTGGAAGTCAAAGCACCCATATTTAAACCGTCCGTCACGACCAAACCTTTAAATCCAAGTTCATTTCTAAGCAAATCGGTCGTCAACTTTTTGGAAAGGGAAGCAGGCGTGTTGTCGCCGGTCACGTTTGGCAAGGCGATATGCCCCACCATAATTGCTCGCGCGCCATTTTTAATGGCGTTCCTAAATGGAACTAAATCATTTTTATCAAGCTCCTCGCGGGTCGCTTCAATAATTGGTAGTGCCGAGTGCGAATCGGTCGCAGTGTTGCCGTGGCCTGGAAAATGTTTGAAGACCGCCGTCACACCATTTCCTTCCAGTCCACTAGCCAGTGCCACTGACATTTTTGACACTACTTCCGGATCGGATGAAAAACTCCGCTGGCCAATTACTGTATTATATGGATTTGAATAAACATCCGCATCCGGCGCATTGTCCATGTTGATGCCGATAGTGCGCATTTCTTCCGCCATCACTCGGCCAATAGTTTTGGCTTTTTCAGTGTCGCCGGTCTGCCCGACTTGGTACATAAATGGAATGTCCGTAGCAGCTTTATTTGTGATGCTTTGAATGCGTTGGACCGAGCCGCCTTCCTGGTCGGTCATAATAATGAGCGGAGTTTTAGTTTTGCTTTGTAACTTTTCAATAAACTCACGGGTTTTAGAAAGCGTGCGGAAGTTCTCGCCCATTAAAATGTAACCGCCATACGGCGCAGTTTCTAGGCGCTCGTTCGTGGCTTCCGACATTGTCGCTCGCGGAGCTTGGGGAACCAAAAGCTGCGCAACTTTCTCGTCCAAAGTCATTGAATCTAGCTTCTCCCGGATTTTGTCTACTTTCGGCTGGTTTGTTTCTCCCGAAATGTTTTCTTCCAATGTGCTTTCTCCCGAGCCGTCGCCACCCTTTTTCTCCCACGGCTTCCACACAAAAACCGTCACCGCCCCACCTGCCAGCACCGCTAGGGATAACAGAGTGATAATAACTTTTTTCATTATCTCTATTATACCACAAAACCCCTTCCATTTTTCTCCAAGAAGTGTTATAATAATTAGCACGTGGGCCGGTAGCTCAGCTGGTTAGAGCATCTGCCTCTTAAGCAGAGTGTCGAGGGTTCGAGTCCCTCCCGGCTCACCATTTCGGAGTTGCTGCCATCGCAGGACTCTTTTTTGTTGTCTATAACGGAGAAGAGTGGGCTTAAATCGTCCGTTCCAAAAATTTTGTTCTTGATATCGAAGCGTAGGCCTTTTGGAAACAGCATTTTTTGGAACGCCTGCTTCGTCTCGAGGTCGGCGTCTTTCCAGAGTTTGGCCGGCTTGGTCATAAAGTTGCATACGTAGTCGATCGTGGCTTCGTTTAGGCCTTGGTTTTGTTCCAATTTATCAATTTCTCGTCGCAGGTCTTGTCTTTTAGTTTCTAGCGCTTCGGAGTAGCGGTTTTTTTCGTCTATGCCTATTCCACCCTCTAACATAGCGTCTACTGCTTCAATAAGCTTCTTGTCGATATCCGATATCGCTTCGCGACACTTAGCTAGCTCGCGTGTCGTATCGCCGAGCTTCTTAGCGGCCGTTCGCTTCACGATCTCCTTGAATAGCTTAATGACGCCCTCGCTAGGCGTGATTTCTTCTAGGAAGTCTACAAATAACTGGTGCATTTCCTCGATCGGAATTGAACCATGGCCTTTTGTCGTGCAATGATAGCGCGGAGACGCCTTGCCACTTCCGCTTCTTGGCGCGCTAGAACGTATTAATGTTCCGCAGTCCTCGCAGATTAATAGCTTGCGTAATGGATATAGTTCGCTATTGCTCGGTACAAGTGGGCAGTGGTTGCCGCTTAATATACGTTGGTTCTTATTGTAGGTATCAATATCGATAAGGCCGTCAAAGTCCTTAATCTTGGTCGGCTTGCCGTCTAGAAGTTTCTTAGATGTGTTATATCCGGCGTAAACGGATTGGCGCAGGATACCTAGCATGGTATTCAGCGTGATAGGTTTGCCGTTCTTGCCATTAACGCCCATTTTGTGTGCTAGGTTTACTAGTTCCATAGGCGCAATATCGCCCTCGGAAAAGCGATTCAGTAGGAACTGGATCTTCTTGCCGGCGTCGTTTGTCTCGTCTATTTCTAGCGTATTATGGTGTTTCTTTTTACCGTCGTTCGTCAGTTCACCGGTAACTATTGGTTTTAGTTTAAGTCCGAGTGGCGCTTGCGACATCCACCAGCCATAGCTAGCAAGTAATGCCATATCATCTTTAACAGTCTTTGATTTAATATCGTTATCTAATTGGTGGACGGACAAGGCGATATTAAGCATAAAGCGGCCGGTTGGTGACTCGTCGATTACTTCCTGCGTAGATCTTAACGTAACGCCGCATTTGGCCAGAATAAAGCCAATATCGTTGAAAAATGATGTCATGTCGCGAGAAATACGCGAAACATTATAAACTACGACATGATCTATGCGCCCTTTGCGTTTGGCGATATCTGCCAACATCTTTTGGAGTTCTGGGCGGTGTGCGGTCTTTGCGGAGATACCGGCGTCGGTATACCAGCCGATAATTTCGATATTATTTTGGTTTGCATATTTTTGTATTGCAATTCTTTGATTTTCCAAGGAAGCGCCGAAAGTTTGTTCTTCCGTCGAGACGCGTGTGTAACCGAACGCTACGCGTTTCACTCCGTCATTCATTAACAACATACTATACCACCTTTTCGCCAGAATGGACTATTTTTATATCAATAAGGTCACTAGCGATACGGTGCATTAGTCCGATAAAGTGGGCAAGTTCCAGATCTGAGATTTTATCAGAGTCGGCCTTGCCGAGAAGTTTGCGCGCTTCTTTGGTGGAGATTATGATCTCGTTTGAACACAGAAAGCTATCTTTATGCTTCTGTGCTTTCTTGTAGGTTCTAGGCATTGATAGCCTTTCTAATGTACTTGTAGCTCGGATAACGAGCGGTGCTTCCCACCGAGTGCGCTTCCCACCAAGCGCACTCCCCACCAAGGTCGAAGTTAAAAAAGACACCCATTTAGGTGCCGCAATTTAACTAGTTCCAATTATACTACTCATGGTTAAATGAGCAAGCATAAGCGTTTTAGCAGACTTGAAAGTTTTTCACAAGTAAGGTTAAATACAAAGACCTTGCGAGAGTATCCGCAATTTTTTTCGTTAACAAAAACCTAGCCACATAGGTGCGTACTTTATTGAAGCCAAGACACCTCGCAAGGGCTGAGGAATTTATATGAGTAAGTTATCCACTAACGATTCAAAGGCCGCTCAAAAGCGCCACAAATGCCCGAAATGTGGCAAGTATTATATTGGGTATCCTGCATTATCGCGCAAGGACAATAAGACTAATATTTGCCCGAAATGCGGAGTTGCTGAAGCGCTCGATATCTTTTTATCTATTCAGCAGTGAATTCTGCCAGTCTACAACGATTTGAGGGATATTCGCTATCCATCTTTCGGAGTCACTTCCGGTCGCAGATTCATCAACGATTTTATCTAACAACTCTTTCATGTCAGAGTTGTGGAAGATTTTACCATTTTCGCGCATTTGCTTCAGTGTCTGCAACATGCCGACAAACTGAGAAATCGTAATTGGCGCGATCTTTTGTTTTTGACCTTTATACCCAAAGTTATTTGCCATATAGAATGTCTCAGCGGTGTCTGTATGAATTGATGGCGCAATAAAGAGACAATATGAATTATCGTGCGACGCCTCGAAATCTCTGAGGTGCCTCATTACTGGTTGTCCCTCGTTAAACCACTGGCTTCTATTTTTCAGCATGGTCACTTCGCATACCATGCCAAACGAACTGTAAACGCATTCAATATCAGGAACTCCACCAGGAGCGGTTGAAGTAGGCTCATTATCATCGCCAATAGGATAGTTGGGTTTTACGGATATCGCGTCATTAAATGCGTGCAACCCCATGGTAGACAAATGCTCGAGCATGAGTGCGCGACTCTTTTCGTCGTTTGTATAAATATCATCAAATTGCTTAATACATTCTGCGATAAACTCAGCAGGTTGAGCTTTGTCATGATCGCTTTTGTTCCTCAGTTCGTTTCGACGCTTCCTTAAGTTTTCGATTGTTGTCTTAAGTTCCTCAGAAGAAGAATTATCAAGCGGAATTGGAGCTATCGTTTCATTTTCTTCGCGTCCTAGCCTTATTACATCCTCTTGTATTGTATTCGCAATTTCACGAAGCTTTTCTTCTGTTTCCCATGGATATTGTGGTTCGGTGTCTGAGCAAAGATAATCAAGATATGTGTTTTTATCTGTAAATTCTTTTGGCTTATACCATTCAGACTCAAAAAGCGCGTTAATTTCTGTCGATCTGCTTGGTTCTATATCCACGTAAAAACCGCCGCCACGTATACGAATAAAGTTAGTCAAACGAAAATAGCGGATTGCATTATCACCATAATCATTCAAGTTCTTTAGGAACTTATTTATTGTAGATGAATCGGTAGTGTTCAGATAATCTCTGGCGAACTTTAATCTGTAATTGTCGCGAATCGTTTTTCTTTCTTGCTTATCATGGCCATTTTGTAAATCGCGAAGTTCGATAACCATATTCGCATATGAATCTATTTCTGCATAATTTGTAAGGGTAGTAGCAAACAAAGCAAATTCGCGCTTCTGTAGTCCAACTCCATTATTTCCACGAGCTTCTTCGAGCTCATTTACGCGAGATATTAATCTGAGAGCTAAAACAAAAGGAATTCCCGAATATCCATCTTCTTCTGGATAGTCTCTGCTTGCGGGATTCGGGATCTGCCATTTGAGGAAACTCCTTAGCAACACTTTTCCAATTTCGTTGTCGTCAGTATCTAGCAATTCGCGCCCCGAATCAGTCAAGCTGATAATCTTCGTGTCGTCATCTATTCTAATAAAACCAAATTTTGTAAGTGGATTCATTGATTGGCGGCCACGCATGTCAAAATCGGCATAATTCTTAATTCTTAGAATCTCGTCGATAGTCTCCATCGATATTTCTGTGTCAGTATCATCAATTAACGATGTAATCTCTGCAGGCAGGCCATTGTAGAATTGCACGCTGTCAAAACCATATAGGCGTTTTTGGATTAGTAGTTTCTGATATTCTTTTTGTGTATCTTTATTCCATGGTCTTCCACATAATTCTGCGGCAGCTTTAAGAAAATCCTTAATTCTTAGCGGATTTCGTACTGTAGTTGTTATAGACCACGGCTTTCGCATGCTTCTATTATACTATGAATCTAATAATTTGTAATCAGCACCTCTTGAGTTTTATGGCTACTCGCTGTGCTGTGATAGTTTGAATTGTTATATGAAAAGTTTAGATTATGAACTTTATATTGCTTAGCCCAATTGTCTAACAACTCGTTGCGTTGGCCTTTGTGTTCTAAAACATTCGATAGGGCAAATTTAATCCCTTGTTTATCGACGCGCGTTAGGAAATCTAGCAAGTCCTTTTCGTCGTTCGTATTCCATCCGTCCTTTTCGTTGTATGTGGCTGTCGTAATTAGGTACGGCGGATCGCAATAAATCATATCGTCGCCATTTAATGTCGAGATATCGAAGTTTCTGAAATCTGTATTGAGGATAACGGAGTCTTGACTCGCTAAATCTCGGCAGAAACTCGCAAGATTATATTTAGTACTCCTATTGTAGTCTCTTTTGCCTACGGGTAAATTGTATTCGCCCTTATTATTGAACCTGATTTGATTATTAAAACCATAGATTATTAGAGCGAACAGCATAGCTGGATTGTCGCGGTTGCTATCATTAAAATCTTTGCGTAGTTTTTGGAATGCCGCCTTATTATACTTTCCTAGACCATCAGAGCTGTTGCAGCCATAATACTCGTAGCCGTATGCTTCAGAATCAGAAAGAGAATAATCCGTAATTATCTTTGATATTTGGTTGTCGATCGTTTCAAAACTATTGTTCTTGAAGAAATCTAATAGCTTTATAACGTCTTTATTTAGGTCATTATATATCGTGCGCTTAGAGAGTATGTTTACTCCAACATTTCCGCCACCGCAAAACAAATCGACGAACGTGTTTATCTTTTTGGGAAATAATTCTGATATTTGCGGTAATAGTTTAGTCTTTCCGCCAGTATAGTTTAATGGCGATTTGGTGAATGTCTTTTTCGCCGTTACCCAAAGAGGATCTTTGACTACGCAAACAAACAGCCTTTCCTCATTTGTATTATTATTGGATTTTCCAGTAGTAAAAGCTTTATACTTCTTTGAATAGACGTTTACCTTGCCGCGCATTTTAAGTATGCGAATTATATCTTCGTCCGATATACGCGCATTGCTTCTTCCGTCCGCTTTATCTCCGGTATTATTGTAGGATAAGACTATATATTTGCATTTCAGGTTTAAGACTAAATCTTCAAAAGCTTTTGCGGCACTTTTACTGCAATATTCGCTTTTAATATTTGTACGATCCATTTTTCTAGCCACGCCCTCTACGTCCGGCTTCTTCCACTCAGCAACGTTCTCTAAGACGTGATATAGATCGCTATAATTGCGGCTATTATATGGCGGATCGCAATAGACACAGTCGACAAATGGAAAATCGATTTCTTTGATAATCTTGTTTGCGTCTCCCCGATAAAAACTTGCTGAATTGCTAAATTCATTAGTAATTTTTATCAACTTATAATCGAATTGCTTATCAAAATGCGCGCCCTTAATAAAGGCGTCATAGTGGCCACAAGTATTTGCTATTTTATCCATGGAATATAAGAGAGATGTAATTAGGATTGCACGTTCACGATCGTTTATCATGTTGCTGTTTTTGTATTCTTCTATTCTGTCGCGAATGAAACCAATTTTTTTACAATCATCGTGCGAGAAATACGTATCGCCAAACGTTTGCGACATATAGTTTTCCGGTATTTCCTTAATATCCACATTATTGAATTCGTTTGCGATTGTTTTTAATTTGAGTACATCTGCGTGTTCATGAGACATAAAGGCAACATGCGATATGTAATTGCTATATAGAATGTCGTTCGTAATTACGTCCATTCTGTCTGAAAAATGTTTTGCCACGACACCGGTTCCTGCAAAAATATCCAAGATAGACTTTGTGTCTGGGCAGTACTTTGTTATGGTCTCATCTATAAAATCTAGTAGTTTATATTTATTGCCTAGAAAACGTCGATTCTGAATATCTATGGTTTTTTCAGGGGTAATTGTAACTGTTTCTTCTTTCCGCCTTAAATCAGAAGGCTTTTCAGAAAATGCAGGGATTAGCCAAGTTTTTCCTTTTTTTATCGCTCCACTAATTCTGCCCTCTGCACAAAGAACCGATACTCGCCTTGGAGATAGCTCCCATTTTTTAGCTATTTCTATTGAAGTGAGTACCGCAGTATTATCCATAAGTACTATTTTATACGTTTATCGGAACAAAAGCAAGCAAAAAATGTTGCCGAAAAAGTATCATTTTTTCCACATTTTTATCTAACAATTTACCGTTTCATGTCAAGAAAAAATCCCACCCCTATTTTCTGCACAATAACTTTCAAAACCCGATTGTGTCCA
>JAUMUO010000008.1 GCA_030530605.1 Candidatus Saccharimonadota bacterium
TATTAGGCACGCCGCCAGCATTCATCCTGAGCCAGGATCAAACTCTCCATTAAAGATTATTTGAAACTTTTTCAAATATGAACTGACGATGATAATAAATTGCACAACTAAACTGTTAAAATTCCCCTATCCAACTGATAAAATTAGTCTCGCAGTTGATTAGACTGTATCTATCTTATCGCATCTCTTAAAATTCGTCAATAGGTTTTTTGGACTTTTTTTGACTTTTTTGTATCCAAAATAAGTCAACCAGCAAAACTGCCTATTTCAGAATTAGAAAAACTAACAGACCCATTAGAATTCCAATTACTCCACCTACAAAAACTTCAAATCCTGTATGCCCCTCCACGACCTTTACTAACTCATCATCTGGCCGCACTACCTTGATAATTTTGTTCATCTTCTTTCCCTGTTCACCCACCGCATAACGTACGTTTACCGCATCATAGATTACTGTGGCCGCAAAACAAACTAAAATCCCAAACACCGGTGAATCAAACCCATACGACAACCCAGTGTAAGTCGCCGCGCCTAAAATACTGCCAGTATGTCCAGATGGCATCCCGCCAGATTTAACATACATCTTAAACTTTTCTTTTCCACTTTTCCCCTTTGTTGCTCCTTTAATAGAAAGCAGCACAAACTTAGTCGTCTGTGCTACAAACCACCCCAGGACATATACTAAAACAATTTTTAATCCATTCATAGTCCTATTATATCATACAAAGTCCCCACCCATAGAGAGGTCATAAGGTACTCCCGCCACTTCCCACCTGTTTAATAACTTTTTATTTTTTTAAGTTTAATAGAAGGACCGTTTTAAAAAGAATTATGATAAGAAGCTATAAAGATTATACCAACTAAAAGTCATCACATTTTCTCTCTCCTTTCTTTTATTATTTTCGAAACTGTCATTTATCTACTCCATTTTGCTTCTTTTTCCGGAACGCTACCGCAAGTATCAGAAGCGCAGCTGCTGATATCAATCCTGCTGAGAAAATTGCAATCTTAGAAGCCCAATCCTTTCTGTCGTTTTCCTGACCCAAATCTGGCAATTCTACATTGTCAGGGCTCATCAACTCAATATTGTCCACATCTTCAGCATCGTTATTTTCCTCTGTTTCATTATTTTCTACATCATCTTTTGGGTTTTCCTCGCTATTATCTTCCTCCGTATCTGTATTTGCTTCAATTAGCTGGCTATCAGAAAGCATATTTGCAAACATTGGCACCTCACGAATTATCACCTCCTTTTCTATTGGTATTTCCACTCGCTTCTCCACCGGCACTTCTACCCGTTTCTCAACTGGAACTTCCACTTTCTTTTCGACTAGCACCTCCACGATTTTCTCCACCGGCACTTCCTTTACTACTTCCTTCTCTATTATTTTCTCAACTGGCACTTCTTTTATTACCTCCACGATTTTTATGTTCTCCTCACTACCTTCAACCCCGCCGTCACCTCTAGGTTCATCACCGCCACCACCCCCTTCACCACTAGTACCCCCACCGTCACTAGACTCACCATCAGCCCCACCACCAGACTCACTACTACCTGACGCACCCCCACTTGGATCCACATCTCCTGGCTCCGGCTCCGGCTCCGGGTCTTCACCTCTTATTCGTTCGCTAGTCCAACTATTATTTTTATACACCTGTACAAAATCTTGGTCTGGGTCGTCCGCCATCGAAAGTCGCATCCAGTCAATATATGGCTGATAGTGTAACATCCCATCCGCCCACACCTCTGCCCTACAAATCGCTTCTTCGTTCTCTACATAAACTTCCGAGCTTACGCACCTATCGTAATTCATCCTCCCTCTCCGGATATTCAGATTATGGTTCGTCGAACTATTCCAAAATAAATATGTAAACCCTAGCGTATTCGGAGTATTAAGCGCCAAATCCGCACTCGTATCAAAAGTTCTTTCTACTCTATTACTAATATCTTCCCAGGTGTCTAGGTAAAGATCGTATCTAAAGTATTCGTTCTTTACATTTGTGGCATTCCCTGTAATTTTGTTCATTGCAGTATCAGTAATCTCTCCGCCAAAAAGTCTCATACCCTTAAAAACATTGGCTGATTTTTCGTAAAAATATGCCGAAAACTTACTATTTCTCACATCCACCATTGTTACTACAAACGAATTCTTCTTATTTTCCGGGTATTCAGTTTCTCCACTATACGCAGAAACCGCTAAAGTCCCCAGCGTATTTGCCAAAATTCCTCCCGCTGCCACCATTGTTACAACTTTTTTTGCCATTTTTCACTCCAAATTAATTTTGTATGTTCCCATCATAGAATAATCTCGAAAAAACTTACAATCATAACCACGATAGGAATTTTTCTAAAAGCTAGTACTTGACCCACCTTGGGACCTGTGCTAGCTTCCCTATAAGCCCACTTTTTGAAAAGCCCACGCTTGACTCTCGGGCCCCCTCTGTGGTAAACTATATATCCTCCTAAACCGCTTAAGCCCTCAAAAATGTTGTAAAAACTACTTTCTTTGCTCCCGAAAGAAAACATTTTTTACAACACTTCTCCCTATAAAATCTTTATTCAATTTCTAGCATCCCGCTTACGCCTGAATAATTTTACAGCCAAAATGAATAATTATCGCCCAAATTCTGTATAATTTCACCATTAAACTGTATAAATCAAGCCACCAAAAAGCCCCGGTGACGCTGTTTTCCCCTGTATCATCTACAAGGTGGGTAAATTCTTATGCGCTATCCCACGGGATAAACGCCACGAAATCCCTTTAACATAATTATTCAGGAAAATTATGCCGCCACTGAGGCCTATACCAATTATAACACAATTATTTGGACGAGGTGCTATGTCTCGTCTGGCAAGACAATGCCTATTGATGCTACTGTATCCCCCTCAGCTAGCTTCATAATCCTCACCCCTTGGGTCGCCCTACCTAGCGTTGGAATCTCCGCAATTGCCACTCTAATTGCCTGCCCTTTAGTAGACATCATAATCACTTCTTTTGCCTCCGGATCAAGGGTCTGTACCGCCACAATTCGGCCAGTCTTCTCTGTTACGGCTGCCACCTTAATGCCAACACCACCTCTCTTGTGAGTTGGGAAGTTGGAAACCAGCGTAGCCTTACCGTATCCGTTTGCTGAAACCGCGATTAATTTCTGCTCTGGGTCAGTCACAATATCCATACCAACAATCTCATCCTTAGGACGAAGGCGCATACCACGCACCCCTTTAGCTGCCCGCCCCATTGGGCGAACATCTGCCTCTTTGAAGCGAATCGCCTGGCCTGCCGAGGTTGAAATGATAATATCATTTTTCCCTGTCGTGCCCTTTACCCACTTCAATTCATCTCCTGGGTCAAGTTTAATCGTAATTAAACCGTTAGTTCTGATATTCTCATAGTCAGATATTGGGGTCTTTTTGATAGTGCCCTTCTTGGTTGCCATAAAGAGGTAACCGTCCGAAGGCAGTTCATCGCCCTGCTTGATTATCGCCGTAATCTTTTCCTCTGGGTGAAGATTCAGCATATTTACCGCTGCCGTCCCCTTTGCGGAAAGCGACGCTGCTGGCACTTCGTAAGCCTTCAATCGGAAAATCCGCCCCGCCGAAGTAAAGAATAGCAGAAAATCGTGCGAACTAGCAGTTACAATCTGAGAAATCACATCTTCTTCCTTTGTCTTCATCCCAATCTTGCCTTTGCCACCCCTATTCTGGCGGCGGAAATCGGCTTGCGCCACCCGCTTCATATAGTTCTCGGAGGTAAGCAAAATCACACTTTCTTCCTCTGGAATTAGTTCTTCCTCAGAAAACTTGCCAACTTCGTGGTTGATAATCTTCGAGCGGCGTGGGTCGTTATACTTCTCTTTCATCGCGAAAAGTTCTTCCTTCACCACTCTGAGAATCTCTTTCTCATCGGCCAAAATCACCTCAAGTTTCTTGATTAGTTCGTGAAGCTCTTTCAATTCTTCTTCAATCTTGTCGCGCTCCAACCCCTGTAATCTACGGAGCTGCATTGCTAGAATCGCCGCCGCCTGAATCTCGGAAAGCCCAAATCTCGCCATCAATCTCTTATCAGCGTCGTCATAACTCTCACGAATCGTCTTAATCACTTCATCGATGTTATCAAGCGCAATCTTCAAACCTTCCAAGATATGAGCGCGCTCTTTCGCCTTCTTGAGCTCAAACTCCGTCCTTCGGCGAATCACTACCTGGCGGTGTTTAATAAACTCGTGTAGAATCTCTTTTAGCCCCAAGACTCTCGGCTGAATACCGTCAACTAGCGCCAACATATTATAGTGGAACGAAGTCTGAAGAGCCGTCATCTTATAGAGCTGATTTAAAATCTTCTTCGGGAAAGCATCCTTCTTGAGTTCTACTACTATCCTAATCTTACCTCTGGCCGATTCATCGTGCGCACCAGCGATATGATCAAGTTTCTTGTTCATCGCAAGCTCCCCGACCTTCTCAATAAAGGCCTCCTTGCTCATCCCATATGGCACCTCTGTCACAACGATATTGTAACGACCACCTTTTCTCTCCTCAATGTTTGCTACACCTCTAATTGTCACCGAGCCTTTACCAGTAGCATAGGCCTGTTTCATCGGCGCACCACCGTAAACTTCTGCCCCTGTTGGGAAATCCGGCCCCTTCACATATTTCATCAATTCATCAAGAGTAATATCCGGGTTATCAATCTGAGCCACTGTCGCATCAACCAATTCACCAAGATTATGAGGTGGGATATTGGTTGCCATACCAACTGCGATACCCATCTGGCCGTTTAAGAGAATATTCGGCACCGCCGCTGGCAACACTACCGGTTCCTGCTCAGTACCATCAAAGTTATCTCTAAAATCAACTGTCTCCTTATCAATATCGGCTAATAGCTCTGTACCCATCTTATCAAGCCGCGCCTCTGTATAACGGTAGGCCGCTGGCTCATCACCGTCCATTGAACCGAAGTTGCCTTGCCCCTCAATCAGCGTATAGCGCATCTTCCAAGGCTGTGCCAAGTTGACCATCGCCATATAAATTGAAGAGTCACCGTGAGGGTGGAATTTACCCATCACGTCACCGACGATTCTTGCGGACTTCACTGTCGGGTGTGGCGCCTTCCAGTTATTCTTGTTCATTGTATAGAGAATACGCCTGTTCACTGGCTTCAAACCATCACGCACATCTGGAAGCGCACGGTCAATAATCACCGACATTGAGTACTTCAAGAAGTACTCTTCCATCGTGCCTTCAACGTCTCTCTTTTCAATTCCGTCTACCGCTGGCGAGTGTAAACCTTGCTCCTCGACTTCCCCCTCTAAAACTTCATCTTCTCTTTCTTTGTTGTTCTCTACCATAATTCCTCCTTAGAAATCCAAATCGTCCAGATTAACACTTGCTGCGCCCGCCTGGATAAAGTTCTTACGAAGGTCGGCCTGATCCCCCATCAACTTCGTAAAGATTGCGTCTGCCCTCTCGGCATCCTCAATATGAACTTGTACTAAAATTCTATTCTCCGGGTCCATCGTAGTTTCCCAAAGTTGCTTAGCATCCATCTCACCCAGACCCTTAAACCGTTGTTGTGCGGTGTAACCAGCCTGTTTGAACCTTTCTTGTGTCTCGTCTATCTTGGTGCCAGCCTTCTTGCGCTCATTAATCTTCTCTGTTAATTTCGCCTCAAGCGCATTTTCATCGTACATATAATCAATCTTGCGCTGATTTCCGGTCCCCTTTATAAGCCCAAAGAGCGGCGGCTTCGCCAGATACACGTGCCCATCTTTAATTACATCTGGCATATATCTAAAGAAGAACGTCATCAGAAGCGTAGCAATGTGAAGACCATCGACATCGGCATCGGTCATAAAGATAATCTTGTCATATCTGAGCCCATTGATATCGAACTGTTCACCAATTCCTACCCCCGTACCTTTAATCAAAGACACCAACTCTTGGTTCGCCAGCATCTTATCAAGTCTTGCCCGCTCGGTGTTTAGCACCTTACCTCTTAAGGGCAAAATCGCCTGAATCTGTGGGTTTCTACCCTCTTTCGCCGAACCGGCCGCCGAGTTACCCTCTACGATAAAGAGCTCACACTCAGACCGGTCTCTAGAGGAACAATCCGCCAGCTTCGATGGAAGATTCAAGCCATCCATCGCCCCTTTGCGAAGGACGTTATCCCTTGCCGCCCGAGCCGCTTTTCTTGCTCGTGCCGCCAAGGTAGCCTTAGTTACAATCTTCTTCGCAATCTGTGGATTTTCTTCAAGATAATAGCCAAAGTATTCGGACATCACCTTATCTACATAACCTCTGGCCTCTGGGTTACCAAGCTTATTCTTGGTCTGGCCTTCAAACTCTGGATTCGGCAACTTCACAGAGATAACCGCGGTAAGACCTTCCTTAATATCGTCACCCGTTAGGTTATCTTCCTTCTCTTTCAGTAGCCCGTTCTTCCTAGCATAATCATTGATCACCCTATTAAGCGCCGTTCTAAAACCGACTACGTGTGTACCACCATCAGGGGTCAAAACATTGTTCGCAAACGGCTTCATTGTTTCGGCAAAGCTGTCATTATACTGTAAGGCAATCTCTACACCTGCGTCTTCTATCTGTTTATCAACATAGAAGATGCTGTCCGAAACTACCTCTTTACCATTATTTAGACGCTTTACATAACTAGTAATACCCCCTTCAAAGTAGAAAGTCTCTTTTGCCCCTGTGCGCTCGTCATAAGCAGAAATCAAAATCCCCTTGGTAAGATACGCTTGGTGCCGGGCATACGACAAAACCCAGTCAAAGTCAATCTCTGTACCATTTTTGAAGATAGTTTCATCCGGATAGAAAGTGATACAAGTTCCCTGTTTTTCGGTTTTACCTGTCACCTGAAGATCAGAAGTAGGCTTACCGGTGTCAAATTCAATGTGGTGAATCTTTCCGTCTCTATAAACCTCAGCAATCATTCTCTTGGAAAGCGCGTTCACTACCGAAGAACCCACACCGTGAAGACCAGAGGAAACCTTGTAGCCACCGCCGCCAAACTTACCACCAGCGTGAAGCACGGTCAACACCGTTTCAAGTGTAGACTTCTTAGTCTTCGGGTGGATATCTACCGGAATACCACGCCCGTTATCCTCTACTCTAACGCCGCCATCCTCAAGCACGGTAATCTCTATCTTCGAACAATACCCTGCGATTGCCTCGTCGATAGAGTTGTCGGCGATTTCTTTTATCAGGTGATGTAAGCCTTCGTAACCAGTCGAACCGATATACATACCTGGCCTAACACGCACCGCCTCAAGCCCTTCCAGGACTCTAATTTCTGAACTGTCGTATTTTTCTGCCACTTTTCTACCTCTTCTTAACTTAACTCCCCCTATTATACACCAAAAAACCCCGCATTTCAAGAGTAGTAATACCTACAAACTTGTTTTCTTGGCGTCCAAGTCTTTCAGAAAATCTTCGTAGCTTGTATCCTTAGCAACAGGCGGAGTTTCTGTCCGCTCCGAAATCTCACGCTCCACCTCGTCCCTAGACCGTCCATACTGCGTCGCAGAATATAGCTTCAAAGACTCTCTAAGCTCCATATTGGCCTCTCCCATTGGCGGAAGCAATCTCATCGTAAATGGGCTTGAAGGCACCCCAAACATCATCACAGTGGCAATGGCGTGGTAATTTGGCTGCTTGTGTAGGTCTTCCGCATTAAATGTTGGCATAAAGGCCTTTTCCATCACCTCGGCATCAGTAATACCAATCCGCCCACAGATAATCGTCCCCACATTTCCCAAAATACCATCCTTAATTTTATCTGTTAACTGCGTCATAAACTGGTTAGCGATAATCAAGTTCAGTCTAAACTTCCTTGCCTCAGATAAGATACTCTCAAAACTATCCGTTGAGAAATTCTGAAACTCGTCCACAAACAGACAGAAATCTTTGCGTTCGTTCTCTGGTATATTCACCCGGCTCATCGCCGCCGTCTGGAACTTCATCACAAATATCATACCCAGAAGTTTAGAGTTTAGTTCTCCCATCTTACCCTTTGAAAGGTTCACCAGCAAAATCTTCCGGTTATCCATCAAATCTCGGATGTTAAATCCGCTCTTCTTCTGGCCCAAGATATTCCGCATCATCGTATTAGAGAGGAACGGCCCCCATTTCGAAACAAACCATGTTGTCACCTCGCCTGCGTCATTAGACTTCTGACTCCGTGGGAACTCCTTGGTCCAATAATCATAAACGTTCTTGTCTGTTACATACTTCAGCTTCTCTTTTACAAACTCTGGGTCAATAAAACATTTTGGAATATCTATAAAAGTCGCCCCGTTTGGGTCAGACATTAGAAGCAAAGCCGCATTTCTGAACATATGCTCGCCTCTTGGCCCAAAGATACCAGTGTGCCCTGGGTCGTACAGCGAATAAAGCATATTAATCCCCTCTTGGACGATAAAGTCCTTCTGGTCCGGAGTTTCATACTCAAACATATTCATCCCCATTGGATGCTCCAAATCACCGGGGTCAAAATAGATGACATCATCCATTCTCTCCTCTGGTACTTTGGAGAGCAAATCTTCCACCACGTCCCCGTGCGGGTCAATAAAAGCAAATCCTCTTCCCGCCAACATATCTTGATAGGCCAAATTACCGAGTAACACCGACTTACCCATACCCGTTTGCCCGATAATGTAAGTATGTCTTCGCCTATCGTCCTCTGTTAAACGAATCTCCTTGTTCTGTCCCCTAAACTCGTTTACACCGAGCAGTAGCCCCTCGGTCGCTAGTCTCGCCGGCCCGTCTACCTGCTTAGTTAATTGCCTTTCCACCTTTGAGTTTGGTATTGCGTTCTGGTTTGGCAAATGGAAAATAGAAGCTAGTTCCACACTGTTCAAAATATTTGTTCGCTTCTCTATTGGGAAGTTTCGATACATATAGTCTAACGACAACTTCGCCGGATCAAGTTGCATATTTATTCTAAACCCATTACCCGCCGCCGAATTAAATTGCGAAAATGCACTTGTCATACTCCCCACTACCGCCTCAGATCTTTCTCTAGAACCGGTGCTAGCAATCAATCTGATTAGCACCTCAAACGCTGGGAATTTTGTCTTATCTTCAATTGCCTGAATTTCTTCTTGTTGTAAATTTGAAAGAGACACCTTAGAAGCTTCTCCTTCCCTCTGTTCCGGAACTTCGAACGGTGCTCGTATAATGTCACTAATTTTGTACCCTTTAGATTTCTTCCCCTCTCTTATCTCCAGAGCCTTTCCCTTTGACTTGTCCACCCACTTTGAAGAAGCTGGCCTAAATAATACCTGTACTGCTGCCCCTTCGTCATTTTTAAGGCTAGACAGAGCGTTCAAAATCGCTGCCGTGGCATCCCATTTCGTCTCCTCATAAGTCGCAATCGGGTAGATATATTCCTTTGCTAAATTCAATTCTCCCCCTACAACACCCCTAAGTCCCCCGAACTTCGAAAAGATATTATCATCTCTAACTTCCTCTAGTCTCGCCGTTGGATATGCCGATACTACTGCCTGCTTCACTGTCTCTTTTAGCTCCATCGGCACCATCGCAAAATACTTAATCAGACCATTTGCCCCAATAATTTCAAATGACATATACTCCTGCCCCAGTATTTTCGTCTTCCAGTCCTTCTTTATTGTCGACGACAAAATTGAGTACATCACCTGCGCCTGAGAGATAGTTTCATTTATCACATCGCGTTCATCTCTACCACCACCCTGAATGTCATCCGTCATCGGCGGAAGATGAATTAAGAGCGGCACCATCATAAAGCCCCGCTTTATACCTGCTTCTTTTCGTTCTTTATTTAGTTTTCTAGTCCACAAAAACACGCCCACACCAAGCAAAACCAGGGTAATAATCGCCCCTATCAAAACTGGCATTGCCCAAGCGCTTGCGTCTTCCACCCTAACTCCCTCTACTTATTATCCTCTACTTCTTGTACGGCCTCTCGACCATCTTCAAGCTGATTATATGCTGCGTTTAGGTCATCTTCCTTTATTTTCTGGCGTATGTCTGCGTCTGTTTGCTCAATCAGTTTGTCTACGTCTACTGCTTTTTCTGTCGTCTCACCCAATTTCCGAGCAGTTTCTTCGCTAATCTCAAAAGACTTCTCAGTTTCACCAAAACCGCTCCTCAGATCTTCTTCCATCTTACCTCCTTCATTGTTCATATGCTTATTTTATCACACTTTTTATCTAGATGTAACCTTTTTTAGCATAAAACAAGCCAAAATCTCAAAAATTATAATCAGCCCCACCGTCCAAAAGCTAAAACTCCCAAATGATTGTACCATCAAAAGCATCAATGGCCCCAAACCTAGGATAGCTGCGTAGACATAATCCACTTTCCTCAACCCCCGGTGGTCAGTTATACCCACAAAAATCCTTACCAGAAATGTACAAATACCAAATGCTAAAACATAAACCATTGTAAAAAATAATAAAACACCGGCTGGCCCCAGTTCCATCGGTGCAAAGAAATTCATAATTGCTATCAATCCTGCCGCTGCAAGTAATGTAATTAGTAGAATCAGACGATTAACCATAACCCAATTATATCATGTTTTGTGTCCTGACTTCAACTCCATGACACATAAGAACAAGTAAAGTGCGAGGTAGAAGAACCGTGTCTTCCATAAATGAAAATGAGTAAAAGAGGGTAGTTATCCGGCACCTTGATAAAAACTATTGGCCGCAACTATTATTCCCTCTTTTATCTCTTGACCGCTCCACACTAGATGGAGCATAGCCCTTACTAAATCTAATAACCGTTCTATTTATTTTAAGGTGCTAACGATCTTAGGTTTAGCGCGCTCAGACGCCAATTTGGCGGAGCTGGTGGTAGTTTCTAGTTGTAATTTATGGCTAGCAGCTACCAGTTCGCCCGCCAAATCTTTTGTCTTATTTATATTTCATTTATGTCCTTTTGTTTTTAGTTTTTGTTTGTCTTATCGACTGTCTTTAGCATAGCACAAGCGTCATAAAAAATCAAGACTTTTGAGCAACTTTTTTACAGTATTTTTTACAACAAAACCAATTTTTGTGTTCAATTCTCTCTGTGAATACCTCCCTGCGCCTCCAAAAACAACATTGTATCTTCCACAACAATTTTACTAAATCCTCCCCCCATCCAGCCACCACTTTCGTCGTATAACATTCTTTCAAAAGCTTAGGAAGGATTTTAGCGTAGTTTTTTCAGGCAGTACAACGAGCAGCGTTTGGAAAAGATTACATTGAAACCTTTCGTAAATTTGCTTATTTAGGTCCTTCCATTTATGTTCGGCCAAGCTCCATTTTTTTTGCCGTTTTCCATCAAAAAATCACACATATTTATTCAGCCTCCACTTTTTTAGTGTTCAAAAAACTTGTGGAAAACTCACCAAAAAATCATAAAAATTTTGTTCAAAAGACTATTGACATTAGCATTTTCGGGCGCTATAATAGAGGTAGCTTTTGAATAAAATAATTATTCAAAAGCCAAAAACAAAAATTCATAGCCAAAAAACTCCACACTCTAATAAAAGTCCGGTTCCCTCGCAGTTTCCGGACTTTTTCTAGGCAAACGTGCTGTTTATTTACTAGGAAAAATCGGCTAGATTTGCATCTCTGTATTTTTAGCTAAAGAAAATCGCTTAGATTAGTGATTTCTTCTTTTGAAGCGGGCCTACATCGGCCAGCGAAAAAGAAAAATCGCCGAGATAAGCGATTTTATTAGCTAAAATGGTGGAGCTGCCGGATACTGCCTCCGGGTCCGAACTGCCGACTAAGATATCATTCTACACGCGTAGTCTGTTTAATTTATTCTCGACTTGAATCTACAGAGTAAATAGACAAAGACTGTTAGATCCGTCATGACTGATTTAAGGCCTCTATTCGTCGCGTAGCGGCCCGATTCCCATAGTTCTGATAACCAAAGGTGCTATGGAACCTCACACCCCGGCCAGCCTAATAAAATAGTTTAGGCATAAGCAGGTAGATAAGCTACGTGCTTGGAAGTTTTTTCTTCACTTTTTCAGTACTTACGGTACAAATCGTCGTGCTTGATATCTGTTAACAATCCGTCTAAGCTTTGTCAGCCCCAAACCTGTTACTATTATACCACACCCCTTATAAAAATGCTAGAGCAAGCCTCAAACTAACCATATCTGTTTTGAGCGTGTAATATTTACAACCAAAGCAAAAAACTCCTCCCCTGTTACAACCAGTTCAATTATAAATTACAACACCACAAAACATCATGGTTATGATTGTAAGTTTTTTCAAAATCGTGTTACGGTAAAACTATGATCGCAAAAGTATATTCCATTGTCCCATTTGGGTTTTCCGGCGCCCTTGTAGAAGTCGAGGGCGACATGAACCATGGCCTACCCGCTTTCAATGTAGTCGGTATGGCCAACAAGACTATCAACGAAGCCCGAGACCGCGTGAAAAGCGCTCTTGTGAACTCTCAGTT
The DNA here is from genome assembly GCA_030530605.1 of Candidatus Saccharimonadota bacterium. Classification (GTDB taxonomy): domain Bacteria; phylum Patescibacteriota; class Saccharimonadia; order Saccharimonadales; family Saccharimonadaceae; genus Nanosyncoccus. The sequence goes on from JAUMUO010000008.1 coordinate 12,458, forward strand.
CTCTTTTCCTACTGAAAAGATCACTGTCAACCTCGCCCCCGCCGACCTCCAAAAAGACGGTACTTATCTAGACCTGCCTATTGCGCTCTCCGTGTTATTACTTTCTCAGCAACTTTCGCCGCTGGACACCAAAGGTCGTATCTTTGTAGGTGAATTATCCCTTGAAGGCTCTCTCCGCCCTATTCACGGCATCGTCAACATCGTAGAGACTGCCAAAAATCTAGGTTTCAAGGAGGTCTTTCTCCCTATGGAAAACCTCTCCCAAGCTTCTCTTATCTCTGGCATAAATCTTGTCGGTATAAACAACCTCACTGAACTGTTTCTAATCTTAAAAGGTCAACAAAGCCCTAGCTCTCCAAAAACCATTGTCAAAAAAACAAAAACAGATGAGCATGGCCCTTTACTAGATGGCATTAAGGGCCAAGAGCTAGCCAAGCGCGCTCTCAGCATCGCCGTAGCCGGGCATCATAACATTCTCATCTCCGGCCCACCTGGCGCTGGCAAAACCCTCCTAGCCAAAACTTCCCTGAACCTTCTGCCGGACCTCACCCCAGAAGAACAAATCCCTCTTACTAAGCTCTACTCGCTTCTTTCCAGCGATTGCGGTGTTATTCGGAAGCGGCCTTTTCGCTGCCCCCATCATTCTGCCTCTAGTGTCTCGATTCTTGGTGGCGGCTCAGACATTATCCCCGGTGAAATCTCTCTCGCCCATCTTGGCGTGCTTTTCCTAGATGAACTCCCAGAATATCCTAGAGCCGTCCTAGAATCTCTCCGCCAGCCCCTTGAAGATCACGAAATCACTATCACTCGCGCCAAAAATCGTGTTATCTTCCCCGCAAATTTCATGCTTATTGCCACTATGAATCCCTGCCCTTGTGGTTTTTACGGCGACCCTACCAAAACCTGCACCTGCTCCCCTTCCGAAATTAAGAACTATCAAAAGAAGCTCTCTGGACCACTTCTAGACCGCATTGACATTCTCATCAACGTCCAGAAAGTCCCAACAAGTTCTCTCTCCATTTCTAACCAGCCCACCACTTCCGAACATGCCGTTGTAAAAAATAAAATATCAGGGGCAATCGCGCGCCAACACGCTCGTTACAAAGACCCTTATGCCTCAAATAGTTCCCTTACTTCCTCTGAAACTATCAAATACATTAAACTTGAGCCCTCTGCCGAGAAACTTCTACGTTCTGCGGCTGATAATCTCGAGCTTTCTGCTCGCAGCTTCTTCAAAACCATCAAAGTCGCTCGCACCATCGCCGATTACGAGGGACAAGAGGTCGTAAAAACTGAACACATTTCTGAAGCACTTTCCTATCGCCTAGACCAAACTAAGAATTCTTTTATTACTAGCGGAAAACCAAAGAAAACTCTTGCTAGAACCCCTAAAATTTGATATAATGAACGAGATATTTAATCAAAGGAGTATTTCCATTAGTAAAAACAGTCGTACTCGCATTAATGGCGAGATCCGCCACCCAGAAGTTCGTGTTATCGGAGAGAGTGGTGAACAGCTTGGTATCATGAGCAGCCGCGAGGCTCAAAAAATCGCAAATGAACAAGGTGTTGATTTAGTGGAAATAGCCCCAAATGCCAATCCTCCCGTTGTTAAAGTTATCGACTGGGGTAAGTTCCAGTACCAACAGGCTAAAGAGGAGGCCCGTAATCGCAAAAAGGCTCGCGAGAAACAATCCGAGCTTAAAACGATTAAAATCGGTCTTAAAATCGGCGACAACGATTTAAATATCAAGGTCCGCAAGATGCGAAGCTTTCTTGAAGACGGAGACCGCGTGAAAATCATCATCATGTTCCGTGGTCGCGAGATGGCCCACCGTGAAATCGGTCGCGAGCTTCTCGACAAGGTCATTTCCCTACTTGGAGATGATATCGTCCTCATCGGAGAGCCTCAGCAAAGTGGTCGCAATCTATCAGTCGGGGTTCGGAAGAAGTAATCTTTGTACTTCCACGGCCCTCTGTTCGCACCTTCGGGGGATAATATTAATTAAAACAAGGAGTAATTATGCCAAAGTTAAAGACGCATAAGGGTACAGCCAAGCGCATTAAAATTACTGGCTCTGGCAAGCTCGTCCGCGAGCGCGCCTATAAGAACCATATTCTCGCTAAGAAGTCGAAGGCGAGAAAGCGCAACATGAAAACTGCCGCTACTATCGACGGTAAGATCAAGAAAAACATTAAGACTGCATTAGGAGTTTAAGATGAGAGTTAAAAGAGGCGTACCTGCACGAAACAAGCACAAGAAGATTTTGAAAGCTGCCAAGGGGATGCAACACTACCGCACCCGCAGCTACCGTTTAGCCAAGCAAGGTGTTATCAAATCCTTAAGATATAGCTACCGTGATCGCCGCAACAAGAAGCGCGACCTTCGCTCTATCTGGATTACCCGTATCAACAACGCTGCTCGCGAAAACGGCATTTCCTATTCTATGCTAATTAATGGCCTTAAAAAGCACGACGTCAAGGTAGACCGCAAGATTCTTGCTGAACTCGCTGTCAACGAACCAGAGGCTTTCAAGGCTATCGTTAACACTGTAAAGGAGGGTAAGTAAATGGCAATCTGTGAAGTTACCGGCAAAGGTAAAATGTACGGCCACAACGTGTCCTTCTCCCAGAGAAAGACTCGCAAGGTCTTCAAACCAAATATTCAGAAAAAGACCATCAAACTTGAGAACGGCCAGAAGTTGAAAATCAATGTTTCCACCTCTGCGCTCCGCACCCTCAAGAAAAAAGGTTTAATCAAATAACCTCCTCATTAAAAAATCACTTCCAAAAGAAGTGATTTTTTAATGAGCTCAACATAAGCCGGGTTCTGTCCTCGTATAAATACAAGGGGTAATCATCTATCTAGTCCTTAAATTGCTCTAAGGATCAAGCGGTGAACGTGCATCCCCGGGACGGGGTATCTAGCACTCCTTGCAGCCGGTAGGGTTTACCTCCGATATATATCGCTACATATCGCTGTGGGCTCTTACCCCACTCTTTTCACCATTGCTCGAAAGCTGTTTAGTTTCTGTGGCACTTTCCCTATCCTTACGAACGGTCGCCGTTAGCGACTACCGTACCCTGTGCTGCCCGGACTTTCCTCTGATAAAATACCAGCGATTACCTTTTCAAGCTCAAGAGAAGTATACCATAGATTGACTTTTTAGGCAATAAATGGTAAAATATTAGAGGTTCTTTAGGACATTGACAATTTGGGAGGTGTAAGAATGAAAAAATCAATCTTATTTGCAAGTTGGCTGGGGCTCGTTACTGCCCCCAGTTTAGTTCGGAAATTCATCGTGGACAAAAACCAGTTCACGGGAAACATTCAGCTACTAAGTTATTCCGGCAATAGCGATATCGGATATTATTTCTTCCCTGGTATTCTGTACCCGCCGGAAGACATTATTCGGAACTTTATTAATCCTCAAAGGTACGATCTCCACCTTGTCAATTATGAGCACAGAGATTATGACCCTATCTCTGCTGCCAAGGCGGTCGCTCGTCACATTAGGGGTTCCGGATATAGAAAAGTCCGGATTATCTCAGTCAGCATGGGCGACCAACTCCTTCGACCACTTGGCATTGAACTACAAGACTATGTCAAAGATGACCGGATTGAGATCGTATCTATTGATAGCTTGCCCAACCCGGACTTCATCAGCAGAGGTTACAAGACTGCACTGGTAGTTGCCAGTCCGATACTTATGACTTTGCGTATCTTAGGCGGCTGGGTTGCCGAAATTCCTTGTTTTAGAAGGGATGGATGCTGGCGCTCACCGGCCGAAGTCATCGAGCAGCTCGGAAATCTTCTGAAATACGGCTATGACTACACTGAGGACCCTATTAGGAACTGCGTCAAAGCCGTCATCAGAGATGAGCATGTCTTCTACGCCCCTGAATACGCCAAAGGGCTCTTTGAGGATACATTTGATGACTACGAATATGAGCCTTTAGTTCATTTTAATGCTGGTTGCGATCTTGCCAATATCAGGGACAAAAAGACTGTTGAGGGTTATCGTCAAATATTTGACGATATTGATTGGAAGTTCTAAAGAATCAAGCCCCGGGAAACCGGGGCTTTTTTATAGCGTTTTTACCCCAAAATAATCATCTATCACTTTGTTTGCTTCCGCATCCGCTTCGGCATTTTTACCCCTGTTCACATGCTCAAACGCCACCTTATCAAACTTGGAAATCAACCCCAAAATATCCTCATGAACCTGTATCAAATCCTGATTTTTCACCTGATAAATCCCGTTCATCTGATTTATCACCATCAAATTGTCCCCAATAAATCGCACTCTTTTCAAACCTAATTCCGCCCCCTGTTCGCAGGCTTCCTTAAGAGCATAATATTCTGCCACCCTAGAAGTCGCAAACCCAATAAATTCCCCGCCTCGCTTCAAAACCTCTCCGTTCTCACCCACAATCACATAGCCAATCCCGGCTGGACCCGGATTGCCACGGCTTGCCCCATCGAAGTAAATCGTCGCGCCAGATAGTACCTCTGTCTCGTTTTCTGGCCCAGAGACCGGCGCCGGGATTGCTTTTCTCCCCTTCTCAATTTGGAGCACCGAAAGCGTCGCTTCATCCACTTTCAGTCCATTCATCTCTTCAGAAGTTACAAAATTATAAGCTGAATACCGTTCCGAAGCCTGAACATTTATCTCGCCCGCCGGCTCTACCTCAAATATAATGTATAAATTCCCCAGTTCGGAGGCCCCAGGAAGCCCTATAAATGTCACCGCATCAAGCAATCTTATCTCTTTTACCTGAACTCCCAGATGCTCAAAAAAGAGCCGAGAAACCGCTTCTTCAGGTTGTTCACCAAACTGAATCTTCCCTGTTGGGAGTTCCCAACTTGGCAGTTCTTCCGCTCTACCTCTACTTCGCTTCAAAAGTAGCAGCTTATTGTCTTTTCTTACAATCCCTACTACTCTGATTCTCTGTTTCATTTGCTCACCCTAAAACTATTATATCACGCCCCACCGGTCAAAATCGTGAAGAAGTTAATAATTCCGTCCATCGCAAACACCAGATACCTGGAAAGTAAATCTCCGCACACCCAAACTAAGATTAACACTATAAATAATCCATAGGTTTCTAGTGAGCGCATCACATTTCTCGCTCCATCCGGCGCAATCGCATAAAGCACCCTAGACCCGTCTAGCGGCGGAATCGGGAGCAAGTTAAACAACATTAACCCCAAGTTAATCAGCACACATTCAGAGGCAATAAACCCAGCCAGTCCATAATCGTTAAATAACCCCGTAAACCGCCCTATTACAAAGGCGATAAATGCCAGCAAGAAGTTCATAAAAGGCCCCGCTAGCGCCACTAGCGCCATCCCCCACTCCTTACCCTTCAAGTTGCGCGAATCCACTGGCACCGGCTTCGCCCCGCCAAAGATCGGCCCGTGCATTGCAAACAGCATCAAAGGAATAAAAATCGACATCACCGGGTCTATGTGTTTCACCGGATTTAGAGATAATCTACCTTCATCTTTAGCCGTAGTATCACCAAGCAAATATGCCACACCACCGTGCGCAAGCTCGTGTAGCACCGTCGAAACCAGCACTATCAGCAAAATGATAATTAGATGCACAAAATCCATATTACTATTATACATTATCGCCCGACGTCGCACAACGCAACGATACACGATAGTAAAACCGCCTCATCTCTATAAAATACCAAGACGATTGTCTAGTTTAATTCAGAACCACTACTTCAAGCGCGAGCGGCAACGAATCGGCGTTTTTTATCTTCAATTTCTTTTCTGTTCTAGCCGAAAGCTTCAAATCTGTCACCATCCCATCCACATTACCCATTGCCACCACAAGTCTTGGTTCAACTTCGCGTACCGCGCGCACTGAAGAAGTACAAAGTATACCCACCATCCCGAGGTCGTCCAAACCTTCTTCGCAACCTCCAATAATACCGATATGTACACCGCCAACTTCTACATCGTAAATCGTCTTTGCTTCTCTTGGGTCAAACGCCACTGGGCTATCCTCTTTCTTTTCTTCTCCTGGCTTCGTACCACCATTTACCCCTATAGCCCGAATAGAAACATCGCCAATCTCAAACTCCCCCGGACCAGCAATCTTACCAACTTTTAGGTTTGCGTCCACAATCCCTTGCGCCACATTAAAAGTCACACTAGTCTTCTTCGTAGTAATTGTAATCTCATCTGGGTTTTTACTCTCAATATCAAACATTTTTCCTCCTATTTACCTTTCACCAAAATCTTTTCTGGATCGTATGTTTCTGTAATATCCATCAACATTAGGTCAGTAATGAACCTATCCTTTACGCTTTTTCTGTATGAATAATCATCTTCACTCATAATTACATAATCAAGTGGCTTTCCCTGTTTTTTCTCTACTACTTCTGCCCAATGCGTCAATTTCTTAGTCTTATCATCCCCAACAATCAGAAGATCTATTCCATCTTCCCCTGGCATCCGATTTGTCACCACCAAAGCCTTCAAGAAATTCCTTACCGGTTTCACATATTCTTCCCAGCCCGACTTACGCACATCATGTTCTTTTGTACTATCTACTTTAACTGTGAACAAATCTACTAGCGGCTTTGAATAAGGATGCTTCGTATTCGCTGAATAATAAACTTTATTGTCAAAAGTCTCACTCTTAATAATACCTATGCTATCTAAATTCAGAAGCTCTCGTCTAACAGAGTTAATCTGCTCGTCTATTAATCTAGTAATCTCTCTCACATAATAGCTCTGTGAGGGCGTGCTAAAAAATAGACCAAGGAGCTTCGTTCTCGTCTTCGAGCCGAACAGTTTTTCTAAATTTGTAGTACTTTCTTTAACCATCTTATTTATATTCTAGCACAAAATTTGTTCATTTTATACAGATTTTCTAATTTCTGCTAAAATTTTTGGCTTAATTTCAGTAAGTGAATACCATTTTATTTCTGGATTTCGTTTGAACCAAGTCATTTGCCGCTTTGCTAAATGCACATCTTTATAAAAAGCCAGTTCTTTTGCTTCTTCCAGACTATATTTACCCTCAAGATACCCCCAAGCATATTCATAAATATCACTTTTCATCGCCTGACTACCAAATCCGTATTTTTTTACCAATTCTTGGGCTTCCTTATACAATTCTGGACAAAACATTTTATCAATTCTAGCCTTCAATCTTTTCCTAAGCTCTTCCTTCTCCCACTTGATTCCAAAAACTATGTAGTCTGTAGACATTTTTACACGATCCGGGTATTTCTCGGCGAAGCTAGCCTGTTCCCCCTGTTGTTTTGAACAATTATTTTGTTCGACATTGAATTGATAATTGTACAACAAGGCATCTACATACAGTCCCGTCCCTCCACAAACGATTGGAACCATGCCATTTTCCCGAATTGAACAAATTTTTTGTTCAGCATATTCCTTGAAATCCGCCACGGTAAATCTCTCCCCCGGCTCGACCAAATCTAATCCATAATGTACCACCCCGCTCTGTTCCTCTAGCGATGGTTTGGCCGTCCCTATATCCATCCCCTTATAAATCGCTCTAGAGTCAGCAGATATAATTTCCCCTCCGACTTCTTTGGCAATCTCAATAGAAAGCCCAGTCTTCCCTGACCCCGTCGGGCCGACGATTACCACTACCGGCCCAGTATATTTTTCCAATTAAAGCTCCTCTAGAAAATCAGCCAACTTAGCAAGTTTTACGGTCTCTTCCCTGTCGCGTAGCCGTACTGAAACCGTCTTAGCCTCAGCATCCTTTGGCCCCACAATCAAGACGCAAGGGATTTTCATCTCTGTCGCCCGGCGAATCTTCTTGCCCAGCGAATCAGCCGAATCATCTATCTCAAATCTGAGGTCATTTCTCTTAATCGGTTCATCCAGAGTTACCCCAGATAGGACCTTAGCAATCTCTTTTACATAATCTGCTACTTTGTCATTAACCGTGAGAATTCTCACCTGTTCTGGAGCACACCAGAACGGGAACCAACCCGCCGTATGCTCGATGAATACACTCATAAACCGCTCAATCGAGCCAATCAAAGCACAGTGAATCATCACTGGACGCTTCTTAGACCCGTCTTCGGCGATGTATTCTAGCCCAAATCTCTCTGGCTGAGCATAATCCAATTGTACGGTCGCAAGCTGCCACTCCCGGCCGAGCGCATCCACCGCCATAAAGTCCATCTTCGGACCATACATTGCGGCTTCCCCAAGACCTACGAAATAGTCCATCTTATACTTATCAGCCATCTTCTGGATTGCGGTTTCAGCCTTCTTCCACATCTCTTTAGAGCCAATATAACCATCGCCATCATCTCTAAACGATAGGCGAAGCTTCAATTTCATATCGACTTTGGCATACAAATCCTTCGCGCTCTCAATCAATTCTCCGAAAATATCCCCAATTTGATCTTCAGTACAAAAGACATGGGAATCGTCCTGGGTAATTGCACGTACTCTGGAAAGACCCCCAAGCTCACCCTTGCGTTCATCCCTGTAAACCATCGTAGTTTCAAGATACTTTACCGGCAATTCCTTGTAGGAACGTGGTTGCGAGGCAAAAATCTGGGCGTGGTGCGGGCAGTTCACCGGTTTTAATGCGAGTTCATCCCCTGATTCAGACGAAACAAACTTCAAAAGCTCTGGGAATTTCTCGTAGTGACCCGAGGTCTTATAGAGGTCTATTAGGGCAATGTGCGGGATACAAACCTTCTGATACCCTCTATCCTCTCTGTAACTCTGCGCAAAACGATTCAACATATCGCGAAGAATCGTACCTCTAGGGGTAAAGAGCGGCAACCCCGAACCCACTAGCGGCGAGGAACAATAAAGCTCTAGCTGCTGGCCCAATTTTCTGTGGTCGCGCGCCTTTGCTTCCTCTTGCCATTCTAGATATTTCTTCAACTCTTCTTCGGTCTCAAACGCCACCCCATAAATTCTGGTTAGCATTTCCCTTTTCTCGTCACCCCGCCAGTATGCGCCAGCAACTTTAGTAAGCTTAAATGCCCCAATTTCCTTTGAAGAAGCTACGTGCGGACCTTTACAAAGATCTTCAAAAATCATCTTTCCATCATTTGAAACCATACTATAGAAAGAGATTTTCTCATCTGCTGGCAAATCTTCAATTAGCTCAACTTTGTATTTTTGATCAGCATTGGCTGCCCAGGAAATAGCCTCTTTCCTGGTTCTTTCAAGCGTTTCCATCTTGAATCCACGCTGAATAATTCCCCGCATCTTTTTCTCAATTTTTGGCAAGTCTGTCTCTGTTATTTTAGTCTTTCCAAAATCAATATCATAATAAAAACCATCTTCTATTGCCGGGCCAATCCCGAGTTTTGCCTCTGGATACATTTCCATTACTGCTGCTGCCAAGACATGACTTAAAGTATGTCGCATCTTCATCACTTCTGTTTCTTTTTCAGACATAAAATTAACTCCTTTTCCCCATTATACCACAAAGTATGATATAATATACTCAATCGCTCAAAATGGGTTGTTAGCTCAGTTGGCTAGAGCGTCTCGTTTACACCGAGAAGGTCGGGGGTTCGAGCCCCTCACAACCCACCAAACGGTTTATAAATAATTTTCAACTATTTTATAATCTATAAATACCTGTTAAATCCCTTGTCAAAATAGAGGGCTATTTTTATGCCATTTTTTAGGTAAAAACACGCAAAAAATCATAAATTACCTCTATAATTTCGATGGTTAAATCCCCGATGTTTTAGTCTAATCAATCCCAGCCAAACTCTTGATAAAAAACTCCATCTTTTTTGAATCTATCAAGAGCTTCCTTTCGCGAATCTATAATATTGTCTGGTAGGTCGTTCTCGTTAAACCATTTTAGCTCCGCAACCTTTTCTGGCTCACCTATTTTTATTTCACCAGAATACTTTTTTATTTTAAAACAACCCAAAAACCTTGGTTCTCCGTCACCAAAAGAGTGTAGCAGTCCAATAAACTCAACGTCTTCTGGTAGAACGTCAACATTGATCTCTTCTTTAACTTCACGACAGACCGTTGCAGTCATTGGCTCATTTTCCTCTACATGCCCAGAAGCCGAAAAATCCCACATCCCATCCGCAAAACCGGTGTTTTGCCTTTTTTGTAGAAGATATTCAGTTCCATCTTCAGTTTCTCTTGCTAGCAACACAAGCACTGCGGCAATAGTCCTAAAACGTCCAGCTGCATTATCTGTAGAATTATTCATATTACAATTATACCATACGGGATATCTTTTCTATATATTGTTAAAGCCTGGTTAATTAAGCCCCACCAAACGGTTTATAAAATTATTTTCAACTATTCTGTAACCTATAATGCCCGTTAAATCCCTCATTAATATAGAGGGCTATTTTTATGCTATTTTTGCGACAAAAAACATATTAAAAATCGTGTTTTACCTCTATGATTTTGTCGGTTAAATCCCTAAAATTCTTCTTCTGTCAATATGTTACCGTCTTCGTCGTAAATTGTAGATTTTGCATTAGCTAGACGATAAAGAACAAAATCTGGAGCATCTAAAGTATAGCCAGCTTCTTCTGCCCAATCGA
>JAUMUO010000002.1:0-20318 GCA_030530605.1 Candidatus Saccharimonadota bacterium
CAAGCAAGGGTGAAATCCCTGGTGTAACAAAGAGTAGCTGGTAAGGAGAAAGGAGAATTATGTCAATACAATCAACAGACCAAGTCGCCGACCTCTTAACCCGCATTCGCAATGCGATTATGGTAGGCAAAACCGAAGTTCGCGTTCCAACCTCTAAACTCAAAGTCGCCGTCGTAGATGGGCTCAAGAAGTCTGGCTACCTCGCCGATTACAAAGTAGAGAAGGGAACTCCACGCGATATCCTCTTCGTTTCCATCAATGAAGAAGGGAAGAACCCTGCTATCAACGAGATTGAAAAGGTTTCTAAGCCTGGCCGCCGCGTCTATGTTGGCGCCAGCGAAATCCCAACTGTCAAATCCGGCCGTGGCATCGTCCTTCTTTCCACCTCTAAAGGTGTAATGACCGGCCAGGAGGCCAAAAAGAACCGCCTCGGTGGTGAAATCCTAGTCAAGGTTTACTAGTATAAAAATAGCCCTTCGGGGCTATTTTTTTGTGGTATTATTATTGACTTTTTATTCCGTTTGTGCTATAATAGGAAGCATAAGGAGTTTTATTGTGGAAGACACTAATATCAAAGAGTTTTTAACCTACCTTAAGAAATACATCCCTGCTATTATTTTGATTGCGGGCCTTGCTACTTTCGGTACTTTCCTTTACGAGAAAAAGGTTAAAACCCCAATTTATCAATCTACCGCCAAAGTGGTGCTCGTTCAGCAGAACGAAAATAATGCCACTACCTCTTCAGCGGCTTTGAACGACTACAACGTCAACCAAAAGCTTGCTGGCACTTATACCGAGATTGCCAAGTCTGAGTTGGTGCTCGGCCAGGTCATTACTGACCTTAATCTTGATACCTCTGTTAAAGAACTTAGCAAAAACCTCACGGTCTCTACAGTTGAAGGTACTACTATCTTGACTATTTCTGTGAAAAACAAGTCTGCCGAAGAGGCTACTAAGATTGCCAACAAAATCGCCGAAGTTTTCACTAAGGAGATTACCGCTATCTATAAACTTGATAACGTCTCTCTGCTTGACGAGGCTAAAACTAACAATAACCCTGTCAACAACACCACCATTCGTGACATTATTATCGCTGGTTTCCTCGCTGTCTTTGGCGTCACCGCCCTTGCCTTCCTCATCTTCTGTCTTGATGACACCGTCAAACACGGCCAAAATCTTGAGACTACTTTAGGTGTCCCTGTTGCCGGTAAAATTATTGACGGCAGCACCAAAAAACGCAAGAAAAATAATGTCAAAAAACTCATTTCTGATGAACTTGTAGTAGAGGACCAACCAAAATCTGTGGTTTCCGAAAGCATCAAGAATCTTCGTACCAACCTTCAGTTTACCTCTGTTGACCAAGATCTTAAAACCATTTTGCTCACTTCTTCCAACGCTTCTGAAGGTAAATCCTACGTCGCTTCTAACCTCGCGGTTTCTTTCGCCCAGGCTGACAAGCGCGTCCTCATTGTAGACTGTGACCTCAGAAAGGGCCGTCTCCACAAGATTTTCGGCGCTGTTAACACCTATGGTCTTTCTAACCTCTTGGCTGACGACCTCAACAACGCTTACCGCTATATCCAGAAAACCAATATCAAGGGTCTTGATATCCTTCCTCGTGGTACTTACCCACCAAACCCATCTGAGCTTCTCGGCTCCAAAAAGAACGCCGAGCTGGTTAATCGCTTGAAATCTCAATACGATATCGTGATTTTCGACGGTACCCCGTCTAACGGTCTTGCCGACTCTATCGTAATGTCTACCCTGGTTGACCAAGTCTTAATTATCGCTCACGATTCCGTTACCAAGAGCTCTGCTCTTGCCGAAACCAAAGCTTCCCTTGATAAGGTTAATGCCAAGATTGCCGGCGTGGTCCTAAACCGCATCAGTAGAAAGGGTAACAACCGCTATTACTACTATTATTACGGGGATAAGAAGCATGATCGATCTGCATAATCACAGCCTTTACGGCATTGACGACGGTTCGAGAACTTATGAGGAGAGCCTCGAAATTATTCGGGGCCTCTCTGACCACGGTGTCACCGACATCTTTCTCACCCCGCACTATATCGCTGGCACCAACCAGGCCTCGCCGCGGTTTGAGAACACTAATCGTTATAATTATCTCCGCGCCGCTGTTCGCCACCAGCGTATCCCAGTTAATCTTTATCTCGGTAATGAAATCTATATCGACCGCGATATTGAAAAACTAATTCGCTTCGGTCAACTCAAAACCCTCGGCGACAGCAATTATCTCTTAATTGAGTTACCAATGTCCGGTGAATATGCTGATTATGAAGGTATCTTCCTTCAACTTATCAAAGATGGCTACAAGGTGATTTTGGCCCACCCCGAGCGCTATACTAGTTTCCAAAAGGATTACAACCGCATCTTGGAGTTAAACTCCATTGGTGTCTTGTTCCAATGTAACCTCGGTAGCATTATCGACCAATACGGCAAAGAAGCCAGAAAAACCCTGATTAAGATGATTAGAGACGACCTCGTCTTTGCCTTCGGTACCGACATCCACCATGTCCGCGATTTCAAAGAAATCGATAGGGCCCGGGATATTCTCGAAAAATACTACGAAGATGACCTCGGCCGCGTCCTCACCAATAATCCTAGAAGCATCATCGCCTAAAATCTGCAAGTTATAAAAGCTTGCAGATTTTTTATGTGAGCCCTTGTAATCTCCCGCCATCTATGCTATAATGTTACAGATATTATTAACAAAATGGAAAAGATATGAGTCGTATCGGAAAACTGCCTGTTGACATCCCTGCAGGTGTGACAATTACGGTCGGCGACGAGGAGATTACCGTTGCTGGCCCGAAAGGCACCCTCAAGGTCCCTGTCCAGGAGAACACTTCGACCAAGGTCGAGGAAAATCAGATTATCGTAACCCGTAAGGACGACGAGCCAAAGTCTAAGGCTTGGCACGGTCTCCAGAGAGCGCTTCTTCAGAACGCTGTTACCGGTGTTACCAAAGGCTTTGAAAAGAAGCTTGAAATTAACGGCGTCGGTTTCCGTCTTTCTGGCGGTCCGAAGGAAATTGAGATGGCCCTTGGTTTCTCTCACCCCGTTAAATATACCGCCCCAGATGGCATCGAGCTCAAAACTAACAAAATGGAGATTACCGTTTCTGGTATCGACAAGCAGTTAGTTGGCCAAGTTGCTGCTGAAATCAGAAGCCTCAAGAAACCAGAGCCATACAAGGGCAAAGGCATCAAATACGTTGATGAATATATTGTCCGTAAGGCTGGAAAGGCAGGTAAGAAATAATGGAAGCTATCTATCGTAAAAACCGCACTCGTGCCAAAATCCACGGCACCAAGGAGCGCCCGCGTCTTGCTGTTCATATCAGCAACATGCACATCACCGCTCAAATCATCAACGATGATGAGGGCAAGACGCTCGCCTATGCCACCACTGTTGGCAGCAAATTAACTGGTACTATGACCGAAAAAGCCGCTAAAATTGGTGAAGAAATTGGCAAAAAAGCCAAGACCGCCAAGATCAAAGCCGTTGTCTTCGATCGTGGTTCAAAAGCTTATGCTGGCCGGATGTCCGCTCTCGCTGACGCCGCCCGCAAGGAAGGACTGGAGTTTTAATTATGGCAGAAAATACTAATAAAGCCCCAAAGGTCATCAACAAGTCTGGTACTCTAAAGATGACCGACGAAGTTGCCGAAAAGAAGCAAGTTCGTGATATTAGTGGCCGTCCAATGGACCAGCGCCGCCGTCGCCGCGACCGCGTGCGTAGAGACGACGCTCCAAAAGAGTTCGACGAAGTCACTATCAATATTGACCGCGTTTCTAGAACCGTTGCTGGTGGTCGCCGCATGAGATTCAAAGCTCTCGTCGTAATTGGTAACCACAAGAACAAAGTTGGTGTCGGCGTCGCCAAAGGTAACGATGTCACCACCGCTGTTCAGAAAGCTACTACTAAAGCTAAAAAGAATCTTATCACCTTCAACCTTGATGGCGAAACTATCTGCCACGAAGTTGAAACCAAAGTTACTGGTGCAGATGTTCTCATGAAGCCTGCCGCCCCTGGTACTGGTATTATCGCCGGTGGTGTCGTCCGTTCTATTATCGGTCTTACCGGTGTTAAAAACCTCATTTCCAAGAGCCTCGGCTCTACTAATAAGGTCAACATCGCCTACGCCGTAATTGAAGGCTTGAAGCAGCAAACCCCAAGAGCCGAGTGGGAAACCACCAAAGCTAAAGGTGCTGCTAAAAAGTCTGCAAAGAAGGAGACTAAATAATGAAGTACAATGATTTAGAAGTAAACAAGAATACTCGCCCGACTCGTAAGGGCCGTGGTATCTCTGCTGGCCAGGGTAAAACCGCTGGCCGTGGCACCAAGGGTCAGAAGTCCCGCACCGGCCACCGCAAGATGCCAGCCGGCTTCATGGGCGGTCAGCGTGCTATCATGCAGGCCGTGCCAAAGCTCAAAGGCTTTAAGTCTATCCACACCAAGGCCGAGGTTGTTTATATTGATCGTCTAAACGACCTCTCCGGTGATATTGATAACTTCAAACTTTACGAGGCTTCTCTCATTAAAAGCCCGTATAACAAGGTTAAAGTTATCACCCGCGGTGAGCTCACTGCTAAAATTAATCTCAAGACTCAATTTGCATCCAAAACTGCAATTGAAGCCATTAAAAAAGCTGGCGGCAAGTTTGAAAAAGTTGCCACCCCTCTTCGCACCACCCGCGAAGACAGCCGCAAAGGCAGCAAATAATCTCAAAAATAGCCTTGAAAGAGGCTATTTTTTGTGCTATCATAGTAAGAGTTAAGGAAGGTTTGTAATGCATTTCAAAACAATTTTTAAGTCTCTAAAAAACAAAACGATGCTCAGGCGCGTCCTGATTGTTTTAGGTATTTTAGTGGCTTACAGATTGCTCGCCCATATTCCTGTTCCTCTCGGTGATGCTTCCACTTTCAAAGACGCCGTTTCTAACCTTCTTTCTAAGTCCGACTTCGGCAACTTCCTAAACCTCGTTTCCGGTGGTGGTCTGACTAATTTCTCAATTATTCTTGTTGGTTTATCCCCGTATATTACCGCCTCTATTGTGGTCCAGCTCATCACAAAGGCCGTTCCGCGCCTTGAAGAGCTCTCCGAAGATGGTGAAACCGGCCGCCGAAAAATTAACCAGTGGACCCGCATCCTCACTGTTCCTCTTGCCATTGTCCAGTCTATCGCTTACATCTTTATCCTTTACCAGACCGCTATTGGTAACAACTCCGCCGCGACTGGCGCCCTCTCTGGGAACGAATGGTTCCTCGCGGTGACCGCTATAACCGCCGGCTCGCTCATCTTAATGTGGCTCGGCGAACTTATCACCGAACAGGGAATTGGCAACGGTATTTCTACTATCATCTTCTGTTCTATTATTGCCCAGCTCCCGGCTACGGTCGCGAAGCTCGGCTCCGCCCTCTTTGATGGCTCCACGATGAACCTCTTTGGTTGGCTTGAGCTCCCGGTTAACCCTACCGTTTTCTGGGTCCTGCTTGGCTTCGTAGTCGCTCTAATCATCGTTATTTACTTCCTAGTTAAGCTCAACGAGGCCCAGCGTATCATCACCATTAATTACGCTAAGCGTGTCCACGGTAACTCTGCCTATGGTGGCATTAAGAGTATCCTTCCAATTAAGCTCATTGCTGCCGGCGTTATCCCGGTCATCTTCGCGACCAGCTTCCTCGCTCTCCCGGCTCTGCTTGGTCAGTTAATCCAAACTATTAACCCCGGTAACGAATTTGGTGCCGGCCTAGTCAACACCTTCACCGCGCCTTCTGCCAGCAACTTCGCCACGCAATACCCGAACGGCATTACGCCTCAGTGGTTCCTCTATCCGGCGATGTACTTTGTCCTGGTTATTCTCTTTACTTACTTCTATACATCCATCATCTTCAACACTAAGGAAATCGCCGACAACCTTCAAAAGCAAGGTGGCTTTATTGAGGGTGTCCGCCCTGGTATGACCACCGCCAAATACCTCGGCAAGGTCGTCAACCGTCTTAACCTCTTCGGTGCGCTCTCGCTCGGCCTAATCGCGATGCTTCCGTTCATCACTGATTACATCTTTATTATCACTATGGGTGCCCCGATCGATCTCTCTATCTCTGGTACCGGGCTTCTCATCGTGGTCACCGTCGCTCTTGAAAACCTCCGCCAGATTGATTCTCGCGCACTAATGATTACTTACGACGATTATAAATAAATCTAGAAAAGGATGGGCAAAGTGTTCAAAAACAAAAGACTAAACGGGGTAGACGAAAAACCGGGTTTCAGAAGCCCGGAATCGGATAAACTTTTGATTAAAAAGTCCAAAGTTCGTTATTATCTCCCTAAAATTATCATCGGTATAGTTGTTTTATTCTTCATTATCTTCTTCGCCCGCGTTGCTATCTGGGAAAGTAACTATTACAAAGAGAAAGAGGGCAGCACTCGCGCCGTCGCTGAAACCGTCCAGGCTCCCGGTGAACAGGCCGTAGACGAAACCGAAGTCACCGATGCCGAGCGCAGTGAATATACCGTTGGTGCTGAATACCCGCGCTATCTCACCGTTGAAAAACTCGGCATTTACAATGCTCGCATCCTTGCTATGAGTGTCACCGCCGACGGTGCTATGGATGTGCCAGACAATATCTTTGATGTCGGCTGGTATATGGGCTCATCAAAACCCGGCTATGGCGGCACCATTGTTATAGACGGCCATAATGGTGGTCCCAACATCCACGGTGTTTTCAAAGATCTCCCTGCCCTTGAAAAAGGCGACATCATTAAAATCGAGCGTGGCGACGGCAAAAACTTTATTTATAAAGTAGTTGAAAATGTTGAAGTCCCGCTTAGTAGCGCCAATGCTTACATGGAAACCGCTTTCACCTCTCCGGTGGAAGGCACTGAGGCTGTTACTCTCATCTCTTGTACCGGCGAATGGTCCCAGGTCCAATACACCTACCTCTCCCGCCAATTTACCCGTGCGATTTTACAAAAATAACCCTTGCAAGACCAATATTTTTTTGGTATAATAGAATAGTAATTTATGGCTAGTCAAAAGGAAGTAATTAAACTTACAGGTAAAGTTGTTGAGGCTTTGCCAAATACCCAATTTCGAGTAGAACTCGAAAATGGCCATATTATTATTGCGCACATGAGCGGTAAAATGCGTCAGCATTACATCCGTTTAGTGCCGGGAGATAAGGTGGACGTGGAGCTAACCCCTTATGATCTCTCGAAGGGTCGGATTAGTTTCCGCCGCAAATAGCTCTATAATATCAACCGCTTGGTATAGCGATTACAATGTTGCCTGGAAAGCAATTCCGGGGAAGAGTGGTTTTAAATTTTACCATCTTTAAAATCAGTCTTCTTTACGGAGGGCACATAAAAAATCGGAAAAACCAAGCTTAAAGAAAGGAGAACAAGCACTTATGAAAGTACGTGCAAGTGTAAAAAAGATCTCCCCGGATGACATTATTGTTCGCCGCAAAGGTGTGCTTCGTGTCATCAACAAGAAAAAACCTAAGAATAAGCAAAGGCAGGGTTAAGTATGGCAAGAATTGCAAGCGTCGTTATCCCTTCCGAAAAACAGGTTTGGATTGCCCTTACCTACGTTTACGGAATCGGTCGTACGACTTCTAAAGCCATCCTTGCGGAGGCTAAAATAGAGCCTACCACTCGGGTGAAAGATCTCACCGAGGCTGACGAACAGAAAATCAACGATATTATCGCTAAGAAATATCAAGTTGAGGGTGATCTGAAGCGCCTCGTAACCAACAATATCAAGCGCATTAAGGATATCAACTCTTACAAAGGTATCCGCCACAAGGCTGGTCTTCCAGTCAACGGCCAAAGGACCCGTACGAATGCACGGACTCGCAAGGGTAAGGCGATCGCGGTCGGTGGAGCGCAACCAAAAGCAGCAAGTAAAACTTAAGGAGTATAAATGGCTGAAGAAGAAATTAAAAAGGTGGAAGAAGTTGCTACTGAAGCTCCGGCTGAAGCACCAGCAAAAACCACCAAGAAAGCAAAGAAAGGTAAGCGCCTTGTCCAATCTGGTCAAGTTCACATTCAAGCTACCTTCAACAATACTATCATCAGCATCTCCGATAAAAGTGGCGAGGTTTTGACCGCTTCTTCCGCCGGGGCCAACGGTTTCAGAGGAAGCAAGAAAGGCACCGCTTACGCCGCTGGTATCGCTGCTGAAAAAGCGGCAGAATACGCCAAAAAAGAGCACGGGCTAAGTTCCGTTGATGTTTACGTTAAAGGTATCGGCCTCGGTCGTGACAGCGCCATCCGCGCTATCTCTACTGCCGGCATCCGCATCGACAGCATCACCGACACCACCCCAATCGCTCACGGCGGTTGCCGTCCTAAAGGAGAAAGGAAACCATAATGGCACGTGATAGATCTCCAATTGTAAAACAATCTCGCCGCGAGGGTTATGCGCTCGCCCCGAAAGCTCACAAAGTTATGGCCAAAAAGACCGGTATCCCTGGTCAGCACGGCGATATGAGAGTTCGTGGTGGCAGCCTCTATCTCACGCAGCTCCGCGAAAAGCAAAAAGTTCGCCGCACTTACGGCCTACTTGAAAAGCAATTCGCAAAATTAATGAAAGAGGCCACTAGAGCTGAAGGTCTTACTGGCGAGAAACTCCTAGAGTTCCTCGAGCGCCGCGCCGACAATGTCGTTTATCGCGCTGGTTTTGCTCTTACTCGCCGCCAAGCTCGTCAGTTGGTTTCCCACGGGCATTTCCTCTTGAACGGAAAAAGGGTTGATATTCCTTCCATTCGTCTGAAACCTGGAGACGTTCTAGAAGTCCGCGCAAAGTCTCAGAAGTCTGAATACTTCAAAAACCTTGCGAACGTTATCAGCGCCGCCGGTGCACAACCAGTTAGCTGGTTCAAAGCCGATGGCAAGAAAATGAAAATTGAAATTACCGGCTTGCCAAAGCGCGAAGAAGCTGAGGCTGGCATCAATGAACAATTAATCGTTGAGTATTACTCACGCTAAAGGAAGGAAGGAAATACATGACAACAAAAGTAATTCACGAAGCGAACCTAGAGAAGGTTAATAAATTAGGCGAGAACAGCGCCGAGTTTGTGATCCGCCCACTTTATTATGGGTATGGTAACACTCTTGGAAACTCTCTCCGCCGCGTTTTGCTTTCTTCTGTCAAAGGTGCCGCTATCACTTCCTTCAGCATTGAAGGTTCCACTCACGAATTCACCGCTATCCCTGGTGTTCGCGAGGATGTCGTTGACATCATGTTGAACCTCAAAAATGTCCGCATAAGATCTCATTCTGACACCCCTGTCGAACTCATTCTCGAGATGAAAGGCAAGGATCAGAAGAGCGAAAAAGATGGTGAAAAGCGTGTTGTCGCTGGTGACATCAAAACCACCGCTGACGTTGAAATCGCCAATCCAAATCAAACGATTTGCCACATTGACGATCCAAACTACACCCTTAAAATGCATCTTATCGTCGAGACTGGCCGCGGATACCTAAGTATTGAAAAATCTAGCGCAGATCGTATCCACTCTGATATGATTGCTCTTGACGCTGTATTCACCCCTGTTCTTCGGGTTCGCTACAAAGTTGAGAACACTCGTGTTGGCCAAGATACTAATCTCCAGCAACTCACCCTCACTGTCGACACCGATGGTACTATTACCCCGGAGGAAGCTTTCGAGGAAGCTGCTGCCATCCTAGTCAATCAGTACACCGCTCTTGCCGGTGGCACCACTGTCGAGTCCGCTCCAGCTCCTGGTTCCAGTGAAGTTGAAGACGAACCTGGCCTTATGATGCCAATCGAAGAGCTCGCGCTCTCTGCGCGCACCGCTAATGCCCTTATGAACAACGGTATCAGAACCGTCCGTGATCTTGTTATGCTCTCAGATTCCGATCTTAAAGAGCTCAAAGGTTTCGGCACCAAGGCATTAGATGAAGTTAAAGAAAAGTTAACGGAGTTAAACATCTAATATGCATCGTCACGGATATAAAGGCCGCAAATTCGGCCGCGAAACCGATCAGAGGCGTGCGCTCACTCGTGGGCTGATGTGCTCCCTGATCAAATACCAGTCGATTACGACTACTCTCGCTCGCGCCAAAGAAATTCGCCGCGAAGCCGAGAAATTAATTACCCGCGCAAAATCTGGCTCTCTTGCAGACCGCCGCATCATTATCGCTCGCTTGAACGATATTGAGACCGCAAATCTCTTAATTGATGTCGTCGCTCCGCAAATCACCCGTGATTCTGGCTACCTTCGTATTGAACACGCCGCAAATCGCAAAGGTGACAATGCCGAGATGGGAACTATCTCCTTTGTTGACACTATTGATTTAACAAAGAAGAAGAGCGCGAAAAAGGAGGATAAATAATGAAGACTTATTCTCAGAAATCCGCTGAAATCTCCCGCGAGTGGTGGGTTATTGACGCTAAAAGTTTGCCACTTGGCAAACTCGCCGTCGTCATCGCCGACAAGTTGATGGGTAAGAGTAAGGTTACTTACACTCCTCACATCGACAACGGGGATTATGTCATCGTTCTAAACGCCAAAGACCTCCAGGTCACCGGCGCCAAAATGACCGACAAGAAATACTACCGCCACAGTGGTTTCCCAGGTGGCCTCAAAGAGCTTAGTCTCGAAGAAGTCATTGAAAAGGATCCAAGTTATGCGATTAAAGCTGCCGTCAAGGGTATGCTTCCAAAGAACAAGCTCGCAGCCGAGCGCCTTGCTCGTCTCCGCGTCTTTGAAGGAGCAGAACACACTCACGCGGCTCAGAATCCAAAGGAGATTAAATAATGGCCGATAAGAAAGAAAAGTACACCTACGGGCTTGGCCGTCGCAAGGCTGCTACCGCTCGTGCTCGCCTCTACAAAGGCAAAGGTGAAATCACCATTAACGACAAACCGGCACTTGAATACTTGTCTGGCGACAAGTCCAAGCTCGCCGAAATTACTGATCCACTAGCTCTCGCTGGTAAGCAAAAAGATTACGACATTTCTGTTCGTGTCTCTGGCGGCGGTCTCGCTGGCCAGGTAGATGCGATTAAACTCGCAATCTCTAAAGCCATCGTGCTTGAAGCTGCTGATCTTCGCCCAGTATTGAAGAAAGCTGGCTTCGTCAAACGCGACCCACGCGAAAAAGAGCGCAAGAAATATGGTCTTCGCTCCGCCCGCAAGAAGGAACAGTTCTCCAAGCGTTAAAAAGAAAAGGACCCAAGTTGGGTCCTTTTTGGTGGGTGTTTTATAAATAAACGTTTCCTCTCACATCTTTAAAATGATTTCTTCTACCATCCCCATTAAAGTATAGGGCTTCGCTAGGGAGTATCTGGTGGCTAAAGCCGTTTTCCCATAAATACATGGCGTCTTCGGCAGCCAACAGACTCATCGGAGAAGCCACAGTACTGGGTTTGGCATATTGGCCAGGCTCGTAAATATTCTCCTCCACCGTATCCGGAAAATCCGGATTATCACAGCGGTGAAGCACCGTCAGCCCAACTTTTACCTTATCCTCAAGAGGGATAAAGTCTGAGCCGGCCTCGGTCTCTATCAGCCTCGCCAATAAATCAATATCCGCCTGTCTCTGTAAAATTCGCTCAGGACAAATATCAATCTCGTTGGCCGATGCCGTCTCCTCGGTAAAGATAGCCTCAGCAACCTGATTATCACTTACCACCTGCTTTTCATATGCAGGCTGATTATCATTGATGATAATCACAGGTGCCTCTGCCTCAGTTAATATTCCCGGCTCTGCATAAGTTACACTGTAAGCGCACAGAGAACAAAGCAGGAAAACTACTGAAGCTACTGAAATTTTTCTCCTCATTAATAAACACTCTCCTTTCAAATGAACTCCACACCCAGTTAATTATTATATCACATGAGAGCTAAAAAGTCAATAGGAAAACGCCTTCACCGCCTCTGTTGCGGCTCGTGCACCATCCGCCGTGGCGGTCACCAGCTGTTTCAGGCTAGAAGTCCTCACATCCCCAGCCACAAAGATGCCCGGCACACTGGTTTTACAATCTTCCGAGGCCACAATATAGCCGTTCTCATCCATCTCCACCAAACCTTCAAAAACCTCTGAACTTGGCTTACTACCAATTGCTACAAACAGCCCTTCCGCCCTTAATTCTTTTGGCTCACCAAGAATGGCGTCGCCAGTTTCACCATCAGTCGAGCTGAGCACTACCCCAGCGAACTTCCCGTCTTCTGGCAACAACTCCGAAATCACCGCCGGAGCCACTATCTCAACATTAGAGAGCGCCTTCACGCGATCAAACAGCGCCTTGTCGCCCCTAAATTCACTTCTTCTATGTACTAAATAAACCTTCTTACAAATTCTCGCAAGATATTCCGCATCATATAAGGCTGTGTTGCCACCACCGTTCACAATCACTTCCTTATCTTTGAAAAAGGCCCCGTCGCAAGTCGCGCAGTAAGAAAGCCCTTTTCCTTCCAATTCTTTCTCCAGAGGTAGTCCCAGTTTTCGATATTCCGAGCCAGTCGCAATAATCACCACCTTAGCCTCATATTTATCATCTTCAGTTACAATCTCAAAGCCATTTTCCAGTTTGTTAACTTTCGTCACCGCCTCAAATCCAATTTCCGCGCCAAGCTCTTTGGCCTGCTCATATAAAGCCTTCGCAAAATCCGGCCCAGACACCTTATACATACCAGGATAATTTTCAACCGAAAGGGAATTGATAATCTGCCCACCATAGGTTTTCCCCTCAAGCACCAAAACTTTTTTCTCAGCCCTGGTAGCATAAATCGCCGCAGTTAACCCTGCCGCTCCTGCTCCAATAACTACTATATCGTACATCTAGGCCCCCAGCATCTTCAAAATTTTCTTCTTGGAAATTAGCCCGACAAAACGATTTTTCTCTACCCCGTCCTCAAACAAAACCAAACAGGGAATTGAAGAAACATTGTATTCGTGGGCAAGTTCTGGATATTCATCCACATCCACCGGCACAATCTTCGCACCTTCTGGAAGTTCGGCTTCCGCCTCCTCCAAAATCGGCTGTAGAGCCTGGCACGGCCCACACCACGTGGCATTAAAATCTACTAAAACTTTCCCCTTAAAATTAAGTACATCATCATTGAAATTCATACTAATATTTTATCATAAAACCAAGCTAAAGTCAGGCGGGTGCTACCAGCTAGATTTCATCAGTCCGATAGAGATATTTGACCTTGCTAGAATTTCTAGAAAGATTTACCATCATCTGAATTTTAGAAACTAGCGCCTTCACATTACCATTGTAAAGTGAAACTAGTTTCTGAACCCCAGCATCGTTGAACTGTGAAAGTCCATCGGTCAAAGCCTTGGAACCATCCGCAAGTTGCGATACGCCGGAAGTTAGCGCCGGAATGTTGGATTCCAAATTCGAGACCCCTGCATCAAGGCTCATCAAACCCGCATATAAGTTATCCGAACCAGCGGCAAGTTTCTTAAGACCGCTAGTAAGCTCGCTTGATCCCGCAGAAAGCTTTGAGAGTCCTTCACTAAGCCCTGCAGAACCAGTCTTAAGATTCGTAAGATCTGTTTTAGCCGCTCCTTTAGCAATCGCCGAAGCACCATTAACATAATTCAAAATCCCCTGATATAGACCTAACTGTTTACCGACTTTATCAGCTTTATCTTTGAGTATATTAGCATTCTCAATATCGCCCATCTTAATTAATTTAGAAATAGCTTCTTTAAATTTGTCCGGATAATTCTCAATCGTAATATCAGCAATCTTTAATTCTTTAAGCGTAGCGTCAATTAGACCCTGAACACCGCTAGTAATTGTTTGGCTATTTTTGTCTAGCTCGGATAGATTCCCAGCTAAGGTAGAGACACCGGCGATAGTCTGGTCAACCCCAGCATCCAATTCTTTCGCACCGGTAGCCGCCTTATCAAGATTAGTGCTCAATTCCGTTGCGCCAGTCACGACATCAGAGGCTCCGCCAGAAAGTGCCTTCGCCCCATCCACTAGTTTCAGAGACCCAGCTCTAAGCTGAGAAACACCGTCCGCCAAAACACCAGTTTTGCTATTCAAAGTAGCTAAACCGTCGCGTAGCTGAGTGGAACCGTTCAAGAGTTGTAGCATTGAATCAGACAAAGTCTGGAGTGCTGAAGAAAGCGCATCCACAGAGTTAAGCGCTGATGTATCAAGGTCTGCAAACACCTTTGAAGTAGCAATCGTAGCGGTCATCTCCATCTTGAAATCTTTAGCATCCGCCTCAATTTCAAAATGCTCTGGAAGATTTACATCAACGCCAAGATTTTCCTTCATACCCGGAAGCGCCAAACCGGCCACTACCGTCCTCGTACCATCATTAATCAACTTCGCATTCGTGAGTTTGATATTAGTGAATGTACCGTTTGGAAGCACCGCGCCAGAAAGCACCGCGTATGGAACATACATACCATTTACTCGCTCATTATTAGTAAAATCGTAGCGAATTTTTACATGACCACTCCGGCCACGAATTTCCTCGGCCGTAACTTCCTTATCGTCCAAGAAATAAGAAATCTTCATCGTAATCGGCGTATCAACCTTGCCTTCGGTCTTGGTATAAACATCCGTGCCAAGATCATTTTTTACCCAGTCAGAAGAAATAGTTTTCTTCACATTACCACCCGCGTCCAAAAACACATAGACCGTTTCGTCCACTGCCTTACTCACTAAATTATTAGTGGTACTAATAGTTTCTGCTGGCTTTGTTTCATCTGCCTTAGCCGTCCCGGAGATATTCATCAGCGGAAGCGCAAGCGAAGCCAACGCTAGTCCAGCAACAATAGCTGTATAACCTACTTTTTTACTCATTTTTTCTCCTTTACTTTATAATCTAAACATTTTCTCATACCTACTGTAGTTAAACAGATAGCCTTATCAAACAACATCAACATCGCCGGCAAAACCAAGATGACCATCACCATTGAAATCACCGCGCCTCGCGCGAGTAGCAAACAAATCTGCGAAATCATCTCAATATCGGAGTAAATTGCCACGCCAATCGTCGCCGCAAACAAGCCCATACCCGACACCACGATAGATGGTATAGATGTGGAGAGCGCCGTCACCACCGCCTTATGCTTGTCGTTACCACCGATTCGCTCCACCTTGTAGCGCGTAGTCATCAAAATCGCGTAGTCCAC
This sequence comes from Candidatus Saccharimonadota bacterium, assembly GCA_030530605.1. Lineage (GTDB taxonomy): Bacteria > Patescibacteriota > Saccharimonadia > Saccharimonadales > Saccharimonadaceae > Nanosyncoccus. The sequence goes on from JAUMUO010000002.1 coordinate 15,168, forward strand.
CGTCGCACCAAGCTGAATCGTGGAAAGACAAATCGGCGCGATAAACACCAAACTGTCGCCAGTAAGATGCGAAATACCGAGGTTAATAAAGATAGCTACTTCAATTAGCGAAATCAAAAGCACCGGCAAAATCGCACTCTTCTCAACTAGGGCGATAATGATGAACACCAGCACGATTGAAACGAGGTTTACCACCTTAAAATCGTTGTCCATCATCTGAATCATATCTTTCATTGCTGGCGCCTCACCGATTAGAAGTGCCTCCGAGCTCACATCTTTCATAATCTTATTTAGGCTATCAATCTGCTCGTTCACCTCGTCGGTCCCAATCTTGTATTCAGAACCAATCATTGCGAGTTCCCACTTATTAGATTTCAAAATCTTCACCACCGAGCTCGGTAAAAACTCTATTGGCACTCTTTCGCCAACCAAAGTCTCTATCCCCAGCACGAACTTCACTCCCTTCACCTTTTCCATTTCAGAAAGCATCTCGCGCGCTTTATCTTCCGAAACTCCCGCCGGCAAAAGCACCATATGTGTTGCACCCATATGGAACTCACTTTCCAGCTTCTTATTCGCTACCACCACATCCATATTCTCTGGCAACGAAGACCCCATATCATAATATACTTCATCATTGGTCGCCTTGTAATTAATATAAGACGGGGCAATCAACCCAGCAAACACAATTAAAATCACCGGGAAAATCTTTACAATACCTTTTGCGACCTTGCCCATATCTGGCAAAATCGCCCGGTGATGCATTTTCTCCAAAGCTTTATCAAACAGTAAAATCATCGCCGGAAGGACGGTCACACAACCAATCACCCCGAGCACCACACCCTTCGCCATCACAAGACCAAGGTCAATACCAAGCTTATAGGACATAAAGCAAAGCGCCACAAAGCCCGCTACAGTCGTGACGGAACTTCCCGCCACCGAAACAAAGGTCTTACGAATCGCCGAGGCCATCGCCGCCTCTTTACTATCTTTCCGCTTTTTAATTTCACTATACGAGTGCCAAAGGAAAATCGAATAGTCCATCGTCACCGCGAGTTGCAGCACTGCCGCTAGCGCCATTGTAATAAACGAAACTTCACCAAATACGATGTTGGAACCGAGGTTCAAGAGAATCATCATCCCCACCGAACCGAGGAAAATAAACGGGATCAAGAAGTTATCTAGAAATAGCATCATCGCGATCAGCGCCAATCCCGCCGCTAGCCCCACATAAATCATTTCCTCTCTTTCAACCAGGTCCTTCAAATCTGTCACTAATGCTGACATACCAGAAACGAAGGCCTTGCCATCCGACACAGATTTAATCTCGTTAACCGCCGCCAGCGTCTCATCCGCCGAGGTAGAAGTATCATAAAATACCACCATCAAGGTAGCATCTTTAGAGTTAAAAGCCTCATATAATCTAGTTGGCAAAAATTCCATCGGAATAGCCAAATCAGGAGAAACTGAAGAATACCAAAGCGCATTTTCTACGTGCGGAATTTCAGCAATCTTATCCCGTACTTCCGCGACGTCTTTTTCCGGCATCCCCGAAAATACAATCATCGAGAACCCGCCCTTACCAAACTCCTTTAAGAGCTCTTCCTGCCCCACCATCGTATCCATCTCTTTCGGTAGATACGTCAGCATATCATAATTAACACGCGTCGCGAGTATTCCGAAAAACGCCGGAATCATCAAAAGTAGCGACACAATTAGAATTAAAAATCTATGTTTTACAATTAACTCTGATACCTTCTTCATAACGTCTATTATACGCCTTTTTGTCTAAAAAATCAAGACACCCACCCCTATAAAATGACTCTTGCCAAAATTAACATAATCATTTACAATGAAAGTATATTAATAATAAGGAGTAAAACTCTATGAATTCAACATTAACTTGGGACAATATGACCACCCAGCAGGCTGCTTTCGCTGGTGGTATGCTTGGCACCCTTATGATTTCCATTGCGGTTTTCTACATTTTCGTAGTTATCGCTCTCTGGAAAATCTTTACTAAGGCCGGCATCAAGGGCTGGAAGTCTTTGATCCCAATCTATAACATCTACTGCGCTTACAAGATGGTCGGTATTTCGCCACTTTGGCTTCTCTGGGAAATTTTAGCTTCCGTGGCTATGTCAATCGCTATCACTGTTGCTCTCGGCGATCGCGCCAACGACTACTTCAGTAACTGGAACAACGAACTCCCACAAGATGTTATCACAAATGGTTGGGTTATTGCCACCACTATCATCGCTTGTGTGATTTCTCTTTATGTCAGCATCCGCTTTGCGATTCGCCTCGCCAAAGCCTTCGGTAAGAGTGGCGGTTTCGCCGTTGGTCTATTCTTCCTCAGCCCAATCTTCTATCTCATCCTCGGCTTCGGTTCTGCTAAGTACGACAAGAAAATCTTAAAGGCCTAAGTAAAAATCCCCCTTCAACGGGGGGATTTTTTGTGCTATAATATTTTAAGTCGGGGATGTAGCTCAGCTGATAGAGCGTCGCATTCGCATTGCGAAGGTCGTGGGTTTAAGTCCCATCATCTCCACCACGGAAATTACGAGGAGAAAGAAACCGCAGGTTTCTTTCAGACATCTCTGGCAAAACGCAAAATCGAGAGCTTGCTCTCGTATTTTTGTTTTACCAGAGATGCAGAAAGCAACGAAGTTGCTTTCTACGAGTATCTGACAGGGGTCTGATTGCAAAGCAACCAGACCATGATTATTTTATGCTCGGTACCGGAAAATCTAAAGCCATCTTTTTTACCTCAGCATGAATCTTCTCAAATTCATCCGCCTTTTCAGACAGTGCATCTTCAGACGGCACATCCTTACAAATTTTCGCCATCTCTTCCATCCAGCCAGCGATCTTCTTCATTTCAGCCTTGCCCATTCCTCGCGTCGTAATCGCCGGGGTACCAAGACGTACACCAGATGGCCTAAAAGCCGCAGCTTTATCACCCGGCAGAGCATTAGCGTTCAAAGTTAAGCCCACCATATCAAGTGCCTTCTCAAAAATCTTGCCGTTAAAACCATAACTTTTCTCAACATTTACCAAAATCAGGTGATTTTCTGTACCGCCACCTTGAAGCACAAACCCACGAGTCTTGAGCTCATCCGCCAAAGTCTTGGCATTTTCCACGATTTTCGCCGCATAATCCTTAAATTCTGGCTTAAGCGCCTCACCAAACGCCACCGCCTTGGCTGCAATCACGTGCTCTAATGGGCCTCCCTGCGTGCCAGGAAACACCGAGCGGTCAATCAAAGTCGGGATATTCTCAAGAGTTTTTTCCGGCTTACGAAGTGGGGAAGAAACCTTGCCTTTGGAAAGAATCAATCCGCCACGCGGCCCCCGCAGAGTCTTGTGTGTAGTGGTAGTCATCACATTAAAACCAAAATCTAGCGGATTTGGATGTACGCCGCCCGCAATTAGCCCGGCCACATGTGCCATATCTGCCATCAAAAGCGCGCCTACCTCCTTACCAACTTTCGCCACTCGCTCAAAATCCGGAATCTTCATAAAGGCAGAGTAGCCCACTAGAATAATTTTTGGCTTCTCAGAAAGAGCCAACCTCTCTAGCTCGTCATAATCAATATCCCCATCTTCCGTTACACCATAAGGAATAAAATTCCAAATGTGCGCCGACCGTGTCACCGGCGCGCCGTGCGTCAAGTGACCACCGTGCGCCAAATTCATCGCGAGAATTTTATCACCCGGCTCACACCAAGCATAATATACTGCTTCATTAGCATTGGCACCCGAGTGTGGTTGAACGTTCGCGTGGTCCGCATGGAACAATTTCATCGCTCGCGAAATCGCCAGCCTCTCAATTCTATCTACATTGACCTGCCCGCCATAATAACGGGAGTTCGGCAAAATCTCTTCAGCAATTTCCTTATCAGACTTATCCAGGTCAGCAAACGAGGGGTATCCCTCAGAATACTTATTAGTCAAAATCGACCCCATCGCCTCTAGAACTTCTGGCGAAACATAGTTCTCGCTCGGAATTAATTCTAAACCCTCTTTTTGCCGCACCTTTTCCTGTTCAATCAAATCAAACACAAAATCTTTCATAAAAAATCTCCTTTCAAGATGTTATTTTCTGGTATATACGACAAAAGAGTAATTTAGATCATACTTATCGTTCCTTCCTTTACCTACGACTTCTTTCTTAAAATCACTTTTATCAAATTCCGGGAAATACACATCCGCCTCTCGAAAATCTGCCGAAATCTCCGTCAGATACAACTTGTCCGCATAAGGCATCAACTGTTTATAAATACTTCCCCCGCCTATCACAAATAGCTCTTCAGGAGTACCCTTATATTTATCAACAAAGTCAAACAGCTCCGTAATCCCCACCACCTCTGAGCGCGGCGAAACCGCACACTCTTTTCTCTCTGCCTCTGATAAAAATTCCTCTGGATTTCGCGTTAGCACTACATGCTTCCGGCCCGGCAACAATTTCGGAAGAGAGTCAAAAGTCTTATGCCCCATCAAAACCGTATGCCCCTTAGTCACTTCCTTAAATCTCTTCAAATCTTCTGGCAATCGCCAAACTAAATCCCCCTTATATCCTAGTTCATTACCTTTTCCAACCGCCGCAATCATTGAAATCATGCCGAAATCTCCATCTTTAACTTACCCTGATGTTCATAATCAAGCAACTTAATATCTTTGAGCTCCTTTGAATTATCAAACTTGAAGAAATCTTTCACCTCCGGATTAATCCAAAGTTTCGGCGCGTCAAACAGCTTCCCATCTTGCTTCACCTTCTCATCTCGCCGCCGAATCTGCTCACGAATTCCATCCACCTGATTCTCATAAATGTGCGCATCATTAGTCACAAAAGTCATCTTACCCGGCTCAAGGTCTAAACAATGAGAAATTAAACAAAGAAATGTCGCGTACTGCGTGATATTAAATGGAAGCCCCAAAGGCACATCCGTAGAACGAGAGTTGACCAACACATTTACCTTGCCGTTCGTGATATTCCACTCATTACTCCAAACACAGCTCGGAAGCGCCGCCGTCTTCAAAAATTCATTTTGCCAAAGCGACAAAACCATCCGCCGGTTTCCCGGGTCGTTCTTCAAAGTTTCAATCAAATCCTGGGTCAAATGATATTTATTCACAATCCAACCATAG
>JAUMUO010000002.1:20335-50678 GCA_030530605.1 Candidatus Saccharimonadota bacterium
CTTCCCAAAATGTTTGCCCATATAGTCACCATTTTCATCTATCTCCCACTCGTTCCAAATCTTCACCCCCCGCTCTTGTAGCCAACGCACATCATTACTCTGGACCTGCCAAATCCACAGCATCTCCAATATCGCCGCCCGAAACACGGTAAATTTAGTGGTCAGAACCGGAAATTCCTCAGATAAATCAAACTCTAAAACCTGGTGTGGCAGACGAATCGTCGCACTCTCACTCTGAGCCTGCGCCAAGTGATTTGGCATAGAAGTACTAGCCGAGCCACGCTTGTCAGTAGCGTGAGTATAATTCACGACTCTCTCGCCATCTTTCAAAATCCGTTCACAAAGGTCTAAATACTGCTCGTCAAATTTACTCATATGCCTCCTTATCGTAATTCTATTATAGCAAAAGTATTTTCAAATAAAACCCTTGATTTTTCTTTACAACACGTGTATACTTGACTTGACAAGTCTTATATAAGACTTTTTTGATGTAATTAAAGAGGAGAAGGAGATGGCAAAAATCACTCGGATTAAAGCCTCAGACGGACCTAAAGAGCCAGAAGAAACTTCTGTGCCAGAGTTTTCGGACCGTGAGGCCAGGGCTCTCAAAAAAGCCGCCGAAAAAGAGCGTAAATCCGTCAAAAAAGCGGAAAAAAGAAAAGAAAAAATTGAGGACCGCGAGGCTCAAGGTGGTAAAAAGGGAATCGGGCACGTCTTAACCGCCCCGTTTAGATACCTGCGCGATTCTTGGCGTGAAATCCGCCAGGTCCGCTGGCCGAACCGCAAAGCCACCTGGAAAATGGTGCTCGCAATCTTCGTCTATTCAGCATTATTCATCGCTTTGATTATGCTATTGGACGTCTTCTTCACTTGGTTATTTAACTTAATTTTGAAATAAGGAGTAATATATGGCAGTAAACAGATATGATGACAGTCTCGCGTGGTACGCAATTTCAACTTATGCTGGCTACGAAGATAAAGTCGCAGATTCTATCAACCAGCGCGTCAACGGCGCCGAAATGAAGGGCAAGATTTTCGAAGCCCTCGTTCCAAAAGAGAAACAAATTGATATTAAAAACGGCAAACGCCGCGTGATTGATCGCAAAATTTTCCAGGGCTATGTCCTAGTTCAAATGCACCTTTCCGACGAGACTTGGTATATTATTAGGAACACCCCCGGTGTCACCGGCTTCATCGGCACCGGCACCCAGCCAACTCCGGTCTCCGACAAAGAAATCGCCAAAATCAAAAAGCGTATGGAAGTTGAGGATCCAAAATTCTCTATCAACTACGCTCTTGGCGAAGTTGTTTCTATCACCGACGGTCCGTTCAAGGGCTTTGAAGGCACCATCTCCGAACTTGACTCTGAAAAGGGCAAAATCAAAGTTATGGTCTCTATGTTCGGCCGCGAAACGCCCGTCGAGCTCGACGCCCTCCAAGTTCAAAAGATTTCCTAGACAAATCTTTTAGAATTTGTTATAATAATATATGTTACGCAATGCTTCTAAATTATTAAGTTAAACAGGAATATTTCTATGGCAGAAGCTAAGAAATGTATTGGTAATCTAAAGTTAAGAATCCCTGGCGGCAAGGCTACCGCTGGTCCTCCAGTTGGTTCCACCCTTGGTCAGTGGGGTCTTAATATGATGGATTTCATCAACCCCTTCAACGAACAGACCAAAGATTTTATGGGCAAAAATGTTATCGTCCATATCAAGGTCTATGAAGACCGCACTTTCGACTGGACTTGTCTCGGCCAGCCGGTTGACGATTTAATCCGCGAAAAGATTAAAATTCAGAAAGGCTCCGGCAAGCCAAATCTCGAGAAAGTCGGCAAAATTTCTCGCGCCGACCTCGAAGATATTGCCAAAGCCAAGATGGCTCAATTAAATGCTGTCGATTTAGACGGCGCCGTCAAAGTCGTCGCTGGCACCGCTCGTTCTATGGGCGTTGAAGTTGAAGGTTAATAAAAATTCCGCAAGTTTTTTCAAAAAAGCACTTGCGGATTTTTTTGTAAAAACCAGGTTATTTCTGCTTCAACTGCGCAATCCGATATTCCATATCGCGCAGCACATTCATATAATACATAAACGCATCAAACGGGGAATCATAAGCGGAAAAGTACGCGTGAACATCCCCATCATTCCAATACTTCGTACACATATAATAAGCGTGGTCCGAAGTCGAGAGCCGGCGGAAATCCTCTATCAGCCGCGCATCACCCGAGCGCACCACTTCATCGCGCATCGCATAAAGATCATTAAGCCCCTCTTTTTGCATCTCATTGCTCATCCAAGCGGACAAATCCCGCTCGGTATCCGCCCAAGTCACCGTCTCCGGCATCGAAATCTCATCCGCCACCGGCATCAAGTCGCAAGCCTCCGAAACTGTCACAAAGCGATTATCATAGACAGAAAGCCACCGCTCTACAAAGTTCTCAAAGAACTGGAAAATCCCGGTCTCGGCCCACTGGTGTTCACCAAAGGTCTCAAAGTCCATGAAGAGATTAACTAGCTGGCCACGCAAACAGTCCATATTCACCCAGTCCATATATTTATCAACCGTGAGCGGCCACTCACTCCAGTTTTTATCCGAAAATCTAAAGGCAATATCATCAGACAAGCGATAATTCTTAAGTAGCAACTTCGTGCGCGAAGCCCCAAGCGGCCGATAGACATAGTTCGGGCTCTTCCAGCCGAGCACTTTATCCCAACCCTCAGCTAAAATACCCTTAAAGCCAACCTGGTCGGCCCACTTGCCAAGTTCATCATTATAAGCGAGCTCCGTGTTTCTAAACACCTTCGGTACAATACCAAACAAATCTCTAATCGTCTCCAGGTGCTTCTTCACCTGCGCCTCAAATTCCTCTCTGTTATAGAAAAACGCTAGCGAGTGATAATAAGTCTCCGCCACAATTTCTACCTGCTCAGTCGCCACCATCCGTTGTAATTTAGATACCAAATCTGGTTCCCAGAGCTTTGCCTGCTCAATCCAAGTTCCTGTAATCGAAAGCGAAACCTTAAAGCCCGGATACCGAGCAATCAGCCTCTCTAAAGTCTCTAGCATCGGATAGTAAGACTTCTCCGCGACCTTCCTAAAAATCCGCTCGTTATTCTGCTTGTCGTAATAATCTATTTCATCCCAATAATTATGGTCGTGCGAAACGTCAAAAATCGAGTACCGTTCATATCTCCACGGTTGATGTATGTGTAGATAGAGACAAATTGCTCGCATCCTAAAAATCCCGCTTATGCTTATTTACTTCATTATACACCGAAATGATTTTCGATGCAACATCATCCCAAGATATTTTTAGATATTCTGCCGAAATCCCATCTTTCAAAGTATTGCGAAGCCCGGAAGACCTCGTAATCGCCACAATTTCATTAGCCAGTTTATCGGTATCCCAGAAATCATATTCCATCGCGGACCTCAAAACTTCCGCCACGCCAGATTGCTTGGTTAAAATCAACACATCGCCGTGGTGCGCCGCCTCCAAAGCAGTCAAACCAAACGGCTCCGACACCGAAGACATCACGAAAATATCTGAAACCTGATAAATATCTCTTAGTTGCTTTCCCCGCACAAACCCCGTAAAGACTACATTTTTAGAAATCCCGTATTTCGCCGAAAGCTCCAGAAGCTCCTCTCTCTGCTCACCGTCGCCAGCAAACACGAAAATCAATTTCTTTTCTTTAGAAAGCGCCCGAGCCGCCGCCCTCATCATATTTGAAAGCCCCTTCTGAACGGTAAACCGCCCCACCGTGGAAACTATCGTATATCCCGCTGCCTTCATCGCCTCAAGATAAGCATAGTCATCTGTATCGTATTTATAAACCTCATTTACAAAATCTTCGTCTAGAGAATTGTAAATCACATCTATCTTATTTTCTGGAATATCATATTTTTCGTGAATAATCCGCTTGGTCGCCTCCGACACCGCAATAATCTTGTCTGCCATTAGAAGCCCCTCGCGCTCAATTGCAATCACCACCGGATTACCACCGTTCATACCCGAACGGTCATACTCGGTCGCGTGAACATGCGCAACCAAAGGAATTCCAAAATTCTTCTTCGCCAGCATCCCTGCCTCAAAAGTTAGCCAATCGTGCGCGTGGACCAAATCCGGCTTAAATTCCATCAAATATTTTTCTACGAACTCACAATAATTATGCTGAATCTCCCGAATCGAAATCATCTCGCCAGTCTTCGTCTCTGGCACCAAAGTCTGATCTACATACTTGCTATCATAAGCCCCCACACCATAACGAAATAGCGGATCAAGCTCCATCGCTGATAATACATGCATATATTTAATCTCTGGATGTTCAGCTTCATAAGGCACTACAAAATCTATGTCAGCCCCTTCGCGCGAAAGTGCCCTCGATAGATTCAAACACGCTACCCCGAGTCCTCCACTGTTATGGGGCGGTAGCTCCCATCCTAGCATTAGTATTTTCATCTCCTTTTATTATAGCACAACTTGTGCTATAATGTGAAGGTAATTTAATAATTTTTATTTAGGGATGTAGCTCAGTTGGTAGAGCACTGGTCTCCAAAACCAGGTGTCGCGAGTTCGAGTCTTGCCATCCCTGCCAAGTTTAAGTGCATCAGCACTCGAACTCACGGAGCGTCCCAAGGGGCAAACGCGAGTTCGAGTCTTGCCATCCCTGCCAAGTTTAAGTGCATCAGCACTCGAACTCACGGAGCGTCCCAAGGGGCAAACGCGAGTTCGAGTCTTGCCATCCCTGCCATATAATTATGGATAATGCCAACCCCCGTTCACGAAAACTCCCTCATCGCTTAATAGTATTCTTTCTTGCGCTTGTTGGGATATTTTTTATTACTTTTCTCGGTATCAGTTTATTCACTAAAAGTTCCTCTCCTACCGACGATGAAAAACCTGTCTCTTCTAATCTTGAAATCATCAGCGTAGAAGAAACCCCCATCACCGAAATCACCAACACTGCCGAAATCGAAGAAACCGGCCAAAAAGTTATCTACCTCACTTTTGACGACGGCCCCGGTCCCCACACCGCTAAACTTCTCGATATCCTCAAAAAGTATGACGTCAAGGTCACCTTCTTTGTTACCCGCGCCGGCGACGATGAACTTATCGCCCGCGAACATACCGAAGGCCACACCGTCGCTCTCCACAGTTTCACCCACAATTACGCCTACATCTATTCCAGTGTCGACAATTTCTTCACCGACCTTTACGAAATCCAGGCTCGCGTCAAAAATATCACCGGTGAGACCGCCACTCTAATCCGTTTTCCCGGCGGCAGTTCCAACCTCATCAGCGCCAATTACGACGGTGGCATCGGCATTATGAGCCGTCTCGTAAACGAAGTTACAAATCGCGGCTTCACTTATTTTGACTGGAACATCTCCTCCGGTGATGCCGGTGGTGCTACCTCCCCCGGGGAAGTTTACGAAAATGTCATAAACTCATTAAAACCCGATTTTTCCGTCGTTCTCCAACACGACATCAAAGAATTTTCCGTCGATGCCGTTGAAGACATCATTAAATACGGCAAAGCCAACGGCTACACTTTCAAAAAATTAGACCAAAGCTCATTCACCGCGCACCACGGCGTTAACAATTAATCTATGTGAATAATCTTGCCCCGAAATATGCTCACCAAAGCACGTCATCAAAGTGAGAGTTAACTTTTCTTCATCTCTCAAAATTTCCTTCATCGAAATCTCAGACTTCTCCCGCACCTCTTTCGAAACTACCTCAAACACCTGCCCATCGTAAGAAATCTCGTCACTTACCTGAATTTTAGATAAATCAGCAAACACCGTCGAGGAGTGTCCCATCAAAAGCACCTTATTTTCATAAGATTGATACTTTCCCACGATATAATTTGGCACAGAAAGTTTACGCCCAGCAAGCTCAGCCCTTGACACCGGTGCCGAAAGGGAAATACTCGGGATTTCAAGCAAACCCGAAGCAGACTGAACCTCCCTCGCATAAGCCGAAACTTTCCCCAAAAAACCCGGCTGAAAACCAACCGCAAAATAGACCGGTACAAGAAGCGCATAAACTGAAAGTAGCCCAAAAGCTACCCTCTTAGAGGGTCGCCTAGTCCGAATTTTGAACTCAGTACCTTCCATTTACCTCACACTCTATTAACTATAACCATTATAACATAACCATAAACAACTTTCATCAAAAAACCGGCCGTTTCCAGCCGATTTTTCTTAAACTTCGTTCGCCATCAAGATTAAACGGTGGGAAGCATCCCCATTGCCATAACCTGTGCCAGCACAAGTCATCAAGATATAATCATAGCGTCCGCCATTATACTCACCGTAAGCTGTAATTGCCTTCATCATTTTCATTTTAGTTAACACAGTCGCACCGGAAACCACAGTCTTTCTAATTACGTCACCTTCAAAATGGCTTTTAGTTTGGAGGTCAGTATTCACCACTTGATAAGTCTTAGTCTCGCCACCGAGAGTTACAGTAAAGTAAGAACCAATCCCCATACCAGAAAGACCACCAAACACATTAGCTGAGTTATGACCATAAAGGAAGTGACTACCATAAAGGCCAACCTGATTACCCGCATCAATTAAAGTATTATTAGAATAGAAAATCGGAATAGTATTACCAGCAATATTAATCTGATCATAAACTGGCAACTCATAAACCGGAGCTTCATAATCCGTCGCTATTTCATAAGTCGGCTCTGCCAAAATTTCTTCAGTTGCCACAGCCTCAACCGCCGTGATCTCTGTCGCCGGAGTCTCACCCGTTGAGATATTATCAACTAAATCTCTCTCTGTTTGGTCAGTCTTTGTTAAAATTTCTTTACTTACAGATTCTCTAAACGGGTCTCCCCAGGGGTAATCTTCCTTCACCGGAAAAACATTTGTAGTTTCAGAAATCTTTAATTTTAAGGCTGTGCTTTTTTCGACACTGCTTTCAGTATTATGTTCGGGAGTATCTTCAGTGTTTGCTGAAACACCTCTAGACATCAGGCTAATCGGAGTAAGTCCAAGCGCCACCAAAAATACCATCAAACTGATATGATAGTGGCGAGTAGCCGAAAATTTACTCTTTTTGGCCTTCATTACACACTCCTTAATTATTACAACCATTATACCACAGAACACCGAAAAAGTCAATGGTTGTGTTTATTTTTACAACTGTTGCCACATCTGAAAAAGTTTGCTAAAATAGAGATATTATGGAAGGTAAAACTACAAAGCCGCGCGCAATATTGGTGTTTGGTGCCCCCGCCAGCGGCAAAACTACATTCTGCGAGAAGTTTTCTAAGCAGTTCCGGGCCCCATATTACAATTTAACCGACATCGAGAAAAGCCTCGGTTTTGACCGTGCTAAAATGCTCCAGGTCCTAGATTTAATCGCTAAGACCGGTCAAAATTTCATCATCGAGGGCGAGCTTAACACCGAACAGGACAGGGAAGAAATCAAGAAACTTCTTCGTGCCAATGGTTACACTCCTTCTCTCATCTGGATTCAGACTGATATCAACACTATTAAGACTCGTCTCAAAGTCCGTCTCAAATCCATCGAGAAAGCTAAGGCTGAATACGCCGCCAAAATCGCCGAGCTAGAAGCCCCGGCTGAAGACGAAAATCCAATTGTTCTCTCTGGTAAACACACCTTTGAGACCCAGCTCACCCACGTCCTCTCCCGTATGGCCGAGTTAATTTAATGAAATTCATCGACAAAGAATTCGGGGAAGTTCTGGTTAGAAAGAGTAGTCTTTCTCGTGGGATTAAATTCTCCGTCTCCACCTCCGGACGCCTCCAGATGTCCGTGCCTTCCTACACCACGCTTTTTCTTGCTAAGCGTTTCTTAAACCAAAGTCGCAGCACTATCCGTGAGAAACTCCCTATTAAAGACCCTTCTTCGCAACGCGCCCGTGATGCTAAAAAGAAAATCTTAATGAAAAAGGCTAAGGAATATCTCCCTTATCGACTAGATTATTTTGCCAAATTACACGGCTATCACTACGATAAAATCCGCTTCTCTCACGCCAACACCCGCTGGGGCTCCTGTACCCATCATCCAGATGGTAGTATTGTCATTTCTCTCAATATCGGCCTTATGAAAGTTCCCGAACCTCTCCGTGATTATGTCATTATCCACGAACTTTCTCACATTAACCACCCCGACCACTCCAGCGCTTTTTGGGCCGAAGTCGAAAAGCACGACCCCAGGTTCAAAGAACACCGTAGAAAACTAAAAGCTTTGAGCCCCGGTGTTTAGAATTCAATTTCTGGAAGGTCTGAAACCTTCTCCGCTCCAAGTTCGTTCCTTTTCCCCGAAAGTGTAATTAGAACCTGAGCCGGTAGATATAAAAGCCAAGCAAAATAACTCGTTACAATCGTCACAGTATGTGGCAAAGTGGCAGTAGTCGTAATATAGGAAATTCCCACCATTAAATCACAGAGGAAAAACAGAATAAAACCAAAAAATGCGCACCTTGCCACCATATTTCTATCTAGTCTCATCCAGCGCCAAGCCTCATAAATATTAGTAAATATCAAAACTCCATACGCCATTGCTAGCACAAACATCAGTGGGATACCGTTTTGAACTAACCCTGTCGCCATAATAAAAGCAGCCAATAAAATCGGAATTAACGGCGAAGTTCTCCGAATTGCCGAAAATCTCAAAAGATGCGCCAGCTGTACAAAAATGAATACCATTGCTCCAAGCTCCGAGACATTATCAAACGCCAAAATTCCGTCTGCCACCAAAGTTAAAGCCAGTGCTAAAATCAAAAAAGTGTCTTTTCTCGCATAAATTAAAGCATACAAGAAACAGAGCACCAGCCCACTATATTTCAAAATCGTCACCGCCAGACATTTGCCGGTGATTATTTCTAACACTAAAAACCCCACGTAGATTAAGAACCACAGAATCAGCCAGGGTATATCGTGTTTTTTCATACTCCTCATTATATCATCTCGTTATTCGCACCGCAAACCCTCCCCCCGGAGCCATCCAAATTTCCAAATTATCTGAACGCGTAACCTTGCGCTTCTCAATCGCAATCGAAAGCTGGTTATCCCGATAATGCGCCGCATCACCATCACGGTAAATTTCTGCCGTCCACTCACCATTATCTAAAAAGTCCAGCGAAATCTGCACCTGCCGTGGCTGGTCATTAGTTACACCCCCGATATACCAATCACCAGGATTACCTAAACCACCATCAAATTTAGCACTATCATTATCAGATTTACCATAACCAGTACCGCGCGACCTCGCCTGTCGGGCCACTACATAGAACTCACCAATCGAGCCTATCAAAGGCACCGTCTTTTCCCAAGTCACCGGAATATCCTGAACGAATTTGAATAATTCCGGGAATTCATTTTCATAAAATCTCGGCCGGTCTGCTGCCATCTGCATCCCCGAATAAATCGTCACATAATAAGCAATCTGCCGCGCCAGCGTAGTGGCGATTCTCTTAGTATAATTACATACATCAAAAATTCCTGAAGTATAGTCCATCCCACCCGCAAGCAATCTTGTAAACGGTAAAATTGTCGCGTGAGACGGCATCAAGGCCCCACCCTCATACTCTTGGCCTCTCGCCCCTTCACGCGTCAAGAAATTCGGCCAAGTCCTCTCAATGCCAGTCCCCTTAATTGGTTCGTGGACATCTAACATAATATGGTGTTTCGCCGCCATCTCTACCACTCTCTGATAATGTACCACCCCAAGCTGGCTATGATGGAATTCTTTACGGCCATTTATCATCATAAACGAGCCCGCATACCCCGGCTTTACATAATGAATTCCATAATCTTCATAATACTGATAGGCTTCTTCGAGTTGCTTCTCATAATTATCTACAAAACCCACTGTTTCGTGGTGACCAACCAGCTCCACCCCATTTTCTCGCGCATACTCTGAAATAGTTGCCATATCAAAATCCGAAACCGGATGAGTAAAATCATTAGTTGCGCCATTTAATAACCAGTCCCCGTTCCAACCATTATTCCAACCTTCAATCAAAAGTCCATCTATCCCTAATCTTTTACAAGCATCAATATATTCCATCGTATGCTCAGTGGTCGCGCCGTGTCTTTCGCCTTCGGCCCAGGTCCACTCACCCACAAACATCGCCCACCAAATCCCCATAAATTTTAATGGCTTCACCCACGAAAAATCTTCTCTCGGCGGGTCGTTCAAATTTAAAACTATCCGGTTAGTAATCAATTCTATCGCCGCGTCTGCAATCATTATCACCCGCCACGGCGTATTAAACGGTAGCTCCACGTAAGCCTTCGCCCCGTCCGACAGCGGCGTGATGTCCGCCGAAAGAATTCTGTCTCGGTTTTGCTTCAAAGTCATTGAACCATAGTTGTAAAGCGCCGCCTCGTGAATTGAAATATAATAACCCGTCGGCACCTGTATCGTTAGCGGCGTATGTACCGAATGGTCAATCTCCGAAAGCGCATTTTTCTCATAATTATATTCATACCGATCCGGCTGATAAGCTGGAATATGCCAGGCATAAGAATTCAAATCGACATTAAATTCAGTCAGCTCATCCGTAATCACGATATTCTGAAATTCTGGCTGCGGCGGAATTTCATATCTAAACGCCACGCCGTCATCAAACACCCGGAACCGCATTGTAAAGAGTCGCTTCTTCCCACCAGTCTCCGAAAGATACAGCGCAATTTCTTTATAATTATTCCGGATTAATCTTTGCTCACCCCACGGAAGTTCATAAGTATCATCAAAATTTTTCTCCATCGCACGCACGATCATTAGACCATTCAGAAGTGGGTCTTCACCTCTCAACCTAAATCCTAGGTGCGACTCCCGACAAATTACTTTCCCATCCTTATGAACAGAATAAATCAATTGTCCAAGTTTTAATTGGACCTTCAAAACCACCCGCCCATTTGGGCTAGCGAAGCTTTTTTCATATTCTAAAACTGGCCTTCTAAATAGCCACGAAAATAAGCCCATACCTATATTATACTACAAAAATCTTATGCTATAATTATATTATGAGAACACGGAAGGTTATACCAATTTTTATTATCGTCGCCACTATCGTTTTCGGCGCCATTTATTTTATCAACTTGCCTCGCGGCAAAGTCATCTATGACGATAATCTCTCGTCTGAAACCAAAACTCTCTTTGAAGAAGCCTTAAAAGACGAGAAGTTTAAGAATGATGTTACAATTTCTTCCGAAATCGTCGACCATATCGATGGCTCCGAACTAATTTCCAACATTGAAGTCCCCGTCATCGATTTTTACTACAAAGGCGAACCGAGCTATCTTCCGTTTTCCGACTTAGACTCCAGTACCCGCATTACTTCTGATTATTTAGACACCCTAAAATCCGGCGCTAAATTTCATATTGTGAAAATCACCACAGATAATAATTCTGAAAAAGATTTAGTCTCAACTAAACTCCGCGAGAAACTCCCCAAGTTCCCAACTGAGAAATCCGACCTCCTCACCATCAACCAAACTGGCGTCACCGCGCTAGCGCGTGGCATCCAAACTAAATTAAACCAGGTTGGAGATGGTGCCTATTTTGCCGAAAATATCAAAGATTTACTTTCTTCCTCTGATCTAACCCACATCTCTAACGAAGTTTCCTTCGCCGACGATTGTAAAACTGAATCTGGCTCTACCGTCCTCTGTGCGGACAATCGCGTTTTTGACACCATCAAGGCCATTGGCACCGACATCGTTGAACTAACAGGAAACCACAACGTGGATGTCGGCAAAGCCGCTGCGCTCGACACCTTAAAACTCTACAATGAGAATAATCTTCAGACTTTTGGCGGTGGTGAAAACGCCGAAGATGCTAAAAAACCTCTTGAAATTAACCAAAAGAATAACAAAATCACTTGGCTTGGTTTTAATCTCTCCACTACTAAGGCCGGCGGAGGCGGCGCTACCGATACTCTCCCTGGCGCCAATCTTTACGACGAAGAAACCGCCAAAACGCAAATAAAAGAGGCTAAAGCCCGTGGCGATTTTGTCATCGTAGATGTCCAATATTATGAATGTTACTGCTACCCAGACGGCTTTGTTGAGCACGAAATCTGCGACCTTCCTATAAACGCCGGCGAGTCGGATTGGCCTAGCCAAGAAGAATTCTTCAAGCACCTAATTGACCTCGGCGCCGATTTAGTAGTCGGCACCCAAGCCCACCAGCCCCAAACTTTTGAACTTTATAATGGTAAGCCAATTTATTATGGTCTGGGTAATCTTTTCTTCGATCAAACCTACTGGCCTGGCACTGAGCGTTCGCTTATCCTCACTCACTATTTCTGGAACGGCAAACTTCTCCAGACTGTCATCACCCCAACCGTTTACAATGAATCTCTGAAAACTACCCCGATGTCCGAAGACGAGGCAACCGCTTTTCTTGCTCGCCTCGCCCGCTAGATTGTTTAAATAACATTGTAGGTCTTCCTTGCGCGCATTCGCGCACAAGTTTGCCCTTCCACTAAGAGCCACAGGCTCTTAGTGGTAAAAATAACATTGTAAAATTGTAAAAGTTAAGGACGTTTTTTGGCATTTTTTTGTTCGGTATTTGTTCGTATTTATAGAGGTCAAAAAGGTAGTGCTGGAGTTTTTCTTGTGCCTATGATATATTCCACAAACCCCTCTCAAAATCAAGCCTTGCTTTTGGGAACCATGCTCTTAGAATAGAACCCAAGGTGGGCACAAAAAATTAAGGAGAAATATGCCAAACAAACTCAAACTTACTCTAGCTATCATTTTAACAGTCTTATCAATCAACTTTATTAAAGTCCCAAAAGCTAGCGCCACATCTTGTGCCGACATCGAATTTATTTTTGCCAAAGGCTCCGCCACTACCGAACCAGACACTGAAAACCCCAAAGCCTGGCGGGAAAGTTTTGAAAATTTAGAGCTTCTAAAAAATCTAAAAATCAATTTCTATGACCTTGGCACCGGAAATTACGACGAGGCCTCTTACCCCGCCATCGCCATTGGTCTTTCTAGCTTTGATACTTTTCTCACCACTTTAAATGCTATTATCCCCGGGGAAAAATATGGCGCTTTCAATAACAGTGTCAACCTCGGTGTTACCGAATTACTCGGGCGCATCAAATCAGTTTCAAGTTCATGTCCAAACACTAAATTTGTGCTCGGCGGCTACTCTCAAGGTGCTATAGTAGTAGACCGCGCTCTTGGAAAACTAAATGAGCAAAACATCATTTTTGCCGCCACCTTCGGTGACCCTAATCTTTACCTTCCCGAAGGGGAGGGCGTCAACCCACCTGCCTGTCGCAATGAAAAATTTTCAGACTACCGCATCTATGCTCCAAACTGCCGCGCCAGTGAAGGCTTACTTGGCCCCAGAAAGCCCTATGTTCCTAAAAATTTCACCGGTAAAGTTGGTCTTTTCTGTAACAAGAACGACATTGTTTGTACCAAAAAACTTGATGAATCTAACCCCATCAAAGACCACATTTCCTACACTTCCGATGGCATTTACAATCGCGCTGCTGAATATATTCTCCAAAAAATTGCCGAAAATTACCCTGAAAAAATCAAAAACGTAGAAACTGTCGCTCCACTCCACGCCAAAGACACTGCCTTTCTAATTGACACCACCGGCTCTATGGATAAGCATGTCAAAGAATATCGAGAAGAAGCCCTAAAACTAGCTAAAAATACTCTGAAAAACGGTGGCCGCATCGCTCTTTACGAATATCGCGACTTAAAGGCCGACGGCAAGGATTTTGTGCCTAAAGAGCTCTGTGATTTCTCCTGCACCTATGAAAAATTCTCAGATTCCTTAAACAAAATCAAGCCAAATGGCGGTGGTGACACGCCTGAATCTGCTCTTTCCGCATCGCTTGGCACAATGAATAAACTTGGCTGGCAAAAAGGTGCTACCAAATCTATCGTGCTTCTTACTGACGCCCCCTTTCATAACCCAGATTTAGATGGCACCACCCTAGAAATGCTAGTACGGCGCTCTCTTGAAATTGACCCTGTCAACTTTTATATTATTACCACCCCCGATAGCGCTAAAAGCTATTCTAAGCTTGCTGAAAAAACTGGTGGACGCGTTTTCAAACTCGGCACCGATGATATTGAAATAAGTACTGCTACTATTCTTAGTCGCCCGACTCTAAATTTGGACGCCGAAAATTACACCACCTATGTAGGTAGCCCTTTGACATTCGTCCTTTCTACAGACACTACCGCATCATATTATGAATGGGATCTCGATTTTGACGGTATCTTTGAAACCAAAACTAACCTACCGATTGTTACTCAAAAATATCTAACCGATGCTTCTGGTTTTATCCAAGCCAAAATTATCACCCTATCCGGTCTTTCCTCTACTGCCTCTGCCAAAGTTACTGTTCTCCCTCTTGAGAATACCGATTCAAAAACCGTAGAGCTAAAAATTGAAAACTCCAAAACACCTGTAAATAAAGCCTCCGGCCAAGCTCAAACCGAGACAGCCAAAGCAAGGCCAGAAAAAACCAAAATACCTCTAGTGCCAAACACTGGCTCACCTAGACGATAAATGCCATTCGTGACAAAACTCGCATTTATAAACCGAAAGTCTAGGGGCACCATAGTCGTGCTCCGCCACTCGTGCTGCTACTTCGGCTTCTTCACGCGTAGCATAACAAACCTTCTGTCCTTCGCCCACCCAGCACTTTTTCGGTTCCATTTCTCTGTATTTCATTGTAAGTATTATAACATACTTCTTTTGCTTGTGGAAAACATTAAAAAAATTATGCTAAAAAAGTCTTGCAACGCTACATATAGTGTCTTATAATAGTTTCAGACACTAAATATAGGGTCATACAAAAAACAAGTTAAAATAATATCAATCAAGAACATACTTGGAGGTAACAGTTTTTATGTTCAAAAAAATTCAGAAACGCGACGGAAAAATCGTCAACTTCAACCCCGAGAAAATTGCTGACGCAATTGCGGCTGCCGGTGCGGCAACCGAGGAATTCAAGTACGACCGCGCTAAACAACTCGCAGACAAAGTAGTTAAAATCGCCGAAAAGGAGATCAAAGAGCGCACCCCAAAGGTAGAGCAAATTCAAGACATTGTCGAACAAGTCTTAATGGAATCTAGTTTCAAGCGCACCGCTAAGGAATATATTACTTATCGTCAAGAAAGAAACCGCGTCAGAGACGCCAAGTCTAATCTTATGGAGGCTTACAAGACTATTTCTATCGCCGACGCTTCCGAAGACTCCGACATTAAGCGCTCCAACGCCAACGTTGATGGCAACTCCGCTATGGGTAAAATGCTTCAATTCGGTGCCGAGGGTTCCAAGGTTTTTGCTAAAACCGTCCTGCTTCGCCCAGAATTCAGCTACGCCCACGACAACGGCGACATCCATATCCACGACCTCGATTTTTACGCTACCGGCACATTGACTTGCTGCCAAACTGATCCTTTAAGACTCTTCGCGGACGGCGGCTTTAATACCGGCCACGGTCATCTTCGCACCCCAAATTCCATTGGCTCTTATGCCGCTCTCGCAGCTATCATCCTTCAAGCCAACCAAAACGAGCAACACGGTGGTCAGTCTATTCCAAACTTTGACTATGCTATGGCCCCTGGTGTTGATAAGACTTTCCGAAAGGCCCTAAAATCTAATATTGAAAAGTATAATGAGTTCGCCGATAAGAATCTCAAAATTGAAATTCCAGACACTCTTAAATTCGGTGATGAAAAAGCCATCAAGAAGCTTAAAATCCCAGAAACCGTCGTTGAAGCCAGCAACAAAGATACCGAAAAGCAGACTTTCCAGGCTATGGAAGGCTTCATCCACAACCTAAACACTATGCACTCTCGTGCCGGTGCCCAGGTTCCATTTACCTCCATTAACTTTGGTACTGACACCAGCCCATCTGGCCGCCTCGTTTCTAAATATCTCCTTGAGGCTACTATGAATGGTCTTGGTCACGGTGAAACTCCAATTTTCCCAATTTCTATCTTCAAAGTCAAAGAGGGAATTAATTACAACCCAGAAGATCCTAACTACGACCTCTTCAAGCGCAGTATGGAAGTTTCCGCCAAAAGGCTCTTCCCGAACTTCACCTTTATTGACGCGCCATTTAATCTTCAGTATTACAAGCCTGGCGACTACCGCACCGAAATCGCTACTATGGGTTGCCGCACCAGAGTATTCGGCTCTTGCTTCCCAGAATCAGACGGCATCGTCACCGGTCGTGGTAACTGTTCCTTCACCACCATCAACCTCGTCCGTCTTGGCATCAAGCACGGCATCTGCCTCGGTGAAAGAAAAGAGGCCGATTGGTCCGGCTTCTATAAAGACCTTGATAAGATGATGGACCTTGTCAAAGACCAGCTTCTTGAGCGTTATGATTTCCAGGCCAACCAACACGTCCGAAACTTCCCATTCCTAATGGGTCAAGGCAACTGGTTTGGCTCTGAAAAACTAAAGCCAAACGATAAGTTAGGTAGCGTTATCAAGCACGGTACTCTCTCCATCGGTTTCATCGGTCTCGCCGAAACTCTCAAGGCTATGATTGGCGAACACCACGGTGAATCGGATGAGGCTCAGGAACTTGGTCTTGACATCATCACCCATATGCGCGAACGCTGTGATGAGTACACCAAGAAATACCACCTTAACTTCTCGCTTCTTGCCACCCCGGCCGAGGGCCTTGCTGGTCGCTTCACCAAAATGGACCGCAAAGAATACGGCAAAATCGAAGGTGTCACCGACCGTGATTTCTACACCAACTCCTTCCACGTTCCGGTTTATTACAATATCACCGCCTTTGATAAAATTGACAAAGAAGCTCCTTATCACGCCCTTTGTAATGCCGGCCACATTAGCTACATTGAGCTAGACGGTGACCCGTCCGACAACATCGAGGCTTTTGAAGCAGTTATCCGTCACATGAAAGAGGCTGGCATCGGTTACGGTTCCGTCAACCACCCTGTCGACCGCGACCCAGTCTGTGGTTTCTCCGGCATCATCAAAGGCAATCGCTGCCCATCTTGTGGCCGCATCGAGGACGATGTTCTCTTTGAAAGACTTCGCCGCATCACCGGTTATCTGGTAGGTTCGCTCGAGCGTTGGAACGACGGCAAGAAAGCCGAGGAAGCTGCTCGCGTCAAGCACGGCGTCTTCACCACTGATGAAAAATGTGCCCGCGAAAAAGCCAAGAAATCCGCTAAAAAGGCGCTTGGAAAGGCTTAAATGGAGATAAGATTATCTGGCCCAATCGAACGCGATAGCATCGTCAATGGGCCAGGCCTTCGCGCCGTGATTTGGACCCAGGGTTGTCCGAATCACTGCGAAGGCTGCCAAAACCCCGAGACCTGGGATTTTAGTGGCGGGGTTTTGGTCGATATCGAAACCGTCAAGGATGAGCTCGGAAAAATCAAGGGTCAGACTGGTCTTACTTTCTGTGGTGGGGAACCATTTGTCCAGCCCGAGGCTTGCTTAGAGCTCGCAAAATTTGCTAGAAAAGAGCTTGGCTGGGACATCTGGAGTTTCTCCGGCTTCACTTATGAAGAAATTGTTGCCTACGGCAAGCAGAAAACCGACGACGAAAAACAAGCCAAGAAAAACCAAGCCACTCTTGATTTCCTAAACGAACTCGATGCCCTTATCGACGGCCGTTTTGTCCTCGCGGAAAGAGATTTAACCTTAAAATTCCGCGGTTCCAGAAACCAGCGCATCCTCCATCTAAAGCACGGCAAAATCCTCTCCATTGAATAAAAACTACTTTTGTGCTATCATAAGTAGTGTCTTGGGATGTCGCCAAGTGGTAAGGCAACGGGTTTTGGTCCCGTCATTCGGGGGTTCGAGTCCCTCCATCCCAGCCAAGAAAATAAAATAGACCCAAAAGGTCTTATTTTAATTTTGGACAAGCAAGTGAATAGGGCGCACTGGGTGCGCCCTGTAATGTTGATATTATTTATACTGAGTGTAACTTTTGCCATAACGACTAGAATGAACTTCGCCTATTCTACCATCAGAATATTCATTCCAAGAGAGCTGTCTGCCGCCTTCCCCCTTTGAATAAACTGTGTTATGGATATAACCATCCTTCTGCTGGGAATTGATGCCACCACCACTATCCAAGATGCTTTCAGCCGCTCTTTCAACATCCACTTTCCCAGGGTTATCGTACTTAGCCTTCATAATTTTACCCTCCTTATAATGAAGCACTCTGTTTACACCAACTATTCTATAGTACCATATTCTCTATATATGTCAATAATGAATTTTGTTTAGTAACTTGTAAAAATTATATATAATCGCATTAAAAAGCGGGGCATTAAAGCCCCGCTCCTGCGATTAGTTGACAAATCTTACAGTCTGCAAAAATGCATCATAGCGCAATTTAGCAAACTCGTTTGGGTTATACTTAAAAGGGCTTTCCCAAAGAATATTCCCATCCTTGTCAAGCTCTTTCAAATTTAGCCAAGCGTATCCATATTCAGTCATCTCCGGCTTGTATCTATCTAGCTCATAAATATGCGTCTGCGTATAAATTTTGAACGGCAGGTTTTTTGAGCCAATTGATCCAGGCGTTAAATCATCGAACAGATAATAATCAGTACTTGTATACGGGTCAAGCTCAGGAAAACACCAGAGCCCAAATATACTAGTTGTGGTATGGCTATGGCTATAGCCAGTATATTCTGTTGAAGTTTCCGCCACTGAAGAAGATGTGCTTACTAAACCAGCTACAATAACAACATAACAAGTCACTGTAAAAACTGCCAAAATAACCAAACTCATTAAACTCATTTTTCTCATATTTACCTCCTTTTGCGTTTATCGCCCGCCGGCAAATGTTTGTTTTTGCCACTAGGCTACTACGCAAAAAGCGAGATAGATATCTCTAATCGCTTTTTGCGTACTAGCCTCGTGGTGCCTCCACTTAACTTACTTACATTATATCACACTTTACCAAAAAAGTCAATAATACTTATGCTTATTCAGACTAAAATCAAGCCATCGCCGCGTAGCGGTTACGCACATCCGCATAAACTACAAACCGACCAGCCACCATCACTTCTGGCTGTTCAATTACCTCTGGCACCGAGAAATCATACACCGTCTTGACATCTTCCGTCTTCACCACCGGCCCCTTACCCTCCGGCTCATACTGCGCGATATAAGTCCAATACTCCAGCTCGTTCAATGCTGTCTGCATATTTTCCACCGTATAGCCGGAATACTTCGCCAAATACGCCACTTCCGAAAGTTTACTGTCCGCTTCCAACAACCCCTGCTTCTCAACAAAAGTCTGTACTGGCGAAACATAATTTTCGTTTGCCGTCTGCATAAATCTATCATCAGCCACATAGGCCTGAGCATAACGCATAAAATTATTCCAAGATTTAACCCCTACTGAAACCATACCATTTGTCGGTTTTCCATCTGTATCAAATGTCGATACATCCATCGTGGAAGTCTCCCCGTCTTCTCTTGCTACGCAATTCGCTCCGGAACTCCAACCTATAGTAGTCATTTGTTTTCCACCTTCATACATCTGTAAGATGTTACCTAGAATCGGAATCGCGTTAAGAATTGCTCCAAGTGTAGAGTTCTCGGTAGTTTGCGACTCTGCGTTCATAATGTTTTGGTCAATGTGTCCAAACGGGGAACTACGGTACGCACAATACGAAATATATTTTCCGAGATCCGAATCTGGATTAATCTGCTCATTCTTATTTTCATCAAGAACGAGCGAGCCGTCGGTGTTCCTTAAAAATTGATATTCCTCCAACCCAGTTTTTTCATCTATGCTCTTGTAATTTGCTAAGAACATAAAAATCTCCTCAGGGTCAACCCCGCTAACACCAACTTTAGTATTTTCATCTGGCACCACTGCTAAGCCCACCGTCTTACCAGAATTTATGCTTTGGTCAGTAATAAAGACAGGCTCGCAATTTAAATCTCCTAGAGCTTGAATACTACCAAATTGTAAGTTAGCGCAATCATCCCTCAACTCATTTGAAAAATATGAAAATTTATCAACTGCTCCTGCCGATGGCAATAAGTCAGTGAACGAAGATTTCGCCAAACTCACCAAAGACGAAGCAAAACCAGAAAGACTTGGCATTTCAAGCGATAAAAATCCTAATTTTGACACAATCGAACCCAAAAATGTATGCGAGGACGAAATATCAAACGGGCTCTTTGTGCTCCTTATCAATTCCGCCTCATCCGCAAGCGCTATTTTGTAAGCATCGTAAAATCCTTCCGCCTTCTCCTTTGTAGCCAGCGAGCCTCCACCCGCCTGGAAGTTTTGCCCATTGTATTTTGACGCTCCAAGATACGCACAAGCTCCCGCCAGCGGACCACTAGCATCCAGACAGAAATTAGTCTTAGCATTATTTACCAACATCTCTGTAAGCTCACTAATCGCGATTGACGCACCTACACCAATTGCTGCGCCAATTATCAATTTTCCAACCGAAAACGTTCCAAGCGTTGCGATATCCGCAATCACCGAAACCGCCGCTGTTGCTACATTGGCAATCGCACAGCCGACAATAAGACCCGCACTAGTCGCTACACCCGAAATAATACCTCCATTAAAAATCGACTCAATACTTGTGGATTTTACATCATCAGCATTTTTATCCGGTGTATAAGTTCCACCTGAAAGCGCCCATTTCATCGTCTCGGATTGTAACATCGTCCGTCCATTTTCGTCTTTTTTCATCTCTAGATTCGCCACCTCATTAATCGGTGAAGCATCACCATGTCCAGCTTTCACCTTGTCCGGTGCCTCAGAAATTCCCGAAAAACCCCCTCTAGCATTTTCGTAAGCAATCACCACTTTTGCGGCCGTCACCGCCGAAGCTACCGCTGCCACTCCACAAAATGTACTAGTTGTAATACTAGCGATGTTCGAAATCATATCGCTGTAATTTTTCTTCAAGGTTCCACTATCAGCCTCGGCATCAATATCCATAGGCGGCTTCTTGCTCTCACCGTCATAATCAGACTCCTGTGCCCGCACATTTCCAGTCGTATCTGGACTTCTCGCTTTTATCACGCTATTCAGCCGCGCTGTCTGCCCCTCCGCATCATAAACTTTATTAATCCAATTCTTGAACAAATTTTTGGTTAAATTATGACTATTCAAAAAATTCGCGAGAGTAAGATCAATGTGCGCCGCAATCCGGCCTAGAAAACTCCTTCCTCCCCGGTTCATTCTATTTCTAAAATCTGAATCGTTCCGCCAAAGCTCTGTATATTCATCCGCTGTCACTGTCCGTATGCTACCATCTGCTTGATGATACTTCAAAACCGTTGTACCGCCATCCGTATCAACATCAATACCTTCTGCCGCCAGTCGATTTTTTACTTTTTTAGAACTTATACTCTTACGATAGCGCGTCGTAGTACTGCCAAACAACCCCTTCATCTCACTAGTATATTTTGTCTCCCCCTCCATGTTAAACATCCACCTCACTAGTTTTGGCATCCGCGCCTGCCGAGCCGTGAACGAACCATCAGTCATTTCCGTCAAAGATTCAACCACGTGGAAGGGCATCATCACCTGAGAAACCCCCACCCCAATCGCCCCAGCTCCAATAAGACCAATAATAAAAGCCAGCGGCGCAAATCTCTTTGTAAATCTCCCGCCCTTGGTTTTACCTTTTTTACCGCTAACTTGATTCAAAAACTCTGCGCCGCTAGCTTTTGTCTCCCTAGAATTCGCCTCCGCGGCCGTACTTTTCTTATAAAATCCGTCTTTCTTCTCATCAGATTTTCCAGATTCAGTATTCTTTTCATCAGACTCCGGCGTATTTTCTACCGCCACCTCTTCATTACCCCTTAAAATATCAGCAGAAGAAACCTCCTTCTCCGTATCTCCGGTATAGGTGTTTTTGTCATCATCATCATCGCCGTAAGTTATATATTTCGGCATATGCTTATATTATACACCGTTTATGCTTTCATGACTATGGGAAAACCAAGAAAAAGGGGCCACAATTTCGCGGCCCCGACCCTTAGGCGGGTCTATCCATTGGGATCTGATTCCCATATTTCCAGTACGTTGACAAAATTGCTTTTACCTTGCGGATATCAATGTCATTTCCATGACAAATCTCCACAATGGAACAAGCTTTATAGAGCAGGGAATCAGTGACATCTACATATCCCTTCCGGGATACTGACACCTTTTCCGCCACTCTGGCTACGCTCTTTGCTTCACTTACGGAAGCATCCAGCGCTTCCAGCGCACTAAATCTGTTCTCGGCCAGACCAGATTTATAACTCATATCGTCCTGCGCCGTCGCCATAATCATATTCGCCTTCATCTTCTGAAGTACTTCACTTATCATACTCACTCCTCCTTTCTATTTCCCGAAAAATCAGGATATCCCCCTAGGGGAGATTTTAACGTGCTTATGACCTCTACAACGTACTTATACCATAATATCACGAGGGTAAGCAAAAGTCAACCCCGTTATGCTAAACGGCGCCGAAATGGCGCCGTTTCAATTATTCGTACCGAAGAGCCTCAATCGGGTCTTTCTTTGCCGCTCTTTTAGCTGGCAAAGTACCGGCCAAGAATGCAATTAACATAATAATTAACGTGATAATTGCCATATTCACCGGGTTAAATTCCACCAAATTAAAGGTCGGAAAATCGGCGAGGAAGGTTTCGTGTGCGATGTTGTTGCCAATTAATCCAATTACCATTGAAACTGCAATCCCAAACACCGAACCCCAAAAACCGAGTAAAATCGCTTCGCAAGAGAAACTAAAGAAGATTTTCGCATTAGAAAGCCCCATTGCTTTCATCAAACCGATCTCGCGCGTCCGTTCCTGAACCGACATAAATAGAGTATTAATAATCCCGATCGACGCGGCGAGCAAAGCTACCCCGCCGAAGATATTAAACACTACTAAAATTGCGTCAAAGAACGTCCGAATCATCCCGACCGTGTCATCAATCGTAATAAACTCATAGCCAAGCTCGCGGAACTTCTCTCTCACCTCGGAGATTTTGTCCGGATTTATATTCCCAACCGCAATATAGCTCGTAATACTACTCTTCGGAACATTTTCATATTGTAAATCATAAAGCTTTTGGTCTAAAGCCTGGTTAATATGTAAATCTCCGTCCATTGAAAGCACCCCCGGAGCCTGTACTCCAACGATTTTTGCCTTTACTCTTGCTAAACAATCCGCCTGGTTTTCAACCGTATAACACTTCGCCGTCTGTTTTATACCAATTTCAACCGTCTTTCCAACCGCCTCTTCGGCCGAAGAAAGCCCTAGCGGCTTCAACCAGTCTTCATTAATCAAAATCTCATATTCAGAGGTGTCATTGTTTGTCATCCGCCCCGCCGAAAGATCAACATTAATATTACCTTCTGGGAAATACTCAACCGAAACATTGAATTTTTTGTCCGCCCCATCAAGTTTCATCCACTCCGTGCTCAGCATATGGAAAATTTCCAAATTCTCCACGCCCGGGACTTTGCGCATTTTCTCGAGGTCATCTTCAGAGATATTTGCTCCGAGATAACTTCCTGTTTTCTCGTTATATTCCTGGACTTTACTCTGGCCGCTCCCCATCATCGCCACCACCTGGTCGTACATCGCCGCCGGAAAAACCTCAATAAAACTATCCCCACCGATTGTCTCTACTTGTTTATCAATGTAGGAATTCACACCGGTATTAATCGCGTTGCTCAAAATAATCGTAAACGACCCAATAAACACCGCCAAAATTGTTAAGAAAGTTCGAGTTTTATTTCTAAATAAGTTTGAGTTTGCTGAAGCAATTATATCTAAAATTTTCATTATTTTGCCTCCTTTTCGTTAGCCTTCTTCACTCTGGCCGCCTCTTTCTCACGACGTTTACTGGCTTCTTCTTTCACATCTTTCCTGACACTACTATCAGAAATAATCTTACCATCCGAAATCCTCACAATTCTTTCACAAAGTTTCGCCAGGTCCTCATCATGTGTCACAATAATCAAAGTCACACCCTGCTTTTTATTCAAGTCGAATAGTAAATCTGTGATTTTATCGCCCGTCGCCGAATCTAGGTTACCAGTCGGCTCATCCGCAAAAATAATTTTCGGATTATTTACAATCGCCCGCGCGATACAAACCCGTTGCTTTTGCCCACCAGAAAGATCGGTCGATTTATTTTTGGCCTTACTTTCAAGATCGACAATTTTTAATGCGTCCATCGCCATTTTCTTACGCTTAAAACGCGAAATTCCCGCGATTTTTAAGGGGAGCATCACATTTTCCAGCACTGTATCATTAGCGTTCATAAAGAATTGCTGGAATACAAACCCAAACCGCGAATTTCGCAGTTTATTCAGCTGTCTTTTCGAAAGTTTGTTAGCCTTTTCGCCGTCGATTTCAATCGTGCCGGCAGTCGGTGTGTCAAGCAACGCCAAAAGATGCATTAAAGTTGACTTGCCCGAACCGGATTTCCCAACAATCGCCACCGATTCGCCTTCATTAATATCAAGATTTACAGAGTCGAGCGCAGTAAAAGCCGTCGCCTTCTTGCCATAAACCTTGGTTAGATTTTTTGCTTCAATAACTTTTCCCATAATGATATAATTTTAGCATATGGCAACAAAAAAATTAAGACTAGTAGTCGTTCGTCACGGCGAAACTCCCTCCAATTTAACAGGGGTAGTAACCGGCCGTTCCGAAGACAATTTAACCACAAACGGCAAAGCCCAAATGGTTAAAATTCGCGAGGAATTACTTTCAATGCAACCAACGCCCGGTTCCACTCTCGCCTTCCCGCTCGCGGTCTATGCCTCACCAATGAAACGCTGCATAGAATCTGCCCAAATTATCGCCCCCGAATACGACCCCATTTACGACGACCGCCTCGCCGAACGCGATCTCGGCGAAATGGGGAATTATACTATTGACGAGCTCTGGGAACAACCACTCTGGAACTCGCTCGAAGTCGAACGCATGGGTAGTGGCGCCGAAACCCTGCTTTCCGGCCTCACTCGTGTCCGTGAATTTACCGATGAATTAAAACAAAAATACCCCGACGGCGGCGATATTTTACTCGTCACCCACTCTTTTATTTCGCGTTGTCTCTGGATTATCACCGAGAACATTACCGACCCCGCAGAAATGGGTAATTTCATCCATCCAAACGACGAAATCCGTGAATACATCTTGACTTTATAGGGTATAAGTGCTATAATGCTAGACGAAACTATTGTTCTTTAATTTTTTTGTGGTAAAGGAGAAGGTTATGTATAGTGTGAAGAAGCATCCTCAGCTCGAATCAACCCTTTTCGACGAGGAGATTGATGTTGTTATTTCTGTCCTAAAAGATGTCCTTGACGGTTTTTCTGGCAGTGGCGCATTTGTTTTAACCAGCCAACGTGGTAATTCCACTAACGAAGAAAAAATCTTAAGCTTCGTCATAGGTGATAAATCTACTGCCGAAGAGGAAATGGCCGCTCTCAAAAAAGCCATCAAGAAAACACTCGGAAAAGACAACAGCAGAAGCTACATAGAATGGGTTGATAATCAACCAATTTTAGTATTGAACGCCGCCTATGGAAGATTCATCTGTGGGTTTTTCTGTAGTGATCCCGACTATAGCGTCGGTGTTTTAGCCGCCACAGCCAAAACTCTGACCCGTCTTTTCAATGAAGAAGGTCAGCTTAGAGGTTCTTGCAAGGAAATTCCTTGGCATGAGTTCGCGGACGAACTTCCCATTATCACCAAGCGCGTGGTTGAATTGTTCGACATTCATAAAACCCCCGCTATCAAAAGATGGGAAAAGTGGCATAAACTGAACCCTATGTCAGACCCCCTCTTTACTTAATAAAAATCGTCGCGAAAAGCGGCGATTTTTCTTGACCTAAAAGCGCCAAAGAAAAAGCGACGCTTAACGCGTCGCTTTAAGAAATATCTTTCGGGTGATATTGTGTTTAAAATACTTCGGCGGATAATACTCGCCGACACAATGTATCTCATCCGAAATCGCGACAATGTCGTTCATGTCGTATTTGGCTGTCCGCCAATTTTCGACCTTCACAACCTCACCGTCCGGGAGTACAACCTCTATAGAGAAAGTCGCCATCACGTGAGTAATCGTAGCGGTGCCACGATTACCCTCAACGTCATAGATAGTAACTATCTCGACCACTTCGGGCTCTCTATCGACGGTTTGACCATAAACCGCTACCGGCATCGCCGTTATAATCAGCCATAAAATAACCAAGATGGATATTACTATAATTGTGTTATATGCCACTTTATTCATCATAAGTACCTCCTTCTACGTTTCGCCCGTCGGCATATAAAAAGACTGGTAAAATAGAGGTATTATGTCCCCCTGTTTTAAATGTACCAGCCCTGTGTTTACCACTTAACTCTTATGCCCACATTATATCATACTTATGCTAAAAAGTCAATGTAATTATGCTTAAACTCACAGATATGTCAAATTTATGTAATCTGTAGTATAATATACCTATGAAATTGCCTAAAAACATTGAAAATACCTCTGTAAAAATCGATAAACTTGTCCCCGGCGGGCAAGGAATTGCAACCCTAGAAGATGGCATCAAAGGCTTTTTCTGGAACGTTCTCCCTGGTGAAACCGTCAAAAAATACGAAATCACCAAGAAGAAATCTCATTATTTTGAAGCTATTGCTCTTGAAATCGAAAATCTCTCATCTCACCGCATAGAACCCAAAGATTCTTGCTATCTCTCCACTTCCCCCTGGCAAATTATGGATTATACCTACGAGCTCGAGCAAAAATCTGAACTCTTAGCAGAAATCTTTAGGCAACATGAAATTGACTATTTGCGAAGCCTTAATCATATTTCTACTGATAGCAAAGACTTCTTTTATAGAAACAAGATGGAATATTCGCTTTATTATGACTTCGAAGATGAAAAATTGCATCTGGCTTTCCGAAAACGTGGCACCCACCGAAAAATCAAAGTCGAAACTTCCAGCATCGAGCGCCCCGAGATTTTCAAAAAAGCCTCCGAAATCGTAGATAAACTAAACGCCGAGCACGCAGACGGCCGTAAATATCAGTCTTTACTCCTACGCTGTAATCAAAATGGCAAAGTTAAAGGTGGTCTTTTTGAAAATCACAAACCCCACCCGGTTTTCAAAAACCTAAAGGATCAGATTCTCGGCGAGGAATATTCCTACAGCCCAAACGGCTTCTTCCAAATTAACCTCCCGGTTTACGAACTGGCACTCTCGGAAATTAAAAAGTATATCAAAACCGAAAAAGTCCTCGACCTCTACGCCGGTGTTGGCACTATCGGCCTCTCCGTCGCAAGAGACAAAGACCTCACTTTGGTTGAGGTCGACAAATCCGCTTATCAGGAACTCAAAAATAATGCTAAAAATCATAAAACTGTTTTAGCAAAATCTGAAGATGTCACGGATTTTATCAAACCGGACCAAACTGTCATTGTCGACCCTCCTCGCGCCGGCCTCGACATCAAACTAATCGAAAAACTAAACGAAATCACTCCAAAAACCATCATCTACATCTCTTGTAATCCCGCTACCCAGGCCCGAGACATCAAACTTCTCCTCGAAAAATACCAAATCGAAACTGTGCAGCCCTTCAATTTCTTCCCCAGAACTCCCCACCTCGAAAATCTCGTCATCCTAACCAAAAAATAAAAGCGGAGCTCGAAAGCTCCGCCAGCAACAGCCTACGTCCTGAAAGAAAGTGGGGATCCTCCTTTCATATTTTGTTTTAATTCGTAGGCCGTAGTTTTTGAAAGAACTAATCCCTCCCTCCGTTCGCATGGTAAACTCCAAGCGCGTGGTTGTAATCAGAGGTCAAACCTCCACCCGAAACAATCTGTCCGTTCTTCTTTACACAATACTGCGAGCCAACCTGCTCAATCTTTACATTTTGCCCATAGCTATCTACACTATTATTCGGCTCGTAATGCCCAGTTGACGGATTGTATGTAGAACTTCCAAACACATAAATCACCCCTTTCTGTTAGCTCTACAACTCTAAATTTACTACGACTTATGGAATTATAACACCTATCTACTTCGAAGTCAATAGTTTCACAAACTCTTTAATATCTTTCAAGCCCTTCCGCGAATCTGCCTCTACAAACAAATCCGGATTGTCCACGAAATCTAGTGTTTTAATTTCTCGGTACACTGCCGAAATTAAAGCCTTAAGCTCTGCTTCATCCTTTTCATTAAACTCGTAGACCTTGTCGTGAACCTCATCAAAATCATCCGGCGAAACAAACAAAATGTGCGCCCGCTTTATCTTATATTTTGCATACTCCGGCGATAAATTCAAAAGTAATTTATAAAACCCAAGCTGAAGTTTGTATTTGTAAAGCGTATCATTAGAATCCCATTTTTCTTTATGGAAGCGCGAAGTCTTAAAATCGTAAAGTTCAATTTCCTTCGTCTCGTCATTCATATTAATGTGGTCAATCTTGCCCGTAATCGGCACCCCATCTACTTCAATATGCGAACTATAAAAATCTACTTCGGCCGCCGCACCAGGCGTACGGAGAATTGGCCCGAACATAGCCAAACTCCGCGAGAGATCCACCGCCCCGCGTTCTAACATCAGTTCTTTGTCGTGTGCCTCCGCCGGTTGTTTCAAAACTTCCGCCCGGAAAAATTCTAAAGCCTCCTCGTCTGAAATTTTCTCACGCGTAACTTTTTCAAAAACTGCGTGGACCATCGTCCCGAATAAAAGCGAGAACGACAGCGGCTCGCGTGGAGCAAGCAAGACTCTGTTGCGATAAAATTCCGCCGGCCCGCTGTAACAAACATCAATAAACGAAGTTAGGTCCGAAGCTGTCAAATGGTAATTCTCTAGACGCTTCAAAAGTATTGGCTTTAGCTCTGGCGTCATTTCTTTATAAGCCGAAATCCAGGAGAGTCGAAGGTCGGTCTGCTTTTTCGCTTCATCCAAATCGTCATAGTGCGTGAAAGTTTCTTCAACAAACGGTGAAATTAATTTACCATCCTTTTCGTATTCTTCCAAATACTCCAACCGTTTTGGCGTCTTACCAGAAAAATCCGTCAAGGAATTTGTTAAAATCAAATTCGTCTTGGCACGCGTAATCGCAACAAACAAAAGCCGCAGTCTTTCATCATCCGTCACACCAGTATGTCGAATCTGCGAAAGGTTCGCCGGCAAAACCAAGAGATTATTGTTGCCTTTGCCCTTACCCCAAGACATATCATCTACCGCAATCAAAAACACATACGGAAACTCTAGGCCTTTTGATTTATGTGCTGTCAAAATCTGCACCGCATCGGCCGCTTCAGAATATGGGCTGGTATTTTGAAGCGCCGCCCCCGCAAGCTCATAATCTTCCACAAATCGCACCAAATCCGAAATCCGCGGTTGCTCCAGTTTCCCAAAATGTTTAGCAAGTGCCGAGCGCAGCACATTTAGATTCTCATACAAAGAAAATTCTGCATACTCATTGGCCTTACTATAATAATCCAGAAACGGCGACTTTTTGGCTTCCGCAAACTCCACCGTCCCCACCATATAATCAAGCATCAGTTCCAGAGGCGTATCAAAAGATTTTGAAACCAGCACTGCCAAAAATTCTCCAAGTTTCTGAATTTTTTCATCGTCAGCATCCGCAAAATAATCCAGCGCAGATTTTTTATTGTCGCGCCGAGCCGCCCGAATGGCGTTAAGCGGCGAAATTTCAAAACACGGGAACGACATAATCGGCAAAATCAAATGCGAAGCATCTTCGTCTTTTGCCACCCCATCCACAAATTTTGCGAGCGTAATTAGCTCTGAAATCTCCCGATTCAAGAATAAATTATCGCGTTTTTCATAAGCCACATAAACCCCAGCGTTAGACTTCAAATATGGCAGTAGCGGCTGAATATATTTATGTTTCGGCGCAATTATTGCGATGTCTTTTTGCGGCACACCCGACTTTACTAGCTCGGCAATTTTTCCCGCCACCCAAAAATACTCACCATCCGCCGACAGGAACTCGTGCCGGGTGACGGGTGGTGCGACTATGGAGTCCCCCAAGGAGCTCGCAGGTGCGTTAGCACCGAGAGGAGTCTTGGGGGATGAGTCGCGACAGGACCCGTCACACCGAGCCACCAGATTCTTGTCGACATTGTGCGTCCTGGCGAAGCTACTTTCAATTTGATCGGCAATCTTGCGCGAAAAATTCAAAATCTCCGCCGTCGAACGATAGTTGTCTTTTAGAACTACAATTTTCGCATCATAATGATTTTGAAAATCTACAAAGTTAGAAGCATTGGCACCCTGAAATTCAAAAATCGCTTGGTCATCATCACCCACCGCCATCACTATCGGA
>JAUMUO010000002.1:50688-73135 GCA_030530605.1 Candidatus Saccharimonadota bacterium
ATAAATTAGTTCCGCCTGCGAAGGGTTGGTGTCTTGGAACTCATCTAGAAGTACATATTGATAGCGCTCGGAAAGCGTCGCAAGAAAACCTTTGTCTTCTTTCAAAATCCGAATCGCCTCTTCAATCATATCCGAAAAATCAAACAGACCTTCTCTCTCTAAATACGCATCATATTTAGCCATCACCGAAGCCAAGCTCAGTAGCTTCTTATTTGACACCACATTTTTCAAGCGATAATTTCCGTCTTCGTTCTTCTCAAATCTTTTATCTTTCCAGCGCGAAAGCGGGGAACTAGACGGCTTTTCTTTTACTTCCTCTGCAGAAATAATTTGGTCTAGCTCGAAAAGATAAACATTGGCCTCGTTTTCAATACCCTTCACAATTGGCTGTTTAGAAACATATTTCGCCAGCGCTTCGCGTAGCGGACCATAAACCTGCTCAACCGCGGCAGGGAAACGCAAACTTTTACCATTAAGCCCATCCAAAACGCCCGAAAGCTCAGCGTTCATCTCACGAGAATTTTCTATATTGGCCTTGGCAATCTTTTCCAAGTCCGAGCTTGAAAGTCTAGCCGACTTCGCCGAACCAATCGTATCAATAATATCCGAAATGCTATCGCCACGCAAAATGTCTCGCGCCGGCAACTCGTCCTGAATTTCTTTGATAATTTTATATTGTAAAATCTCGTCCACTGGATTATCCAATGCGCGCGTAAACTCAGTGGCATAATTCCGATAGCTTGCTAAAATATCCGAACCCAGCGCGTGATAAGTATGAATTTGGACCTTCGCCGCCGCTCGCCCAATCATTGAATAAAGACGCTCGCGCATATTCTGCGCGCCCGATTCCGTAAATGTCAGGCACAAAATATTTTCCGGGTTAGCATCCGTATTTTCCAAAATATATTCTACTTTTTTAGACAGAAGTTGCGTCTTGCCTGTACCCGGCCCCGCAATCACAAGCAGTGGCCCCGAAAGATATTCTATTGCCTCTTTCTGGAGTTTATTTGGTGGCATATTCCACCTTCTCAGTAATCTCTTTAATCAAGCTGCTCTCAGGCGGAATTACAAAATCAGGAAAATCTTTTAGACTCTCTATTACCGTCACACCTTCAACCGTCCCCACCGGTTCTACGCTACTTTCTGGATGATTTTTAATCTCTCGCCCATAACGATAATTTCGCCCATCCGGCGTACTAGAAAGCAACAAATCCGGCAGCCCACAAGAAAGCGTCGCCGTATCTTCCACACAACCATTTGCTTTCAAAATATCTTGCATTTCAAAAAACGCTTCTGAAAAATACTGCTCGGGATTATCTTTATTTACAAAAATTCCAGCGCCAATCGCATAGACATTTTTCAGCGCCCCACAAAGCATAATTCCTTTACTGTCTTCTGTAAATTCTATGGTCAAAAAATCCGTCGTAAAAATCTGTTCCGAAATTTCTGAAGATGCCGTCAGTCTAATTGGACGCTTGCCTTCCATCAAATCTTCCGCGAAAGCTGCCCCGCCCAAAACTGAAAAATTCTTAAAACCTTCAAACGGGGAAAGCGAAACAAAGCCCTTGCTTGCTAAAATCAGCGGCGTATCTTTGGAAAGCTCCGGCAAAATCTCTGGATAAGCCGAAGCCGGCGCCACATAAACCACCGCATCTGCTTCTGAAATTACATCAGAAAGTTTCACATCCGGAAATCTAAACGGGTCATAGTATTTTACTTCATGGTCATTTAGCTCGGCCATCTTGCCAAGTGCTTCACCATATAAACCTGCACCTAAAAACGTAACTTTCATAGGGTAATTATAGCACTTTATGTTATAATATACTATATGTGGCAAGAGTTAAAATCGCCTTTTTTAATTCTCGCACCGATGGAAGGTGTGACCGACTTGGTCTTCCGCCAGGTCATAGCGCGTGCCGGCCGTCCGGATATCTTTTTTACGGAATTTACTAATGTCTCAAGTTATGCCTCTGAAAAAGGTCGCACAAACGCCCTTGAGCGTTTGAAAATCGGACCAAACGAAAACCCTATTGTCGCCCAAATTTGGGGCCAGAACCCCGAGCATTTTGCCGAAACTGCTAGAGCTCTAGAAAATCTGGGTTTTGATGGTCTTGATATTAATATGGGTTGCCCCGACAAACACGTTAATAAGGCCGGTGGCGGTGCCGCAATGATTAAAACTCCTGAACTTACCGTAGAATGTATCAATCGTGCCAAAGCAAATACTAATCTCCCGGTCTCCGTCAAGACTCGGCTCGGATTTACTTATCTTGAAGAGTATCAGAATTGGCTACCCACTCTCCTAAATCAAAATCTCGCCGCCCTCACTGTTCACCTCAGGACTAGAAAGGAAATGAGCAAAGTGCCCGCCCATTTTGAACTTATTCCGGAGATTATTAAATTAAGAGATGAAATTGCGCCAGATACCAAATTAATCATCAACGGCGACATTAAAAATAAAGCCGAGGCCGAAAAATTAAAGGCAAAATACTCCGGCGTTGATGGTTTTATGATTGGCCGCGGCGTTTTTGAAAATCCTTATTGCTTCACCGACCATCAGCCCACCCCGGAAGAATTAAAAAATCTTTTCCTCTACCATCTTGATTTATTCAATAAGGAGAGTCGGATGCCTTTTGAAACTTTGAAGCATTTCTACAAAGTTTATTTCAAAGGTCAGCCAGGCTCCGCCGAATTTAGAAGCAAACTGATGTCCGCAAAATCTACCGCTGAATTAAAATCTATGGTACAATAATTGTTATGGATAGTTCTGGTATCAAAATTAATGTTCTGGAAAAGCACCCTCTCGCCAAAGATATTTTGAGCTTAATTCTTTTTGTAGTTGCCGTTATTATTGGCACACTTGGTCTTAATGCCTATGTTTTCCGTTCTTATAATGTTGTCGGGATTTCGATGGAAAACACCCTCCACCAAAGCGACCGTGTCATCGTTAACCGTCTGCCTGTCACCTGGGAGCATTTTCTTGGTAATGAATATATTCCTTCTCGCGGCCAAATTATCGTTTTTGCTAACGGCCCGGCCGACGGCCCCCTCACCTGCCAGGTTCAAAGCGGTGTAGACGATCAATATATTATTAAGCGCGTTATTGCTTTCCCGGGTGAACGCGTCACCGTTAAAGACGGGGAATTAACTGTTTACAACGAAGAACATCCAAACGGTTTCAAGCCAGATGATGACACCCGCACCTCCGAAAGTGAAGGCCCGAAAGAACACACTTCCGGCGAAGTCGACACTATTGTTCCGGAGGGTGAGTTGTTTGTGTCTGGCGATAATCGCGAAGGCACTCATTCTTACGACTCTCGAAATGGGCTTGGTACCATACCGTTTTGCCGCATTATTGGACCGGTCCTGCTCCGTCTTTTCCCATTTAACAATATGAAGTTCTTCTGATATAATTAATATATGGCCGATTATATTCTTATCCGCAAAAGCCGCAATATCGTCAGTACAATTCTTCATATTGTTCTAAATATTCTACTTGGCGTCGGTTCCATTTTCTTAACTGCCATTACTGGCTCTTTTATACTTGGCTTCTTACTAGTTATAGTTTCCAAATGGCGTATCTTTGCGGTTCGCCCGCGCTACTGGCTTCTTAATATCAAATCTAGCTTGGTGGATTTAATCGTTGGCTTTTCGTTTGTCTTAATTGCTTATTGCTCTGGTACTGCCGTCCGGCCCATCCATTTTATCTTGGCCGGTCTTTACACTCTTTGGCTAATCGTCTTAAAGCCTCGTTCTTCCAGCCACGCCAACATCGCTCAAAGTTTGACGGCTATGTTCCTCGGCACTACTGCGGCCGTGTTGCTCTCCGCAACTTATGATTCTAGCATTATCGTTCTAGCTTCGCTCTTTATCGGTTGGGCAGCCACTCGTCACGTTCTAGTCCAGTCGGACGACAACAACTTTGCTCTTGTCACCTTCGTTTGCGGTCTTATTTGTGCAGAAATTGCCTGGATTTTTCACTCTTGGCTCATCGTTTATAGCTTTGGAGACACCGGCATTGTCATCCCTCAACTCTCCATCATTCTCACGGTCTTCGCCTTTGCGTTTGCGCGCATCTATCAATCCCTCATCAAAAATGACGGCAAGTTAGAAAAAGACGAAGTTATGATACCTACCATTTTTAGCGTACTAATTATCCTAGTGGTAGTGGTATGGTTTAGTAATCCAAGTTTCCATTTGTAGAAAGGAGTTAATATGGACAAAAGGAATAAAAACAACACTAATAATTTTCACCTCATTGTTTTGACGGTAGCCTGCGTAACCGCCGTCTGTAGCGTCTTTGCGCTAGGTTTTTCAATCTATAATTATAATAATAGCTCCGCTCGCGTCACTTGGGGCAGCTCCGCTGACGGCAATTCTGCCAACTTCACCGACGGTTCCATCGCTGACGTTGCCAGCAAGGTCTCCCCTTCTGTTGTATCAATTACAACGGAAACCCGCACTATGGGTTGGTTCGGTCAATCTTCTACTTCTACCACTGCTGGTACAGGTATGATTGTTTCATCAGACGGTTACATTTTAACCAACAAGCATGTAGTAGAAGGAGCTAACAAAGTTAATGTCATTTTAGATGATGGTACTGAATATGAAAATGTCAAAGTCGTCGGTACCGACCCTATCAATGACGTCGCTTTCATTAAAATTAATGATGTCTCAGATCTCCCAGCCGTCACTCTTGGCGACTCTAAGACCATGAATGTCGGCCAACAAGTCATTGCTATCGGCAACGCTCTCGGCCAATTCCAAAATACCGTCACCGAAGGTATCGTTTCTGGCCTTAACCGTTCTATCACCGCTTCTGATTCTAGCGGGTATTCTTACGAGCGTCTTACTGACCTCATCCAAACCGACGCGGCCATTAACAGCGGTAACTCTGGCGGCCCACTCGTCAACGCTGCCGGCCAAGTTATTGGTCTCAATGTTGCCACTTCCTCCGCTAATGATATCGGCTTTGCTATTCCAATCTCTTCCGTTAAAGGTATGCTAAAGCAGATAATCAATAATGGTAAAGCCGAGCGTGCTTATATCGGCGTCAATTATGTTACTGTTACTCCAGATGTTGCTAAAGAATATAAACTTTCGGTTAAAAACGGTGGCTACGTCCACACCGACGGTAACTCCACTTCTCCGGTTATGTCTGGCTCTCCTGCCGACAAAGCCGGCGTCAAACCGGAAGATATCATCACTGCAATCAACGGTGTTGAGGTCGGTAAGGCCGGTAGCATCTCCGCCCTCATCGGCGAATATGCCGTTGGCGACATTGTCCAGCTTCACATCAAGCGTGGCGATAGTGAGCTCAACTTGAACGTCACTCTCGAAGCTTACCCAATTTCTACCAAGCGTTAAATTGTACCATAAAGCCCTCGGTTTTATCATGTGTGAAGCCGAGGTTTTTTGCGAACGAAATTACCTCTTCCTGCTCGCACGGATCCATTTCTAAAATAATGCGACATTTATATCCGCGCTCTTTAATTTGCTGAAGTAATTTTTTAATCAACGCCATCCCTCTATCTTCCGCGAACAGCGCCAAACTTGGCTCAACACTGAGAGTCTCTTTATTCAGCCAATCCCAATTCTCATCAACATAGGGTAAATTCGCCACTATCACTTCTGGCACTTTACCATTATAATTTTCCAACAAATCAGACTTTAGAAACTTTACTTTCGCATCAAATCTTTTCGCATTTTCTTTCGCAACCTCCAAAGCGTCTTCGGAAATATCTATCCCAAAGACTTCTGCTTCTGGAATTTCCAGTTTCAGAGTTGTAGCAATACAAGAAGAGCCCGTCCCCACGTCTAAAATCAACGGCTTATCAGACAGTTCTTTTTCAGTTTTCTTCACGCCCGGAAGGATAGACTTTCCTGCTAATTTTAGAACTGCGTCCACTAATTGCTCGGTCTCCGGACGGGGAATTAAAACGGAAGGATTTACTATAAAATTTCGCCCATAAAAATCCTGCCAACCTAGTTCGTATGCCACCGGCAGTTCTTTACTCACTTGTTGATAATTCTCGTTCGTGTTTAATAAGCTCGCTCACGATATCTTCAATATCACCATCCATCACTGCGCCAATGTTTGAACGTGAATAATGAATTCTGTGGTCCGTCACGCGGTCTTGCGGGAAATTGTAAGTACGAATTTTTTCGCTTCTATCACCAGTGCCAATCAAAGACTTTCTAGCTGCCGAGGCCGACTTCATTTCTTCTTCTTTCTGCTTTTCAAGCAGCCTAGAGCGCAAAATATTCATCGCCTTCACCCGGTTTTGCTGTTGCGAACGTTCATCCTGCATTGCTACCACGATGCCCGTTGGAAGGTGAGTAATCCGCACCGCCGAGTCAGTCGTGTTTACACCCTGACCACCGTGCCCACCAGAACGATAAATATCAATTCGTAAATCTTCTGGCTTAATCTCCAGCTCGGATTCTTCTGCTTCTGGAAGTACCGCTACTGTCGCAGTGGAAGTATGTATCCGCCCCTGACTCTCCGTCACTGGCACCCGTTGGACTCTATGGACGCCACCTTCAAATTTCAATTGCCCATATGGCCTGTCACCCGAAACTCTAAAAATCACTTCCTTCATGCCACCAGCCTCGTTCTCGTTTTGAGAAACAAGCTCCGGTTTCATGCCGTGTGCTTCGGCATAGTGACAATACATCCGATAAAGTTCGCCCGCAAACAGCGAAGCCTCGTCGCCACCAGCCCCAGCCCGAATTTCAATAATTACCGGCTTGTCATCCTGCGGGTCGCGGGGAATTAAAAGCTCATCCAATTTCTCCTGAAGCTCCGGGAGCTTTTTGTTTAATTCCTCAAGATCTGCCTTGGCAAGTTCGCCCAGCTCCGCATCGGAAACTAGTTCTTCCGCCTCCGAGATAGCCTGTTTAGTTTTCTCAATCTCTTCCGCCATTCCCAAAATCGTCTCAAGTTCATTTAGCCGTCGCGACTTCGCCGCAAAATCTGGTTTTGAATATGCATCTGGCTCCGCCAAGAAACTCGTTATCTCATCTTTCTCATCTTTATATTTCTGTAAATCCATGCTATAATTATAGCACACTTTGAGGATCTTTAGCTCAGTTGGCTAGAGCGTACGATTCACATTCGTAAGGTCACTGGTTCGAGCCCAGTAAGATCCACCATAAAAGGAGTTCATATGAAAAAAATTTCACCTATCGTCTGGGGGCTCGCAATCGTTACGCTCGGCGTAATTTTCGGCGGCAATGCTCTCGGCATTTTTGATATCAACATTTTCTTTAAGGGCTGGTGGACATTATTCATCATCATCCCAAGTTTTGTCAGCCTATTCACCGAAAAAGAAAAAATCTCCAATCTCGTTTTCATCGCTGCCGGCGTGGTCCTACTTTTAGCTTGCCAAGAAGTCTTTACTTTTGAAGTTGCTTGGAAAGTAATTCTAGCCATTGTCCTTGTTGCTATCGGTCTCTCCATTTTAATCAAAACTATCTTTCGCAACAAAAACAGCAAAGAAGTAGAAAAGAAAATCAAAGATTTAAAAGATGATGACTCTATGGATTCTCTTACTGCTGTTTTCTCTGGGAGCGATAGAGTCTACAATAAAGAAACTTTCTCCGGCGCCAACGCTGTAGCGGTCTTTGGCGGAGCCGAATTAGATTTAAGAAACGCCACTTTTACCAAAGATACTGTCATCAATGCCTTTGCCCTCTTCGGTGGCATTGAAATCAAGGTCCCAGAAAATGTCCAAATCAAAGTCAAATCTGGTTTCATCTTCGGCGGTGTTTCCGACGATAGAAAAGACACCACTAAAACTGCAAAACACACTATTTATATCGACGCAGCCGGTGGTTTCGGCGGCATCACTATTGACGATAAACCCGAAAAGTCCAAAAAGGATTAGCTCTAAAAAGCAGGGTTGCCCCCTGCTTTTTTGTTGACTTTTTAGCATAAGTGTGATATAATAAACAAAATAGTTTATTTTCTGTCGAACGGGTGAGGAGGTGATAATATGACAGAAATAGATAAGATCGTTAAAAGTAATGGCATTATCCGGGAGCTTTTCAAAGATTTCTTTGGAAGCTCAAAATTCGGCGAGACTGTCACTTTAATGCGGGATAAAAAGATCCCAGTTGGCACGATCCGCTATGGGGACCACAGGGTTGTCATAGAAGACTATTATCAGAGCCATGGGAGCAAAACGCAGGACGAGCAGGAAATTATCGCAGACGAACATGGTAAACACTTCCACGTGTCTATCATATTGGACGACAATAATAAGACTGCGATTAGCGCACATCGCATTGTCCACCCGGATTGGTGGACAATTAATGACCAGCCGAAGGACACGGCATACCTTGTAGCCCACGGTTGGGTGTATGCCGAGAACTTCTACGACGACCGGCAGCTGCTGGAAGATACCACCAGGGAAATCCTGGAGAATCTTGATACTGGTAGTCTGGTTCCATGTAAGGTAGTCTATCAATCGTAGATTCCAAGGCGAAGTTTAAGACTTCGCCTTTTTTTCATCCCAAAAACCATAAGCGTGTTATAATATAAGTATCTCGCTATACTTCGGTCACTGGCGATGAGAAAAGTTTCAAGCTGTTAGTATCGTCATTTATACTCTCAGCCAGGAGCCAATAAATCAGGCTCACATAAATGACTTCTATAAATTAATTAGGAGCCTTTTATGAAAAACTTTAATATCAATAATACTAAAGAGCGTGTAGAAGTAATGGCCCTCTTTGGCTACGAAATGACCCCTTGCGAACCGCTGTCTTTCAAGCGCCGTGGGGACACCAAAACCGAAGAAGTCACCGAGCTTCTCGAGCGCCAAGTCCGCTTCAACGGCAACTTTGCCCGCCACATCTTTGATGTGATGGTCGGCAAAAAGCACTGCCGCCTGGAGTTCGACGCGAAGACACTTTTCTGGTATCTCGCCGCTTAGCTCTCTAGAAAAACGCTAGACACCCTAGCGTTTTTTGATATAATAAAACTATAATAATTGGAGTTTAGTATGTTCGATACAAAAGATGAAAAAAGAAAAATGGACGAAGTCTTAGAGCGTTTTGATGGCGAAATGAAAAAAGTTCGTACTGGCCGCGCCCATCCTGATATGCTTGCTGGCGTCAAAGTAGAAGCCTACGGTCAATGGATGCCCCTAAATCAGGTTGCCAACGTCACCATCGGCGATGCTACTATGCTTGTCATCACTCCGTTTGACCCTACTAACATCACCAACATCGAATCCGCCATCCGCGCCGATTCTACCCTTGGTCTCAACCCTTCCGACGACGGCCGTATCATCCGCGTACCGATTCCGCCACTAACCGAAGAGCGCAGAAAAGAAATCGTAAAAACTGCCAGCACTAAAGTTGAAGAGGCTAAAGT
The DNA here is from genome assembly GCA_030530605.1 of Candidatus Saccharimonadota bacterium. Taxonomy (GTDB): domain Bacteria; phylum Patescibacteriota; class Saccharimonadia; order Saccharimonadales; family Saccharimonadaceae; genus Nanosyncoccus. Next base: position 60,068 of record JAUMUO010000002.1, read on the forward strand.
TTCCATTAGAAATGTCCGTGAAGATGCCAGAAAAGACATCAAGGCGCTAGAACTTCCCGAAGATGCCAGAAAGCGCGCCGAAAAGGAAATCGATGACCTCACCAAAGAATATACCGACAAAATCGACTCCGCCTTCAAGGCTAAAGAAGCCGAAATTATGAAAATCTAAATAATCGCGTATTTAGAAATCCAATCAAGTAATAATTTCTTATCATTATAAATTGGGCCATCTTCATCGGAGTTGGCCCTCAGTGCTGCCACGATTTTCCCATCCTTCATAATCGCAAGCGACGGATAGTACGGGATGTTGTCTTTCAAGGAAGTTTCTTTCGCATCAGACCACATCATCCGATAAAACTTTACATTTTCTTCTGCCGAAATCTCGTCTATAAAACCTCGCATTCTCTCCGCGGTAACACAGCCACCCTGGTCAACAAAAATAAGCCCCGAGCTTTTATCAGAGACCATTTTGTTATATTCGGGGATGCTGAGGTCCACGACCTCAGCCCGAGAAACCGTTTTCGGCGTCAATTTCTTAAAATCAATCTCGTGATATGGCACTTTCCAGAAAGCGTAGAAAGTCTTACCATCCGCCGTCTTTTCTTTAATCTCAATCTTATTTTCACCCTCATAGAACCAATAGCCACCGACATCATAGATTTTCTTTTCATCCCAACCAAGAGCCACTAAAAGTTTCTTCATCATACCAGAATAGCCACCGCCACCACACATCAGGAAAATCACCTTATCCTTCGGGAACAAATCTTCTATAATTCGCATTGATTCTTGATAGTTTGCCTTGTAAGAACCGTCGGACTGTAGCGAAAATAGTGTTGGGCCAGTATAACCCGCCCCCACCGATTCTGGTAAACCAGAAACTGTCGCAATATATGGATAGGAAACTACTTGGAAACCCTTAACTAAACCAGATAAATAACGGTCACCACCTATATTCTCATAATTTCCCGGATCTTCTAACATCCGAAGGTCCCAGTAAACCGCATCACTCCGACCAAGATATTTATCAATTGTCTTTTCATTGATATTTTTATCTATGCCAAGCTGGCCTCTCTGCCCCTCTTCAAGCTCCGGCTCCGGAAGCTCCGACAGAATCTCTCTGCTAGCCCCATTTTGCCCGACCGTAATACCGAAGAAGAACATTGTACCCGCAATTATCATAGCAATCGCTACCGCCACTGTCGAAATAATCGCCCAAGCTTTAGTATTATCCATTTCATTTTCAGGCACATTTTCAGGCATCTAAATATCTCCTTTTCTACTATTATACACTACCTTGACCCCCTCGCCAAGTCATAATATAATGAAATATATGGACAAAAAAACCGTCAAAAGGATGCTTCTCAATGTCTTGATTTTCGTGATTCTGATGGTAGCAACTTTTTGGTTTGTCTTCAAAGACCAAGATATTAACCAGATTTTCAATGTTGCAAAAAGTGCCGACCCTTGGTTCTTACTACTTGGTGTTTTCTGTATGCTGATGTATTTTGCGATGGAAGCCATCAATATCAAAAGCATCTTAAAATCCTTCGGCGAAAAATTATCTTTCCTAAAATCCTACAAATTCACGATGATAGGATTCTTTTTTGCCGCCATCACTCCTAGCGCCACCGGCGGCCAGCCACTTGAAATTTATTATATGTCCAAAGAAAAAATCCCCGCCGCCCACAGCGCTCTTGCCTTGCTCGTTCAGGTCTGCGGCATCCAAGTTAGTACTATGGTTCTTGGCATCGTCAGTATGCTTCTAAATATAAGGCTCCTCACTGGACCAGTACTTTGGCTTTCCATCATCGGTCTAGTCATCAATGGCGTCGCTCTAATCGCGATGCTTGTTTGTATATTCAACAACAAACTCACTCGCAAACTCGTCCACGGTTTTATCAATATCTTAAAACATGTCGGTTTCAAAAAGATTGAAAAAAAGCGCGCCAAAATTGACAAGAGCCTAGACCAATATGCCGAAGGCGCCAACTACATGAGGACTCATAAAAAAGAGTTCTTTGTGGCAATCCTCCGGGTATTTATTCAGTTCTGTTTCTACTTCTCCGTACCATATTGTATCTACCGTGCCTTCGGCCTAGAAGGTATGAGTTTCTTAGAAGTCTTCGCACTCCAAGCCATCCTCTTTATGGCTACCAGCGCCCTCCCACTACCTGGTGCCATCGGCGCCAGCGAGTCGGTATTCTTAAACCTCTTTGGTCTCGCCTTCGGTGCCGAATTACTCTCCTCCGCTATGCTACTGAACCGTGGCATCACCTTCTATCTCTTCGTCATCATCACCCTCTTCGTCGTCTTCATCAATATCGTCAGAATAAAGAGTTTCAACAAAGAAAAATAGCCCCGAAGGGCTATTTCTAAAAAGCGTTATTTGGAAGCTTTTGTCTCTTTCTTCTCGACTTCTTTTTCAGCCTTCTTCACCTTATTGCCAAGCGAAGCTTTAAGAGCGGCAGCCTTAGCAGCGCGAGCTTTGAAGCGATCCACACGACCCTCGGTATCGATAATCTTCTCTTCGCCAGTAAAGAATGGGTGGCTTGCGGAAGAAATCTGAACCTTCACGAGTGGATATTCGTTACCATCTTTCCACTTGATAGTTTCCTCACTTTTCGCCGTGGACTTAGTTAAAAACGAAAAGCCGGCGGCTTCATCAGAAAACACGACAAGCCGATAATCTTTAGGATGTAGTTCACTTTTACTCATAATTGCCCCCTATTATATCAAAAATTTTTTCTCTTGTAAATAGGGAAAATCTATGCTATAATTACTTCGTTATCAATTTAATTAAACAGCCACAGGGGTTTTCCTGATAAATACCTGTGGTCTAAGAGGAAGGGAAACTTATACTATGACAGTAAAAGTTGACATGAAGACTCTTTTAGAGTCCGGTGCTCACTTCGGGCACAAAACTAGCCGTTGGCACCCAAAAATGGCTGAATATATTCACAGCCACAAAAACGGCGCCCATATTATTAATCTTGAAAAAACCGTCGATGGTTTTGAGAAGGCTTTGCCAAAGATTACCGAAATCGTCAAAAGCGGTAAAAAGGTTCTTATCGTAGACACCCAAAAGCAGTCTAAAGAGCTAGCCAAAGCTGCTGCCGAATCGGTCAAGATGCCATATGTCACCGAACGTTGGGTTGGCGGTACTCTCACCAATGTTGAGACCGTTAATCGTCAAATCAAAAAGCTCAAAGACCTAGAGCGCCGTATGGAATCTGGCGAGCTCAAGAGCCGCTACAACAAGCTTGAGGTCCAGCGTTTCCAAGAGGAAATTGACCTTCTAAACACCCGTTATGGCGGTATCAAAGAGATGTCCGAGCAACCGGCCGCTGTTATCGTCCTAGACGCTGTCCAGGATAAAAACGCTATCCGCGAAGCTATCACCTTGAACATCCCAGTCTTTGCTATCTGTGACACCAACGTTGATCCATCCGGTATCGACTATGTCATCCCTGGCAACGACAATTCCGTCAAAGCCACCGAGCTTTATCTAAACTACTTCACCGAAGCTATCAAAGAAGGTAAAAAATAATAAATTAAGGAGGAAGAAATGGCAGACATTTCAATCGAACAAATCAAAAAACTAAAAGAGCTTTCTGGCGTTGGTCTTACTGATGCTAAGCAAGCCCTCGTTGAGGCTAAGGGTGATTTTGATAAAGCCCTCGAAGCGATGAGAAAGAAGGGTCTTACCAAGGCTGAAAAGCGTGGCGACCGCGAAACTCGCGAAGGCCTAATTGACGCTTATATTCACGACGGCCGTATCGGTGCTATCGTTGAAGTCAACTGTGAAACCAGCTTCGTCGCTAAGACCGACGAGTTCAAAGATCTCGCTCACAAAATTGCGATGCAAGTTGCAAGTATGGCTCCACTTTACGTCTCCACTAAAGATATCCCAGAAGACGTCATGAAGGCCAAGAGGAAAGAACTTGAGGAGAACTTCAAAGGACCAGAAAAGATGAAAGACCAAATCATCGATGGCCAAATCAAGAAGGCTTTCTCCGACAAGGTTTTGATGGACCAGCCATATATCTTGGACGACACCAAAACCGTCGCTCAGTTCATCAAAGATGCTATCGCCAAGACTGGTGAAAACATCACTGTTAAACAGTTCAAGCGCATCGAACTCGGCGTAACCGAATAAGAAAATAGCCCGAAAGGGCTATTTTTGTATGATATAATTATTATATGAACGTATTTTTAGGTGTGATTATTGGTCTTGTAGTTTTAATGACCCTCGTGATCGCTCACGAGCTCGGCCATTTTATTGCCGCTAGAAGAAATGGCGTATGGGTAGAAGAATTTGGCATCGGCTTCCCGCCCCGTGCCAAAGCTTGGCTGAGAAACCCCGAGTATATCAAGTGGAAAAAAGAGAAGAAAGCCGCGAGAAAGTCCGGCAAAAAGTTTGACAAAAAACGTCCTAAAAAATGGCTGCCATTTCCAAAAGACAAGTGGGGCAAAAAACAAAAAGAATTAATTTTATCCATCAACTTCTTGCCTATCGGTGGTTTCTGTGCGATGAAAGGGGAATCAGACAATGATAAACGTCCTAATTCTTTTGGCCAGGCTACTCTCTGGCAAAAGACCAAAATCCTCTTTGCCGGCGTCGCTATGAACTGGCTGGTCGCTTTCATTTTGCTTACCATTTTGGCTTTAACCGGTATGCCACATTTCGTTGAGAATCAGTTCCAAATTGATGGCGATACTAGCGTCACAAACGGTAAAGTTGTTGTCGCTAAAGTCCTCGACGATACACCGGCAAAAAAGGCTGGCCTAGAAGAAAAAGACCAAATCAAGAGCATCACCATAAATGGCAAAACCACCGAAATCGGCGACACTAGCCAGCTTATTTCCGTCAATGAAGCCCACCGTGGTGAGACTGTCAAATACAAAATTGAAAGAGACGGCAAAGATAAAAGTTTAGATGTCACACTTGGCAATAAAGATGCTACTTATGCTCTTGGCATTTCTATGGAACAAAAAGACCAGGCACTTTATCGTTCTACTTGGTCCGCGCCTATCGTGGGTGCTGCCACTACCGTCCAGCTCACCGGCGAAACTTTCAAGGGTCTCGGCACCGCCGTTTATAATTTATTCTCCGGCATCTTCAAACAATTCAGTTCCGACGAAGCCACTCGCGAAGAAGGGAAGACTGCTATTGGCGCTGCCGGCGATTCTGTCTCCGGCCCAGTCGGCATTCTCGGCGTTCTATTCCCGGCTTTTGTTGATACTGGCCTTTCTAATCTGTTATTCCTCGCTGCCATTATTTCAATTTCACTCGCCTGTATGAACGTCTTGCCGATTCCGGCTCTAGACGGCGGCCGCTTCCTACTTATCGCAATTTATCGCCTCAGGAAAAAAGAGCTCACCAAAGAAACCGAAGAGAAAATTGTTTCGCGTGCTTTTATGGTCCTACTCGTCTTAATCGCCCTAATCACAGTCCTAGATATTATCAGGTTATTTTAGAGGTAAAAAATGAAAAAAGCCATCACCGAAAAAGCTAGTACTAAAAACAAATTAATTTATAATATCGCCATTGGCATCGGGCTAGTGGCTTGGGTCTGGCTTTGTGTCTTTTCTGCGCAATTCTTCTCGTATTTTATCTTCCGCTGGCTGGTTCAAACTTTCCATTTTGAAGTCGGCACCATTATTCAATCGCTCTATTCATTTATAATTTACGTTCTTGCGATTTTAATGATACTTGGTATCCCCGCGCTACTTCGCAAAAGAATCTCCAAATTAAATTCCCATCCTATGCTTGAAAAAGCCTCCCGCGAAGAACTGGGCTTAAAAGGCCTCCCCACTTGGACAGATATTTTGCTTTCGCCTATTGGCTTCGTCGCCCAGTTAGTACTATCCACCGCTTTAGTTTCGCTTTTTTCCAGCCTCTTTTCCTGGTTTAATATCAACGAGGCTCAGGAAGTTGGCTACTCAGACCTTTTCACCACCGGCGACAAAATCCTTGCCTTTTTAATTATTGCTATTATTGTTCCTATCGCTGAAGAAATCATCTTCAGAGGTTATCTTTACGGGAAACTTCGCAAACATTTGAACCTCCCCGTCGCTATGCTTCTTACGTCGCTACTTTTTGCCATTTTACACGGCCAGTGGAACGTTGGGGTTAATGTCTTTGCTGTATCAATTATTCTATGTAGCCTCCGCGAAATCACCGGCACCATCTACGCTGGTATTCTTGTCCACGTTATCAAAAACGCTGTGGCCTTTTATCTTCTTTTCATCGCGATGTAATTATGTTATAATTTCTCTATGAAATTATCAGAGTCTTTTGTTAAAACTTTGCGTGCCGCTCCAAAAGATGAGACTGCGCGCTCCGCTGGGTATTTAATTCGCGCCGGCTTTATTCACAAAGAAATGGCCGGTCTATACGATTTTCTCCCTATGGGGCTTCGGGTACTTGAGAATATCAAGACTATCATCCGCGAAGAGTTAAATCGCATCGGTTGCGAGGAAATCCAGATGACCGCCCTCCAAAATCCTGAGCCCTGGCAAAAAACTGGGCGTTTTGACGATCAAGAAGTTGATATTTGGTTTAAGACCGAACTTTCAGCCGGTGGTGAACTTGGCCTTGCCCCGACCCACGAGGAGCCAATCACTAATCTTATGCGCACCTATATCGAAAGTTATAAGGATTTGCCAGTTTATACCTACCAATTCCAAACTAAATTCAGAAATGAGCTCCGCGCCAAATCTGGTATTCTTAGAACTCGCGAATTCTTAATGAAAGACCTTTATTCTTTCTCCGCCGACGAAGAAAGCCACAATGAGTTTTACCACAAGGCTGAAGATGCCTATATGCGCATCTACGACCGCCTTGGTCTTGGCGACTGCACCTATGAAACTTTTGCCTCTGGTGGCATCTTTGCTAAATTCTCCCACGAATTCCAAACTATTTTGGATGTCGGTGAAGATACCGTTTACTTCAATGAAGATAAATCCGTCGTCTTAAACGAAGAGGTTTTGCTTCCAGAAGTTCTGGATGAACTCGGCGTCAAAAGAGAAGAATTAAAGTCTGCTCGCGCTGCCGAAGTTGGAAACATCTTTACTCTCCGTTATAAATACTCCGAGCCGCTTGGTCTAGAGTTCACTTCCAAAGACGGCAAAAGAGAAACTGTCTTTATGGGCTGTTATGGCATCGGCGTCTCCCGCGTGATGGGTGTCATCGCTGAAAAGTATGCCGACGACAAGGGCCTAGTCTGGCCAGAAAATATCGCTCCATACAAGACTTATCTTATTGCTATTGGTGACAAAGCTAGCAACCTTGCTTCCGAATATGAAGCTGAACATCCTGAGACTATCTTATTAGACGACCGCGACGCTCGCCCCGGCGAAAAATTCAAAGATGCTGAGCTGATGGGCATTCCTTTCCGCGTCGTCATCTCTGATAAAACCTTAGAAAATGATTCCGCCGAAATCACCAACCGCCGCACCGGTGAAACCACCCTCGTCCCGCTTGCTGATTTAGAATTCTAGCTAAATCACCCTTGAATTATTATTCATATAGTAGTAAAATAGCAACCATGAAAAAGAGTGTAAACATAACTAAAGAGGGCAAAAAAGAGCTCGAGACTGAACTTGAAGAATTAAAAGCTCGTCGCCCAGAAATCGCCGAAAAAATCGCCACGGCTCGTGCCTTTGGTGATCTTTCCGAAAATGAAGAATATAGCTCCGCAAGGTCAGAGCAAAAAACTGTTGAAAATCGCATTTTGGAAATTGAAGATATTCTAAAGAACGCCAAAATCATCCGCTCTGTCGCTCATTCTAAAGTCGTGCTCGGCGCCACCGTCAAAGTCAAAGTTGACGGCAAAGAGAAAACTTATTCCATTGTCGGCCCGGTTGAAGCTAATCCGCTTGAAGGTAAAATCTCCAACGAATCTCCTATCGGCAAAGCTTTGCTTGGTCTAGCCAAGGGGGAATCAACCACTATGGCAAACGGCAAGACCTACAAAGTCGTCGAAATTGCCTAAACCCCTAAAATATGCTAAAATAAACCCATGGTACAATTATCTGATTATCGCGATGAGCGCTTAAAAAAACTCTCTGAAATAAAAGAGCGTGGTATTGATCCATACCCCGCTAAATCTAATCGTGACACTAAAATTGGTCACATCCTAGAAAATTTTGATGAGCTGAATGGCCAAACCGTCACTATCGCCGGTCGTATTATGGCTATTAGAAGTTTCGGCAAACTCGCCTTTGTTAAAATCCGCGATTACACCGGCGAAATTCAGATTTTTATGAAAAAAGACGAAGAAACCCCCGAGGGGACCTTCGGCGTTAAAGATATTAAGTTGCTTGACAACGGCGATTTCATCGAGGCCGAGGGCCTAGTTGGCAAAAGCCAGACTGGCGAAATCTCCGTATTCTCAGATAATGTTCGCTTACTTACTAAATCCCTCCGTCCGCTTCCTGGCCGAGACGGCTTCAATAACAAGGAAGAACGTTTCCGTCGTCGCTATGTTGATATGAACGTCAACTTAGAAGTCCGCGAGCGTATGGTCCGCCGCTCTAAATTCTGGCAAGCCACCCGCGATTTTATGAATTCTCACGGTTTCATCGAAATCAACACTCCGGTTCTTGAACACACCACCGGCGGTGCCGACGCCACTCCGTTTGTCACTCACATGGATGCCCTAGATGAAGATTTCTACCTTCGCATTTCCCAGGAGCTTCCATTAAAGCGTCTGCTTGGTGCCGGCTTTGAAAAAGTCTATGATATCGGTCCCCGTTTTAGAAACGAAGGCGTCGATGACGAACACCTCCCAGAACATATCGCTTTCGAGTCCTACTCCGCTTACGATAACTACGAAGACGGTATGGAACTCTACGAGGAAATGATTAAATATGTTGCCAAAGAAACTTGGGGTACTCTAGAATTCCACGTTGGTGGCTTTGATATTAACTTGGACCAAAAGTGGCCACGCATTAAATACGCCGACCTCTTAAAAGAAAAATATGATGTAGATGTCTTTAACCCTGATCGCGAGCAACTCAAAACTATTCTTTTGAACGAGTGGAAAGCTGAAGATTTGAGTAAATCCGCCTTTGAAAAGAAACTAGATGAAATGTCCACTGCTCACCTTATTGATAATGTTTGGAAGTTAATCAGAAAAACTTCTGCCGGCCCATACTGGTTAATTGAAGAACCACTTTCCTTAAGCCCGCTCGCCAAGATCGTACCTGAAAACCCGCTCGTCACCGAGCGCTTCCACCCGATTATCGCCGGAACCGAAATGGGCAACGGCTACTCTGAGTTAAACGATCCTTTAGACCAACTAGAGCGTTTTAAAGAACAGCAAGCTTTGCGCGACGCAGGCGACACCGAGGCTCAAATGCTCGACGAAGATTTCGTCGAAATGCTTGAATACGGTATGCCACCAGCTTGTGGTTGGGGCAACAGCGAAAGAAACTTCTGGCTGCTTGAAGGTGTCTCCGGCCGCGAAGGCGTGCCTTTCCCGATTATTAAGTCAAAATAAGTCCTTGTTTTCTTGCCGCTTGTGGTATAATAGAAAAAAGGAGTTTTATGTCAAAAGTAATGATAGTGGGGACTGGAAATGTGGGCGCCAGTATTGCTTATTGTCTTGTCAATCAGCGCACCGCCGTTTCCGAATTAGTCCTAACCGATATTAACAAAGAAGACGCCGAGGGCGAGGCAATGGACCTTCGTGATACACTTGCCGTTTCACCATCTTATATGAAAATTAAATCCGGCGATTACACCGAAGCAAAAGATTGTGATGTTATCGTTATCACCGCCGGCATCCCGCAAAAGCCGGGCGAATCACGTATGGACCTTTTGAAAAAGAATGCTGCCATTTTCAAAGATATGATTAATGAGATTATGGAAAATGGCTTTGATGGCATCTTTATCATCGTCTCCAATCCAATGGATGTCTTAACCTACCTCACCAAAAAATATTCCGGCCTCCCAGCCGAAAGAGTAATCGGCTCTGGCACTATCCTTGATTCTGCCCGCCTTCGCTATAAAGCTGCCGAAAAACTTGGTATCCATCCAAAGTCCGTTCACGCTTTCCAAGTCGGCGAACATGGCGACACCGAGTTTGCTCTTTGGTCTACTGCCTCGGTCGCTGGCCAACCCATCACCGAACTCTTAAAGCCGGAAGAGCTTGCTGAAATTGAAGACAAAGCCAGGAACGAAGCTTACGAAATCATTGAGAAAAAAGGTTCCACCCACTATGGCATTGGTGCTTGCGTCACCAAACTCTTAAACTCTATCCTCGGCGACGAACGTCGCGTTCTTCCAGTTTCGAGTTACGACGATTTCGCCGGCGTGTACAACGGTTTCCCGGCCATTATCGGTAAGGAAGGTGTTATCTGCCGTATTGGCGTCCACCTGACGGAAGAAGAGGGGATTAAAATGCAAAAATCTGTCAACGCCTTAAAAAATGCAATTAACGAAATAGGAGAATAATATGGAAACAGTTACTATTATAGACGGAGAAGACGAAGCTCCAGAAACCACCAGCAAATTACCAGTTATTATCGCCGCGGTCGCCATTATCGTCGGTGCTGGCGGGCTCATCTTTGGCTTTGCTCAAAAAAGCGAGAAAGACAGTTTGTCAAATCGCATTTCTAACCTCGAACAAAGTGTCAACACTCACGTTGCCGAGGTAGAAGCCTTGAAGGCCCAGCTCATTGAAAACGGCATCAAGCCAAACATCGTCACCACAACCGAGACTAAGACCGTCAAGACCGAGGAAAAGACCGAGGAGAAAAAGGAAGAAAATAAAGACGACAAAAAAGAAACTAAGAAGGAAACTGCTGGCGAAGGCTACAGCGACATCGCTGTTGACCCGGGCGCAGATTGGGGCGTGCGTTTCTATCTGCCAAACGGCATCAAAAATCTAAATTATATTTATCCTTCTGATAATTCTATCTCTATCACCGGTATCACCACCGCTGATAAAACCTACGATTCTACCACCTGCGCTTCTGGTTTCGGCCAGGTCGTCATCGGTGGCTCTAAGGGTGAAAAACTCTACAGCGACTCTAAAGGCACATATTACTATGTCGCCCCGGAGGGCAACAAATGTTCCGGCACCGATTTCAACACTGCTGTCTCCCTCGCCAAAAAGCTTTTCCAAAGCATCAAGAAAAAATAATAAAAAGTCTTGTCAAAAAAGCTTAAACGCTGTATAATAAGAACATATAAAAGGTCATATTAAAATGAAAAATAAAAAAATCACTTTCATTGCTGGTTTTACTGGTACTCTACTTATTGGTTTAATCGCAAAGATGCCGCAAATTAATGCGGAAGACGCGCCACTCTGTACTGAAGGGGCCGACGTCGCCATTGCCGCCGGTACTGGAGAAACCTACCTTACTGGCAATTGTACCTTGAACCGTGATTTTTCTGGCAACCTTGTTGTTGGCAGTAACATCACCGCTACACTAAACCTAAACAACCGAGCTCTTTCCAGCACTTCTGGCATCGCTCTTAAAAATCTTGGCAATCTTACTATTACTGGTGAAGGCACCGTCTCTGGCAGCAACACTTACGCCGTTCAAAACCAAAATACCCTACGCATTGAAGGTGGTTCCTATTCAATTAGCTCAGATTCCAACACTAGTGTAATCGCAAACGGTTGGAACCTCACGCCGTCTGCCGGCGCCACTCCGGCTGAAAAACCAGCCGGCTCAGCAAACTACGCTACACTCGAAATCGCAGGCGGACACTTCACTGGTAAAATCAACAACGTCAAAAATGACGAGAATGGCATCATGAAAGTTTCTGGTGGTCTCTTTGATAGTACTTCAACCAGTTCCAGCGCCGCCGCCATACTCCACGGCGGCAAATCCCTAGAAATCACCGGGGGCGAACTCCAAAAACGTGTCCTTGTCCAATCAATGGGCATAGATAAACAAAAAACCATCTCCGTTTCCGGCGGTACTATCTTTAATATCGCCTTCGACACTTCTCGCACCACTGTCGATCCGGAAGTTTATCACGACGTCTTGCTCACTGGTGGTCATCTCAGTGCTACTTTGCCTAGCGGTATTAACTACGGTAAAGTTGAAGTCCACGATTTTTCCGGTGGCTCCTTCACCTACGCCGGTAGCGGTGACACTAAAATCGATGCCTACAACCTAAATCTCAGCGGCGGCTTTTCCGTCAACAACGGCGACGTTACCGAAGTAATCCTACGCGACAGTGTCGTTGGTCAATTTAGTAGCATCAACAGAGGCTCGCTCGAAGTAACCAACATCGACGCCACTTCCGGCGGTTATATCAAATCTGCCAACGGCGTGATCGACATCTACAGTGGCCAAATCGGTAAAGAGGGCAAGAAGATTCAAACCACCAACAATGGCACTATCAACATTCACAACGGCTCCGTTTACGGCGAACTCAACCCGACCAGTGGTCCTATCAACATTTACGATGGCTATATCTACAGCGTGTTTAACCCTACAAAAACCGGTGTCATCAATGTCTTCGGTGGCAAATTCAAAAATAACACTGTAGCTCTTGCCACCGCCGTCGAAAACGGCAACCTCATTTCCGGCGAATCTAAAGAAATCATCGAATATCAAGAAGGTGACGAAACTTGGTACTATGTTGGTTATCGCAAAACCACTAATACTGCTACCAGTACAAACGGCAGCATTGAACTAGAGACCCCCATTGAAGCAATTGGAAACGCTGCCCTCGCCATCGACCCGGTCAACGAGGATATTCTATCCGAACTCCAACAGAAACATGAAAACTTAAAAGCTGTCTTCAATGTTGCGCTCTCTGACGAAACCGGCAACATCATCCCAGTCGCTAACAACAAACTCCGTCTCCGCATCAACCTCCCCATAAAAGACCGTGGCTATGACCACTACTCGGCCGTCTTCATCAATGAAGCCGGCGAAATCACCGAAACCTTTGCTACAACCGTTACTGACGACGCTATTGAATTTGGTTCCACCCATCTCAGCCTCTTTGGCATCATCGCTTACAACGACCCAAAACCAGAGCCAGCACCAAAACCAACTCCAACCCCGACGCCAACTCCTGAACCGGCGCCGACT
>JAUMUO010000002.1:73145-162607 GCA_030530605.1 Candidatus Saccharimonadota bacterium
AGAAACACCCGTGCCGGAAGTACAGGAAACGACACCGGAACCAACACCAGAACCAGCCCCTTCGGAAGACCCTGACGACGTTCCAGTTCCAAATACCGCTGACACCACCATCCCGACCACCCCAAACACTGGCTACGACGACGAGGCCGGCGTACTCAACCCCGTTACTTTGCTCTGGGTTCTCGGCTTTACTTCCGTTGCCATCGCAGGCGTCCTTGCCCTCATCAAGAAACACCTGAAAATTTAGCCCTTAATCCCGCGGAAAACCGCGGGATTTTTGTGATATAATGAAATTATGACAAAGTTGATTCTTATTTTAGCTACGCTTCTATCGCTTAATTTCACTCCAGTCTCTGCCGCCTCCGACCCCGACCTTTACTTTGAAAATGCGGTCTTTGATTATTATTTGGAAAAAACTGACACTGGCACCATCATGAAGGTTAAAGAAACCTTGAAAGCCGTTTTTTCCGAACATAGCAGTAGCCACGGCATCACTCGCACCATCCCATTTACCAACCAAGACGGCAACAATGTCACTTTGGAGAATCTAGATCTTAAAGTCACCAGAAATGGAATTTCCGAACCCATCGCCAAAACAACCAAGGAAGATGGCTATTATAAAGTCAATGTCGGTACCAAGTCTAAAACTGTCCAGGGTAGGCAAACTTATGTCCTAGAATATGAGTTCAAAAATGTAATTACTGAATATGATGCCTCCGGAAAGCTCACCACCGAAAATGGCACTTCCCAAGAACTTTATTGGGATACCAACGGTACCGGCTGGCCTAATCGTTTTGAGTCCGTCACCGCCAATGTCCACTTTGCCGGCGACTATAAGGCCAAAACCCCTGCCTATTGTTATACTGGTTCACAGAGGTCCAATTCCAGAAACTGTACCGTAGAAAAAACTAAAGACGGCTTCACCTTCAAAACCACCAAGGCTCTCGGCCGTTACGAGAATATGACTTTTGATATTGAGTTCCCGGCCGGCACTTTCAAAGTCCCAATTTACTATAATTATTCCTATGTCGTCGCTGCCTGCATCGCCACCGCTCTTGCGATTCTTTCTATCTTCTGTGCCATCAGAAACTACCAAAAATATGCCAAGGAAAAATGTAAATATTACAAAAATCTCCTTGTCGCACCTCAGTATCTTCCGCCAAAAGACCTCACTGTCGCCGAGGCTGCACAGATTTATATGGGCACTGCTCAACCAACTCAGACTGCAACACTTCTTGAACTTGCAATCCACCATAAAATCCAACTTGTCTCTGAAAAAACCACTACTAAAATACTTGACAAGGAAAAAACTATCTGGAAAGTCAAAATACTAGACCTAAAAGGCATTACTTCTCCAGAAGAGAAAATTTTAAGCATCCTAAATGGCGGCATTATGCCAAAAGTTGGTAATCTAGTTGAGATTAAAAAACAAACTGCCACCTATACTCTTTCTCGGCTTTCTAGAGAGTACTTCTCCGGTGCTCGTACTATTTTGAAGAGTAAGAAACTCCTAGAATCCGATGTTAAAGCTGAAACCGGCACCATTAAATCCAGTAAAGAAAATTCCTTCTCCGCCGTCTTTATGTTCCTCCTTGTTATCGGCTGTATAGCCTTTAGCACTGCCGTCATTGCCGAATCCCCCAACTTTAGTTACGGCCACATCATTTGTAAATACCCTTGCTTTATCGCAACTTGGGCTATTGCCATCGTTGCGCTCATTATCGTTTCTACTATCAATTCCAAGGCTCGCAAATACACTATCCGGACCACTGCCGGCCTTGACATGGCTAATTATCTAAACGGCCTTGAACTCTATATTGGTATGGCCGAAAAAGAGCGCTTAAAGTTTAATCAATCTGCTAAGAACGCTCCTCGGAATGAAAAGGGTCTAGTCAAACTCTACGAGAAACTTCTGCCTTACGCCTGTCTATTTAATCTCGAGGATAGCTGGCTAGAAGAAATTCAAAAGTATTACGAAAATCTTAATTACTCTCCAGATTGGTATAATGGCACTGACATCTTAACCTACAGCGTGCTTTCCAGTATGGTGCGCACTACCTCCAACAATATCGCTAGTAGTACTGCTTGGCACAGTTCATCTTCCTCCTCTGGCTTCTCCGGTGGCGGTGGAGGTGGTTTCTCCGGCGGCGGGGGCGGCGGCGGTGGTGGCGGCAGTTGGTAAACTGTGCTATAATAGATTTATGTTAGACGTTAATTTTATTAGGGAAAACCGTGCTTTAGTGGAGAAAAGCGCGAAGGAAAAAGGTTATGAAGATGTTGACATTGAAAACATCTTAAAATTAGACGACAAAAGAAAGTCTTCTCTCCAGGAGGTTGAAAAATTACGAAAAGAGCGAAACGAGACTGCTGCCAAGATGAAAGGCGGCAAGCCTTCCGACGAGCTTATCAAAAAAGGTAAGGAAATCAAAGAACAGCTTAGCTCCCTAGAAGACGAGCTTAGCAAAATTGAAACCGAGCTAAAAAATAGTCTTAAATCCGTACCGAACGTCATCTTGGAAGATGTTCCGCTTGGTGGGGAAGAATGCTCTGTAGAAATTAAAAAATGGGGCGAGCCGAAAAAACAGGGCGTCGACCATCTTGATTATGCTACGGGTCGCGGTTGGCTAGATTTTGAACGCGGAGCTAAAGTTGCCGGTGCCAAGTTTTATTACTTAAAGGGTGGCCTGGCTCTCCTTGAAAATGCCCTGCTTCAATATGGCCTCTCCATCGTTCTAAAACACGGCTTTACTCCTATGGATGTCCCTGATATGGTTTCAAGCAAAGTTCTTGAGGGCGCTGGCTTTGCCCCAAAGTCTTCCGACCAATCCGATGAATACTACATCGAGGGTGAAGATCTAGTGATGATTGCCACCGCCGAAATGCCGATTACCGGTTATCATATGGACGAAATTCTAGACGAAAAAGATTTACCTCTTAAATATGCCGGTTTCTCTGCCTGCTTCAGAAAAGAGGCCGGGGCCTACGGCAAATACACTCGCGGTCTTTTCCGTGTCCACCAGTTTAACAAACTAGAAATGTACGTCTTTTGTCTCCCAGAGCAATCTAAAGAAATCCACGAGAAACTGCTCGGCATTGAGGAAGAAATCTGGCAGGGTCTTAATATCCCTTATCATATTATTAATATCGCTGCTGGCGACCTCGGCGCCCCAGCTGCTAAAAAATACGACCTTGAATACTGGTCCCCAGTTAATCAAAAGTATCAGGAATTAACGTCTTGTTCCAACTGTACCGATTTCCAGGCTCGCGCTATGAATATCCGGGTCAGGAGAAAAGACGGCAAAATAGAAACCGTTCATACCCTTAATGGCACTGCGGTTTCTCTAGCCAGAACTATGGTTGCCTTCCTTGAAAACTATGCCAAGGAAAACGGCAAGGTAGAAATTCCAAAAGTCTTACAACCTTATCTTGGCGGCGCCACTGAACTGTGATAAAATAGTATAAAAGGAGTTTTTATGATTGAAAAAATAGAAATTACGGGGAGTAATTACAAGCCTACCGAGAGTTTCAAG
The DNA here is from genome assembly GCA_030530605.1 of Candidatus Saccharimonadota bacterium. GTDB lineage: Bacteria > Patescibacteriota > Saccharimonadia > Saccharimonadales > Saccharimonadaceae > Nanosyncoccus. The sequence continues at coordinate 76,676 of JAUMUO010000002.1, forward strand.
AAGTATGCCACAAAGCGTATTGGGAAATTAGATCGCTATCTTCCAAAGGGTAGCAAGAAAGATGTCGTTGCTAAAATTGTTGTCACCGAAGTAGACCGTGCTCACGGTAATAAATACGAAATTTCCGCCGCTATGGAAATCCCTGGTGGCAAAGTAATCGCTGCTAAAGATGAATCTTCCAATGTTTTTGCTGGCGTTGACATCATTGAGGCAAAACTAATGGGGCAAATTCGCCGCTATAAACTAGAGAAGAACCCACACCTTCGTAAAAACCCTATTAAACGCTTATTCAGGAAAGGATAAAAATGGCCGGAAAGAAAGAGAAAGCGGCTGTGGGCACCGAAAAAGAAATCAAGAAAACTCCTAAAGTTAAGAAAGAAAAAGCACCTACCGACAAGCTCGCTGACAAGACTGCTATGACTAAATTCCTTCAGGGGATTTTTGGTGATGCTCAAAAGAAAATTTTGAAGCGCTATTACAAGCGTGTTCTTGAGATTAACAAGCTTGAAGAAAAATACGAGGCCATGTCTGATAAAGAGCTAAAAAAGCAGACTGAAATCTTTAAGGAGAAGATTAAAGGCCTAGAAGACGACAAGCTTGAAAAAGTACTCGATGAAATCCTAAACGACGCTTTTGCCGTTGCTCGCGAAGCCACTAAGCGCACTCTGGGGATGCGTCATTTCGACGTCCAGCTCATCGGCGGTATGGCTCTCCACGAAGGTAATGTTGCCGAAATGAAAACCGGTGAAGGTAAAACTCTTGTAGCCCTTCTCCCGGCCTACCTAAATGGCCTTACTGGTAAGGGCGTCCATGTCGTCACCGTCAACGATTATCTCGCTCAGCGTGACGCCGGTTGGAACGGCCCGGTTTATCATTTCCTCGGTCTATCTGTTGCTGTCATTATTAATGAGGCTAGCTTCCTCTACGACCCGGATTTTGAAAACGATGATCACACCGACGAACGCTTGGTTCATCTTCGCCCTTGTACTAGAAAAGAGGCTTATGCTGCCGATGTCACCTATGGTACCAACAACGAATTTGGCTTTGACTACCTCCGTGACAATATGGTCTCCGAGCCAAAATATCTCCGCCAAAGAAGTCTTAATTTCGCCATCGTAGACGAGGTTGACTCCATCTTGATCGACGAGGCTCGTACTCCGCTCATTATTTCTGCCCCGGCCGGCGATAATCCAGATGCTTATTACCAGTTCGCTAAAATTGCCGCTCAGCTCGGTCCGGATGATTATATTCAAGATGAAAAACACCGCTCTGTCCTTCTTACCGACAAAGGTGTAGATAAAGTAGAAAACATTCTCGGCATTAATAACCTTTATTCCACCGATAACACCCGCTTGGTTTACCACATGGACCAGGCCTTAAGAGCTGAAGTTGTCTTCAAGCGCGACAAAGATTATGTCGTTACCAACTCTGGCGAAGTCATCATCGTTGACGAACACACTGGCCGTCTAATGCAGGGCCGTCGCTACAACGAGGGTCTCCACCAAGCTATTGAGGCTAAAGAGGGTGTCCAAGTTAAGCAAGAGTCTATGACGCTCGCTACCATTTCGTTCCAGAATTTCTTCCGTCTTTATCGTAAGCTCTCCGGTATGACCGGTACCGCCTTTACTGAGGCCGAGGAATTCCAGCAAATCTATGCTCTAGACGTTATTCAAATTCCGCCTAATCGTCCGATTGCCCGTGTCGACAAAGATGACCTCATCTTCCGCACCGAGGCCGGCAAACTCCGTGCTATCGTTCGTGAAGTAGAAAAATATCACGAGAAAGGCCAGCCAGTTTTGATTGGTTCTGCCTCCATTGTCAAAAACGAGCTCATCGCTAAATATCTCGACGAAGCCAAACTCCCTTACCAACTTTTGAACGCTAAAAACAACGAGCGTGAGGCGGCTATTATTGAAAAAGCCGGCGAAAAAGGCGCCATCACCCTTGCTACCAACATGGCCGGTCGTGGTACCGACATCAAGCTTACTGATGAAGTTAAAAAGCTCGGCGGTTTAGTCGTCATCGGTTCCGAACGTCACGATTCTCGTCGTGTTGATAACCAGCTCCGTGGTCGTGGTGGCCGTCAAGGCGACCCTGGCACTACTCAGTTCTTCGTCTCCTGCGAAGACGATCTTATGCGCATCTTCCAGGGCGACCGCATCTCTATGCTTATGAAGCGTCTTGGTGTTGACGAAGATACCCCTATCCAGACCAAATCTGTCTCCAAGACCCTAGAAGCTGCCCAAAAGCGCATTGAGGGCTTCAACTTTGACTCCCGTAAAAATGTTGTTCAGTACGACAACGTCATCAACCGCCATAGAAAAGTCGTTTACACTATGCGTCGCAAGATTCTCGATGGCGAAAACATTGAAACCGAAATCAAACGCTTGATGAAAGAGTGTGCTAAAGATCTCACTATTGATTCTTCCCGCGTCAATAAGAATTTCGTCAAGGAATTTATCTCCGTATTCAACACTTTAGATGAAGAATCAATCACGGCCATCGGTAAACTCCGCAAGGAAAAAGAGCGTGAGAAAAAGGCTCTAGACCTTATCGAGGAAGCTTATTCCAAGAAAGAGGAAGAGTTCGGCGCCGACCAAATGCGCATCATCGAGCGCGAAGTTTATCTCCGCGTGCTTGACACTCTCTGGATGCAACACCTTGAAAATATGCAGCATCTCCGCGAAGGTATCCATTGGCGCTCCGTCGGCCAGCGCGATCCACTGGTTGAATATCGCTCCGAGTCTCAAAAGCTCTTTGATTCGCTTCAAAAGAACCTCCGTGAAGAAGTTCTAAAGATTCTCCTAAATCTCACCAAACAAGAAGCTGCCGAGTCCGAAGTAATGGACGGTGAACAATATGATTCCGAGCTCACCAAGATGGCTGAAGGCGCCACCGAAAAGGGCGTCAACGAAATCAGCAAGGGTGAAAAGAATCTTGATTCTGAATTTTCCGATAAACCCAAGAAAGCTGCTGTCAAAAGCCATGGTGGCAGCAAGAAGAAGTCCAAGAAAAAGAGCTCTAAAAAGCGTAAGAAGTAATGAAACACAGCGTAGATGAAGTCTTTCTCCGAAACGGTGCCAAGGGCTTACTTATCAATGTCCCTGGCGCCAGCGTGATGAATTTCAAAATCCAATTTCGGGGCGGCTGTCGCTATGCTAAAAAACCAGAACTATATGAAATTGCCCACTTAGTAGAACATCTCAGCTTTGGGGCTAACGCTAGATTCAAAGATGAACAAGCTTTTGAGGCCGAGTTTACTAAAAACGGAGCCTACCACAATGCCTGGACTTCAGACCTCTCCGTCTGCTATGAAGCCGAGTGCGCTGATTTTGAATGGGAACGCATCTTAGATTTGAACCGCGTTTCTATCACTGAGCCACGTTTTAATGAAGAAGAACTAAAAAGCGAAAAGGCCACTGTTCGCGCCGAGCTTACTGGCTATATGAATGATTACACTCGTTTGATTTGGCCTCGCCTAATGTCTTCTACTGGCGAAAAAGTCCCCACCCTTCGCGAGCGCTTAAATACCGTTTCAAACATCGAGCTAAAAGACATCCGCGAGCATTATCGCCGCACGCACACCGCCTCCAACATGCGTTTTGTAATCGCCGGCCGTCTGCCACGCCGTCGCAAACGCCAAATTATTAGAAATCTTGAAGACTGGGGATTAAAAGAAGGTTCTCGCCTTGATGTTCCTCTGGACGATCTTCACTCCGGCGACCCAGTTTTAATCCGAAGAAAAGATGCCTCAAATATCACCTTTGGCTTTTCATTTTTAACCACTAGGAAACTTCCCGCCGAAGAGGTTCGCATTATGGATTGTCTCAACCATATCTTAAATGGCACCACTTCTTCTCGTATTTTTGGCCAAGCCAGGAAACGCGGCCTGATTTACGGTATGGGTTCTTCACTCACTAATAGCATCCGTAATTCTTCATGGGATTTTGATGGTGAAGTCAACCTTGAAACCTCCGAAGAACTTTTCTCACTCATCCAAAAAGAATTGAACAAAGTCTTAAACGGCGAAATCACCGAGTCCGATATCGAGGCTGCCAAATCCTACGCTCTCGGCCGTCATCAAATGAGCGCTCAAACCGTCTCGCAAATTTCTGACTACTATTCCGATTCTTACTTCCTCGGTGGCGACATTGAAGATTACAGAAAAATTCCAAATTACATCAACGCTATTGATAAACCAAAGATCGTTGCGCTCGCTCGTGAATTTGCCGGCTCTGGCATCAAGGGTTTTGCCGCCGTTTCTAGCGCAGAAAAATCAATCATCACCTCCCTTGCGGGGCATTTAGAAATCTAGAAAGGAGTATTATGAATATAGCAGTTTTAGGATATGGTCTAGAAGGGAAAAGCATTGAAAATTATTTCAAGAAAAAAGGCGACAAAGTTGATATTTTTGCCGAATTTCCCCTAAAGAAAAGGTTAGATCCAAAAAAATACGACTATATTTTTCGCTCGCCTAGTATTCCGGTCCACAAACTTCCAAAAGCTATCTTGCCAAAAGTCAATTCTAGCACAGGGTATTTCTTTTCTTTCTGTCCAGTCCCAATTATTGGTATCACTGGCACCAAGGGTAAGGGTACCACTTGTACTATGATTACCAAATTACTAGAAGCCCTCAGCAAAAAACCTCACCTCGTCGGCAACATCGGCGAGCCAGCCCTAGACCATCTAGACGAACTCCCGAAAAATTCTACCGATGATATTGTAGTGTTTGAACTCTCCAGCTTCCAACTTTGGGATCTTAAAAAATCTCCGGCTGTCTCGGTCGTACTTCGCATTGAGCCAGACCACCTAAACGTCCACAAAGATTTTGATGATTATGTTAGCGCTAAAGCCAACATTGTCCGCCATCAAAGCCCGTTTGAATCTACCATCTATTTCAAAAACAATGCCGACACCGTAAAAATTGCAAACCAGTCTCCGGCTGAAAAATTCGCCTATCCTATCTCTAGAAAATCTGCAATCTTAAAAGAATTATTGGACGCGCTCCCACTTGTTGGAGAGCATAACAAAGAGAATTTAGAAGCTGCGCTTCTAGCCGTCTATGCTTACTTTAAGCCAGTGACCCGCAAACTTTCCTTCAACGATTTTCTAAAAGAAAATAGGAAGGCTCTAAAATCCGCCATCAAAACTATCACTCCGCTCCCACACCACATTGAGCTCGTACGTGAACTAAATAATGTCAAATACTACGATGATTCTTTCTGTACAGTCTTCCCGGCGCTCGACGTCGCACTTAAATCTTTCGACAAAACCCCGCTAGTCTTAATTGCCGGCGGTAGCAGCAAAGGCACCGACCTCACCCCGGCCAAAAATGCCATCTTTAATAATAAAAACCTGGTAAAAGCCGTCCTAATCGGCGAAACTGCTAAAGACTTCGCAAAAGGTGAAGACCCCAAAAAATATGTTCTCTCCGGCACCGATTTCAAGAAAGCTATCGAGACCGCCAAAGAAATCGCCGAAACTACCGGCAAAAAGTCCGTCGTGCTACTCTCACCTTGTGCCGCTTCTTTTGATATGTTCAAATCTTACAAAGACCGTGGTGATAAGTTTAAAAAAATTGTCAAATCTTTGAAATAATGATATAATTAGACCAGTAGATTAACATCACCAAGAAAGGGGGGACAGTCATTGAAGCAAAAAGTCTACTTTTTGCCGAGAGGTAAAAACGGCTTGTTTGGTCCAACTGGAGAATTTGGAGAAATAGTAGCTGTTACTAAAACTCAACTTCTTAATGAAGCCGAGTCCAAATCTCTTAGCGCTCGAACCAAAAATAAACGCCGTGTAAGAGAAAGCCTGATCTTCCGGCCAGTCAAGAACTACAAGAGCTGGAGCCATTTCATCGGAGACTGTCAGACAATCGGGTACGATTCTATTTCGGGTGTCAATATTGAGCACACCATCAACAAGGCTCTTGAATCACGCGGGATAGAAGAACCGTGTATCGCAGTTTTTAAGATGAACGACCACTCTTTCGTCTATTCTGAAAGAGGTAAACCCGTAATTTACAATGGCAGACTTTACATTGAGAAAGGAGGAAGTTGGTACAGAGAGGAAGACGCCGATCGCACCAAAGAAGGCGAATATCTTCTTACAGACACTATCCCATTTCCTAGTGACATGGATGAAGCTTGGAGAGAAATTTGCACCGAGCGTTATGGGCAGATATGTGATAAGTATCACATAGTGCCAGAAAGGCGGTGATCCTATATCTACTAAGGCCGCGGAAACGCGGCCTTTTTCCTGTGTCAAAAAATATGCTATAATCATCTTATGATATACGAGGTCAAAGTCACCCCAGGTGTCAAAAAAGATGAGATTATAATAGAAGGCAGCCACATCACCGTCCGCACTACCAAGCACCCCACCGGCGGAGAGGCCAACGAAGCCGTCATCAAACTTCTCTCCAAACACTTCCACGCCGCCAAAAGAAACATTATTATCAAAAAAGGTAACACTAGTAGAAATAAGCTAATCGAAATAGTGGTATAATTTTACTATGGAACAAGATAAATCACCTGAAAAAATTTCTGAAAAAACTCTCGAAAATCTTGGTTCTATTGCCATTGAGGCTAAGAAAATCTTAAAAGCAGAAGCTTTAGATGACGTCAAATTTTTTGCTAAAGAATATCGCAACATTGAAAATAATTTCAGTCAAATAATTAGCAAAAAAGCTCTCTGGAAAAACGAAACTGAATTCAAAATCTGGGAAAACGACGCAGCTGAAGCCTACGAGAAGATGAAATCAGCCGAAGATGACGCTGGTCTTCTTTCTAACCGTTTTGAACGCGATCGAGTTGAAAACATCAGTCAACCTAAAGTTGAAAATACTATCGAAGTTTATAGCGGACATTTTTATGAAACACGCAGCGAAGCCCTAGTAGAAAAACTTAAAAACGAACCAAATAGCGAAGAAACTATCGAAAAGGTTGGTTCCCTCCATGAATACGCCGCCAAGCACGTTGAAGCTGTACGCAATAGAGAACTTCGAGCAACAGACGTTGAAACTTGGAATCGCAACTGTAGAAAAACTCATAATGAGCTGATAAACCTTTTAAACGACATTAATTGGATCGCCAAAGAGCGAAATCTTACCCCATTAACTTTCCGTAATTTTGAGACAAACGATTATTACTATGATCGTGGCAAAGACATCGGCGGATATACTGACGCTCGTGCCGAATATGACCGTGCCATCGTCGAAAAATACTGTGAAACCGCCTTCTCTAATCTTGGCGGAGCCAGGGAAGAAACCCTCACTCCAGAAGTAGCTACCAGCATCCTCGATTTTCATCGTCTTGGCGAAGATTAAAAAGGCCCCCAATCCATTGGAGGCCCTAACGTACCCTCGGCGTCCCGAAAATACGCTTTGATATATAGCGGCACACATTTCTTACTTCTTCGTCAGTCATTTCATCTGGAGCACCTAAATACACAAGTTTGTTTACTAATCGTTCCTTTTCTTCCGGCTTTAACAAGCCAACTCCATTACAAATGACTTTCGAGAGCTCGTGGCTCACTCCGACTATCGGAAAAACCGTCATATAGAACTCGTCTTCCGACATATGCTTTATTTTTTCGAAAAACTCTCTCATTTTTTTCACCCCCTCTCTTGTAGAGTCTTTTCAATATTAACGTGCTACTTTTTTAGTTTGGAACACCATTATATCACAAATCATTAAAAAAGTCAATATATGTTATAATATCTCTATGGAAAAACGCATTGAAAGCCTCCTAGACCAGATAGCGGAAGCCTGGCAAAAGCTAAACCTCGACGATAAAATCGCCGAGAAAGACGCTTTGGAGCAGGAAATTGCCAGCCCAGACCTCTGGCAAGACCCTGAAAATGCTAGAAAAAAGAACGAGAAATTCGCCAAACTTCAAAATGAAATAAAGCCTTGGCAAAACCTCAAAAACAGCGCAACCGACCTAAAAGAATTAGCAAGCGAGGAGGACCTTCTAGAAGAAATTGAGGCTCAAATTGCCGAGCTTGAAAAAACTCTAGAAACCCTCAAAAAAACCCTCAGATTTACCGGGCCTTACGACGGCAATAATGCCGTCCTGCGCATTACCTCCGGCGCCGGCGGCACCGAGGCGATGGACTGGGCTGGCATGCTTGAAAGAATGTACCAAAGATATTGTGAGAAAAACAACATTAAGATGACCCTATTAGAGCGCCAAGCCGGGGAAGAAGCCGGTATCAAAACCGCCGTTTATGAACTTGCTGGCCAAAATGTCTATGGCCTCCTAAAATCTGAGCACGGCGTCCATCGCCTCGTTCGTCTTTCGCCTTTCAACGCCGACAATCTCCGTCAAACCTCTTTTGCTCTCGTCGAAATTCTCCCCATCATTGAAAGCGACACCGACATCGAAATCAACGACAAAGACCTTCGTATCGATGTTTATCACTCCGGCGGTCACGGCGGTCAGTCTGTCAACACCACTAATTCCGCCGTTCGTATTACTCACATCCCCACAAACACCGTCGTCGCCATTCAAAACGAGCGTTCTCAACTTCAAAACAAGGAAAAGGCTATGGAAATTTTAAGAGGCAAGCTCGCCCAAATGAAACTTGAACAACAGGCCGAATCTATTGATAAATTACGAGCCGGCGAATCTGCTTCTTGGGGTCAACAAATCCGAAATTATGTCCTCCAACCTTATCGTCTCGTTAAAGATACTCGTACCAAACACGAAACCACCGACACTGATGCTGTTTTAGATGGTGAGATTCAGGAATTCATTGATGCTTTTCTTGAATTGTAATCTAGCTTATGCTATCATTATTGTATGATATTGCTTGATCACGTCACCAAGAAATACCCTACGGACCCCCGGCCCGCTCTTGATGAAGTGTCTTTACATATTGAGCCTAATGAATTCGTCTTTATGGTCGGCAAATCTGGCGCCGGCAAATCCACCGTCATCAAAATGATTACCAAAGAGGAAAACCCTACTTCTGGCAATATCATCGTCGGTGGTATCGATCTGAAATATGTCAAAAAGCGTTACATCCCGCATTACCGTCGCCGCCTCGGTGTAGTCTTTCAAGATTTCAAGCTTCTTCCTAATCGCACTGTCTATGAGAACGTTGCTTTCGCGCTAGAAATTGCTGGTTTTTCCTCTAAAGAAATTAAGAACACTATTCCAAAAGTCCTTGATATCGTTGAGCTTTCCGACAAAGCCAAAAAGTTTCCGTCCGCCCTTTCTGGCGGGGAAATTCAGCGTGTTGCTATCGCTCGTGCCGTCGCTCGCCAGCCAAAAATCTTAATCGCCGATGAGCCTACCGCGAACCTTGACGTTCTTACTAAGTCCGAAATCATCAATCTCCTTCAGCGTATCAATGATTCTGGTACTACTGTTCTTGTCACTACTCACGATGAAAATGTCGTCAATAATTTAAGAAAGCGCGTTATTACTATTAAAGACGGTCGCATCGTTGCTGACCAAAAAGACGGCGGTGTTTACCGCTTGGACCGCGCTGCCGCCGAAGAAGCCGAGCGAGCCGCACGCGCTATCCGCGCCGCCGAAAACCGTGGTCTTTTTGCCCCCGAAAAGCCAGAGCCCGTCAAACGCATCCGCACTATCAAAACCGAGAGAACCCCCATTTCCGAGACTCCGCTTTATTCTATCCGTCGTGCCGAAAAGTCGGCTCCAGTCGAAAGGCCTCAAAGAGCTACACGCTCCAAGAAACCTGCTCCAGTTGTTACTACTTCTATGGATCCTTTTGCTACTCCCATTTCCAGAAAAGCCCCGAGGAGAGCTTCCAGCCTTGCCACTAAAAGCGTTAGAAAAACAAATTCAAAAAGGAGTGTAATTTAGGATGGGCAAAAACATTTCTTCCGAAGAACGTCTAGCAAAAAATCGCGCCAAAAAACAAGTTAAGACCACCAAGAAAAATCTTCGTACTATGTCAAAAAATGGCAAGTCCCACAAGGCTCGCTCAGTTCGTCGCGTAATGAAATATGGTGCTGTTGGCTTCGCCAGAAACATTTGGCTTTCTATCGCTTCTACTTTAGTTATGACCATTACTATTGCCATCATCCTCATTACTTTTATGGCTTCAGCCGTACTTTCTAGTACTGCCACTACGCTTGAAGAAAAAATCGACGTCACCATTTTTCTAAAACCCGGCACATCTTCCCAAACTTTACAGCAAATGTCAAATCTCCTGATGGAAGATCGGAACGTTCGTCAAGTTGTCGCTAGCACTTCCGAAGATGTCTTCAATAAATTCGTAGAAGAAAATAAAGACGACGAAGTTCTGATGAAAGCCCTAGAAGACGAAGAAATGAACGCTCTAATGGTCGCCGCTATGCAGGCTACCTTGAGAGTAAAATTGTATGATTTAGACGACACTGAAAAAGTTAAGGAAATTGTAGACGGGAGCAAATTGTTTGCCGAAAACCTTGACCCGGATTATCCACCAACCTACGACACCAATCGCACCGAAATTGACACCATCAACACTTGGGCCGACGTCGCCAACAAGACTGGTTGGGTTCTTTCTGGCGTCTTTATCTTTATTTCCGTCTTGGTCATTTTCAACACTATTCGTATGGCCATCTTCTCCCGCAGGGAAGAAATCTATATGATGCGCTTAGTTGGAGCAGACCGCTACTTTATTACCGCCCCGTTTGTAATTGAGTCTCAAATTTCTGGCATGCTCGCCGGTCTTATTGCCACCACCGCCGTCTATTTCGGTTACAAAGCTATCGCTCCCGCTCTGAAAGATTACGGTGTTGACATCTCTAAAATTTCCGACATTGCCGAGACCCAAAAGCTGGTCTTAGTCTTTGTTGGCGCTTGTCTTATCGGCATGCTCATCGGCGCCATTTCTGCCGAGCTTGCTATCAAAAAATACTTATCTAGAAAAAAGAAAAAATAGTTGATTTTTGGCATAAGCGTGTTATAATGAGAGTATGTGGAAGTCTCTCAAGCGAACATTACTTCTTCTAACTGCGAGCGCTTGTCTAACAAGTGGTTATGCTATTAGGATGATTCTAACTTCAGAAATGACAGCTGCTACTGACTACTGTACTTCTGAAGCCTGTCTTAATGCCAAAAAAGAGGAAGCTGAGAAAACTAAAGCCGCCGAAAACGCTGCCAACACTGCCGCCGAGCATCAAAACGCAGTTGGTAGGCTTAATCAAGAAATCAATACTAAAGAAGCTCAAATCAATGTCGCTCTTAATAAAATCGCCAGCCTCCGGCAGGAAATCAGTGATAAAATCGCCGCTCTCACCGAGCAAAAAACTGCCCTTGCCGAAGTTCTAAATGATCTAAACCACGATAAAAACACCGATTTAATCTTACTTATTGCTAGCTCTAAAAATATCACCGATATCACCGAAAAACAAGCCCGGGAAAGTTCTATTAAAAACCAAATTGCCGCTTATGCTGAAAAAATCGAACAAACCAAGCAAGAACTAGAGCAAGAAAAACAGAGCCAAGAAATTATCGAAGCCGGGCTTAAAGATGAGCAAGCCCAAATTGCGAACTTGCGAAATGAACAAGCTTCGCTCCAAACTAAATACGAAAACGATGCTGCCGCCTATGAGGCCGATGCCGAAGAGGCTCGTCGTATTCAGGCCGACGAAATCGCCAAGGCTATCGCCGCTGCCTCTCGTGCCGCTGGCGGTCACGCCGTGGTATCTGGTGGTTTTGATTCTTATCCTTATGCTGGACAATGCCCCGGGGTTAACTGGCGCTATACCGGCTATGTTGAAACCGCCTATGGTGGCGCACTCTGCGAATGTACTGGCTACGCTGGTTGGAAGGCCCACGAATACTGGGGTTATTCTATCCCCTGGGCTGCCGACGCAAAAGGCTGGGGTTATTACGCCACGGTTTATGGCCTCAGATTTGATTCCAACCCCGCCCCTCACACCATTGGTGTTCAATATGCTGGTATCTGGGGTCACGTAGTTTGGATTGAACACGTCAATGGCGACGGCACCGTGGATGTTTCCGAATATAACAACACCTATAGTAGCGGTGGCGCTCCTGCTTCTTATGGATACCAGACCGGCGTTCCCGCCTCTGCCTATTACTATATCCATTTTGACTAAAATATGCTATAATAAACCTAATGGCAAAAAAGGAATGGAAAAACCCGAAGGTCAATTTATCTAGTGCCATTATTGGTTGCGCCGCGACTCTAGCACTGGGGCTTTTTGTCGGTCTAAATTGGACCAATATAGCCCCCTACATCGGTTTCAAAAACACCGTCACAAGTTCTAACAAAGATTGGTCCGCCCTAAATGAAGTCTACACCGCTCTAAACAATAATTTTGATGGTAACCTAGACGAAAAACAGGTCATAGAATGGGCCAAAAAGGGCATTGCCGCCAGTGTCAAAGACCCCTGGACAGTCTACATGTCTTCAGACGAGGCCAGCGATTTTCAAGACAGCCTCTCCGGCAAAGTCGGTGCCGGTATTGGCGTTTCTTTCCGTAAAGTTGGCGACTATCTCCGCGTCGTTCGTACCCTTCCTGATAATCCGGCCAGGAAAGCTGGTGTTTTAGCTGGCGATATTATCTACAAGGTTAACGACGAAGAGGTTTATAATCTTGATTCTGATGAGGTGGTCACGAAACTCCGTGGTGAAGCTGGTACCAAGGTTAAACTCACCGTCATCCGCGGCAAAGACGAAAAGAGCTTTGATCTCGTTCGTGAGGAAATCAATAACGTCTCCGCAGATGTCTCTTACGACGGAGACACTGCTTACATCCTCACCACTCGCTTTGACAAAGATACTGGCACTCTGATTGAAAAATTTGCCAAAGAATTTGAAGGAAAGGGAATTAAAAAAGTTATTCTGGACCTCCGCGACAATGGTGGCGGCTATGTTTCTGCCGCAGTTGATTTACTCTCGCTCTGGCTAGATGGCGAGAAAGCCGTAGAGCAAAAGAGCAAAATTGACAGCGACAACACTACTCTTTATACTTCACGCGGCAAAGCTATACTGAAAGATATGAAAACTATTATCCTAGTAAACGGCGGGACTGCCTCCGCTTCCGAAATTACCGCCGGCGCTCTTAGAGACCACAAAAAAGCCACCCTCCTCGGCGAAACCACCTATGGTAAAGGTGTTGTCCAAAGTATGATCAATCTTTCAAATGGCTCGCTTCTTAAAGTTACTTCCGCCCACTGGTATACTCCAAACGGCTACAATATCGGCGAATCTGGTTTAGAGCCAGATCAAAAAGTTGAACGCACTTATGATGATATTAACAATGACAAAGACCCACAGTTAGAGGCAGCTAAAAAACTATGAAACCTGACATAATCTTGCTTCACGGTTATCGCGGTGGTCCATCCGGTCTTAAAGAAATTAGTATTGACCTAGAAAAAGCCGGATATAAAACCTATCTACCAAGTGTACCGCCTTTTGGTGATTCCTCCCCGCTTAAGTCTTACGACCGTGATAACTATGCTGATTTCGTAGCAGATTTTATCAAGAAAAATAACCTCCAAAAACCCATCATCATTGGTCACTCTATGGGCTCTATGGTTGCCGCAGCCACCGCTGAAAAATATCCAGACTTAATAAACGACAAATTAATCTTCCTTTCGCCAATTTCAAATACTCCTCCTCGCCCTATTGCGGCTTTGAATCCTCTTATCACCGTCCTCCCGCACGGTTTCGTAGATGTTACCACTACAGCCTATAATATGATACCAAACGGCCTTGAAACCGCTAAAAAAACTATGCGCCTCACCCGCGAAGTTTCTAAAAAATACACTACTATAGACGATGTCAAATTAGCTGGTGAATTCTCTATCAAAAATGCCATCCCAAGCTTCAACTTCAAAAAAAATGTTCTCTTTATCGCCGGTAAACACGACCATCTAATTTCTCCAAAACACACCAAGGCCCTCGCCGAAAAACTTGGCAAAAAAATGAAATCAAAAGCCATCTTTATCCCTGGTACTGGGCATCTTCTAAACTACGAGAAGCCACATGAAACCGCTTCTGAAATCATAAAATTCTTGGAGGTGGTATAATATAGTTATGGTTAAAGTAGAAGCCGAAAAACCGGCAAAATTTGCTGAGGGATTAGGTTATCAGAAACTTTCCGTAATTTTCATTATTGCCTGTATCTTCGGCGATGTTTATGAAATAATCTTAAATTTCTGTTTTCATTTTTTCGGCAACAACGGCGAAATCTTTCTGGAAAGAAGAAGTGCCGTTATCTACGGACCATTTTCTGTCATCTACGGCGTCGGTGCCGTTATTTTAGCTAAATTTCTTGCCGAAAGAGGTCTAAAATGGTGGCAAATCTTCATCCGTGGAGCATTGATCTGTGGTATTGCCGAAATCGTCTTGGGTTATCTTCAGATTTTCTTCACCGGTACTTCTTCCTGGGATTATAGCAGCCATTGGTTAAGCTTTGCAAACGGCCTTTCCTCTCCGCTCATTATTTTCCTCTGGGGTTTTGTTGCTCTAATCTTCATCAAATTTATCTATCCTCTTATCTGTAAACTCACCGATAAAATTCCTGCGAAAATCGGTTCGAAAGTACTTAATATCGTCATGATTCTGCTGGTCATCGATATGCTAATCAGTTTCTCCGCCGTCGTACGCTGGAATTACCGCCACGAGGGCAAGCAACCTTTCACCCCTTATGGCCAGTTCCTAGACAGTGTCTATCCAGACGATTTTATGAAAAAAGCCTATCCTAATATGGAGTTCATAAAAAAATGAAAATCGCAATTTGTTCAGATGCCTACTATCCGATGACTAACGGCGTAGCCGTCTTCACTACCAACCTTGCCAAAGGTTTAAGACAACTTGGCCACGATGTCATCGTAATTTCTCCAAGTTTCACCGGCAAAAGACATACTAGAACCGACAAAACCGGCGTGGTTAACCATTTTCTCACTGCTAAACGTTTTTATCTTTATCCCGATCAAATTCACGATATCCCCGATAAAAAAGAAGTTCTAGGGCTCAAAATGCCTCGCCTAGTTTATAAAAACGGCCTTTGGCTTTCCACTAAACCTCGTCGTGAAATTAAAAAGATTTTGAAAAACTTCAAACCCGATATTATACACCTCCAAACTGCCGGACCAGTTGGGCTAGGTGTAATGTCTTATGTTAAAAAGACCAACACGCCACTTATTTCTACTGGGCACTCTTACCCAGATAATTTCACTAGCCAATTCAAGTTACTCCGCCCCATCAAGCGTCCGGTCAATAGCGTCGTGCGACACTATCTCAATAGTTTCTTAAAAGACGCCGAATATGCCACCATGCCAACCGAGCTCGCTATCGAAGAACTCATACCTAAAAACCGTAAGCATTTCAAAGTCCCAGTAGAAGCGCTCTCAAATGGTGTGGATTTATCCGCCTTCAAGCCTGGCAAGCCCTCTAAAAAAATCCGCGAAAAATATCGTCTTGATGAAAACCCCCACCGCATTATCTACATTGGTCGGATTGATCCAGAAAAAAGTATTGATATAGTTATAAAAGCCTTCAAAGAAGTTTCCGAAAAAATCCCTGATGCCGAATTTATTCTAATCGGTGATGGTGCTGACAAGGCTCGTCTAGAGAAACTCACCGAGCACCTCGAGCTAGAAGATAAAGTTCGTTTTCTCGGTCGCATTCTTCCACCTGATCTATATGAGCTTTACCGTACTGGCGCCGTCTTTGCTACCGCTTCCGAAACTGAAACTCAAGGCATCGTCTTAATTGAAGCTGCCGCCACTGGCCTGCCGTTAGTCGCCGTTGATGCTGGTGCCATCAAAGAAATTTGTAAAAACGGTAAGAATGGTTACCTTTGTAAGCCAGAAGACATCGATGGCATCGCAAAAAGTCTTATCAAAATCTTAAGTGACCCTAAAAAACAAAAAGAAATGAGTAAAGCCTCTCTTGAAATCGCCAAAGAGCACGATTTAAACCGCACCCTGAAGCGCTTTGAAGAAATCTACTGTGATATAATAGAATCACATGGGAAAGCAGAAAAAACCAACTAATAATGTAACGGTAAATCGCAGGGCACGTTTTGATTATGCGCTCGGCGATGAGCTTTCTTGTGGCATGTCTTTGACTGGCCCTGAAGTTCGTCTCATCCGCGACCATCACGTCCAACTGAAGGGCTCTTTTATCACCGTTAAAAACGGCGAGCTTTTTCTAAATAACCTCACTCTCGGTTCTGAAGTAGCTAGAAACATCCGCCTGCTTGCCACCAAGCGTCAGATTTTGTCTCTATCCCGTGCTCGTCAAGATGGCTATTCTATTGTCCCGGTAAAACTACTGGCTGGCGGTCGCCATATTAAACTTGTTATTGCCACCGGTAAAGGTAAAAAGAAATACGACAAGCGCCGTACTATCAAAGGTCGTGACTTGGACCGCGAAGAGAGAAGGGGTCTGAAATGAATTATAAAATTTTCTCCTGGAATGTTAATGGTGTCCGTGCCGTCCTCAGGAAAAATGCCTTACAAAATTTAATCGCCAACAAGCAGCCAGACATCCTCTGTCTTCAAGAAACCAAAGCTAAAGAAGGCCAGGCTGAAACAGATTTTGAAGAGTATGAAGAAATTTGGAACTCCGCCAAGCGCCCCGGCTATTCCGGCACTGCTATTTTTACTAAAAAATCCCCACTCTCCGTTCAAAAAGGTCTGCCGGAAGATTTGTGTATCAAATACGATTGGGGTGCTGATTTATACGGCACTCCTCTAGATGAAGGCCGTGTTTTAACCGCCGAATTTCCAGAATTTTTCCTAGTTACCGTTTACACTCCTAATTCCAAACCGGATTTATCACGTCTAAAACTTCGCGAGTTACTTTGGGACCCAGCTTTTCTAGCCTTCCTAAAAGACCTCGAAAAAACTAAGCCCGTAGTAGTCTGCGGTGATTTTAATGCTGCCCATACTGAAATTGACCTTGCTCGTCCTAAAGATAATGAGAAAAACGCCGGCTATACTCCTGAGGAACGAAAGGGAATCGATAACCTAGTTTCTGCCGGCTTCATTGATACTTTCCGCGAGTTCAATCCTGACACTAGGCGCTACACTTGGTGGTCTCACTGGAATCATGCCCGCGAAAACAATGTTGGTTGGCGCATTGATTATTTCTTTATCTCAAACAGCCTTAAAGACAACTTGAAATCAGCCGAAATTTATGAAAACATTATGGGCTCGGACCACTGCCCAATTAGTATAGAATTGGAGTTTTAATGGACTTTTGGAAGAAAATCACCGCCCCACTCGAAAAAGATTTAGAGTGGAATTTCCCCGAACAAAAATCTGGCACTGTCGCCATCATTGGTGGTAACAACAATAATTTCTCCTACGAAGTAAAACTAGCTGAATATCTCAGCAACAACTACTCGGTAGAAAAAGTCGAAACTTATTTTCCAGATGAGCTCAAAAAAAGTCTGCCAAATATCCCTGGCATTAATTTCCTAGAAAGTACCGAATCTGGCTCATTCAAAAAATCTGAAGCTCTAAACTCGGCCTTTCAGACATCTGATTTTACGATTCTTCCTGGAGATTTTTCTAAAAATTCCGCCACCAATATCGCTATTTCCGAGGCTCTAAAAACCGCAACTTCTCCGGTAGTTTTATCACGCGATGCCATTGATTTACTCACTCCAAACTTTGCTGAATTTATTGAAGACCATCAACTTTTTGTCATTGCTTCAATGGCTCAACTCCAAAAGATTTTTCGCTCTCTTTTATACCCAAAAATGATTTTACTAAAAGCCCCCCTGATGCAAACCGCCGAAACACTCCACAAGTTCACTCTGAGTTACGAAAACTGCACTATTATTACCATTCTTGAAGGCCAAATTGTTCTTGCGAGTCAAGGCAAAGTAGTTATTATCCCGCTCGAAAAAACCAAACTTAACGCTCTTACTTTCTTCACTGGCAATCTCCCTGGAGATATCACCGCTTATAATCTTTGGAACCCCGGGAAGCCCCTAGAAGCCTCTGCTTCCGCTCTATTTCACTAAACTATTGTAGAGCTTTATTAGCTTCTTAATCTGTACCGATTGTAAAACCTCATCGCGTTCAACTAAACATAATTTGCTCTTTTTTTCTAGCTCACCTAGATTAGAAGCTAAATCATCTATCGCCTTTGCCATTTCAGCTGGGGAAGGACCTTTGGCTAACACCCCACCTTTACCAGTCACTTCAAGAAGATCTGGATCGCAAATCAAAGCCGGAAGCCCCATCGCTCTTGCTTCCAAAATCGTCATCGGCTGATTATCAAAACCATAGGACACCACTACCGAAAGCTGTGCGTCCTTCATCCGCTCCAGCATCTTCGTATGGTCCGTTCGGCCATAGAATTTCACCGGCAAATCGTGTGACTTCACATATTTTTCCGCCTTCTTTAGATCATTGCCATCACCATAAACTTCCAAAGCCACCAGTGTCTTCACTAAGGTTAATGCCTCAAGAAACGGCATCATTCGCTTTTCTTTTGACACCCGCGAATTCCAGAACAACCGAAGCGGGGAATTGCCGTCATATTCTCGCACGACTGGTTTATTAAAATCAAGCCCGGCTTTTTCAAAACTATCTTTCAGCACATCATCCGAAATCGCATTTGAAATCACATAAAATGGTTTCGAAACGCCATAATGCTGTAATTTATCCTTAAAATGTTTGGACGGTGTAATCACCATATCAGCAAAGTTCGCGTGATTCACCATTAAAGTCCACATCCTCGCTCGCACCACTGTCGGCGCCAAATAATCATCACGCCGAATTTTAATCGGATGTGGCACGCCACATTTATGTAACCGACAAAGCAAAGCCCCACCGAGCGTCTTAAACGGGTGTGGGATATTTGTCTCTGCCGCCACGTCTTCTCGCCCGTGCATCGTCTGTACTAAAGGCTTCTTAAATTCTCGTGCCAGTTGCATCCCGGCAAGAGAACAAGCCCCCTCATAATGGACGTGAACTAGGTCAAAATCAAAATCTGGATAAGTTTCAAGTATAGCTTTTTTTACTTTCCGAATTCGCTTAGCAAATGGCGCCCCGCCCGGTCGCAAGTGCTTAAAACTCGGTACCGCAAACACCCCCTCCGGCACTTTCGAACCAGGACGTGCCGGACAAAAAACTTCGCTTTCAATTCCATTTTTATCTAGATATTCTCTCTGCGCGTTAATGGAAGAAGGGATCCCGCCCGGAACTTCTAAAAATACATCTGTAAAAATCGCCACTTTCATATTATGCCGGCTTTCAATTTGAATTGGTGGGCGGGGAGGGACTCGAACCCTCACGACCAGAGGTCACCAGATTTTGAGTCTAGCGCGTCTACCAGTTCCGCCACTCGCCCAACAAACCTATTATATCATATCCCTTAGAGTGAGACAACGAGATTCCTAATCTGCTCTCTTGTCAAATTCTTGCCATAGCTAGTTAACTTGTACAAAATTCCACCATTTACCCAAACCGCTGAACCTGTATCGCTATAATACGTAATACCTTGTTCATGCATCGTTGAATAATTTGTAGAGTAATTTACTTTTACATAATTATTTAGTACTGCTACAGAATCCCAAGTTGAATTTTCTTCTGTTAATACAAAGTAAGCATCATTTGGGCCAACAAATTTCATTGTAATCTTGTTATCCTTGTCCGCCGCTACGGTCTCCATAGAATAGCCTCTTGGCACGAAATCTGGATATTCCGCATCAATACCAGTTTGTATCGCGGCGACTTTTACCGAGATATTTGGCATATTCACCACTACAAAAGTCACCAAGCCGGCTATTGCCGCCGCTGAACAACCAAGCGCAATAAAGAATCGTGCTCCACGGCGTTTTTTCATTGGTTTACTTGAAGCATCCATCGTCGCGACTTTTTTCATCGCAAGTCTTGCTGCATCCGCGGAAGCCTTGGAAGCACTTGCGGGTTTTATTGCTGGCTTCCTAACTCTTGCCACTGGTTTTTTAGCGACCGCTGTTGTTTTTCTGGCAGTTACTACTGGTTTCTTATCTGTATCGCTAAACCTCTTTATTGAATCAACTCTTTTTACTTTATTAATCTTAATAGGCGTACGTTTAGAAGATTCGGAAATCGCCTTTTTTAATTCAGCTGCTTTTGCTTTAGTCTTAAATGCTGATTTACCAGATTTAACTTCTCCACTTTTTATCGAAATTTTCACTGGTTCTTTTACTGAAATCTTCTTCGCTGAAACTTTAGCTGGGGCCTTCTTGCTAGGCCTCTTAATGTCCATGACTTTTTTTGCTACTGGTTTATGTACATACTTGCGCGAAAGGGTAACCGACTTTTGAAGCTTCGGCCTCGTGTACGAACTGGACGATTTAGCTTTAGTAGCAGTTTTTTGCATCAGTCAACCTCTCTTTTTTCATTGTGATTACACTTATTATAACCGGAAGGGGAATAAAAAACAAGAGCGTTTTTACATAAAATTTATGGTATAATTAATATAAATATGGACAAAGAGCGCCGGAAGAAAATTCAGACCACCAAACTTATCATAACCGAAATTTTTATGCTTCTTATTATTGTGTTGACTGTTGTAATTTTAACTTTTATAGTTATGGGCTATCACTTAAACGAAGATGGGAAGCTTGAACAATCTGGCCTTGTCCAAGTAGATTCTTTTCCCACTGGCGCCACCGTTACCATAGATGATGAAGTCCTCCCAAACGAAACTAATACTAGCAAAATTTTACCAGAGGGCGACCATAATATTCAGCTTAAAAAAGAGGGCTATACCTCCTGGTCTAAAACCGTTACTCTCCACTCTGGCTTTTTAACTAAACTCTCTTACCCCCATCTCTATAAAGAAAATCCCAAAACCGAAGTTGTAACAGAATTTAAAGAAAAACCTCTCCTTTTCTTACCTTCCAAAAATCGTAATCTTGGTCTCCTAAAATACCCTGGCGGCCAGCTCACGACCTTAAACCTAGAATCAAAATCTCCAAAAGAAACCACGATTAATCTGTCTGAAATTATCAAAAACTCTACCATAGAAGACCTAGATGCGGCCAAAATCACCGACTGGAGCAATAGTGGCGAACGTATTATTCTTTCCACTAAGACTGGATTCTTTATTATTGACCTCGAGCACCCAGAATATAGTCTTGATTTGTCTGCTGAATTTGACATTAAAATTTCCGACTTACATTTCTTGAACGACCAGGGCGATCGGCTAGGCGTTCTCGAAAATAATAACTTCCGCACCATCTCTTTATCCGATAAAAAACTTTCTGATATTCTTGCTAAAAACGTCCTATCCTTCAGTAATAGTGGTTCCAAAGTTGTTCTCATAGCTAAAAAACCCGAGGAAAGTAAAAAAATTATTCTCTATGACATTTCCAGCAAATCCGAGATATTTTTAGCCGACTCTTTGGCTGAAAATACTCAGGCCTTCATCTCCGAATATGCTGGTCGTTTCACTTTGGTATTTATCAGCGACAACGTTGTCACCGTCCGCCGTGGCGATTTACCGACCGAAAATATCACTAAAGAAAATCCTTTAAGTGAGCCGATCGGCAAATATACCCTTGATTTTGGCACGCCCAAAGATTTTGATTTTAGAGGCAAAAATCAGCTCGTCGTCACCTCATCTGGCAATAATATCGCTGTCTTTGACTTGGAAAATTATAAACTCACCACTTATTCCGTGGAAGCTGATTTGACATTTTGGGTATCAGAATATACAATAGGCACAGTTTCAGGTGGTAAACTCGTCTTGCGTGATTTCGACAATACTAATTCTGTCACATTTAAAGATGCCGAGAGCGATTTCCAGGCCGTAATCACTAAAGATAATAGCTACCTGTACTATATTTCCAAAGATAATTCTGAAAACTTAAATCTAGTAAGGGATCTCATCAAATGAACGATAAAAACGGTGGGCAACTAAATTCAAGTGAGCAGCAAAGAAAGACTGCTTCTGAAATCGCCAGAAAAAAAGTTTTGGCGGCGTATAAGCATATACCTGTTGCTGACAACCCTACCGACGATTTGAGAAAATATCACTCCGCCTGGCAAAATTATTACCAAAAGTATTATTCCGATTATTATTCTAAAGCGGCCAAAGATTATATCGAAAAACACCAGCCAAAGTCTGTAACCACTCCGCCAGCCCCCACTCCAGCCGCCGTTCTCAAAAACACCGTCGAAGAAAAAGCCAGCGACAAAGCGATGAAAAAACGTCGCTTCAAAAAATACCGCCCAATTATGATTGGAGCAGCCGTCACTCTTGTACTTCTATTCTTACAATATAATCGTCTGATTTTCGCTCCGCTCGCTGCCTATGTTTCACCGGGGAACGAAGTTGACACTTCTATCACCGCTATCGATCCTACCATTTCCCAAAATGTTGGCGATGAAGAGCGTCTAATTATCCCGAAATTGAACATTGATGTCCCGATTCTCTTTGGCGTTGCTAACGATTCTGATTCAATGATGGAAGGTATGAATCACGGCGTTGTTCATTGGTCTATACCTGGAGCCTCAGCTATGCCTGGCCAAATCGGCAATATGGTTATCACCGGCCACTCCGCTGGCGATATCTACACTTCTAACCAGTATAAATTCATCTTCTCCGGTCTTGAGCGCCTGACTGAAAATGACCTCATCTATATTGATTACGGCGGTGTGCGTTATACTTATTCAGTCACCGGTCTAGAAACCGTTGACCCCTCCGAAGTCTCTAAACTCATTTATGAAACCAACAAACCTATGCTTACCCTCATCACTTGCGTTCCGCTTGGCACTTCGCGTTACCGTCTCCTAGTTTCTGCCGAGCAAATTGCACCAGCCCCCTCCGGCTCCGCTCAAGAAGAAATCCCTGAAAACCTCGACGATAACCTCAAGATGGTTGGCAACGCCCCTACCTTCTTTGAAGTCATCGGTAGCTTCTTCTTTGGCAAGAAAAACTAGCCAGTCTCGCCCCTATATGTTATAATTTTATTTATGGAAAAAGCTATTACTCGTTTTGCTCCCAGCCCTACTGGTTACATCCATATTGGGAACGTCCGGAGCGCTATCTACCCTTATCTTTTAGCCAAACAAACCGGCGGCACTTTTATTCTGCGTATTGAAGACACCGACAGGGCCCGCTTTGTAGAAGGTGCTACTGACCTTATCAAAGAAACTTTGCTCTGGCTAGGTCTTAATTGGGATGAAGGTCCAGATATCGGTGGTCCACACGCCCCCTATTTCCAAACCGAACGGAAAGAATCCTATATTGCCTGGGCCAAAAAGTTAATCGAAAAAGGCCTCGCTTATGCTGACCCAACCCCGTCCGAAAAAATTGACGAATATAGAAAAGCAGACACCGCAAAGAAAATCCCTTATCTTTATCGTAACCATCGCCCAGAAGAAACTGTAGAATGGCAAGAAGGTATCCCCATCCGCTTCAAGACCACTCCAAAGAGCTATGAGTGGACCGACGAAGTTATGGGCGATATGAAATCCGGCCCAGAAGTGTTAGACGATATCATTTTGATTAAAAAAGATGGCTTACCTACCTACAACTTTGCCCATATTATTGATGACTTAGAAATGGGTGTCACTCACGTCATCCGTGGCCAGGAATATCTTTCCTCTATGCCAAATTATCTAGCTCTTTATGAAGCCCTAGAAATCCCCCGTCCAAAATTCGTTTCACTCCCTCATATCCTCGCTCCCCAAGGGAACAAAAAATTGTCTAAACGCGACGGCGCTAAATCTGTCACCGACTATAAGTCAGACGGTGTCCTTCCAGAAGCTATGCTAAATTATCTTGCCTGCCTCGGCTGGAACGACGGCACTGAACAAGAAATTTATACAATGGAAGAATTATTAGAAAAATTCTCCCTTGAGAGAATCCAAAATTCCGGCGCTCGCTTTGATGAAACTAAACTTCTCTGGGTAAATGGTATGTGGATTCGCAAAATCCACGATGAAGAGGGAAACGACACTCTTTATGCTAAAATTGCTCCTGAATTTTGGCCAGAATCTGCCAATAATTATCCTGAAGATTATCGTAAAAAAGTCCTTAATATCATTTACGACCGTCTAAAGCTACTTTCTGATCTAAAAACTTATACAAACTATTTCTTTGAAGAACCCGTAGTAGACCGCGAGATGATTACCAAAAATAAGTTCTTGAAAAAAATGTCTGAGGATGAAATCAAAGGTTTGCTAAACACTGTTTCTACTCGACTCTCAGGTGAAGAAGATTGGTCTGCCGACAATCTCCAAAATGTCTTAAACGAGCTCCTCGAAGAAACCGGTAAAAAACCTGCTGAACTATTTAGTTTAATTAGAATTGCTATTTCTTTTGCCCCATTTTCACCGGCTCTTCCGCTTACATTAGAAACTCTTGGAAAAGACCGTGTGCTTGCTCGTCTAAATATGCTATAATAAGCATATGGATAATAAGACTATTGAAATCACCGACGCAGAAACCAAAGAAAACGTAAAGCCTAAAAAGGTCGAAAAGCCAAAAAAATCCAATAATCAAACTTCCAAAAAGAAGCTCATCATTATCTGCATAATTCTTTTTGTACTTGTTACCGGCGGCGTTGTCGCAGCTATGCTTCTTCTAAACAGAAAACCAGATGATAAAGCCTCAGACAACAATAACACTACTGCCGAAGCTCCTAGATACTATAGCCGTCTATCTGGTCTCGAAATTGACACCGATGAACTGAACAATTCACCAATTTTCTGTATCCAAGTACCCAACGGCACCGACGGTGCTCGTCCACACGCCGGTTTACAAGAAGCTTCCATCGTTTACGAAGCTATCGCTGAGGCTGGCATCACTCGTTTTGCCGCTGTCTTCCAAAATCCCACTAACACCGCTATCGGCCCGATTCGCTCACTTCGTCTTTATTACCTAGAGTGGGATACTCCGTTTGGTTGTACCGTTGTCCACGCCGGTGGAGCTGATGATGCTATCGCTGCTCTCCGTTCCGGCGGTTACAGCGAAATCGATGAAGGTGCCTACAACTGGCGCGACGGCTCCGATTATATTGCTCCTAATAATCTCTTCACCGACGCAAAAAACCTCAATCTGTTTATTGACGAAAATAATATCGAGAAAAACGGCACAAACGCCAAGGTTTATCCTCGTTTAACCCCAGAAGATGCTAAAAAAATTCGTGAAGAAAACCAAAAAAGAGCTGCTAATACTACCGACGAAAATGGCAATGTTGTAAAAAGCAACACGCCGCTTGTAACCGAAATTGCTATCAATTTTGGCAACTTCCCAGATTTTAATACTCGCTACACTTATGACCCGACAACTGGTCTTTATGCCCGTTCTTATGAAACTGGCGAAAAAGAAATGTCCTATAACTGTACCAAGAAAATTCCAGTTATGTCACGCGACTGCGAACAGGTCCAAATTATGCCTAGTGCCGTCGTGGCTATGGAGGTAGAAGAAGGCCTCGCCGACGATAATTACCATCAAGTTATTCAAGCTATCGGAGAGGGGACTGCTTATATTTTCCAAAACGGCCAAGCTATAAAAGGTACCTGGTCTAAAGCTTCTGCCGCCTCTCAAATCGTCTTCAAAGACGAAGAGGGAAACGAAATCTCCTTTGCCCCGGGTCAGCTCTGGATTTCCGCCATCCCTCGCAGTGTCGGCAGTGTTGAATATTAAAAATTCCTATACTATAATATTGAAAAATAGGAGTTTTATGGCTAATATTATGCAATCTATTAAGACCAGAAAAACTATTTATTTTCTTGGTTCAATTCTAGTTTTGCTATGTGCTTTAATAGTCTGGAATATAGTATCCACTAAGGAAACTCCCCAATCTCCAACGCCAGTAAACGCTGTTGAAAAACCGACCACGGGAAAACCTACGGGGAATAAAAAAACTGTAGAAGAGAATCAAACCACCAAAGATAATGCTACTACAGAAGATTCTTCTCAAACTACAGAATCCGTCCCTAGCCAAACTCATGAAGTAATAGAAATCGTTAGGACAGAGTCTACTAATCAAGTTAAGGAGCCGTCGGGGTCCGTAAAAGAAGAAAATCCAAAGCAATCTGAACCAAAACCAGCTGAAAACGACGAAAAACTTCCAAACAACGAAAGAACAGAAACGGGAAAAACCACCACAGAGACAGAGCCAGCAAAGACAGATAATGAAATTGCTAAAAAACTTGCCGAAGCGGCACGTGCGGCTGGAGTTAGAGCTAGTACTACCTACACAGACACATACCCATACGCTAAGGACTGCCCAGAAATAAACTGGCGCTATACTGGCGAAGTCAAAACCGCATACGGAGGCAGTCTTTGTGAAACCACTAGTTATGTCGGGTGGAAAGTTCACGAATATTGGAGCTACTCTATTCCTTGGGCCGCCAATGCTAAAGATTGGGGTTATTACGCCACCGCTTATGGCCTAAGATTTGACTCCAACCCTGCCCCATACACTGTCGGGGTTCAATACATCGGTGCCTGGGGTCATGTAGTTTGGGTTGAGCAAGTCAATAACGACGGTACTGTAGATATTTCAGAATACAACAATACTTATAGTAGTGGCAACACTCCTAATTCCTACGGCTATCAGACTAGTGTTCCGGCTTCCACTTACTACTATATTCATTTTGACTAAGTCTAAACGGCGGGAGTTTGGCGAGCATAGCTCGCCAATTCGCTTCGCGAGCGAACCCTGCGGCTCCCATTCCTTGCGGAAAGACCAATCCAAAAAAGACCCTAAAGGGTCATTTTCGAATTGGTGACTCCTGCGGGAGTCGAACCCGCGATTTTCTGGATGAGAACCAGACGTCCTGGACCACTAGACGAAGGAGCCGTGCAACAATCTTATCATATTTCAAACAAAAAATCAATGAAAAAGACCCAGCAAACTTCGCTGGGCCTCCTCAAAAGAACTAAGCGATTTTTAAGATGTGTGGTAACTGCATCATCACCGTCTGACTAGATTGTACTGCTACCATATTAGCCAAGTTGTAAGACTGGAATGCAGGAACTAGCGTATTTGAAGACTCCGACATTAACTTAATGACAATATCAAGATCGACTCCAACTACATCCTTTCTGGTATCCCCAGCCGTATCACCCTGAACCGTAGTATCGTGAAGTGTCTGATACTCAACAGAATCTTTGTCAGTATAGCCTTCAACCTCTCCACTTTCAACTCGCTTTTTGGCGTTATCCCAAGCTCCGCCAGAGACTGCCATAAACACAGCTCTCGGGATAGCCATAATAGCCGCACCGATCAAAAATCCCAAAACGAATTCCGGGCCAAAGACAAAACCACAAATCGGCGGTATTATCATAGTTAAGACAACCGGCATCAACATATACCTAAGGGACTGGTCCGCCTGCAATTCTACCAACTTAACATAATCCGGCCTCTTGGTTCCAGCCATAACTTCATCATCCATCATTTCCTGACCAGCCTTCGCCATTACCTGTGCAGCCTTTATGGTATTCTTAGTCAAAATTGAAATGAACAATTCTATTATTCCACCACCAGCAATAGCGCCAATCAAGATGATAGTTAAGAACCTTGCTAAAGCCTCCGAACTTGATAAATCCGGCAGCTTATACGATCCGATATATGTCATAATCAATGCTACTACCGCATAAGCTGCGCCTGCAATCGCTAAGCCTTTACCTATTGCAGCCGTAACATTACCTACCGCATCAAGGGCATCGGTAATCTTGCGCACCCACGATGGAAGTTGGCAACTCTCTGCAATGCCACCAGCATTGTCAGCTACCGGTCCAAAGGCATCAATCGTTACAATTACACCCGACACCGATAACATCGAGACTGCACCAATAGCAATCCCATACGACCCACAAAAAACATAGGTTATAAACATCGAGATTGCAATCGCTGCCACGCTAGAGAATGCCGCATGTGAAGCTATTGCGTCTCCAAGCGTAAATAGAAACGCCGGGCCAAACTTTGCTGCCTCTACTAAATCCTTCACGGGTTTCTTATCCGGGCTAGTGAAGTACTCCGTGATTATTGATATTATCACGATAGTCAACAGCCCCAATACACTTGCTACCCATACTGAAATCCAACCTTTCGAGAACGAAGACGGAAGATTAACTCCGCCGAAACAAAATCTCGCCAGGATTAAACTCATTAAAACCACAAAGCCTACTGCTATGTAAGTGGCTTTATTAAGCTCTGCCTCCGGGTCAATTTCATCTTTACCATGGTTGTTTTTCCATTGTACGTAACCAACTCCTGCCATCGAGCCGACCAATCCAAAAATACAAATCAGCAACGGGTATTTAGTCATAGAGTCAAGTAAAACATAGTCTCTACCTGTCGCAATTACAATCTGGACAGCAATAGTGATCGCTGCTACTGGAGTAGCCACAAATGACTCAAGCAAATCTGAGATATTCCCCAGAATATCATTTACACAATCGCCAATAAAGTCCGCTACCGAATTTGGAATTCGGAAATCGTCCTCCAGAAGATGATGTAGGACTTTACCAACGATGTCAGCCGAAATATCAGCCGCCTTGGTAAAATTACCACCAGCAACACGATGAAACATCCCAACAATTGAGCAACCCATGCTGTAAGTCATCAGACGCATTGTTACCGGGTTACAAAGATGCCCCAGGTTAATCAATCCATGGCTAGTCGCCTCCAGCTTAATCCCTCCCGCGGCAGTAATTATTATTCCGATTCCCAACATTCCAAATGCCGGGACTGAAATACCACTTGTACTGCCAGCCATAAGCGCAACACTCTCCGTCTTAGCAAGAGATTTAGTCTGCTCTGCCATATTGGTAGTTCGTACGTTACCATAAGTCCCACCACTAAGCCCAATTTTACAAGCTATTGAACTTAACACTACTCCGAGTATACAGGTAAGTCCTGAAAGATACTCCATAAAAAGTGTGTAGACTGCAGCCACAATCAACACTGTCGGGATAATTATTCGATATTCCCGTTTAACAAATTTGTTTGCGCCAGACCGAATCACTCCGGACAGCCACACCATATCTTCGCTTCCTTCATCCAGTGAC
Organism: Candidatus Saccharimonadota bacterium; assembly: GCA_030530605.1. Classification (GTDB taxonomy): domain Bacteria; phylum Patescibacteriota; class Saccharimonadia; order Saccharimonadales; family Saccharimonadaceae; genus Nanosyncoccus. Next base: position 105,663 of record JAUMUO010000002.1, read on the forward strand.
TTCAGCCTAAGATAGTTATGGCCTACAAACGTCAGGGCGATGGCCACTACTACAAAAGTCAGTAGATATACAACCATCCAAAATCACTCCTTTCTGTAAAAGAACTAAGTGGGCCAAAGCCCACCATTGACAAGCTACCGGCGAGTGAAACTCGCCAACTTCGAAGTTCGCGAGCCTGCTCGACGGCCCGTCATGTGCAATTTTCGTTACACACTCTCAAGATTATACTACTTCTTAAACGAAAAATCAACCGTTTTACCTCTGTTATTCTTATGCTTAATAACCATATGATATACGCTTTATCACCCATCAAGACAGCCACACCCTCTAGACCTCTAGACCTTTTCTTTTTACCAAAAAAGTGTTATAATTTTTACATGAAAAATTTACCGATTGTCGCCTTAATTGGCCAAACCAACGCTGGCAAATCTAGCCTTTTGAATCGTTTTGCGCACAAAAATATCGCTATCGTGGCTCGCGAAGAGGGAACCACAAGAGATAATGTTTATGCTAGGATAGACGATCGGTTTTTACTAGTTGACACCGCTGGTCTTAAAAAGCCCGATGATGATTTTGAAGCTTCCATCCAAGATCAAATCGAAGACGCTATTGCCTCTGCTAATATCATCTGTGTTGTTGTAGATTCCACAAAATACTTCAACGACAAAGACCGCAGTATCGCCCGCTCCGCTCTCCGTTCTAAAAAACCTGTTTTTCTAATTTTGAATAAATCAGACCGTGGCGAAGCTCTTGATATTAATGGATTTCGCGCTCTCGGCATCCCAGAAGACCACATCTTCCGCACTTCCGCCACCACCGGCCAGGGAATCAGCGAATTAAGAGAGGCTTTAAGCTTAGCACTAAGCAATTTTTCAGACGCTTCGCTCGCGTCAGGTTCTCTTCAGTCATCCAGCCTTGGCTCCGCCGCGAGCCATCGCGTACTCACCAATGTGGATGACTTCATCGAACCTGGCTCGCTCGCACTGTCTGAAAAACTCCTTAGTACTAAACTTAAAATCGCTTTAATTGGCCGGCCAAATGTCGGGAAATCGAGCTTATTTAACGCCCTCGGCAAAAAGCAGCAAGCCATTGTCAGCTCCAAACAGGGAACCACCCGCGATATTAACCGTGTAGAAGTAAAATACAAGGGCAAAACTCTTGAAATTCTTGACACTGCTGGTCTACGCAAGCCCGGCAAACGCGAAGTTGGCATTGAAAAATTTAGCGCCCTCCGCACTCTTGCCGCTATCGAAGAAGCCGATGTTTGCGCCCTTCTCATTGATTCCACCGAGCCCCACGCCAAACTAGACCAAACTTTAGCTGGCGAAATTATCAAAGCCGGCAAGGGAATTGTACTCGTCGTCACTAAAACCGACCTCGTAGATGACACCGAAAAAATCCTAGACGACCTCGAATATGATTTTGACTTCTTACCTTATGCCCCTGTAATTCTCACTAGCTCTGAAACCGGCAAAAATGTTACTAAACTCTTTGAAATGGCCCTAAAAATCGATGAAGAACGCCACCACGAAATGAAGACTTCCGAGCTCAACAAAATTCTGAGAGAAGCCGTCGCTTCTCACCCGCCAGCTGGTCTCAAGAACACTCACCCCAAGCCTAAATACATCGTCCAAACCGATACTTGCCCACCCTGGTTCGTTATCCACGGCCACGATTTGAAACTTCTCCACTGGTCCTACAAACGTTTCTTAGAGCGCAAAATTCGTGAGGCTTATCCTTACATTGGCACCCCTATTATGTTCTCTTTCCGTGAAAACGGGAAAAAGGAGGAAAAGTGAAACTAGTTGTTGGTTTTGGTAATCCCGGCAACGAGTATAATTTTACTCGCCACAACTCCGGCTTTCTTGCCCTAGATTTTTATGCCAAAGTTAAAGGTTTAACTTGGGAAACCCACCCCAAATTTGGCGCTATCTACCTAAAAGACGAGGACCGCATCTTTATTAAACCCCAGGGGTTCTACAATACTTCTGGTGTACCAGTCAAAGCTTTTCAGAATTTCTACAAAATTGACACCAAAGATATTTTAGTAGTCTGTGATGATTTTAACCTGGATTTTGGCAAACTTCGCCGTCGCGAAAAGGGTTCCGCCGGCGGCAATAACGGCCTCAAATCCGTTATCGCCGAACTAAAAACCGAAGATTTCAAAAGACTCCGCATTGGCACCGGTAACGATGAGCTCAGAAAGAAAATCGGCGACGTGGATTTTGTGCTCTCTAAATTTACTCCCGAGGAAAAAACCAAATTACCCGAAATCTTAAAACAAGTTTCTGAAGAACTCTCATCTTTTTAGATCCCAAGTGTTCATACCCAGTGGCCGGACTAGGCCCCTGATTTCCAACATCGTAATTGCTTGCGAAAACTCCGCCCCCGAGATACCAAGTTTCTCCACAATCTTTTCGCCATCCGTATTGCCAGAAAAAATCTCTTGAACTATCGCCTTCTCCACCGGTGAGCCAGCAAACACTGGCATTTTTCGCGACTTCTTTTCTCCCGGTAGTCCACCAGGGAACAAGACCTCTAAAATGTCTCCTGGCTTCGTATAAAGATGCGCCCCCTCGGCGATCAGACGATTACACCCAGCTGAAGTCTTTCGGGTTAAATCCCCCGGCGCCACAAATAGCTCCACCCCCATCTCGATTGCGTGCGAAGCAGTATTTAGAGAGCCGCTTCTCTCCGCCGCCTCCGCCACCAATACCGCATCAGACAAGCCAGCAATCAACCTGTTACGATAGAGAAACGAAGTTCGGCAATTTAACTCTCTAAAGCCGTTTTTCATTGTCTCATCTGGCCCCAACGGCGCCTCTACCTCGCTCCTCGGCGCGTACTCCGAAATCACCGCCCCGCCCTTCTCGATAATTTCCTCTGCTAATGCCTGATGTTCCTCCGGATAAAGTCGGTCAATCGGCGTACCAAGAATCGCTACGGTTTTCCCTCCCGCATCCAACGCCCCTCTCGCCGCAATCGAGTCTATCCCGTAGGCTAACCCCGACACAATTAAAACCCCCGCCGAAGCTAACTCATAGGCCGCCTCATAGGCAATTTTTTCGCCATAAGAAGTGCATTTTCTTGCCCCCACAATCCCCACCGTTTTAGACACATTTTCCGGCATTTTTCCAATAAAATATAACATTTTAGGCTTAAGCGCAATAGCGTCTAACACCTCTGTAAATTTCGCCTCCAGGGGTCGAATTTGGTTGATTTTCATAAAAACTGTGAAAAAAGTGTTGACTTTTATTTTTTTGTGTGATATAATCTCATCAGTTGGGCATTTACTAAATGTCCACACCGCACCTAAAAAATCATAATTCTACTTCCATTGTAGCGCGTCTCGCGTGAAAATGGAAGTCTGAATTGCTGTGTTCTCAAACGCTTTTCGGGCTTACAATTTCTTATGATGGTACCCACCATCCCGGTTGTAAGTTTTAATAAGTATTACCTCCACTTAAGAATTGCACTTTGAGAATATAGCAATCCCCATAACCGGCGGACCCCGTTTTGTGTGAGGTGGGTCGCGCTTCCGGGGTGGACCCGGTATCTAACAAAGGAAGTGTTATGGGGCGAAAAAGGCCCTAGAATAAAGCCCACCCATATTCTAGGGCCTTTTTGGTGCTTGCTAAAATCACAATCTATGATAATATAATAAATATGTCTAAAAATCTCGTAATCGTAGAGTCTCCGGCCAAAGCCAAAACTATCGAGAAGTATCTTGGCAAGGATTTTCATGTTTTGTCCTCTGTTGGACACATCCGAAAAGATACTAAAGTCAATCCTGAAAACGATTTTGAGGTTACTTATGAAATTGACGAAGATCACAAAAATATTGTAGCGGAACTGAAAAAAGAGGCCAAAAAAGCCGACACCATCTGGCTCGCAACTGATGAAGACCGCGAAGGGGAATCTATTTCTTGGCACTTACTAGAGGTGCTAGAACTCCCGAAAAACACTCACCGCATCACTTTCCACGAAATCACCGAGCCGGCCCTTAAAGAGGCTATCAAGCACCCTAGAACCGTTGATATGGCAATGGTGGAAAGCCAGCAAGCCCGCCAGACTCTTGATATGCTGGTTGGTTATGATTTATCAGGGGTAGTTCGCAAAAAAGTCCCTGGTGCTATCTCCGCTGGCCGCGTCCAAAGCCCGGCTCTCCGCCTCATTGTTGAAAAAGAACGCGAAATTGAGAAATTTGAAAACAGCTCTACCTACAAGGTTACTGGCGAATTTACTACTAAAACCGCCAAGGAAGAGCCATTTACTGCCACCCTTAACAATTCCCAGCCTACTTCCGAAAACGCCGCTAAAAAGCTCCTAGAGGGCTTAAACGGCCAAAAATGGCAGGTGGAGGACATTGAACAAACCGAGGGGACTAAAGCTAACCCCGTCCCGTTCGCTACCGCCGCTCTTCAAATAGAGGCCAACGCCCGGCTCGGCTTCTCCTCTACCACCACTATGCGCGCCGCTCAAGGGCTCTACCAGGCTGGCCACATTACTTACCATCGTACCGATTCTCTTAACCTCAGTAAACAGGCTCTCGGCCAAATTGCCAAATATATCGAGAACGAATACGGCAAAGAATACCTCAGAGTTCGTAATTTCAAAACTAAATCGGCTGGCGCCCAAGAGGCTCACGAGGCTATCCGCCCCACTCACATTGAAAAAATCTCGGCTGGCGCTAACGAATATGAGAAAAAACTCTATCATTTAATCCGTTCTCGCACCCTCGCCACCCAGATGGCTAACGCCAAAGTGGCCAAAACCACCGTAAAACTTAGCCACGATTTTGTCGCCAAAGGCGAAGTGGTCATCTTTGACGGTTTTCTCAAGGTTTATGGCAACGCCAAAGATACCGAACTTCCACCTCTTAAAAAGGGCGAAGAAATCGAAATGTTGAAAATCGCCGCCAGAGAAACCTTTGCCAAGCCTCCCGCCAGATACACCGAAGGCTCGCTAGTCAAGAAACTAGAAGAACTCGGCATTGGCCGCCCGTCCACCTACGCCTCAATTATGTCCGCCATCCAGTCTCGCGGTTATGTCAAAAAAGGCGAGTCCGAGGGTGAGCCTCGCGAGGTCAAAGAAATCGTTCTTGAAAAGGGCAAAATTACGGATCAAACCGTCTCTGAAAGGACCGGCGCAACCAAAGGCAAACTTCTCCCGACCCCTGTTGGCGAGCTCGTTTCGGACTTTCTGACCGACCATTTTGAAGAAATTGTCGATTATGGTTTTACTGCTGATATCGAAACCGATCTTGATAAAATCGCCGAGAAAAAACTCGGTCGCGTGAAGATGCTTAAAGATTTTTATGGTCCTTTCTCTAAACTCATTAAAAGTTCCGACGAAATCAACAGATATAACAACGCCACCGCTCTTGGCACCGACCCGAAAACGAACAAACCAATCTATGCCAAAATCGGCAAAAACGGCGGATTTATCCAGCTTGGCGACAACGAAAAAGAAACTGGTGAAAAGCCCCGCTTTGCACCACTTCCAAAGGGTAAAACCGTTAAAACTGTCACCTTTGAGGAAGCTCTAAAACAGCTGGCCCTCCCGGCTCTCCCTCGCACCCTCGGCACCGCCAAGGACGGCACCGAAATCATCGCCGCCGCCGGCCCCTTCGGCCCATACTTAAAATGTGGCAAATACAACATCCCTGTTAAGGGTTACGACCCCTATAAAATCACCTTCAAAGACGCCGAGGAAATTTACCAAAAGAAAATCGACAGCATCATTGCCGACTGGGGTGATATTATGATTATTATCGGTGCTTACGGTCCTTATGTCAAAGGTCCCGGCCGTTTTAACAATGTCAAAATTCCAAAAGAACAAGACCCCAGGAAAATCACCAAAGAAGAAGCCGAAAAAATGCTAGCTGAAAAGCCCAAATCTCGCCGCCGCGCACCCCATAAAGTCGCCCGCAAAAAATCCACCAAGAAAAAATCCAAAAAGTAGCCACTGCTAGAGGGCTATTTTTATGCTATAATCAATCCAAGTAACTATCGTTAAGTTCTTTTTCATCAAAGGAGGAGATATTATGAAAGATCAGGATGCTTCTAAAATGTTCACCTATGTTCGTGGTGCCTGTAGTGATGGTCTCCATCCGGAGACTATGAAAGCTCTGGGCGAGATGCGTAGAAGGCATGATGGCCAAACCAGGAGATCCGGCCAGCCCTACATTGTTCACCCCTTGTCACTCATCTGCCTGGCTCTCGGGCTGGGACTTCGTGACGATAGCCTGCTTGCGATGTTGGCCTACCACGATGTAATCGAGGATGCCAAAATCCTTGTCAGCGAACTTGACACCACCAACGAAATTAAGCTCGATGTTGAATGTATCACCTTTAGAAAGGACCCTCACGAGACTAAGCTTGAGGCCAAACGACGCTACTATGATAATCTCATCAAGCGCAGAAATTCTGCCATCGGCAAAGCTTTGGATCGGTGCGACAACCTTTCTACTATGGAAGAAGATATGACCGAAGAGTCCATCATTAAAAATGTTTATGAAACTCATTATTTTCTTCTACCGATATTAAAAGACGCTAAGGAAATCTGGCCGGTTTATGCTAACCAACTCCACGTCCTTCGGTTTATGCTCAAAGCTCTGAATAATACTCTTGCCGCCGCCCACGGAGTGGATCTCACTGGCCCTATCCCGGATGATGAAACACTCTTAAAGATTTTTGGCGGCTGACTTGTTCACCTCCTTTCTACTCCCCCTCGAGATGCACCGAGGGGGAGGTTTTTATTGTAAATAATACTATTGACGCCGACACAAAGAAGTGTTATTATAGGCTAAATGTTTATCAGTATTTAACCGGTGGATCAAAGGAATTTAGATGGAACAGAACGCCAAAACTATTGAAGAAGCAATCAAAGGAAGTCTTAGTATTATTGAGCAAGATCGCGAGCGCGAGATTATCTCTCGTCGTTTTGGCCTTACTGGTTACAAAGAAACTCTTGAGCAAATTGGTGATATGCTCTCTATCACTCGTGAGCGTGTCCGTCAACTCGAAAAAGCCATCTTAATTCGCCTCCGTGTCGTCTCTGAAGATGATGAAATTCCTGCCCTCCCGGCCGCCGAAAAACTTCTTATCCGTAATCTTACCGAGATGGGCCGCGTTGCCAAAGTGTCCGACCTCGCTGATAAAGTTTATGGCCGAGAAACTACCCCAGCCGAGCGTGCTGGTCTTAGTTTTATCGCCTCTGTTTCTAGTGGTTTAACCGTCGTTGATGAAAACGACCGCTATTTCCAGGCTATCGGCATCGCCGAGTATGGCGACGACCGCGAAATCAAGAAAAAAGTTGATGAAATTATTGAGGTTATCAAAAAGAACAAAGCCCCAATGACTTTAGACGAACTAGACAGCCAGCTAAATTACGAACATCCTTCTCACATTGCTGCTATTGCCAGTGTTTCTAAACTCCTCGCCACTCTTAATGGCCTCTGGGGTCTTGCCAAATGGCCGACCGTCAACCCTAAGAATATCCGCGACAAAATTTACGTTGTTCTTGAGAATAATAAAGAACCAATGCACTTCTCTGATATTGCCAAGACTATTTCAGAATCTAATTTCAAGAGAAAAAATGTCACCGTCCAGGCTATCCACAACGAGCTTATTAAAGATTCTCGCTTCGTCTTAATTGGCCGCGGTATCTATGCTCTTGATTCTTGGGGCTACAAAAAGGGTACCGTTTCTGAGATTATCACCAGTATCTTAAAAGAAGCTGGCAAGCCGCTTACTCGCGAGGAAATCGTTCGCGAAGTTCTTCACTCTCGCAAAGTTAAAGAAACTACTATTCTCTTAAACCTTCAAAACAAAAAATACTTCGAAAAAGTCGACCGCAACGCTTATACTATTGCTAAAAAATAGATTTTGTGGTATAATCTAATAACCGGGGTGTATTTTGACATTTAAAGGGGGCATTTGGATTGGCACTATAACCTTATTTATTATAGGTGTAGTCGTGCTGGTTTGTCTGCTCTGTTATGTCGCCATAGCTGACAAGAAAGATGCTAAAAGAACCGAGACAATCGCCGAATGGCTTGAGAGCGCTGAACACCACACCTGTGCGAGTATGTCCGGTACCGGCGTTGTCACGGAAATAAAAAGGGCTTTTACCGAGATACAGCAAGTCCTAGATATTTGGAACGAACTCTACGGCGAAAATCAAGAGCTTCTGTCCGACCAGAAAGACGTCGAACGACTCTTCAAGCTCGCCGTCAACAACATCGACGCCTCCTGCCATCAATTTCGGCAGGGCGAATGTTCAAAAGATGAGTTCCTAAAAGAACTCGATCATCAAATATTACTTCTGAACGAGCTACTAAGGAATTTAGCCAAGCTTGCTAACCTTAGAAAACTTGGTTATGTCTAATAAAAAAACACCCCCTTACTACCGGGAGGCGCAAAGTCGCCTCCCATTTTCATATTCAAAATTTTATGATAAAATTAAAGTATGTTGGCAGATATTTTACACTTTATTCTGATGCCGATAGTCTGGGTTCCAATCGTTGGGATTTTGGGCTTTTTAACCTATAAAAATTACCAGAAAGCCAATGCCAGAAAAAGTTTAAATGTTGATTCTGTCCTTCTTATGCTCGAGATTCCTCGTACTAATGATAAAAAAGAGCTTGCCGCCGAGCAGTTATTTGCTTCACTCCACGGTATCTTAAGAGATAAAAACGAGCTCAAAAGAAATGGCGGTGTTCAGGAACATCTTAGCTTCGAAATTGTTTCTACTAGCGGCCAAATCCGTTTCTATGTCTGGGTACCAAAAATTCTCCAAAGCTTCGTAGAGGGTCAAATTTACGCTCAATATCCTACTGTTCAGATTCATCGCGTCAAAGAAGATTATGTTGATGCCGCCAGAGAAAGTCATCCGGTTGTTTACACTTCTGAGATTATCCTCACCGAAAATGAGGCTCTCCCGATTAAAACCTTTGAAAACTTTGAGGTAGACCCGCTTGCTGGCATTACCGGCACCCTTGCTAAACTAAGTGCCGAAAATAACGAGGAGCTTTGGATTCAAATCGAAACCCGCCCCATTCCGGATGACTGGCACAAATCCACAACCGACAAATGGGTCCAAAAAATGAAGTCTGGTCGCAAAAACGTTAATTTCCTCGGCATCGACTGGTACTGGGTCATTACCGCTTTCGGAGCGCTCTTTAAACCCCCAGAAGGAGGCTCTGGCTCTGAAACCAAGCCAGAACTTTCCGAACGCGTTAAAACTCAAATCGAAAAAGCCGAAGAAAAAGCTACCAAACTTGGCTATGAGGTTAAGATTCGCCTAGCATACCTCGGTCAGGACCAGACCGACGCCAAGCTCAACATGCAAGCTCTCGTTGGTACTTTCAAACAATTTAACTCTACCAACTTAAATGGTTTTACTTCCACCCCTGGTTCGTTTGATCCCGCTGCTCTAAATGCTTACAAAAATCGCGAATTTTTAGGCTCTGGCTTTATCTTAAACATCTCTGAACTTGCCTCGGTTTACCACCTCCCGCACACCTCTGTTGAAACACCAAATATCGTCTGGGCCAACTCTAAGACCGCTGAGCCTCCGGCTTCTCTCCCGGTTCTAACAGGGAACAGCATTACCGACGAAAATATCTCCGCCTTCGGTCTTACTAATTTCCGTGGCATTAATCATCAATTTGGTTTACTCCGTCGCGACCGCTCACGTCACGTTTATATCATTGGCCAAACTGGGGCAGGGAAAAGCGGCATGCTTGAACTATTTGCTCTCTCTGACATCTTCTACAACCAGGGTTATTGTATCATCGACCCCCACGGCGACTTCGCCATCAATAACCTCCGTTACGTGCCAAAATCTCGCATTAAAGATGTAGTCTACTTCAACCCTGCCGACCGAGAATTCCCAGTGGCCTTCAACCCGCTTGAAATTTCCGATCCAAGTAGAAAGCCTAATGTCTGTTCCGAGGTCATCGGCGTTCTTAAGCGTATGTTCGGCGATTCTTGGGGTCCGCGTCTCGAGCATATTCTCCGCTACACTCTCCTTGCTCTTCTAGACCGTCCTGAGACCACCTTGCTCGATATTTCTCGCCTGCTCACCGACAAAGATTTCCGAAAAGAAACTCTCGAGTATTGCCAAGATGTCACCGTCCTTCAGTTCTGGAAGCACGAGTTTGGTCAATGGAACGAAAAACAGGTCAACGAGTCTATCGCCCCTGTTCTCAACAAGGTAGGTGCCTTTACTGCCAACCCTATCATCCGAAATATCATTGGCCAACCAAAGTCCAGCTTTGATGTTCGTCGTATTATGGATGAAGGCAAAATCCTCGTTGTAAATCTCTCCAAAGGCCTCATCGGCGAAGACAACGCTGGTATTCTTGGTTCCTTCCTCGTCACTAAAGTTCAGCTTGCCGCTATGTCTCGCTCTGATATTCCTAATGTCGCCGACCGTCGCCCGTTCTATCTTTATGTGGACGAGTTCCAAAACTTCGCCACCGACAGCTTTGCTGTAATTCTCTCTGAGGCTAGAAAATATGGTCTCAACCTCACTGTCGCTAACCAATATATTTCCCAGATGACCGAATCTGTCCGCGACGCCGTCTTTGGCAACGTCGGTACCACTATTTCTTTCCGTGTCTCCGCCGACGACGCCCCTGTTCTAGTCAAACAATTTGAGCCTACTTTTGAGGCCCAAGACCTCTTACAAATGAACAACCGCCACTTCATTATCTCTATGATTATTAACGGCGAAAAGGTCCCGGCCTTCTCTGCCACCACCTTGTCAATCCCGCCAACCCCAGAGGATAATTTTGCCGCTATTATTGAAAATTCTAGAAAAGGTTATGCCAGAAGCAGGGAAGAAGTTGAAAAAGAAATCCGCGACACTATTGAACAGTCTGAGAAATATAAGAAGGAACTTTCGGATTCCGGCCGTGCTGCTGGCGAGGCAGGAGCAGGGAATAACGACCGACTCACAGACGGTCAGGAAATTTCTATCTCCCACGATTCCCCTGTTTTCCAATATCAACCCGTACAAAAACCGAACTTAAAAAAGCCTCGTCCAGTCAAACCATCCACCCCTAAAGACGATTTCCGTCGCCAGAATCTTTCTCCAGACACTGCCGAAGGCAAGACCGACCGCCCAACTCTAAAAGATCTTGGCAAAATGGTCGCCGAAAAACAGGGAAATGAAAAGTCGGAAAATTCTAAGCCTGAAAGCCAGGGAAGCACTAAGCCTAAAAAACCTTACAAGCACTATAATAAGAACCGCCGCCACTATAAAAAAGGCCCAAAAGCCCCTAATAATTCCAATTCATAGTTCTCCACCCCTGTTAATTACCTACTTCACCTCTATTTTTGTGCCTACTATACCCTGTTGCTCCCCCTGTTCTACCCCTGTTATAACAGGGGTAGAACTCTATAAAGCCAAAGTAAGGCCATTTAGAGGCTTTTTAAGCGTCACAAAGCATAAGCAATATACAAAGACGTCTAAGTAGGGAAATGCGGCTAAAAACGCAGGGAAATGCGAAATAAAAGCAAATCCTGGCCAGACCTCCAAAAACCCGCCAAATCCAGACGTATGAGTTATCAACTTTTCCTTCAATCTCCAATGTCGCACAATGTATATTTTACGGCTTTAAGCCTGTGGCTCAAAGCCGAAAGGCAAACTCGCGAGGAATCGAGCGAGGAAACTTACGGCTTTTAACCAGTGGCTTAACAACTCGTGAGGAATTAAGCGAGGGAACTTGTATTTACCTATTATAAGCTACACCAAATTTGTTCAAAACCCACTTTACAGAGGTCGTACCGTGAAATTTCCACATTTCACAGCCAAAAATTTCAAATTTGACTTTTCCCTACTTTTATTCCCTATTTATGATTTTACCACTGCTATTCCCCCTCGTTTTCCCCCTCATAGACCGGAATTTCATCCGGGTTTTCTTCCCCGTTCGATTCCCCTTCCCGAACAAAAACCGAACTATTTTCCTCTTCCTCTGGGGCCACCTCTTCTACTTCTTCTACTCCTATTTCCACCTCTGTTTCTTCCCTGTTATTTTCAGCCGGTTCTTCCTCTTTCTTTCCCTCTTCGGCCTGCATCGCCCCCTTATAATAACCTTTGCCTTCCACTCTTAAATCCACATACTCCACCCCTTTGAATCCCAGCCCCTTAAGGTAGCGCAACATCCGTTCCAAATCTTCTGCTGAAACTCCTGCGCCACGGTCTAAAGACAATTTGAAATACCCTTCAAAACCGTCCACGTAAACGTCCACTTCACGAGTCTTATTCCGTGGCAATACCGCCCGCGTCAGTTTTATTTGGTATTCTTTCAAATCTTGTTCCAAATTGCCCACAAACTCACGCGCCTTCCTAGAAACCCCCACCGACGCCTCATCTACAATTTCTATGGTTGGCTTTGCCACATTATTGCCACTATCATCAGAAGATTTTTGCTCTCGACGCATCCCCTTGATTACCGTAAAAACCCCCATAAAAATCACCGCAATCACCGCAAAAAATATCAGCACTGAAGTAATTTTCCGCTTCTTCACTTTTTCGTGATACTGGAGGCGCTCCGATTCAGACTCGGCTATTTCCCTTTTCCCACCAATGGTTTTACCAACCCGCATTACTTCCCTTCCTCAGATGGCCCAGCCACTTCAATCAAAATCTTTGCTAGCCTTTCTGCTGAATCCGTTGCTGAAGTATCGTGTAAATTCTTCGCCAAAGCTGCTCGCACCTTCGGACTTCTTATTAATTTTCTTACAATCTCCAGTAATTTCTCCGGTTTCTTCACCATTTCTTCATCCGAAATCACTTCTGCTGCCGAAAGTTTTGAAAGTCTTTCCGCATTTTTTACCTGATGCCCACCAGGAAGCGCCGCATATGGCACTAAAATCACCGCTTTAGAAAGAGCTGCCATCTCGGCTATCGTTGTTGCGCCAGCCCGTGAAATAATCACATCCGCCGCTCCCAAAAGTTCAAACATCGCCGAATTAAATGCCCACATCCTGAAATTAGATTTCAACTTGGCCTTTTCATAAATCTCATATTTCTTTAGGTCTATCATACTCTCATATTGCGTCCGCCCGGCCACTAGCCCTACCGACGTAAACTTCAACATCTCCGGCAAAATCTCCCGCACCGAAACATTGATATGCTGCGCACCCTGCGAACCACCAGTAATAATCACTAACGGTTCTTCCGGATCAAACCCGAAAGTCCGCTTCAATTCTTTTTGACGCGTCGGCGAAACTTTCTTAAATTCCTCCGCCACCGGCACGCCCACAAACTTAAATCTTTCGTCCTTAAATTCTTCATTTACCCCCACCGCGACCACGCGAGCCTTCTTCACCAATAATCGATTCGCAAGCCCAAACACCGCATCGCTCTCGTGTACTACATACGGAATTCTAAGAATCTTACAAGCAATCCCTACCGGAAGCCCTACAAAGCCGCCTTTAAGAAATACCACATCTGGCCGATTTTTCTTACCGAGCATCCTGAAGAAACTCTGGAAAATTCCAGCAATAAATCCAAAGAAGCCCACGATATTCAAAAGTATCAAATCCCGAAATGCCACCCACGGGTGTTCCATATAATCAATAAATTTCCAGCCCGCATAACGACGAAACTTACCCGAAAGAACTTTGCGCACCCGAATATACTGTCTCTTTCCAGATAGTCTATCTTCTTCACCCCACGACACGCCAATCTCTGTTGTAATTTTCATAACATTAGCATAGTATTTCCTATCCGTCCAAAACTCTACTCGCGTTCGTGGCTTCAATTTTAGAAGCTCTCTCACCACTGCCACTGCCGGCGTAATATGTCCTCCACTACCGCCTCCAACAACTAAAACCTTCATCTAACAATCCTTTCTGTATAACTTGAACATTGCGAAGCAAGCCCGAGAGCAAACGCCACAAACATCATCGATGTCCCACCATAAGAAAGTAGCGGCAAAGTAATACCAGTGAGCGGTATCAACCCTGTCATCGCGGCCACATTTACCACTACCTGCGCCATCACCCAACCAAACACTCCCGCTACCATAATTCCCTTTTCCGCGTCTAAAAATGGAATCATTTTTAGAAGTCTCATTAAAAGAAATGTAAATGCTAAAATCAAAAGACATAGACCAAAGAAACCAAATGTTTCACCCATCACCGCAAACACCGAGTCGTTAATCGACTCCGGTAAATAACCAGTCGCTTGTACCGAATTCCCAACCCCCACTCCAAATAAACCGCCAGTACCAATCGCGAGCAAAGCATTGTCAATGTGGTATGAAGAGTCTGAATCTCCACCACCTTTGAAAGTCGAAAGTCTTTCCATCCGGTGCGGCGAAATCACAATCGACATTACACCAAGAAACCCTAAAATCCCCACGGCCGCTACAAAATACCGAAGCCTTACCCCGGACATAAACAACGTTGCTAAGATAATCGCCACAATTGTTAAGCCCGTACCAAGGTCTTTTTGAAAAATCACTACAAAGAATAAGGAAAGTCCTGAAACCAAAATGTATGGCCACCAGAAACCCCAAAATGATTCTAGTTCCCCTTCTTCTTTTCTTCTTGCCATTAAATCCGCTAGATAAATCACCAGTGCCACCTTCAAAAATTCTGCCGGCTGAAAACTAAACCCTGCTGTGCCAATCCATCTACAACCACCCAACTGACAAATCGCAAGTGATGATTTCATTAAAGCCAAGCCCGCCAACGCTGCGTTCAAAATCAGCGCTACGAGCATAATCCACTTGGCATATTTATGTAAAAATTTCACCGGCAGTTTAGTCGCAATAAAGAACGCGATGATTGAAAGCCCCACTGAAATTAATTGGTGAATAAAGAAATAATTATCCGAGTATTTTTCTACTCCAAGCGCCGAATTCAAAAAGTTCGCACGCTGTGGCCCAATCGCAAAAATCACGACCAACCCCACCGCCATCAACGTGAGAGTTACAAGACCTATAAAATAATCGGCTTTATGCTTACGCATATCTTAATTATACCATAAAGACTATAAAACCGGAAACCGCAGAGCACTAGCGCGAAATGATTCCACCAATTGCCGCTAAGAACACGCCCACAATTGCCAGCACGCCCGAAATCACCCAAAATCGCATCACAATCTTAGCTTCGCCCCAACCCTTTGCCTCAAGATGATGATGTATCGGCGCAGAAATGAAAATCTTCCGATGAAAAACTTTTTTGGAAATAATCTGAATTAAAGACGAGCCCGCCTCTACCACCAAAAGCCCGCCAATAATCGGAAGTAGGAGCAACGAGTTTGTCATCATCGCCACTGCTCCCAGCCCAGCACCGAGCGCAAACGAGCCAACATCCCCCATCATAAATCGCGCCGGCGGAACATTGAACCAAACATAAGAAAGCAGCCATCCACAAACCGTGAAACAAAATGCCGCCAACATCCATTGCCCCTGGAACAACGCAATCACTCCAAATGAGCCATAAGAAATCATCGCAATTCCCCCAGCCAAACCATCCAAGCCGTCTGATATGTTCACCGCGTTGGATGTTGCCACCACCGCAAACGCAAACACGAAAATCATAAACCACTCTGGAAGCGGCCACTCGCCAATAAACGGCACGTGTATCGAGCTCCATCCAAGTTTAACTGCAAAATACCAACCAAGCGCTACCCCCACGATCGTAATTAAAATAAGTTTTACTGATGCGCGCAAGCCCGCTGCTCCCTTGCCGGAACCAAACACATTAATCAAATCATCAATTAAACCTACAATTCCACCCGCAACAAAGGCAATTAGCGGCAACCAAGTTTGTCCTCTTTCCCAATTACAAAGCAGCGTCACAAACCAAACCGTAATCACTCCAATAATGCCCGCCATCGTCGGAAATGCTCGGCGGAACTTATGCGCGTGAAGTTTCGTCATCACCGGTAATGCCTCGTGGGTCAAAGTTTCTTTTTTCTGTTTCTTCCACCACTTATACTTGTAAGCAAAATAAGTATAAATTGGCGTCAAAAACATCGCGAGCAGAAACGCGCCAAGTGCTAAAACCAGCCCATAAAACATTTCGCCCTTAATGCTCATTATTCCGCGCCTCCTTTATTCGGCTTAATTCTTAAATAATCTATCATCCACATTTTCAAATCTTCAAATACCGGACGAACTTCTTCCTCTGAGGAAGTTGTCCTTCCCTTTTCCCACATTTTAACAATTATAACATACTCTGGGTGGTCTTGAGAAGCCCCACCAAAGCCAATATAGCCCGAAACGAATTCATCCATCACATAGGCCCCGTCGCGAATTGCTTGCGCTGTACCGGTCTTACCGCCAAAGTAGTATTCCTCGGGGTCACCCATCCACCACCGTGTATCGTGAAGCATCCCTCGCATTGTCGCCGAAGTTTCCGGAGTCACCGTCGTCCGCACCGGCTCTTTTTTCTCGGCTTTTTTGAAATTACCATTTTTATCAATATACCCTGCTATCACAGTCGGTTGATAATAATAACCTCCATTTATCAAAGAGGACCACCCCGATGCCACTTGTACCATTGTCACATTTAAGCCCTGCCCAAAGGTCATATTAGCATAAGTTGAATTATAAGCATACTCGGAATCTGGCGGCACCACCGTCCCAGTGTTTTCATAAAGTTCAATTCCCGTCGGCTGACCCAAACCATAATGGTTGTAATAATAATCATACAAAAGCTCCTTCCCTCTCTGCGTAATCTCAGTTGTGCTACCGCCGAGCAACCTAAGTGCTTGTACACTACCAGTATTAAGCGACCACTGGAGCGCTGTCCGCATTGTAATCTCACCTAGCTGTTTTTCCTTCTGGGCATTATCAATCGGCCATCCATCTACCATTGTCGTGCCCTCGTTGTAATAAGTCGTTTCTGGCGTCATTTTACCTTCATTAATCGCCGACGCCATTGTAAAACCTTTACAGATACTTCCCGGCTCATACGGAGTTTCCAAAACATCATTGACATAAACACTCGCGTCTTCTACTGCTCCATAATTTGCCGGGCTATAAGACGGAAATGAAACCATCGCCATTACCTTCCCCGAATTCGGGTCATAAACCATCGCCGAACCGTGCGAAATCCCCAAATCTTTCATATGCTGTGAGAGCACATCTTCCACCTTTTTCTGGATATTTCTATCTACCGTAAGAACAATGTTCTTCCCATCTTCAGCCGGAATTCTGATATTATCATCACCTATTGAAAGAGCTACTTTATTCACATCCGTAATAGTTTTAAGCATCCCGTTTTTACCTGCCAATTCTTTATTTAATGCCCCCTCCACACCATATTGCCCAACCCCATCTGCATTTACAAAACCAAGCGTCGAAGCTGCCAAATCTCCCTCCGCATACACCCTCTGATTAGAAGATTTCACATAAGCCCCACCAGGAACTTCTTCAGCAATTTTCAAATAATCTGCTCGCGGTATGTTCTTTGCTATCACTAAATATCTCCGCGACTCGTCCTCAAAAATCTCATCCACCGACGAAACTGCCCATCTAGATTTCTCTATTTTTGAAAGCAACTCCGAAACTGCCTCCCGACTTACTGTTTGCGGATCTACTATTACCGAAAACACCGTCGTATTCAAAACCACCGGCACCGGCTCTTCCCCGTCCAGCATATAAATTTCACCTCGTTTTGCTACGATATCATAAAGCGACGTATGCTCCGCCTCTGCTTTTGCTACATAAAAATCGTGCTCTAGAATTTGAATCTGAAAAAGCTTCGTCAGTATTACTGCTACCGCTAAAACAAGGCATAAGCGTAGAAACTTAACACGTTTCATATCTTTATTATACCACAAGCAAAATCAAAACTCTGTTCGGTTTTTTTGTTCGGTTTTACTACGCTTTGTTCGGGGGAAAACTCTGGACAAAAAGTGGAAAAGTTTATGCTAAAAACCCGAAAAAACTCTTGCAAAATATTTTCTAATCGTTTATACTTAAATCAATGGATATCAAAGACAAAAATCCATAAAACAAAAAGCACGTTAATATCGTTTGAGGTTGGCCAAATGGGAGTTTTGGTGCGGGTTTAGGACACTCGAAATCAAAACCGTATGCACCTCCATTAACACCTCCCAATTAACTCTAATAAATCAACTAATGCACAATAACCTCTCAACTGCCAGGATATGAGATAAACTCCGGTTTATCAGATCGTGGTAAACGTTATTGTAATAAACAAAAATCGAACAAACACAAACACACTAAAATTCTCATTTGGGCGATCTCAAACAATGGTGTATAATATATACACAAATGAAGACATTTCATAATCCTGTATTGTTATCGGAAACAGTGGCAGTCCTAAATCCAAAGGTTGGAGAATCTTACTTAGATCTCACCGCTGGATATGCCGGACACGCCAGTCAGATTTTGGCGATAACGCGGAATTATAAAAATTCGGTCCTCGTAGATAGAGATGAAAATTCCATTAATTTCTTGAAGGCAAAGTACCAAAATGGTGAAGCCCCAGAAATCATCCACGACGACTTTTATAGCGCTGCGTTTTCTCTTATCACGTGTGGAAATAAATTCGATATGATACTAGCAGATTTTGGGGTGTCCTCTCCGCAGCTAGACAACAAAGAGCGTGGCTTTTCATATATAGAAGATGGCCCTCTTGATATGCGTATGGACCCGTCAAAGGGTAAAACTGCCGCTGATATTGTTAATCACGGCGGGCTATCAGAGCTTATAGGCATTTTCACTAAATATGGCGAATTAAGTCCCGGTCTTTCCCGAAAAGTTGCTTTGCGTATTATTAAGTCTCGGCCACTAAATACCACTATGGCCCTAGCGGAAACAGTTAAAACTGTTCTTCCCCGCCGTGGTCGTATCCATCCCGAAGCCCGTGTATTCCAAGCCATCCGTATTGCCGTCAACGACGAGCTTAGTATCATAGAAAAAACGCTGCCACTTCTGCCTGATTTATTGAATCCAGGTGGGCGCGTCGCAATCATCACTTTTCACAGTCTAGAAGATCGGTTAGTAAAAAATTATTTCAAGGAAGCGACTTCCTATGGCGAAGAATCTCAGCTTGAAATAATCACTAAAAACCCAGTCGTGCCGGAGAGTTTGGAGCTCGGTATCAACCCTCGTGCTCGCTCCGCGAAACTTCGCGCCGCTCGCCGAGTTTAGATACAAATAAAAACAACAAAAATAAAAAAGGAGGCAAATATGCCACGTCAAATCATTGTTGCGAACAAATCTCGCGTACAAAAAATCAAGGTTAACTTCCGTTAAATAGTCCTTGAGGTACCTTAGGGGCTGTCAAAAGCCCCATATGGGGACTAGTTCGCTAAACGAATTATTCCCTGCCCAAAAGATATTAGAGTTGTCTTTGGAGTGTGGAAAATATGACCTTCCCGGAAAGGAGATACCGCGCCGGTGGCGACGCGCTCCCTTCCGGTCTATATCGGGCCAATTGCCGAGCAGGCAGGCGGACCGCACCAAAATAAAAAATTAACAAGAAGTGGAGTAAAAAACAAAAAATGCGATCAGGAGAATATACATCAAGACGCGGAACTAATAGCTACATTAGTTCTAGTTGGACCAGAAACCGTAATACTATTCGTCACGAAAGAAAAGGTCTCGGCCCAGTCAGTCTTATTGGTATGTTCTTAATGCTTATTACCGTTATGGGTATGATTTATCTTACTCAAGGTACCAAAGCCACTTCTTATGATTACACCCTAAATGAACTCGATAGCGAAATCGCTGAACTCACCGCTGAGAAAGAAGACCTCGCCGTTGAAAAAGCTCGTCTCACCTCTATTGCCACTTCCAATGATTCTCAAGTCGCCGCCGCCATGCCTTCCGCTTCCCCATCCGGCTATGTTAATGAGTAAACTTTTCCAGCACTACCTTTTTGACCACTATAAAAATGAACAAAAAATCACCCGAAAAACAGCCCCAAAAAATCATTTTTTACAATATAATATATTATAGAAGGAGTATCCGGTCCCCTGAAGGCATATCGCCCTCGAGGATAGCCTTTTGCCCGACCGGCTCAATAGGAAGATGGGAGATACCCTTGAAAAATTAAAATTCAAGACACATACAGATTAGTGCGAGTTTCCTACGGGAAGCTCTGCGACCCCAAGTTGTCTCCAAATATACCAGTTCTGTTCGTTGTTACTGTGTGTGGGTACGGCGAAAGTTCAGGTGAGTCGGAATTCAACTGGCAAAAATCGTACTTAAGCAGGTTTCTCGTACTCCGGGAACTGGAATGGTACGAATGATAGCGCCAGCAACGTTGGTTCCAACGGGAACTATTGGTCCGCCTCTGTTTACAATACCAACAACGGCTACAACCTGAACGTCAATTCGTCCTATGTGAACCCCCAGAACAACAACAACAAGAACAACGGGAACGCCGTACGTTGCGTACGTTCTTAGTAGTCTTTCCCCCAGCATCTTCCTTCAAAAAGCACTCCTTTGAAATCGAGCCTCTCGCCCACGCTTGCGTGACCGAAGGACCAATGAGGCTCCAAAACCAAATCTTAAAATTTGTACTCCCACCCCACTGATTCAAAGACTTTACTGTTCAATTTTTTTGAACGAAGGTGCTTCCCCATCCCAAGATACGACGTTATTGATTCATCGTCTCTATAGTTATTCATATATTCCTCAACTGCTCGATAAAAATTTGCCACGAACCTTTTCCCAGGCAACAATCGGTCTCTATAAACTTTTACTCCTAAGAACGGCGCTCCTTTATAGACCGGCTGTATATAAATCTTGTCTGGGTGCATCCTATGCCCCATATCTTCTAAAAATTCTGGTACCACTTGTTCAAACATCAATTTCGCGTATTCAAACTCTTCCTCCGGCACGATAATATAAAAATCGTCCACATACCGCCCATAATATTTAAATCCCAGGTCAAACTTCATAAATCTATCAAACGGATCAAGGTTGATATTCGACAATAGCTGCGAGGTTAAATTTCCAATTACAATTCCCTGCCCCACTGGCTGACAAAACAAACTTTTATTATTTGGTAATGGCTTCCACTCTTTTTTCCCACCTGCCATCCTCACTCTATAAACTGGATCGTCAAAAATCACTTCCCGCCACAGAAACCGACAAATCTCATACTCCCAACCCCTTTCTGGAAACTGTCTATCAAGCCCCCACAAAATTCTCTCAAATAAAAGTTCTCGATTCAGACTCATAAAATACCCCGAAATATCACCTTTCAGTATATATGCTTCTCTAGTTCCTGCCTGTGTCGCTTTTTCCATAAAATGTTGCATCCTTTGTGCTCCCAAAAGCGTACCTTTACCATCTCGGCAAGAATAAGAATCATAAATAAAATGCCTATCCCACCAGTATCCATTCATCGCGTACAAAAAATGGTGCACAATTCTATCCCTAAATGGCGCCGCAAAAATTTCTCGTATCACCGGGTTATGCGTAATGAACGCTTTCCCTCGGCTCGGATGATAAATTCTGTGAATAATATCATAATCGAGCTGCTTCAAATTCTCATAAAAATACATTTCAAATTTATGTTCATCTTCCGTTCGCATCTTGGCTCGCTTGGCCATATTATAAGATTGCCAAAGCGCATCCAGCAGGTCATCGTCACACTCTGGGATTCTCATAAATTGATTTTTCGAAGTTCTACTTTTATTTGTTCTCATTTCTTGTTTTTACCTTTGTGCTCGTTTTCAATTTTCTGTACTGCTAATTTTTTCTTTTCAAAAATAATTTGGTTGCGCAATTTAGACAAAAGTCCTGCTATTTCTAATTGTTTATCATCGTTCATAATTCTAAGTGGTGAAAGCATTAAAAAGTATCCGTCTGCCCTATCCACATTTTCCATTGCAAAATCTAAAAACGCTTCCGCATCACCATCACTCTTTGCTATCACGGTATATTCTACTCCGATATCTCTAATCAATCCTGCCAGTTCTCTGCCAATCATCAATTTTGGCAAATCGCTCATATCCTTAAACGCCCAAAAAATTGTCCTAAAAGTTTCTTTTATATCCTCAAAAAGATTTGGCATCATTTCTTTTGGTTTTATCATTTCGTTCGCTCGCTCCACTAATGCCTGAGTTTGTTTTCTTAGCAAATTATATTCGTCGGTCTTAATTCTTTTCCCCAGACTAAAAGTGTAGATTTCATCTTTCGCATCAACTAATTCAACTCCTACCCGTTCTAGTTTTTCTGCCAAAGTTTTGATATTTGGCACACTTACAAATCCTTCCCTGCTCTGAAATTGATAATCTTTATCAGCCTGCAACTTGGCTTTAGAACCTATTTTATTTTTATACAAAGCGTCAAAATATACCGCTGAACGCCCAAACGCCTTATACCACGAGTTTTTTGATGGCGACTTTATAAATATCATTTCGGTCTGATTTTTCTTTTCCCGCTGAAGCACTATTCGCTTCTTTTCGTAGTAGCGCAAAGACTCTTTTCTTCCCTCAGATGAACTTTGCGATGCTGGCGCAGTCACTTTCTCGAGTGTTGGCTCCAGCGGCACCAAAGGCGCCGCTGTCGCAAGTTCCTCCGGCTTTTGGGCCGGAGGAACTGTCTTCTTTGCCGCTCCAAAGAGCGGCAAAGAATCTATTTCTGCCTGTATTTTTTTACCCATCTCAATTCCTCCATCTTACTTGATGCTTATCATTATAACTCTTTTCATCAAGAGAAGGAAGATGCTGGGGGAAAGACTACTAAGAACGTACGCAACGTACGGCGAACCCGCGGTACTTGTCGTAGTAGTACTGGGGGTACACATAGGACGAATTGACGCTCAGGTAGTAGCCGCTGTCGGTATTGAAAACAGAGGCGGACCAATAGAACCCGTAGGAACCAACGAAGCTGGCGCTACCATCCGTACCATCCCAGTACCCGGAGTACGAGAAACCTGCATTGTTATTAGCTGTATTAGTAGCAAGTGGTGAAGCGGCTTCCAAATATACTTTGTTTTTTACAGTCGAGTTATTGTTGCGATAATTATATGCTGTTTCGGAGTTACTCCAACCACTGGAACCATATTGTTTAACGAGATAGGTGAAATCGTTATCACTACCAACTGAAGAAATTGAGCCAGAGGTAGTATTTGGGGTATGTGGTAGATGCCAATTTGCTGGGCAGATGTCTCGAGTGGAGGTACCGTGGTCTATTCCGTCATTATAATAGGAATAGCCTAAAGTAGCAGTGTAGAAGTTGTAGTAGCCAGTGTCGCTGTCGTTAGTGTAGCTAGCATTTTTAGTTCTGAACCGGGTTTTAGCGTGAGCGTCTATGGTAGCGTCTGAGGTGAAGTTCGCTGTTCCTGGGGTGCCACTTACATTTGGAACCTGTGTAATTGTGCCGGTTCCTTGTTTGCCGGCTGGCGGGAGATAGTAGGTGTTGGTATCTTCTGCTGGGATATTGGTGTCGGAAGAAGTGAGAGCAAGGCCGGAGTTATCTGAAACAGTAGAACCAATGGTGAGGTTTTGCATCATCCAGCATTTACCATCTGGAAGTTTCTTTACGGCGTACTGTTTACTATCTCGCACGTCGGTGAGCATAACAGAAGCATTAGCGGCTAAACTTGAACAGCCGGTCCAACCTTGCATTGTGTCTTCACCATAGCCGTCTTGTTCCCAAATCGCATAAAGATTAGCTGTTTCGCCCGAAGCCGCCAAATCTGTCACAGCAGCCTCATCGGCATAATCCACATCCGCCGCCGTACCGACGCCGTTTACCGCCGTGCCAGTCTTCCCTGTCGCTTGAGTCGCCCAGCCGAGGAACTTATAACCATCTCTTTCAAATGAATTCGCGGTCAAAGCCGTCGCTACCGCCGGCGCAATTTTCTGGTCTGTCATTGTTCCTGTACCACCGTTCGCATCGAAATGGACAGTATATTTCAAACACTCCGAATTTACCATTGCCGTATAAAGCACCTGGCCAGTATAGCTACCTGGCGCACTGCTACTTGTTACCTTTACACCGTAATAAATCGGCAGAGAAGTCGCCGTGCCAGTGTAAAGCGGCGTCCCAGGATTTGCGGAATAGGCCGGCAAGCCGTAATAAGTGTCCCCACCTGTGATGTTCAAGCCCCAGGTATTACTGGAGAGCGCTGCGGCCGTCTCACCTATGCTTGCGGAAACAGTCGGGATAGAAGACGAGGTCGCGGCGTTTGTAAGCGCGGTACTTCCCCCATTTACTGCGGAAACATATAAATTTACACCCTCTGCACAGTTCGTCGTGATCGTCAGAGTGTCTTGACCAGTCGCCACCGTACCGGTGCTAGACGGCAAGATTTTCCCGAAAGAAACCTTACCGCCGGCGTTGTTCGATATTGTCACGGTTGTTTCTGCAAAAACCTCAGCAGAACAAAATACCGCAGCAAACACTGCCGGCAAAAATACCATTAAAACCTTAATAAACTTGTTTACCCATTTCCGCATAGGTTACAAACCTCCTTATTGTGTTTATGTATCTATTTTAGCACAAGCCTTTCGCCCGCGCAACCTTTTTTTCTAAAATTTTAACCTCTTGGCGGTTCGCCTTCGGCATCCTCTAGCAACTTCTTAGATTTAATCTCGTATCTCTTCCCGTTCACCGGCGAGACATAATAATCTTCATTAATCAAATTCACTAGCATCGACAAATCTTTATCATCCATAATAATAATAGAGCCATCGTCATCCGTCATTAATTCTAAATGCATCTCATCCGCATAATCAATCACCTGTTCCTGCGTCATCTCCTCGGCGATATCCATCGCCTGAACTTTTTTCAAAATCGGCTTCTTATCCGCGAGTAACGTATCTAAAGTCAAACCCTCCGCAAAAGATAACTTATATTTCTCCGAAAGCTCCTTAGCCTTTTCTTCCGCGAGCACCTGCGACTTATAATCATACTGGAACAGCGCCTCAAACTTCGTCTGGTTAAAGATAATCACATCCTCGCCAATAATCGCCACTTGGTTGTCGCTTGGCATTTTCAAAGCCACTTCCGCTGAAAACGGTTCAAACGATTCCCCGTTTAGTTCCCAGCTAGACCCAGCCTTGAGCGCCGAAGATGCCGAGATTCCCTTCGCGATATAAAAACTTTTTGTTTCCCCGCTCTCCGCATCCGGATAAGAAAACTTCGCAAGTATCCCCTTAATTTTCTTAAACCCATATTCATTGTCCGAGAAGAAATCCATATCGCGATATTCTTGCTCAATCAAGTGAAGCAAAGTTTCCGCTCGCCCTACTTTAGAAAGTTTTGTCCGATAAATTACCTTTTCTTCCCCGTCGCTTTTCTCATATTCACGGCACTCCAAACCTTTGTCCGCTTCTTCAATAATATATTTAACTGCCTCGTTCAAGAAAAGTTCCTTAACTGAGCTCGTCAAAGCATCTGAATAACGCACCTTATACGGGGTATAATTTTTATTGAACAGGAATAGTTCTACTGAAACATTATTCTTAATCTCATCTACTTCGTTCGCCCAGTGAAATACGTCAAAACTTTCTTCCATCTTTTCCTCCAATTAGATTTATGGTATAATTATATCACATATGTTAGTGTTGTGGACAGATGGAAGTGCAAGTCCAAATCCCGGTCCGGGCGGATTTGCTGTGTTATCTGATGATGGCACCCCGCTTGCCCTCGGTTCTGATAAGAACACCTCTAACATAAAGATGGAGGCCTCCGCTATTATTGCCGCTATGAAATATGCCGACGGCAAGCCGTGCGAGATTCACACCGATTCAGAGTTTTGGATTAATGTTTTAACCAAATGGGCTCCAGGTTGGGAAACAAACGGTTGGCGGAAAAAGTCCGGCGAGATTAAAAATCTCGACCTTGTCAAAGAAGCCTATGCTCTTTACAAGAAAGGCAACGTTAATTTAGTATTTGTCCGCGGTCACGTCGGCACCGCCTTAAACGAAAAGGCCGACGAATGGGCAAACAAAGCCCGGAAAGGAGCTACTTTATGAAAACTGCTGTAGCAAAAGTTAAAATCAAAAGTCGCGAACAGCTAGAAGACAAGATGAGCGAAATCGATCTTGAGTTCGAACCTATGGTCTGGCAACACGACCGGGTTTATCTTCCTCGTGGCTATAAAGCCGGCAACAATATGCCCCGTATGATTATGCGCACCGAGATGAAGGCAATTGATCGCCCGCCTAAGTATGAGCTAATCTTAAAGCGTCACATTGAGGATTCTGGCATTGATGTCGTAGATCGCGTCATCGTCAGTGATTATGTATCTATGGTAAACATTATTCATCAACTAGGTTTTGAGCTAAAGTCCGAAGTTTCTCGCCGCCGTCAAATCTTGCCTATCGGCGAAGACACCCGCATGTGTCTAGACAAAGTCGATCGCGTTTCCGGCTACTACCTCAAGCTTGAAACCAAGCTAAAAGACGACGACAAAATTTCCGATGTTATGGACGACCTCGAGCGTACCCTTATGGTCTTTGGCCAAGACCCCCGCGCCCAAATTGAGCAGCCATACTTTGCTTTAATGTAAAGGATTTTTCTAGTGGCTGATAAAAAACGCATTGAAAAAGCTATTGAGATGGCGACCAAAGCCCACGAGGGTCAGATGCGCAAGTCTGGTGACCCATATATTTCCCATCCAATTGCGGTGATGAAAATCGTGGAAGACTGGGGGATGGATGAAGACACGATTATCGCGGCAGTTTTACACGACACGGTAGAAGATACCGATATAACTTTGGAAGATATCAAAAAGGAATTCGGTGAGCAAGTAGCATTTTTAGTGGACGGGGTGACAAAACTCAGCAATGCGCGTTCGGGGATGCGCGATATTGATACTTATCTTCCAGAAACAAAAGATAATTTGCTACGTCTCTTAGTGGCGATGGGCTCGGACATTAGGGTACTAATTATTAAATTAGCAGATAGATTACATAACCTTCGGACGCTTTCGGCACTTCCGCCGGAAAAACAACGCAAGATTGCGAAAGAATCTCTTGAAGTTTTCGCGCCACTCGCGGACCGGTTGAACATGGGGCGGTTACGCGTGGAGATGGCGGATATCTCGTTTTCTTATGTGGACCCAAAAAGATTTCGTGAGTTACAAAACTTGATTGAAGAATATAACAAGTCAGCAGCCACGGCGTTGAAGAAAGTGCGAAAAGAGGTGGCAGAGGCGTTGGGGCGTGAAAAAATTAAGTTCACGATAGATGGGCGAGTAAAATCAGTATACTCTTTGCATAAAAAATTGGCCAAACACAATCAAAATATGGGCGAAATTTATGATTTGACGGCACTAAGGGTGATAGTTACCGACATTACAGATTGTTATTTAACACTAGGTGTAATTCACTCGCTGTATACGCCGATGACCGGCCGGATTAAAGATTATATTGCGGTGCCGAAACAAAATGGCTATCAATCTATTCATACCACAGTAATTACGAAAGACAAACGGATTATTGAGTTCCAGATTCGGACGCGCGAAATGCACGAGTATGCTGAGCGAGGGTTGGCGGCGAGTTTTTATTATAACGAGCAGAAACTCACAGAAAATTATCGTACTGGGAAAATCCAACATTTGCCGACTTCGCTACTTTGGATAACAGAGCTTCAGAATACGGCGGCCAAGCTTCGTGCGGGTAAGAAGGTAGACATTAAAAAGTTGAAACTTAATCTGTTTGCGGATAAAATTTTTGTCTATACGCCGAAGGGAGACATTATAGATTTGCCAAAGGGGGCTTTGCCACTTGATTTTGCTTATCGCCTACACTCGGAAATTGGAGAACACGTGATGGGGGTGAAGATAAATGGCAAGATGAGTAACCTGAACAAAAAACTTGAACACGGGGACGTGGTGGAAATTTTGACCTCGAAAAAACAGATGGTAAAAGAATCGTGGTTTGATAAAATTGTCACGCCGCACGCTAGGCAGAAACTGCGCCAGCAGCTAAATAAATTACATTAAACTTATTTTAGTTTCTCAAGTAATTCCGAAAGTTCCTTCTCGTCCTTACAAGAGAAAGTCACCGACCTTGCCGCCACCCGGACTTTCGCACCGTATTTTTCAGAAAGTATCATTTCTTGTTTGGCCTGCGCATCTGTCTTCACAGCTACCGCCGAACTCTTTTTGCGATTCGCCGCAATAAATTGTTCAACTCTTCTTGCGCTCCAACCCTCAGAAACAATCAAAGGCACTGCCTTTTCTATCACGCTTTTGTCTGCCGTAATTAATGGCCGCATCACCCCCTCCGAAAGACCATTTTCCACCATCGCCTTCTTGGCATCTTCCGGCAAATTCAAAAGTCGCATCGTGTTCATCACCGAAGACTCGCTCTTCCCTACTCTCTCGGCAATTTCTTTTACTGATAAATTAAATTGGCTTTTAAGCTTTGCGTAAGCCGTCGCAAGTTCAATCGGATTCAAATCTTCACGCTGGGCATTTTCAATAATTGAAAGCTCCAACCGATTTTGTGAATCTATCGTCCGCACAATCGCCGGCACCGTCTCAAGCCCTGCCATCTTAGCCGCGCGCCATCTTCTCTCTCCCGCCACAATTACATATTTACCATCTTCTTCAATTACCACTAGCGGCTGTAAAACTCCATGCTGTTTAATAGACGCCGCCAGCTCCGCCAAAGATTCTTCCGTAAAAGTCTGCCGCGGCTGATTTTCATCGCGCGTGATTTCTGAAACTTTTATTTCCAAAAGCTTTGAGACTTCTTTGTCGGACTCCGCTGTAATATCAAATTCTTCGTCCACCAAATCTGTCGGGATTAAACTTGAAAATCCTCGCCCAAGACCTCTTGCCATTATTTCTTCCTCCTACCGGTTCTTTCTTCAACTTCTTTTGCAAATTCTTTGTATGCCCTTGCTCCCCGCGACAACGCATCATATCCGCCCACCGGCGCCCCGTGGCTTGGTGCTTCTGCCACTCTCACGTTTCTCGGTATCGTAGTTTCAAAAGTTAAGTCCTTAAAGTATTTCTTGATTTCTTCATACACCTGCGAGGAAAGCGAAGTTCTCTTGTCATACATCGTCGCCACCACACCGAGCAGTTTGAGTTGCTGATTCCCGGCTTTCTTTACCAACTTCATTGTTTCAAGCAACTGCGCCACACCTTCCAAGGCATAGAACTCCGTCTGAACCGGCAGCAGTAAATAATCCGCCGCAATCATCGCATTTACCGTAAGAAGTGACAGACTCGGCGGACAATCAATAATAATGTAATCATATTCATTAGCAACTGCAGCAACCGCCTTTTTAAGCTGGGTAAATTTCTGCTTCAAGCCCGCCATCTCCACTTCCGCGTTAGCCAAATCCGTAGAAGTCGGCGCCACTGTTAAGTTCTTATATTTGGTTTCCACCTTTACTTCAGAAAGCGTAGCTTCGCCCATCGCCACATCCGTCATGGTCTTATCAAGATTTTCTTTGTCTATCCCGAGCCCAGAGGTGGCATTTCCCTGGGGATCAAAATCAATCAAAAGTGTTTTGAACTTGTCTTTACCAAGATAATAAGCAAGATTAACAGCTGTCGTAGTTTTCCCGACACCTCCTTTTTGATTGGAAACACAAATCACTGTTGCCATATGTAACCATTATAACACAAAAAAGCTCCCGTTTGGGAGCCTTTTGTTATTTAATTGAAGTAATTTCAATTTCAGAGTATTTCTGGCGGTGACCATTTTCCTTGTGAACACGCTTCTTAGAGTGGTAACGAATCACGCGGACTTTGTCGCCCTTGACCAATTCTTCTCTAACTTTGGCCGAGACCTTTACTCCTTTGACTTCTGGTGAACCAACCGTAGTTTTTTCACCGTCAATCACGAGAAGAGCAGGCAGCTCGAGCTCTTTAGTTCCTTCCGGGAGGAGGTCCACCCGTAGGGTCTCTTTTTCCTCAACGAGATATTGCTTCCCGGAAATGAGGACAACTGCTTTCTTCATATTATTCCTTTTTAATTAACTTTATTTATTCTAGCACACTTCTTAGATTTTTTCAAGAGAGATCGTTACCTGCTGGTCACCAATCGTTGCAATCTCATCATAGGCAAAATTGCCATCCGAAACCAGCTCAGTTGCTAACACCTCAGACTTCACATTTTCAACATACTCCGGAGCAACTGAAACCGAAACCGAGAGTTTAATTCTATCATCAACTAAGAGTCCCGCCTTCTTTCTTGCCGCCTGGACTGCCCTAATCACCTCGCGCGAGAAACCTTCCGCCGCAAGCTCCGGCGTAATCGTCTTATCGAGCTTCGTTTCTTTGCCGTTTTCAACTTTCTTAACATTAAGTTCGTCTAAAATCATCTTCTCATATTCTGGCGAAAGTTTCTCACCAGCATAGACAAACAGCGACAAAGGCTGGCGCACCTTTACCTGTGGCTCATCCGCCGTCTTGGTCATCCGAAGCGAAAGCCCTTCCGAGATAATCTCTCTGGTTCTTTCCATTTCTTCTACCACGGCAGTATCAATCTCGCCCGCTTCCGGCCAGTCCAAAAGATGTACCGAGTCGGAAGAGCCAGTCAACTTCTGGTATAATTCCTCAGCTAGAAACGGTACAAACGGCGCCAAAATCTGGGAAAGATAAAGCAAAACATAGTAAAGCGTAGCGTATGCCTCTTCCTTGTCGCTATCATCTTCAGACTTCCAGAAACGCCGCCTTGAACGCCGCACAAACCAGTTCGAAAGATCATCAATAAACGGCAACACAGAAGAAAGCGCCTTCGGGATATTATACTCTTCCATACCTTCAGTAATTTCGTTGCGAAGCATATGCACCTTCGACACAATCCAGATGTCTAGAAAATTCTGAAATGGTTCTTTCGAAGGGCGTTCGGAGGCTGCTGCCGAGAAGAAGCGCTCGAGCCCCGTGAAGACGGGCGCGAGAGACGCGGCCCGAGAAAGAAGCCATTTAGAATTTTCTGGCTGGAATTTATCGACGTTAGCGTAAGTGCGGAAAAAGTCATACACATTCCAAATACCGGATAATTTTCTAGCAGTGTCAGACACATCCTTATCAAGTAGCGCAAAATCCTCACCCGAAAGCACCGGCGAAGAAAGCAGTAGTAACCGAAGAGAATCTGCCGAATACTTATCCATTAATTCATTTGGGTCAGTAAAGTTCCCTAGCGACTTGCTCATCTTTCGTCCGTCGTTCCCAGCCAAAGTGCCAGTAGTAATCACATTTTTATAGGCGTTATGTCCAAACAGAGCGGTATTAACACAGTGTACATAATAGAACCAAGCACGCACCTGTCCGACATATTCCACGATGAAATCTGCCGGATAATTCTTTTCAAATTTTTCCTTATTCTCAAACGGATAGTGAAGCTGAGCAAACGGCATCGAACCACTCTCAAACCAACAGTCTAAAACTTTCTCAATTCGTTTGAAGTGTTCACCATCAATATCAAACTCAATCTCATCCACCCACGGCCGGTGATAATCTTCTAGTCGCACGCCCGAGAGCTCATAAAGCTCGTCATAGCTACCGACTACCTTAACCGTTCCTTTGTCGCCCTTCCAAACTGGCATCGCCGTCGCCCAGAATCTATCGCGCGAAAGATTCCAATCCGGCGCCGCCTCGATATTCTTAGCGAACCGTCCGTGCTTCAAATACTCTGGGAACCAATTAATATTCTCGTTTTCTTCTAGCATCAACTCTTTAGAACCGTCCACGTCAAAGAACCAGCTCGGAAACGCCCGATACATAATCCGCTGTTTAGAACGTGGGTTAAACGGATATTCGTGCTTAATATATTCAATCTTATAAACAATTCCCTTTTCTTCCAAAACTTTGGCGATGAATTTATTCCCCGCCCAAATCTCAATACCATTTCCATCTGTATCGCGCACGCCAAGCTCGTGTAATTTCTCCGCCATCTCCGGCAGATAATAACCGTTCTCGTCTAATACATCCACGAACTCTGCTTCGTCCTCGTGTTTGAGATATAAATTATAGTCGTCTTCGCCATAAGCCGGTGCGATGTGGACAATACCCGTACCTTCCTCATCCCCGACAAAATCGGCTGTATAAACTTTGTGTTCACCATCCCCCATTAAATCTTTGTAAGTTATCTCCTCTAGTTCTTGACCTGAAAAAGTCTTCACCGGCTTCTTGTAATCTTCGCCGAGCGCCTTTTCAGCCAACTTCTCCGCCACCACTACCAACTTACCAGAAATCTCATAAACTCCGTACTTCATCTTCGGATTTACCGCAAGCATCCGGTTCGCCGGCAAAGTCCACGGCGTCGTCGTCCACGCCATCAAATAAAAATCTTTAGACTTAAATAAGACATATGCTGACGGATCGGTCACCACTTGATACGCGTCATTATCCATCGTCACTTCAGCCTTAGACACCGGCGTCGCAAACTTCGTATCGTACATCAAAACCTTACGCCCCTCATAAATCTTCCCCTTCTCATAAAGGGTCTTAAATGCCCACCACACGCTTTCCATAAAATCTTTATTCATCGTGCGGTAGCAATTATCAAAATCCACCCAGCGCCCGATTCTGTCAATCGTTCCCCGCCAAGTCTCCGAATTCGCCACCATC
Organism: Candidatus Saccharimonadota bacterium; assembly: GCA_030530605.1. Lineage (GTDB taxonomy): Bacteria > Patescibacteriota > Saccharimonadia > Saccharimonadales > Saccharimonadaceae > Nanosyncoccus. The sequence continues at coordinate 138,173 of JAUMUO010000002.1, forward strand.
GACTCGCGCGCCTTGATAATATAATCTTCAAGCGACCACTTTGTGCCAATTTCTCTGCGGTCTGTAATACCAAGTTGCTTTTCTACAAAATTCTCAGCCGGTAGCCCGTGGCAGTCCCAGCCCCAGCGCCGCTCCACCCGCTTACCACGCATCGTCCAAAATCTTGGCACCGCATCTTTCACGATCGAAGAGAGTAAAGTCCCGTGATGCGGATTGCCAGTAATAAATGGTGGGCCATCATAAAATACATAAGAATCATCTTCCGGCCGATTTTCTACCGACTTCTCAAAGGTCTTATTTTTCTTCCAAAAATCTACGAGCGCCTTTTCATATTCTATCGCTCTTCTTCTCTCTTCATATACCATACAAATTATTATATCACAGATTGATATAATAAGATACATCTGACACCGGCGGGAGTGGCATACCTAGCCATTGTTGTACTGCCGAGCCACTATCGTCCATTGCCACCACAGCTGGGAACTCTAAAATATCAAGTGACCTCGCCACGCTCTCACCCTCATAAGTATCTGGATCTAGTCTTTCAACTTCTGCCCCTATTGCCTGAGATTCTAGCTCCGTAATAAAAGTGTCTACCGCGCTAGAATAATCATATCCTTCTTTCGTAAGAACTACTACTCTCATTTTTTCTCCTTCTTTTCCCTTTGTTCTCTAATAATTTTCTCAAACTCATCTAAGCTTTTGAACTCGCGAAATACGCTCGCAAACCGCACATAAGCCACTTCATTTACCTCAGCCAGCACATCCAAAATCGCTTCGCCAACTTGCCGCGAAGTCACCTCCGCCGTACCGAGGTCATACAGCCGATTCGTCACCGAATTCACCACTTGTTCTACTTCCATTTCCGAATTAAAGAACTTTCCCACACTCCTCCGCACCGCAGTCAATAGTTTATCTCTATCAAAAACCTCTTTATTCCCACTCCGCTTCAAAACTGTCAATTCCGGAAGTTCAATCCGCTCATAAGTCGTGAACCGCGTACCATCAGAAGTAATTCGCCGCCGCCGAATCATCGTGCCATCAGGAGTTTCCCGGCTCTCCAGGACTTTACTATCCCCGATTTTGATATTTCTCGGCATCTTTTACCTCCAAAAGTTACTTGAGATTAGTGCTTCATACGGTTGCGAAGTGAAGGTGGAACATCCAAATCTTCCTCATCTTCTTCGCTATTCTTATTTCCACCTCTAATTGCGTCCCATATGCTAGTTCTTGGGGTATCTTTTGCAAATTCTGTCGAAGAAACCTGTGGCTTCTCATCCGAAATATCGGACGGTGTGTCATCAATTATTTCCGGCTTTTCTTCCGGCTCGCTCACAATTGCGGCCTCTGGCAAATTCTCTTCAGAAATTTCCTCGGCTTCCGCCTCTTTAGCCTCTTCCTCAGCCTTCTTTTCATCAAGCGCTCTGTAATAATCTGAGTCAAAACCAGTCGCTACCACAGTAATCATAATCTCGTCTTCAAGCTCTGGTCTAATCGAAGCACCGAAGATGATGTTAGCATCTGGAGAAACCGCGCCAGTAATCACCTCGGCAGCTTCCTGAATCTCGGACATACTCATATCATAGCCACCAGAAACGGAGAAGAGCACGCCTCTTGCGCCTTCAATCTTTACTTCAATCAACGGGCTTTCAATTGCCTGCTGAGCCGCAAGCACTGCGCGATTCTCACCGCTCGCCTTGCCGATACCCATAAGCGCCGAGCCAGCGTTCTTCATAATCGCCTTTACGTCAGCAAAGTCTAGGTTAATCAAGCTATGCTCGGTAATGAGCTCCGAGATACCCTGAACACCCTGGCGAAGTACATCATCCGCAATCTTGAAAGTCTCAAGTAGCGGAGTTCTCGGATCAATCGTCTGAAGTAATCTATCGTTTGGAATAGTGATAAGAGCATCAACATTATGCGAAAGTTTCTCAATCGCCTCGTCAGCATTCTCTTTTCTCTTTGCGCCTTCAAAAGTAAACGGCTTAGTTGCCACACCAACAGTCAAAATATCACGCGCCTTTGCCTCTTGTGCCACAATCGGACCAGCACCAGAACCAGTGCCACCACCAGCACCAAGAGTGATAAAGACCATATCTGCACCGTCAAGCGACTTACCGATTTGCTCACGGCTTTCCTCGGCCGCCTCACGGCCTTTTTCCGGGTCACCACCGGCACCAAGCCCCTTACCAATGTGAACCTTAGTGTCTGCGGACGAATGATGTAGAGCCTGGGCATCTGTGTTCACCGCGATGAATTCCACGCCGGTCAAACCGACTTCCTTCATACGGTCAACCGCAGAGCCACCGGCACCACCGACCCCTATTACTTTGATACTTGCTACGCTTTCAACTTCTGTTGGCTTAACTTCAGGCATTTTAACTCCTCACTTTTCTCATTTTCTTTATTATACCATAGATTTTCTAAAGTATAGATAAATTTTTTACTTTTTTTGAAATGGCCATAGAACTTATGGTATAATAAAATTATTATGGACGAAAATACAAGATACGTAGCGGGAATTGACGTCGGTTCGGAAAACATCCGCGCCGTTGTCGCGACGGTTGGGCGTGATGGTTCCATCTCTGTCGTTGGTTATAACGAAGGTAAAAATGCTGGTATGCAAAAAGGTATGGTTGATACTCTTTCTGGCCCAGCTGAAGCTGTTGATAAGATGCTTCTTGAAGTAGAACGAATGAGCGGTTTTAATATCAATTCCGCCTTTGTATCTATCAATGGCAGCAATGTTATGTCTATCCAAGCTGATGGTCGTATTGCCCTCGGCACTCCGGACCACGAAATTACCGAAGAAGATTTAGACCGCGTAGAAGGTGCCACCGTCCTCGGTAAAATCCCCGCGAACCGCGAAATTCTTGATGTTCTTCCCCTTTCTTACACCCTAGACGGCCAAAGTGGGATTAAAGACCCTCTTGGTATGACTGGCCTTCTCCTTGAAATGCGTGCCAATGTCATTTCTGCCCTTATGCCTACCGCCGTTAATCTTCGCAAATCCCTTGACGGCGCCACTATCACCGCCGAAAAACTTGTCCCGTCTGTTATGGCCGCTGCTTCTGCCGTTCTGACCGAAAAACAGCGTGAAAACGGCGTTGCCGTAGTAGATCTTGGCTATGCCACTACTGGTGTAGCTATTTACGAAAATGGCGATCTCCAATATGTCGGCGTTATCCCCGTCGGTGCTAATAATATCACTAATGATCTCGCTATCTTACTCCAAGTCCCGACCGAAGTCGCCGAAGATATCAAGCGCCGCTTCGTCACCGGTCTCTTCAAGGACGACGATAAGGAAATCGTCGTAAAGAAAGGCCACACCGAGCTTGCCTTCTCCAGAAAAGAGGTTAACCGCGTCGTCCGCGACCGCCTTGACGAAATCTTTGCTGGTGTCGCCAACGAGATTAAGCTTGCTGGTTACGCCAAAAAACTCCCCGAGGGCATTGTTCTGGTCGGTGGTGGCGCCAAGATGCGCGATCTCGATGTCTATGCTAAATCTGCTCTTGGTACTGCTACCCGCATTGGCATCCCTACCGGTTTTGGTGGTATTGCCGATGCTATCGCCAAACCTGAGTATGCTAGCGCCATTGGTCTTGCCCTGCTTGCTTCCCGCTCTCCCGGCTCCGCTGTTAAAAAATCCGCCACTAAAAAATCCAAGGGCAAAAAAGAGAAGACCAAACCCGGTCTTCTCAAGAAATTATTTGGTAAGTTTTAAGCCAACGCTTCTATTACACTTTGTCCTAACTTTCTTTGAAATTGTTTAATCTTTTCTAAATTTTCTTTATTTACTTTTTGTTTTTCTATATTTTCGCCTTCGTCTTCGTAAAATTCAAAGCTCTCTTCAATCTGTGCGTCTATGGTGTCATCCTTCCAGTTTTCGTCTCCGTCTCCATCACTATCTACTACTTTGTTTGGAAGGAATAATTCCTTACTCTCGACGTTGGCTCTTTTCATATATTTTTTCTCCTGTTTATTTTTAATTTTCTTGTTAGAATTTTTATTTTATGTTCTAACTACTTTCTATACTAGCACACTTTCTTAATTTTGTCAACACTGATTATGCTTATTTTCCCGCAAATCGTCAAATCCTCTCTGTTTTTACGCTCAAAAAAGCACCCAACTGGTGCTTTTCTGTTTATATATTACTATTCGCCGTAGCTCTTCTCGCGAGAATTCGCATCGTTTTCAATTGAACCCAGCTGGTCCGTATGGAAAACCTCCGGAGTATTTGGCTTAATCTCCTCAAAAACCTTCCTGATTCTCTCTGTCACCTCATCAAATTCCCCTACCCCATCCACTTCGTAAACCGGAATCTCCCGCGAGCGTAGCAAGTCCAAAATTGCACCAATATTTTGTTCAAAGATATTAATTCTCTTCTCCAGGGCTTCTCTGGTATCGTCCGCCCGGCCCCTAAGTTCAATTCTCTGCCAAAGCTCATCTACTGGCACAGAAAGAACCACCGCTCCATCTACTTTATCAAAGAAGGAAGAACCAGCCTTCAACATAATCTCGGTCTGTTCCTTGTCGCGCGGATAACCGTCTAGCACGATTTCCATCCCCTCGGCCTCGGCAAATTCAATCTGTTTATCCATCAATCGCACTACCGTGGCATCATCCACCAGCGCACCTTCCTTCATAATATCATCAAATTCTCCAGAGTCGCGTAGTACTTGCCCGACCGACAACCACCGCCAGCCATAAAGATCCGCCAAAGTCCGCCCCTGAGTCGACTTGCCACTGCCCGCAGGCCCAAATAATATAATCATTGTTCCTCCTTTAAAACTTCTCTTAATCTTGCTTGTACTTCTTCCGGAGTACCCACACCATCTACTTCAAAAATCTTGACTCCCCCCTGCCGAAGAACCTCTAGTATCTCCCCTTTCATTTTATCATAATCTTCTAATCTTTGTATCGCAATTTCTTCCGTATCCTGGTCTCTCCCTCGTTGAAGCACCCGTTTCAATAATTCTTCTCTCGGCACCGAAATCTCCACTACCGTATCAAGTCCAATCTCCGGCGACAACACATACAATGCCTGTGCCTTTGTCCGCACCGCTCCATCCAAAATCGCCCCGTCCACCCCTGCTAAAGCCTCCGTTAAAAGCTCGAAAATCATCTCATCTGGGAACAATTCCGCCGTCTTTAATTTCTCCTTCACCCAGGGGTCATCCGAACTCCGCAATAACTCTCCCGTTGATATCCATTTCCACCCCAATTTTTCGGCCAACATCTGTCCTTGTGTGGACTTCCCACTCCCTGGCGCACCTAAAAACAAAACTCTTTTCATACATAACCATTATACCATACAAAAATATGATATAATATATATAATGAATCAAGATAAAATTGAGAAAATGCGCGAGGGTGGCAGAATTCTTGGTAATCTCTTACGAGATCTCAAGAATTATGTGAAACCTGGTATGTCTGAAAAAGAAATTGATGCCTGGGTCAGAGAAGAAGTTGTGAAGCGTGGTGCTATCGTCGCCTACGACCTTCTGCCCGAAAAGTTCCCTGGCGCCATTTGTATTTCCACCAACGACCAGCTCGTCCACGGCGCCCCGACCGATTACCGCCTAGAAGAAGGCGACAAGGTTTCTTTTGATATGGTCATTGGCTACAAGGGTTATTTCACCGATTCTGCCTTCACTATGCTCGTCGGCAAGGGCTCTCCGGCTGTCAAAAAAATGATTAGCATCACCGAGTCTGCCCTCTGGGAAGGTATCGAACAAGTTCGTCCCGGCGCTCACCTCGGCGACATCGGCTATGCTGTAGAAAAAGTCCTAAAAAACGGCCATCTCGGCGTAATCGAAAATTATGTCGGTCACTTTATCGGCAAGAGCATGCACGAGGACCCAATGGTCCCGAATTATGGCAAACGCGGCCACGGCTATGTCCTAAAGCCTGGCGACACTCTCTGTATAGAGCCAATGTCCTCTCTGGGCAAACCCGCCAATCATATCGAGGAGGACGACGATTCCGGCTGGACTGTCATCTTAAATGACGGCTCTATCGCTTGTCACTGCGAACACACTGTTCTAGTCACTGAAGACGGCTACGAAGTTCTAACTTTACCAGATTAAACCCTTGTCAAATCTTTAGAGGTCTGGTATAATGTAACAAGTATGTCTATTAAAGTTACAAGAAAAGATCAGAGCGAAGCTAACGAAAACATTATTCGTCGCTTCAACCGCAAGGTTTTACAGAGTGGCACTATGCCTCTTGCTAAGTCTCAGCTTAGATTTTCTAAGCCAATCTCAAAGCGTGAGCGCCGCCAACGCGCTATCCTTCGCGAGATTCGCAAGGCTGAAAAAACCGAGCGCATCAAGCTTGGTCTAAGATAAGCCCTTCAAGGGGGCTTATTTTTTTATCTGTACAATTCGCCCCTCCACCGAGGAAACCCCGTTCCACTCGTTCACAAACGGCGAAACTAGAACTGATATTGTTTCGCCAGGTTGTACTTTGAACCACTCCTCTGGTGCATAAAACGCCAAAAGTCTCATCGTGCTTGCTCCATCCGAAACCGTCAGCCTTAAATGTTTCCCCTCCATACCCATCCTATCTACAAACCTCACCTCTACTTCCCAAAGTGCCAAAAGTGGTTCCGGGTTACCATCGCCAAACGGTTGTAAAAGCTCTAGCTCCCCCATAAAATCTAGCGAGACCGAACTGAGCTTCCCCACCGTAAGGTCCGCCTGTTTCTCTAAAAATCTCTCCTGGTTTTTCAATCCCAAGCTCTTGTAATACTCATTTATTGCTCTGGAAAACTCCAAAAAATGCTCTTTCTCAAGTTTTAGCCCACAAGCCTCAGCGTGTCCGCCCCCATTAATTAGTAATTTCTGGCACTCCTTTAATGCTTCTGCTAAATTAAACTCCCCAAAACTCCGCCCCGAGCCTTTCAAAACCCCGTCTATCTCTGATAAAACTATCGCTGGCTTCTTATACTGTTCAAGCAACCTCCCCGCAATAATTCCTAAAACCCCTTCGTGCCATTCGCCAACCACCACCAAAACCGGCTCAACTGATATACCCTTTTTCTCGATTTCAGATACCGCCGCGCTCTGTTGCCTCTTTCTCTCCGCATTTAATTGCTCTAGTTCCTCTGCTAGTTTCACCGCTTCAGATTTGGATTCAGTCAACAATAATTTCAAAGCTAAATCTGCCGATTTCATCCGTCCCGCCGCGTTTAATCTCGGCCCTATCTGGAACCCCACTGCATCTGTATCTATTTTCTTCACCCCCGATAACCGCATCAATTCCAAAAGCCCCGGCCGCCGTGTTTTAGAAAGCACCAACATTCCAAACCGGCAAATCACCCGATTTTCCCCGGTCAGTTTCATCGCGTCGCAAATTGTACCAATCATCGCAAGATCAAGGAGCCATTTTTCCTGCCCCTCTGGCACCAACCCCTCAGAAACCAGTGCCCTTGCCAAGAAAAACGCCACCCCCGCACCACAAAGATTCTTCAAATCCTCTGGCACTTCCTTGTCGGTTCTCTTTGGGTTCACCACCGCCGTTTCTGGCAACTCCCCCATCACTTCGTGGTGGTCTGTCACCACCACCGGCACCGAAATTTTCTCAATTACTTCCCTGTTATTACTCCCACAATCCACCGTAATCACCAGCTCAAAATCCTTCGCCCGCTCCACCACTTTTTCGCTCATCCCGTACCCATCCGAGAACCTATCCGGCAGCATCATCTCTATATTTTTCTCATCCACCCCCGCGAGCGTCAAAGTGTCGTGTAGAATCGCCGTTGCCGTCACCCCATCAACGTCATAATCGCCATAAATCAAAATCTTCTTTTTGCTAGAAACAGCCTGCTTTATCTGTGACACCACCTCTTTCATATCTGGAAGCAAATACGGGTCAGCAAGCTTCTCATAGCAGGGGTTCAAAAACTCTTCGTCTAACCCCCGCTTTTCCATCAACTTCAAAAATAGCGCCGAATACCGCACCAAGCCCCCTGTTAGCTGATTTTCTTAGTCTGTTTTGCACCCTTAATTGGCTGGCCAGCAGCATCATATTGCTGACTCTTGATAACCATACTCTGAAGCTCTTTAAGAATTGGGAACTTCTTGTTGGTCTGATAAATCACCATATGGCCTTTTCTCTGAGAAACTAGGAAATTTGCCACTTCAAGACGCTTTAATTCCCTCTGGATATTACCCGCATCCTCTTTAATTAGTTTTGACAAGGCCCGCACATGAGTCTTAAAGTCTGGATATTTTGCAAAAACCACCAATATTTTTCTTCGCACCCGTGATGTAATAAATACGTCTAGCATTCTATACCTCTTTTATTATTAACTCTACACTCTTTAGTACCTCTATTATACCCCACTCTGTTAAAAAAATCTAGTAAAAATTACATTTTTTTAAACACAACAGTTTTAATTACAATATTACTCAGGTTGGTTTAATGCTATAATAATAATATGTTTTACGAGGTGATACCTGCCAAACTAATCGGGCAAAGTCATGTTGATGTCCTAACTTATTCATCCGAAGAAAATCTAAAGCCTGGCAACCTGGTTTTAATACCTCTGAGAAGTTCCAAAATCCCCGGCGTCGTCGTTAAAAAAGTAGAACAGCCAGAATTCAAAGTAAAGCCAATCGAAAAACTTTTATACAATGAGCCTCTGCCATCTCACCTCTTCAAATCTCTCTTCTGGCTCTCCGATTATTATCTAAATCCCCTTCCGTCCGTCGCCAGCGCTATCTTGCCAAACGGCCTTGAAAAAACCCGCAGAAATATCGTTTCGAGGTCGCGACATGTGCGTGGCTTCGAAACCAAGCTGGGTTCTTTCCGCCCAGACTTTTCTTCCGAAGAAAAGTCCCAAATCCCCCTTAACCCCGCCCAAAAACAGGCCCTAGAACGCATTGAGAACACCAAAACAGCCACTAAACTCCTGTTTGGCGTTACTGGTAGCGGAAAAACTAATATCTATCTCAAACTGGCTGAAAACGCCTTAAAAGCCCATCGCTCTGTCATCTTGCTCGTCCCTGAAATCGCCCTTACTTCTCAACTCGTCCAGGTCTTTGAACAAACTTTCAAAAACAATATCGTTCTCCTTCACTCCCGCCAGACCGACCGCGAGCGTCACCAGATTTGGGAAAAAGTCTTAAAAAGCGAGCAACCCGAAATCATCATCGGTCCTCGCTCGGCCCTTTTTGCCCCTGTTAAAAATCTTGGCCTCATTATTATCGACGAGGCCCACGAATCTTCTTATTATCAAGAAAACACCCCTAAATATTCCTCTACCCGCCTTGCTAGCCAAATCGCCAGCATTCTTAACATCCCCTGTATTCTTGGCACCGCCACCCCGCTCGTCTCTGATTATTACCTCGCCAAGAAAATGAACGCCCTTATTGAGTTAAAAACCAAGGCCAAAAAGGAGGCTCACCCCGCCAAAGTCAGCATTATAGACTTAAAAGACCGTTCCCTGTTTTCCAAAAACCGCTATTTCAGCACCCCTCTGTTAAACGCCATTAAAAACAACCTTGAAAACCATCACCAAACCCTGATCTTTCATAATCGCCGCGGCTCCGCTCCACTTACAATTTGCGAAAACTGCGGCTATGAAGCTCTCTGCCCGAATTGTTTTCTCCCCTTAAATCTCCACCTAGACACCTACAAACTCATCTGCCATGCCTGCGGCCACACCGAGAAAGTTCCCCTAAACTGTCCCGAGTGCCACTCTGAAAAAATCGTCCACAAGGGTTTTGGCACCAAACTCCTTGAAACTGAGCTGAAAAAGCTTTTCCCCTCCGCTAAAATCATCCGCTTTGATGCCGATAACAAGAAGTCTGAAACCCTCGATGCTCTCTATGAACAGGTTAAAAACGGCGACTATGATATTATTATTGGTACTCAAACCGTCGCCAAAGGTCTTGATCTCCCCTTGCTCGCCACCGTCGGTATCGCTCAAGCCGATGCCGGCCTTAGTCTCCCGGATTTCGCCTCCGAAGAGCATACTTTTGAACTTCTTACCCAGGTTATCGGTCGAGTTGGCCGCGGCCATCTTAGCACGGCCAATGTCTTTATTCAAACTTATCAGGAAAATCACCCCGCCATTACCTGCGCCACCACTTCCGATTACGAAACTTTCAGCGACTATCTTCTAAAAAACCGCAAGCTAGCCAAACTTCCACCTTTCTCATACCTTGCCAAAATCAGCATCACCTACAAAACTGAACAAACTGCCCTAAAATATATCAAACTCTACCAAAAAGAGCTCAAAAAATTCCCGAAAATCTCTGTTTCTGCCCCCACTCCCGCCTTCCACGAAAGAAGCACCAGCGGCTATACCTGGCAACTTGTCTTAAAATCCCCCTCTAGAAAAGCTTTGTCAGACGCGCTAAATAGCCTCAAAAAATCCCCCGGCCTCAAAATTACTATTGATCCCCCATCGCTTCTAATCTCCTAATTGCCCCTACTAGAATCAAAGCCTCCCGCAAAACCCAAACTGTTCCAGCAACCCTACCCCCTAGAAGCCCGAATTTCTTCCTTTAGCTTCTCTGTTACTCTATTCACCACCTCTTTATAGTCCGGCCGATTTTTCTGAATCCAACGTACTGAAAGATATTCCGACAACACCTGCCAGTCCCCTGTTTCCTTACCGCTCTGCTTCAAAATCGCCTGATAAATCTTGTCCTCGCGAAAATCCGAGTCCATCTCAAAAACCAATTTCTTTATCACTCTCTGGTCACCATCCGAGAGCGCCTCAAACTCTTTAATCTGCTCTGGAGACAAACCTTTTGAAATTTCTTCCCCCACCCGAAGCTCAAGCTCGGACTTCGTCCGCCTCAAAAACTCCGCCTTCTGCTCCTCCGGCATATCTGCCATCCCTACTTCAGCAAGAAAACTTTCGTCTATTTCCATATCTTAAGTATAACCGTTTCCCTTCCCAAAATCAAGCTTTCCCGTACCCGTTCACAAACGATTTGGCGTCCATCACCTTGCGCCCGGCCGGCTGTAATGTATCAATCACTAAATACAAGCCGTCCTTCCCCTTTATGCTCAAATCGGAGTACCCCTTTATCGCCTCTGGTTCATTTGAAAGATGTGCCGAGATAATAATACAGTCCATCCCAAACACCTCTACCCTAGTCTTCGGAAACCCAGCAAATGCCCTTACCTGGTCCATCATTTCCTCCGCGGTCTGTTCTAGAGGCCGAAGAGTCGCCATCGAAGTATCTAATTTCTGCGAATATGTCGCCAAACTTTCATCCTGGATGGTCGGCTCCGGCAAATTCGTAAGATTATCTGTCAGCCACTTTCCGCCCGCTCTTCCTAGCGCATCATAAATTTCTGCTTTCTGAGTAAATTTATTGAACGACAACTTTTCCTGATAATAAATCGGCCCCGCATCCATCTTCACGACCAGTTTCATCACCGACACCCCAAACTCTGTATCTCCCCGTAAAATCGCGGTTTCAATCGGAGACGGCCCCCGAAGGTCTGGCAAAAAAGACGGGTGAATATTCAAAATCCCTTCCGGCTCAAACAACTCCAAAACATCCTTTTTAATCAAAACCCCAAACGATGCCAAAATCCCATAAATTTTTTGTTCAGAACCGTTCATCAGCTCCCGCACCGTCTCCAAATCTTCCTTTTTCTTGGCCCAAAAAACCAGCTCAACCTGATCCTTTATAGCTCCATAAACTGCCGTTGCTAATTCCCCGTTCCCAAAAAATATCACTTTCGGCTTAGTCATCGGGCCACAAATCCTTGTTATTCTCTACCTCTGAAAAATCCTCTATTGGCTTCAGTTCGCCATCTTCGTCGTCAATATAAAACCACGCTTCTGGGTCGTCCTTAATATGGTCAATAAACAACACCCCGTTAAGATGATCAATCTCGTGCTGTAAAGTCCGCGCGAGAAACCCATCCGCCTTCAAACGTACCTCTTTCCCGTCCTCAAGAAACGCCTTCACTTTCACCTTTTCGTGGCGCGGCACCAAACCATAATACTTCGGCACCGACAGGCACCCCTCGTGGTCCTTCACCACCGGCCCCTCTGCCTTAATCACCTCTGGATTTAACAGCGCCGTAAAATGGCGATTTTCCTTATCGTCAAAATCATCCCGCACAATAATAATTCTCTTGTTATACCCCAGTTGCGGAGCCGCCATCGCTGCCGAAAGTTCGTGCGGATGCTTTTTCTCCCACTCTAGAGTATTCTTGCGCATCTTTTCAATAATCTCCGCCACCTCCGGGTCATCAAAACGCGCTTTTATAGACTTCTTCCGAAGCCGCGGGTCAGGAGTTGTAATTACTTCCATTAAAGCTCCCTTTTCTTTTCTTCGCGTGTGAAGAATTCTAGTTTATCGCCAATTTGTAATTGAATTTTATGTTCAGTAGATAGTGCGAGACCCCCTATTTCCCCTGAAACGAGCTCAGTCACGTCCATTTTTTCCTTCTGGACGCTCTCTACCTTCACCTCGCCGATTACTTCTTTATCTCTAACCACCTTCGCGAGCACCCCCGGCTTACAAACACCATCCGTCACCTCGCCACCAGCGATAATTGAAGTTCTCTCGGTTCTAAACACCCCCTTAATCTTCATCTTCCCTACCGGAGTTTCTATCACCTCGGCATCAAGCAAATTGCTCATTTCTTTTTTAGCATCATCAAGCAGTTCATAAATCACCTTATAACACCGAATCGGCACCCCGTCTCGCGCTGCCATTTTAGAAATGTTAATCGGTACTGACACATTAAAGCCATAAATCACCGTATTTTCGCCGGTTGCCATATAAACATCGTTCTCTGTCACATCCCCTACGCCAGTCGCCACAATGTTCAAGGTAATCTCCCCGCCAGTGTCAATCATCTTTAACGAATCTACCACGCTCGTCACCGAGCCAAGCACATCGCCCTTGATCAAAACATTAAATACCTTGGAATTATCTGCCACGTTCATCATTCTCAATAAGTCAGTAGAAGTTACATTGGCCGAAGCCGAAGCATCCGCCGAAGCGTTGGCATTGAGAAGCGCCATCTTTCGCGCAGTCTTTTCGTCTGCTACCTCTACAAATTTGTCACCAAAATCCGGCAGTTCCTTAAAACCAGTCACCGTCACCGGTGTAGAAGGTAGCGCCTTACCCTTTGGCTTGCCCTTCCAGTCCACCATTGTTCGTACCTTAGCATAAGTGTTCCCAGCCACGATAAACTCGCCGGTCTTTAGTTCCCCACCAGTTACCAAAAGATTCACTACCGAGCCTTTGCCGGTTTCCATATGCGACTCAATTACTAAGCCCTCGCTCGGAATATCAACATCCGCTTTTAATTCCTCAAGGTCCGCTGTCAATAAAATCATATCAAGCAGTTTATCAAGATTCTGATTTTGTTTCGCGGAAATCGGCACCATTGTAATATCACCGCCCCACTCCTCTGGCTGAAGCCCGTGCTGCGCCAAATCCGCCATCGTCCGCGGCACATCCGCACCTTCGCGGTCTATCTTGTTAATCGCCACAATAATCTTAGCGTTGGCACTCTGTGCGAACTTAATCGCCTCAATCGTCTGAGGCTTTACACCATCATCCGCCGCCACCACAATCACCACGATATCCGTGAGCATCGCACCGTGCTGGCGAATCGCCGCGAAAGCCTCGTGGCCCGGCGTATCAAGAAATGTAATCAATCTATCATTATATTTTAGCTGGTAAGCGGAAATGTGCTGAGTAATACCCCCAGCCTCGCCTTCTACAGTTTTCTTATGTAACAATGTATCAAGAAGCGTAGTTTTACCGTGGTCTACGTGGCCCATCACCGCCACCACCGGCGGACGCAAAACTGCGTGGTCGGAAAGTTCCCTTCTATCACTAGAAATCTGCGTGGAAGAATTCTTCTTCTCAAGTCTCGCCCCCTCAATTCCCAGCTCGTCTATAATAATCGAAGCGGTATCAAAATCAAGCCGCTGATTAATCGTAGCCACAATTCCCTCTTTAAAGAGCTGGCCAATCAGCGTCGTCACGGAAAGCCCGAGCGCATTTGCGAGCTCGTCAACCGTAATAGAACCAGTAATCTGAATCACTTTTTCTTGCATACGCTTCTCCTTTCCACCTAAAACTCTGACTATTATATCACAGATTTCCTAAAAGATAAACATTTAGTAGACTCAGACTGAGACCCAGACTCAAACTCAACCAACTGGACAAACAGTCGTAGAAGCTACCGAAGAAACCACCGAAACTTCTGAGGAATAATCCCAAAGAGTCCTAAACCACCCCGCCATCGGGGTGGTTTTTGTTAAACAAAAAATGGCTCCCCGGACTGGATTCGAACCAGTAACATTTCGGTTAACAGCCGAACGCTCTACCATTGAGCTACCGGGGAAGGTAAATCTATTATAACGCACCTGCCCCGGTTTTTCAAGGATTTTATTTTACAACCTTAACAAAGTCTTTTAGAGTTACCAACTGGAAATTGAGCGGGCTAACTTCCATTACTTTGGCGGTAATCTCTACCCGTTCTTCATCCTTTGGATAATCGGAAGATTCGCCATCTTGGATAGTAAAGACGGTGCCGATTTGGCTCATTTCACCTTCCTCATCCTTTTTAGGGTTTATCTGGACTACGCTGTAAGAACTGGTCTTATGGCTTACCTGCCCATCAACCTTCACAACCTCGCCAATTTTTTGGCCGTTTTGAATTGCTTTTGAAAGCGTAAACATCGCTGTATAATCGCCAAAGTTTACAGTTTCGTCCACCTTGCTTAGGTCAGCCGCAGTAACTTTGGTCTTGTCTTCTACTTGAGAAGCATTATTGTTGTTTACCTGTGGCTCTTCATTTTTACCGCGGATGAAGAAGAACCATACTGCCCCCACAATCACTAAAATCGCCGCGAGTCCAATTAGAATTGGTCCCACTGATTTTTTTGCTGCTTTTTCGTCCATAAGCCTCCTTAATTATACTTTCATTATAGCATACCGGCCAATTTAGTGCTAAAATATACCTATGGAATTTACTACTCTCACCCCCGAAGAATTCACCGATTTCGAGCAAAATCATCCCCTTGGTAACTTCTACCAAGGCACCGCCCGTGCTGAGCTTCGCAAGAAAATGGGTTGGAACACTTATCTCCTCGGCGTCAAAGATAAAAATACCGTAAAAGCCGCCGCTCTTTTAATCGAGAAAAACAAAGAAGCCTTAATTCAAATGGGCCCAATTCTAGATTATGGCAAAGACCCAGATATCTTCCCTGGTAGCCCGGCTAAACCCCGCAAAAATCCGACCGAAACCCTCGATTTCTTCCTTGAGAATCTCAAAAAATTCTCTAAAGATCATGGCTTCATCCAGCTTGAAATCTTCCCTCCCCTGCTACTTTCTTTAAGAGAGCTAGACGGCAGCAAAACCAAAGAATGGGACCGTAAAAAAGTCTTCGAAATTTTTGAAAAACACGGCTTCAAACACGAAGGTTTCACTACCAAAATTGAAAACAAGGCCAACCGCTGGATGTTTTCTAAGGATCTCACCGGCCTAGAAACTCTCCGCGACGCCGAGCTCTCTATGAATTCTTCCACCAGAAAAAAGCTCCACAAAACCTCTCGCGAGCTTGATATTAAAGTTCTCACCAAAAAGTCCGAACTTCCAGAGTGGCTCACCGCCCTTGAGGAAAGCGACAAAAGAAACGGCGTCCATACTAGAAACGTCAAATACTTTGAAGACCTTTGGGATGCCTTCGGCGAAAACGCTATCTTTGTTGAGGCTAGAAGAAAAGATAACGGCGAACTAGTCAGTAGCGAAGTCGATATTATTCACCCCAACGAAATGGTCGCCTTTGTTGCCGGCACTATTGAAAAAAATAAACATTTTAATGGTTCTGTCGCCATCAAAGGTTTCAATATCGAAAAATGCCTCGAATTAAAACAAACTCGCCTTAATCTTTATGGTATGGAAGGCGATTTCACCCCTGATAATCCCCTACTCCATTTTAAGAGCGGTCTAAAAGGTATTTCCGAAGAATATATCGGCGGCTTTAAGCTCGTCTTAAGCCCCTCCAAAATGTTCATCCGGAAAGTTCGCCGACGCTTACCTATCTAATCGCGCCAAAAATCCCCATTGAGAGTAGCATCATAATCAGGCCGGCCAGTAACACCCCCGAAAGCACCGCCATCACTGATTTTTTATAGCCAAGGTCCAGCATACTGGCCGCCAAAGTTCCGGTCCAAGCCCCTGTCCCCGGAATCGGAATTCCTACAAATAAAAGCAATGCAAGAAACAGCCCCTTCCCAGCCTTCTTCTCTAATTTCTTTCCGGCCTTCTCGCCTTTTTTTAGGAAAAAATTACAAACTTTTTTAAGTGGCTTCCACTCTTTCCCCGCCCCCCAGTTCAAAAACTTCCGCGCGAATTTATAAATAAACGGCACTGGCAGCATATTACCAAGCACCGCTACTAGCAGTACTGCCCACTCCGGCAAACCCATCCCGACCCCAATCGGCACGGCACCCCGAAGCTCAATAACCGGCACCATCGAAACTAAGAAAACTATTAGAAAATTCAAAAACATAATCCCATTATATCACAAAAATACCCCGGGTTTTAAGCCCGAGGTATTCTTTTAGCAAACTGTTCTTAAAATTCATAAGTTACTTTTTTGGGATTCTCCAATGAAAGAATCCCGGCTCCTGAAAGATTATTGTATCCAGTAATCTGAACACTTCCATCTTCCAAAGCCTCAGCCGAAAAATCGCCAGAACCCTTCTTAGAATTGTAAGTTGCAAGTTTTACCCTTCTTCCATCCGAAAAAACGAAATAGAGATTGGTGAAAGTGGTCTTATTTCCTTGTATTACCACCTTCTTCGCCTGAAACTTACCATGACTTACTGAGCACGGCGTGATGTCAAACGGCAACTTCGCCTTAGACATCTTAGCATTATCCTTTTTATAAGTTCCCTTCAGGGTAATGCTAAAATAAGGCTGGTATTTCTTGTTTCCATTTACTCCAGTGATACTCACATTATTCTTGCAGGTCACCGAGTAATTCGAAACATCTACCAATGCTCCGTCTCTCAAAACTTCGACCTTCAGGTCCGCCACTTGCTTCTTAGCATTCTTAGCTGAAACCTTGGTCTGATTCCAAACGTGCGCCATGCCATTATAGGACAATGACCCGGTCCAAATCACTATGTAGTGATGACCGTTAATATCTGTCTCTGCAGTACGGTCGCCTACGACAGGCTTCGGGTCCGGCTCCGGATCGGGTTTAGGGTCTTCTTCCTCTTTGCCTTCTCCAGCATACTCATAGCTACTACCATTCTTGGCGAAAGGAATGTCAGTAAGCGATTTCCAGGCATAATTGATGCCGGCGACATCCACCTCCGCTATGACGGGAATCTTGCCCTCGTCAATCGCGGTTTTGGAATTGTCCGTATGCCAGACTTTCTTGTCGCCCGACATCTTCTCCACCGGCACGTAAAGCCCGTCTTTGACCTCCCAGTTGGAAAGGAAGGTCTCCGCCGCCATTTCGCTGTAGTCGTAACGAAGCCATTCTTCGTATAATCTATCGTATACGAAGAACATCCTTGAGGCGTACTTTCCGTCTTCACCCTTCACATATGCGGCAATAATATCGTAATCAGAATTAACCTGATACGCGTACTGCGCATAGTAAATGAATTTGGAAGCCGCAGCCCCATCCGCCGTAACTCCGTCTGCCGAGAAGGCCCCGTCTGCCGAAATATCAGCTACTAAAAAACCCGACTCCGACAAATCTAACTCCTCCACTATGGTTTTATCTGTTTCTTTAGATACATACCGTTCGTGGAAGCTTGGAGCCGTATCTGCCGAAATATCGGCTATGACCGCATTCGCTGAAACATCTTCAGCTAATTCAATCACATCCCCGACTATCGGGACGCTCTCGTACCACTCGTCTTCCGTAACAACCGCTTCAGGACTGAATTTATCCGTTTCCACGCATAAATCCTCCTCTACCGGAGTCACTGAAAACTCAAGTACTTCCTCGTCTGCACCGAAA
The DNA here is from genome assembly GCA_030530605.1 of Candidatus Saccharimonadota bacterium. Lineage (GTDB taxonomy): Bacteria > Patescibacteriota > Saccharimonadia > Saccharimonadales > Saccharimonadaceae > Nanosyncoccus. Next base: position 156,165 of record JAUMUO010000002.1, read on the forward strand.
ACCGGTGTAGCAGACAACATTACAGCCGCAGCAATCAAAATTGCCCATACCTTTTTCTTCATACATACCTCCTAATCCCCCTTAATAGGGTACTATATGAAACCAACTTAAACAGTTTGCTTTTAAAAATCAAAGTTTTCTTAAAAACTCTAGAAACTTCCCCTTAATTATATCACAAAACCCCTAAAAAGTCAATGTAAACTCCGTCTTGCCTTCCCTCCCTGTTTGTGCTATCATAATAACAATAATAACAGAGATGGTGTTTATGGCTAAAAAAATTAATTCCAAAAAAGTCAAACGAAGTATTAAATCTGGGCTTGATTTTTCCAAATTCTACTTTAGTAAATCCACTTCTGTTGTTCTTATCACTTCCTACTCTATTATTCTCCTTTTGGCCCTTTCTGTTTTAGGTTTTTCCAACCTCATCTCCGCCCCCAGCCCAGACAACGGCATCCCTTCCCTTCCTGAAAAAGAGCCTTTTGCCTTTCTCCCGGCTGACAATCTTGAGGTTCCTACCCTCGGGGAAGTAGACGCTACTAAAGATGAGCCTAAAGAACCAGAAACTCCCGAGAAGCCAGAAGAAACTACCCCAGAATCTATTGCCGAAGAACCTGCTCCAACCGAAATCGCCACTCCGGCAGCCGCCGAAACCCCTATGATTTCCACCCCTGTTAGAATCGTAGAAAAGGAAGTCCCAAAAGAGGTCGTTAAAGTCGTAGAGAAAGAGGTAGTAAAAGAGGTGGTGAAAGAAGTACCAAAAGAGACCCCCGCTAAAAATGAGCCTGAGCAAACCTATTACGACAATTACACCGCCCCTGAGATTACCCCTATTGGCGACTTCCCCGAATACAAAAACTTCCCCGACGAAATCGAGGAAGTTTCCAAAGAAAACGAAATTAACTCTGAGCAATAGTAAGAGAAATTTTGCGACCTTCTTTGTCAATATCAAGCACGCGGAATTCCTTGCGCTCGTTAAGGGTAAAGACCTTCTCTGGGTCAACATCGTTGCCTTCACCAAGCTCGGACACGTGGACCAAAGCTTCCACTGCTGGAGAAATTTGAACGAATGCTCCAAACGGAGTAATTCTAGTTACAGTTCCTTCAACGTTAGAGCCCTTCTTTAGACCCTCAACTTCAGAGAGCCACGGATCTTCTTTGAGCTGCTTCATTGAAAGGCTGAGGCGCTCTTTATCAATTGCGATAATCTTTGCCTCAATCGTATCACCAACCTTTACATAATCTGCTGGGCTATTTACACGCTCCCAAGAAATCTCGGAAATGTGAACCAAGCCTTCAATACCATCAACGTTGACGAATACACCAAAGTCGACTACCCCGGTGACCAAACCTTTTACGGTATCACCGACATTCATTTCAGCAAACCGTGCGGCTAGAGCATCCTTTACGGCTTCCTTCTCGGAAAAGATTAGTTTGTTATCTTTCTTGGACGCATCTAAGATACGAACCTTAATCCCCTGACCCACCAATGAATTCAAGCGTTGCAAGATTTCATCTTTATCTGCCGAACCAACTCTTGGATAATGCTCTGCCGAGAGCTGTGAAACTGGCAAGAACCCGCGAATACCTTCGTATTCAACGAGTAAACCACCTCTATTGGCGTCAAATGGAGTGACCTCCACGATTTCGCCCGCCTCAAGTTTAGCGACGATTTCATCCCAACCCTTGTCTTTGACTGCCTTGCGCATCGAGAGAAGCACCATCCCGTCGTCCATCTCGGCATCAATCACCGAAGCGGTCACTTCCTGACCAACCTCAAGATTCCTCGCAAAAGAGGCTTCTTTTCTTGGGATCATCCCGACCCCTTGCGCACCAAGATCAACTAAAATCTCGTGCTTCTTGACGGAAAGAACCTTTCCCGTCACAGTGTCCCCCACTACGATTTGTTTGAGCTCCTCACCTGCCCCCTCTAGGAGTTCATCCATTGTTACTTTTTTGGCATCTGCCATTATATTATTTTCCTTCCTTCAGGTTCGTTCAACAAAACTTAAATCTCTTTAAGCTCCCTTGAACGAACCCGAAACTCACTTAATTATATCAAAAAAACCTCTACCTGTAAACCATTTTCCGTGCTATACTAAAAGTATTATGAGTTATCTTAGCATTGATATCGGAGGTACAAAAACACTAATCGCCTGTATGAGCGAAAAAGGTCGCCTGTCTAGGCGCGACAAATTCCCCACTCCGAACAGTTTACGTGATTTCTTGAATACATTATTTACCCACCTAAAGCCCTACCAGGAGACCAACCCTTCCTGCGTTGTAGTAGCCGTTCCTGGTATCGTTAAAAATAATACTCCTGTCTCTCTCGGCAACCGCCCCTCTTGGAAAGCCCTTCATTTTGCCAATGTTATAGAAAGATTGTTCGACTGCCCTATCTTCTTTGAAAACGATGCTTCGCTTGGCACCGTTTACGAGTCAAAATTTTATTCAGGAAAGACAATTTATTTAACCTTCTCTACCGGAATTGGCGGCGGCATCGCCGAAAAGACCAAGCTCATCCAGCCGGATTCTTCTCACTTCGAACCTGGCCACCGACTTTATAAATACCAAGGTCAGAAATTAGAGTGGGAAGACATCGCTTCTTGTAAAGCTCTCGAGGCTCGCTTTGGTGTTAAAGCCACCTCTATCCGCGGCAAAGACAAATACCAAGAAATTGCCGAGCGTATCGCTCTTGGCCTTACTGATATTATTAAAGACGAAAAGCCGAACACGGTCGTCATCGGTGGCCCCCTTGCTCTCCGTTTTCGCCATTTCATTAAACCCCTAAAAAAGCTCCTAAAAGAAGATACCGGCATTCAGAAACTCCCCCGTATTCGCCCCGCTAGATCTCCCAAAGAGGCCGTCACTCACGGTATGCATATTTATGCTAAACAACAAGATTTAGACAGGGGTAGCGATGGAGTTGAGTAAATTTGTTACTCAACTTTCCAAAGACTTTCCCGACTTTCATTTCACTTACGGTAAACGCTTTACTTTCCGCCCCCCAAAGACTATCGTCGTTGGCCCCGACGAAGGCGAAGCTACACCCCTCTTGGTCTTCCACGAACTCGGCCACGCTCTCTCCGGCAAATATAGCTACAATCTCGGCATAGAACGCCTTAAAATTGAAGCTATGGCCTGGCAAGAAGGCAAAAAGACCTACGACAGCTGCCTAGCTTCCGGAAAATACCCCGGTCTTCCCCCCTGGGATGAGGATTTTGTAGAAGATAGTCTTGATACCTACCGAAATTGGCTTCACACTAAATCAAAATGCCGAAAATGCGGCCTTACTATGCTCCAAAAGCCTGACAAATCTTGGCACTGCCCCTACTGTGAGCAGTTCAAGCCTACCCCGTCTTCTTAACCCTATCTGTTATCACCAGAACCCGTCAGTGTCCCCCGCTTCTGCCGGCTCGCCAATTTCTCAATATTCTTCTCTGCCACCTCCTCAAGTGACACCCCCATATACTCTGCCACTAGTGCCACATACCACAAGACATCCCCTAACTCCTTCAAAAGTTCCTCTTTATCTTCCGGAGAAATCTTCCCTTCTTTATCCCGCACAATCTTCTTCACTTTATCTGTAAATTCCCCCGCTTCTCCTGAAAGCCCCAAAATCTTATCCATAAAACCCGGGTACATCACTTGATCCGTCGCCCCTGGCTTATCTAAATCCGTCCCTTTTGCCAATCTCTGGTACTCATTAAAATCCATATTCCTCCTTTTTTATAATTATACCTTGATTTTCCAAAAAAAATAGTGTAAAATTAGATAAGCAAATTAACAATTTGGGGATATAGCTCAGCTGGTTAGAGCGCTATACTGATAATGTAGAGGTCTTAGGTTCAAGTCCTAATATCCCCACCACACATGGGGTAGCCTTCGTCCCCCCGTAGGCTACTCCACCATTTTATGCCAGTGGCATAAAATGGAAGGGTAAACTTGTGCGCGAATGCGCGCAAGGAAGACTTACCATTTTGCCACGGGGTAATAGCTCAGTTGATTAGAGCGCTGCCTTTGCAAGGCAGAGGTCCAGGGTTTGAGTCCCTGTTACTCCACCACAGATTTCGCCCAAAGGGCTATTTTTTATGGTTTTATAAGATTGACAAATGCAGTCAGTAGCAGGGTATGTAGATTAGTCATCACAACTAAACCTATCCCAGCAATCACCAATCCCCAAAACTTGACCTTTCCATAAGAAGCCACCCCGCTCGCAAAATTATCTGCCACTTGGCGATAAAATAACACCAACACTCCCCCCGACAAAAAGATTATCAACCCTATAAACACCCATCCGAAAGAAAATGTAAAATCCATATCTTCATTATATCAAATTTTTACTAAAAAAGAAGAGGGCCCGCTATTTTGCCGGGTCCTCAAAGGTCATATAGTTTGAGTATTCTCGCAGGTATACTCAAATCTATCCTCATTATATATCACCAAAAGCATAATGTCAATACCTTTTCTAAAAAATTGTTCGGGAAATTCTAATTTTTGTGTTCACGTTTTTGTTCGGGTAGTATACTATTGACAAAACGGAAGCGGTATGATATAATGTAACCAGTCCTAAATATAGGGAGTTTTTAATAATAATTCGGGTGGGCAGAAACGGAGCTACTAACATGGCTGGAACTAAAGCTGGCGGCATCAAAGCTGCTGCTACTAACAGAGCCAAATATGGTGCCGAGTTCTATGCTCGCATCGGTCAAAAAGGTGGCCAGAACGGCCACACTGGCGGTTTTGCCGCCAACCGTGCTCTTGCTCGCATCGCCGGCGCTAAAGGCGGTCGCCTTTCCAAGCGCGGTCCTGCGAAAAAAGCTTAAATACCGTTAAAAAGCCAGGGTTATTCCCTGGCTTTTTGGTGGTTTGGTAGATATCATTTCTTAATTTCCGCTGAAAACCTTAAAGTCATACCATCGATCTCCGTGAACACCTTCGTCTCATATGCAAAATATGTAGCCATTTGCTGAACCTTGGCAATGGCCCCCTCTTCAACTGCCGCCTTCACGTTAGCTATAATCTTGAAGAAATCCTCGAACTCTACGCGCGAGTTTCTCGATTCAAGATCTTCCGGTTCACATTCAGACAGCGCAGTCAGAAGACCATTCAGTTCCTCCTGTGAAAGCATTTTCTTTTCCTTGTTATGCTTAGCCACCTGCGTCTCCGTAGCCGAAACTACCGGTTCTTCATCAGTCACCTGAGCCGCCTGTGCCTCCGTAGTCAAAGCTGCAGGCTCACCATCATTCACCTGGGAGGCTTCCTGTAAAATCTTATCGGCTTCTGCCTCAGACATCTTCTTATGGATTTCGTACCCGAGTATCAACTTGCAGCTCTCCAGCCATTCCGATCGGTGCGAACCCAAGACTTTATGAAGAGTACGATTACTTGGTGTCGGCTTGCCCATTGTCTTAAATCTCCCACCTGAAAGCACGTCCTCATGAGAAGGAATCTCTTTGTATTTATCATAGAACTCCATCACTATTTCTGCTACTTCCTTATCAGTCCAACACTTATAAGCCCTCCCCTTGATCTTCTCCTCCGTCTTCTTTGCCATTTCTTCCTTCACCTCCGTTTCTGCATTCGTTGCTCGGCTCAAGACCTCCTTGGGCTTCTCAGACACATCCTGCTTAGCCACTGGCTCCTTATATGGTTGCTCTGCCGCCCCGGCATATGGCTTCGTTCTCATGTATGTCATTGCCTTGTTTCTAATCTCTTCAGCCATCTTCATGCTAGCCTTCTTTTCTTCTTCTCGCCGTTCTTCAAACTGCTCTTTCCTCTGTCTACTTTTAACTTCTCTTGCTTCCGCTCTGGCTATTTTGTCAGATTCTACTTTCTTCCTATATTCCTCCGGATTTAGTTCCTTCAACTCTCTCATCTTTTCACGGTGCTTGAGTTTTTTCTCCGAAACAATCTTCTCGGGTCTGCCTTCATGCTTTCGTGACCACCTTAAAACTGTCATATTAACAGCAGCGTAGCCTTTTGCACCCAAAGCTTTCTCCAAGCCTTCCAAGCTAACCATGTTATCTTTTTTGTAGTCTCTTAGCTCCGGCATATGCCCTAGCTCTTCTTTCATCTTAAGAACAGTTTCAATAGCTTCATCGTAGGTATATTCAATCACATTCTCACCCCCTTCCTAATCTAGGATATCTACCAAAAAATTAAAGGTTCATCACCCACCATTGACTTACTTTATTATACCAAAAAACCACCCGGAAAGAAAGGTGGTTTTTTGAATTTTAACGGCTTAGTTGTGCAATCTAATCTTCATCTCAGTGTAACTTTAAGCTCGGTGTTACATCTTAAAGACAAGGTTTATGTTCCAAGCTTACAAACATAAACTGCAACCGACCTGTTCTCGCGCGACTCCGAAGAGTTTCGCGGAACTCTATTCCTTCTCAAGAAAGGAGGTAATCCATCGACACGTTCTCGTACCGATGCCTTGT
>JAUMUO010000005.1 GCA_030530605.1 Candidatus Saccharimonadota bacterium
GCCAACTCCGGCTATGCCAGCTCCAACCGCACCGGAAGCTCCGGTTACGCCAGAAGCTCCAGCACCGGCTCCAGCCCCCGGCCCAGTGCCAACTCCGGCTATGCCAGAGGCTCCAGCTGCTCCAAGCCCGATACCAGTAGCCCCGGCAGCTTCGCCAATCGTGTCTTCGCCAGCCCCGGCTGCATCTGCTTTTGGTGCTCCACCATCAGAAGCCGCTCCAGCTCCAGGTGCTGCCCCTGCTTTTGGCTCCGGCCCGATGACCCCGCCACAGATTAACACCGCCCCGGCCTTCGCTAACGAGCCAGATCCAAATTCTCCGATGGGCGCTCAGCCACCAAAGAAGAAATTAAATACCACTACTTTTGTCTTGCTTGGTATTGTCGTGGCTCTCATTATCGCCATCATCGTCTTTATGATTATTAACCGCTAATCTTGAAAATTCCTACCACTCGTGCTAGACTTGGGCTATGAAAAGTGGTAGGTATAGATTGCGTAGAGTTATAGGTGTGCTTTCTACCTTTATTCTTGTTGCTCTCTGGGTTATTACTAACCCAGAGAGTTATCAGCCTGAAAAAAGCCAGGCTTCTTCTAATGCTTCAGCTGAGTCCCAGGACGCCCCGCTAGTCATCACTATTCTAGAAACCTTGCCTATTAAAGGGCGCGCCCCCAAAACTGGTTACAAAAGAACGGAATTCTATGACACTTGGCCGATTATAGATGGGTGCAGTTTAAGGCAGCGCATTATCAAGCGCGAGGTTGGCGACAGCGCTAAATTAGATGGTTGTGATGTCGTCGCGGGGACTTTCACCGAAGCCTACACTGGTGAAACCAGGGAATACAAAACCAAGGCTGAATTTTCCAAAAATATCCAAATTGATCACATCGTAGCCCTTTCTGACGCTTGGCAAAAAGGCGCACAAAATCTCACCAAAGAGAAACGCTATGAATTGGCCACTGACCCGCTTAATCTAATCGCTGCCGACGGCCCTGCCAACCAACAAAAGTCAGACGGCGATGCTGCCACTTGGCTTCCTAAAAACAAAGCTTTTCGTTGTCAGTATGTCGCTCGCCAAGTCTCGGTAAAAAGTAAATATGAACTTTGGGTTACTCAGGCGGAGCACGATGCCATCGCTCGCGTGCTTACTAACTGTCCAGACGAGAAAACAGTCGGCCTAGGAAAATGATGTAATTATAAAACCTTGTGAGGAATTTCGAAATCTGCTATTATAGAGATAAGCCGAATTCTGTCCATGAGGCTTAGAAACAATCTAATAGAGTAAAGGAGTAAGTCTGTCATGGTCAAAAAATCTTCAGACGAAAACAACAATAGTAATAAATCTGGTAAGAGCGAAGCTCTAAACCTTGCCATTGCCCAGATTACCAAAAATTTTGGCGACGGCGCCATTATGAAACTTGGCGAAACTCGGAAGATTGATGTTGAACTTCTGCCTTCCGGTTCGCTTAGCCTAGACCTCGCCCTCGGCGGCGGTTATCCGAAGGGAAGAATTATTGAAATCTATGGCCCGGAATCTTCCGGTAAAACCACCTTGGCTCTCCACGCTATCGCCGAGATGCAAAAACAGGGTGGCCAGTGTGCCTTTATTGACGCCGAGCACGCTCTCGACCCGGCCTATGCCAAGAAAATCGGCGTTGACACCGCAAACCTCTTAATCTCTCAGCCGGACAACGGCGAGCAGGCCCTCGAGATTTGTGAAACTCTCGTTCGTTCCGGCGCGGTTGATTTAATCGTCGTAGACTCTGTCGCCGCTCTCGTCCCCCAGGCCGAAATAGACGGCGACATGGGTGATGCCCAGATGGGTCTTCAGGCCCGCTTAATGTCCCAGGCGATGCGAAAACTCACCGGTATCATCAGCAAGTCCAAGGCCACCGTCATCTTCATCAACCAAATTCGTATGAAAATTGGTGTGATGTTTGGCAACCCCGAGACTACCACCGGCGGCAACGCCCTGAAGTTCTATGCTTCCGTCCGTATTGACATCCGCCGCATCGGCCAAATCAAAGACGGTGACAATGTTTCCGGCAATCGCACGAAGATTAAAGTCGTTAAAAACAAAATTGCCGCCCCGTTTAGAACTGCCGAGTTTGATATCATGTATAACGAAGGTATTTCAAAAACCGGCGATATTCTAGATTTAGCTGTCCAGCACGGTGTAATTGAAAAATCCGGCGCCTTCCTTAAATATAACGGCGAAACTCTCGGCCAGGGCCGCGAAAATGTCAAAAAGCTCTTCAAAGAAAATCCGAAGTTAATGGCGGAAATTGAAAAGAAAGTCCGCGAAAAAACTATGGGGACAGAATAATGCAGCACGAAGGTGAACTTTGGCAAGAATTTGATCAAGCTGGTGAGCCCATTGAAAATGGCGGGAGGGACCCTAGTTTAGGCAATCCAAAAGCTGGCGAGTCGGTTTATGTTAGTGTGGCTATTGTCTGGCTTTTTAGAAAAACTGAGAATGGCTTAGAAGTTTTATTCCAAAAGCGTTCCGAGAAAGTTGATCGTTTCCCAGGTACATGGGATATAGCTGCCGGCGGCCATATTAACTACGGTGAGCCCGTTTTAGACGCTGCCGTTCGCGAAGCCAAAGAGGAAATTGGCGCCGAAATCACCAAAGATATGCTCAGTCTCGCCGTAGTCACTCCAAGTCTGTTCGCGAATAATATCTTGCGCGAATTTATTTGTGATTATACTGGCCGTCCCGACAATTTCCATTTTGACGATGAGGAAGTCTCTACAGTAAAATGGGTGCCGATTGAAGAATTTGATGACTTCATCATCAAAAATGCCAAAGCTCCGCTCATAGAAGACACCGAAATCCGCTCGCTCGTAAAAAACCGCATCTTGTCCTATGGAGATAATTGACTTAAAAGGGCTAAACACAGCAGAAAAGTCGCGACATATATGCGAGCCCCATAGCGTAAGCGCCATTAAACCAGCCATAAAAAACGACCACCGCGTCAACATTTTCATTGACGAGAAATTCGCCTTTTCTTTAGACCTTGCTCAGGTCGTAGACTTCAAATTAAAAGTCGGAAAAACTCTCACGGAGCCGGAAATCAAGAAGTTAAAAAAAGCTTCCAATTTTGGCAAACTTTATCAGCGTACTTTAGAATGGGTGCTCTCTCGCCCTCGTTCCATCCGCGAAACTAAAGACTATTTAAGAAAGAAGCAGTTCGATAAAAAAGATTACGGCATCACCGACGAGGATATTGAAAAAGTCCTAGAAATTTTGCTTGAGAAAAAATATCTGGACGACCAAAAATTCACGGAGTATTACATTGAAAATCGTTTCACTAAAAAGGGTATCAGTAGGAAACGCTTGAAACTAGAACTTGCTAAAAAGGGCATCAGTCCAGAAACTATCGACGGCGCGCTGGAAGCGTCCGGCCGTGATGAGACCGAAGAAATCAAAAAAGTCATTGTGAAAAAACGCACCCGCTACGATGACGAAAAACTACTCCAATATCTCGTTCGCCAGGGATTTGATTACGAGCTTTCTAAATCAATAATTAAATCACTTTAAGTCTTCTGGCTCCACCGGCTCCTCGCTGAAGGAAAGTACCCCACTAGAGCGGAACGGATTTACAAAGTTCGGCACAAAATCTTCTTTGGTGGCACGCTTTCTAATTTTGTCTTCCTCGTCTTTTACGGTCACCTTAAAATCATCCACCTCCACAATTTCATTTCTAGAAATAATTAACTCCGGGTCAATAAAAGCCTTAAAAGTCGGTCTTTGTACCACAATCTGCATAATCTCAAAAGCGGTGGGCTCTACGGTATAATCAATTATCTTGCCGAGTTTAGTCCCTTTTTTAGTAACGCACTTTAGCCCAACGAGCTTAAACTCCAGCGACATAATCTCGTCTAGTTTTACGACGTCGCTTCTTGAAACAAACACATCCTCAGAATCTACAATCATCCCGATGTCGGAAAATTCGCGGATGGATTCCGTGCGCAAAATATCTCCAACTTCGCCACCAACTATGCCTCCACCCACTTTGAACCCCACGATTTTCAAATCGTTTGGGTCTATAATCGGCTCCAATGTCTCAGCAATCGGTCGCCCTACATGAAGGCTAAGCACCGGGTATCTAGTAAGCTGCGCACTGTAGACTAACATATGCTATAATTATACCATCATGCGGAAACTTTTGGCAATTTCTGGCGGAGTGGACTCGGTCTGTTTGCTTCATATGTATAAAGACGACCCAGAAATTTTGGTGGCCCATTTTAATCACGGCACTCGCCCCTCCAGCAAAGATGATGAAGTATTCGTCAAAAATCTCGCCGAAAAATACGGTAAAAAGTGTATCGTTGGCCACGCAAATCTTGGCTCAAATGTTTCCGAAGAAAAAGCCCGAAACGCCCGCTATGAGTTTCTAAGAAAAACCGCGAAAGAAGAAAACGCCGAGATTTACACCGCCCATCACACGGATGATTTAATAGAAACTATCGCCATCAACCTTCTGCGCGGCACCGGCTGGCGCGGGCTGGTCCCGCTTGATGCCGACGATATTGTGCGCCCGCTCATCAAGAAAAATTATGATAAAAAGAAGCTGTTACAATATGCCGCAGAAAATAATTTGTCCTTCCGCCAGGACCCGACTAATAATGAAGACAATTACTTGAGAAACCGTGTTCGCGAAAAGCTCAAAGATTTTAAGAACAAGACAGAAATCTTAGAGCTTTATAATTCTCAAAAAAATATCAAACAGGAAATTGAAACTATTTTTGAAGAAATCACTCCGAAAGACAAAACTTACCAGCGCGCCTGGTTCAAAGACGCCGATTCAAAAACCGCCATTGAATTTTTGCGCCACATTTTGAAGTCCGAAAATCTCAGCCTCACTCGCCCTAAACTAGAAGATTTTCTTGATGCCATTAAAACCTACGCTCCGGAAAAATCTTTTAATCTCCCCGGCGACCGTCTGGTCAAAATCCACAAAACTTATTTCGTGCTATAATATAGATAATGAAAAAGCTCTTGGCCGCTCTATTCATATTCACTTGTTTAGCGACTTCGCGTGTAGTTTTTGCCGGTTCCATTAATCTTGAAAATAAAGACGAATTAAAAGCCAAGCTCACCGCCGAAACTATCAACATTAAAGTTCCCGAAACTATCAGACTTTGGCCCGAAGCCACCGAAGCTCCGGAACAAATCGACGATTGTAACTATGCCGGCTTCAACGAAGGAAACACCGGCACTACAAAGGTCCGCGTTGTTAACTGTAATAAAATTATTTACTACCAGGTCTTGGTTTGGGGGAATGTCGAAGCGGACATAAATGATTTTAAGGCAAAGGTTGCCGAAACTTACAAAGACAAGCGCGGCTGGTCTCAAATCGCTACCTTCAAAGAAGTAACGGCGAATCCAGATTTCTATTTAATTTTAAGCGACGCCGCGAGCCTAGACGCTACGCCCGGCTGTTCCGGCGACCTTTCCTGTACCACTTGGTCTAACCAAGTTATCATCAATGACCTCCGTTGGCGCGAGGGTACTGAGGCTTCTAGAAACGCCGGTATGTCCACCCGCGATTATCAGCACATGGTGATTAATCATGAGACTGGTCACTGGCTTGGTCACTATGCCCACATTGAAGGTTGCGATGCTGGCGGCCCCGCTCCGATTATGCTTCAACAGTCTACTGGGCTACGTGGTTGCGACAGTTTCAATGCTTGGCCCCTAGAATCAGAATTATGGACATTAAGGTAAAGGAGAATTATGAAAAGAATTAGAAAAATCAACTCATCAAAAACTATCCTAACTATTTTTGCTGTGGCATTTATAATCGCCGGCGGAATTTTTCTATATAAAACTGCCTATGAAAATGGCAAGGCCGACGGCCGCAAAAATTATGAGTCTGAAACTTCCGAACTCGTCAAGAATCTCGCAAACGCTATTTCCGAAAAGGTTGAAGATTTAGGGAACATTTCCGAAAACCTAAATAGTATTCCGACCGAACTTGACCAAGATTCAATTAACACCACACTTGAATCCATCAAAAAAATCACCGTCAAAAACGAAGATGCCAAAACCATCCTAAAATCTTATGAAGATTCTTGGCAGGCCCTCAAAACTACCTACGATACTGGCGATAATGAAAAAATCAAAAGCGAATTTGAAAATCTTAAAGCCTCCGCAGGAGAAACCACCAAAAAACTCCAAGAACTTTACGATTCTCGCATCACCTCCGCCCTAGAAAAACTCTGAAAAATCTGTTATAATTATCTCTAATGAATCGTGATAAAATCCGCAATTTTTGTATCATCGCTCACATCGACCACGGCAAGTCTACTCTTGCCGACCGTATGATGGAAATCACCGGCACGGTTGAAAAGCGCGAGATGAAGGCCCAGCTTTTGGATTCAATGGAACTTGAGCGTGAAAAAGGCATCACTATTAAACTCACTCCGGTCCAAATGAACTACAAGGGCTACGAGCTGAATTTGATTGACACCCCGGGCCATGTGGATTTTTCTTATGAAGTTTCGCGCAGCCTTCAGGCGGTTGAGTCGGCGATTTTGGTAGTTGATGCTACGCAGGGCATCCAGGCTCAAACTCTCGCCAATGTTTACCTTGCTTTGGAACAAGATTTGTACATTATTCCGGTCATTAATAAAATTGACCTCCCCGCCGCAGACGTTGAAAAAGTAGAAAGCCAAATCATCAATTTACTTGGCTGTAAAAAAGAAGATATTATTGGCGTCTCCGCCAAAACCGGCTTAAACGTAGAAAAGGTCCTAGACGCCATCATTGAAAAATGCCCCGCTCCGAAACCAGCCTCCGGCCAAAACTTACGGGCCTTAATCTTTGACAGTTATTTTGATGACTACCGCGGTGTAGTCCTTTATGTCCGCATTATGGATGGTACCCTTCCGAAAAATTCGCCCATCAAAATGATGGCGACAAACACTAATGGCATCGCACTTGAAGTTGGCAAATTAAAACCCGAAATGAAACCGGAAAACGAATTAAACGAAGGCGAAATCGGCTACATTGTTACCAACCTAAAAACCACTCGCGAAGCGAAAGTTGGTGACACTGTGACTTTAGTAAAAGACCAGGCAAAGACTCCGCTCCCCGGCTACAAAAATGTTTTGCCGTTTGTGTATGCCGGCTTTTTCCCGGTTTCCAACGAAGAGTATAAAGATCTAAAAGACGCCATTGAAAAACTTGCCCTCTCCGATTCCGCACTTCAATTTGAGCCAGAAAATTCACCGGTTTTAGGTTTCGGCCTTCGCATTGGTTTTCTCGGCCTGCTTCACATGGACATTATTAAAGAACGTTTAGAGCGCGAGTTTAATTTAGATTTGGTAGTCACAAACCCCAGCACTAATTACGAAGTGATACTCGCAAACGGCACCGAGATAGAAATTAAATCCGCCGCCGATTTGCCGGACATTAGTGAAGTTTTGGAAATTCGCGAGCCGTGGGTGAAGGGCGAAATCATCGTGCCAAAAAATATGATTGGCGGAGTTCTAAATCTCATTGTTGAAAAACGCGGTCGTCAAACCAATTTGAGCTATATTGAAGACCGCGCTGTAATAGACTTTGAAGCGCCGATGGCAAATCTTCTCACCGATTTTTATGACCAGCTAAAATCCACCACTTCTGGCTATGCCAGTTTCAACTATGAGCTTTCCGACTATCGCCCAGAAGATTTGGTGCGGGTAGACTTTCTCGTAGCCGGCCAAAAAATTGACGCGCTAGCCATTATGTGTCACCGTTCCGAAGCAGACGCGATCGGCCGTGAAGTGACTAAAAAATTAAAAGAAGTTATTCCGCGCCAGAGTTTTGAAGTAGCACTTCAGGCCGCTATTGGTGCTCGTATTATTGCTCGCGAAACTATTGGCGCCTATCGAAAAGACGTCACCGTGAAAATCCACACCGGCGACCGTGACCGAAAAGCCAAACTACTTGAAAAGCAGAAACGCGGCAAAGCCAGAATGAAACGCTTCGGCAAAGTTGATATCCCGTCCGAGGCCTTTACTGTAATGTTAAAGCGCGACTAGCGTGTTATAATATACCTATGAACGAAAAACTTCAATCAATCAAAACCTGGCTTGGCACAGGTAGTATCAACATTTTTGGTCTCCCGATGAGCGGTAAAGACACTGTTGGCGTTCGCCTTGCGGAAGATTTAAACGCGCGTTTTCTTTCTTCCGGCATGATTATTCGCGACATGGAAAAAGAAACTCAAAATGATATGACAAAAAACGGGGAACTAATTCCGACCAACCTTTTCTATGAGTGGATTTTGCCATACTTTTTCCGCGACGACCTAAAAGAAAATGCTCTCATTCTTTCTTCCGTTGGGCGCTGGTCCGGCGAGGAAAACGAAGTGATGGAATCCGCCAAGACTTCTGGCCACGAAATTAAGGCCGCCGTAATCCTAGACACCGCCGAGGCCGAAGTGATGAAGCGCTGGGAAATCGTGAATAGTCTAGGTGATGAAGCCCGCACCGTTCGCGAAGATGATAAAAGCCCTGAAACTTTCAAAGTCAGAATTAAAGAATTCAATGAAAAAACTAAGCCTGTCCTAGACCATTACGAAGAACTCGGCCTGCTCATCAAAGTAGATGGTAATAAAGACCGCGAGTCCGTCTACCAAGAAATGATTGACGCAATCTACGCTTTCTCCCAAAAATTGCCTGTGGAAAACTCCTGAAAAAATCTTCAAAAAACCTCTTGAACTCGACAAAAATCCTCACTATAATAAAAGTAACAGGATAATAGAGAGGAGGAAGTATGGAACTATACATTATCAACCTACTAGCATTTCTCTTGTTCGCCTGCGGTGTCACTATTTTCATAATAGTGAAACAATACCGCAAATCTCTTAAATAACCGCGAGACCGTCCTGATGGAAAACGCCCGAAAGGGCGCTTTTCTATTGACTCTAATTTTGCTTATGCTATAATAAACACATAAACAAGGTCATATATGAAAAAGAAAACACATATCAAAAAGCTAATGGTAATCTTACCACTGATTTTTGGTACACTTTTTGCACCACTACTAAGTTTAACCACCAAAGCAACAACTTATGATTGTACAGTAAATGTTGCAGCTAGAAAATATTCCTGTGCTGGGGGGAGCGAAACCAGTATGAAAAGCTATTCGCTCGATAATCTGGGAACTTTCGTCACTGATCTTAGCAATAATTCTTTGTCAGCATTCTATTTTACAGGATTCCTTTATGATGGCGAAGCCCCAATCATCAACACGGACAGTGCCATCCTTAATCCGCTCAGCATCGATGTAATTAATATCAATACCACCGGCAACATTCTAATTTCCGGCATGCCAGGAGAGAACGAGGATGCGGCCCTAGCTTTTAATACTAACAATCTCGCCGCCGATACCAATCTCTTTTTCGATAATGTCATCATTAATTCAATGGCTAACGCTATGCCGGCAATCTATATTTATAATAAAGATCCAAATTTCAGCGCTCACAAAGTGTCGTTGAATTTTATTGAAAATCCTAGCGCCTACGTTCAGCTTAGCGGTGGTGCCATCAAGAAACACGAAGTCACCGATCCAAGCAAATGCCTTTTTGCTACCTTCCAAGATACTGACGGCAAGTATTATTACGAAGCCGGCGCCACCATTTCTTCCGATATTGACTTAACTATCAATGGCAACGGGCATCACTCTGGGTTTTCGCTTCTTGCCAAAAAGAAAACCGGTGCTATTGAGAGCAAAGGTAATTTAAACTTCAGCGGCGCAGGTAATTTCAATGTTTATGCCAAGAATGATGGTGTTAAAGCTAAAAACTTGAATGTCATTGATTCCAATCTCTTTGTAGTAGTAGACGAGAATGTCACCGCCGATGCTATCGTCGCGCAAACGGTCAACGTCAGCACCAGTAATACTGGTAGCTACAATAGCATCTATGCCATGGCAAGCTCTAAAACTGGCTCTAGAAGTTTTAACGTCGAAAACGGGGTTAACGTCGAAAACGCTGCGGACGGTAAGGGTAGCAGTATTTTCGCTATTGGCATGACGCCCGACCAAATCGAAGGCGCGAACACCAAAAACATCATGTCTATGAATTTTACCACTATTCAACCAGCTGAAACTTTAGTCGCATTTGCGAACATCCAAGGCGTGCCACTTGTAGGCGTAAAATTTTATCGTCCATTCCAGACTCTGACTTTTGGTTCCGGTCTTCTGAGCACTTACAAGAGTTTGAACATTTGGCAAGGCGGTACTATAGTTACTGATAACACAAAGCATGTGCCAGCTTTCACTGACCGTAAAGGTACAACTTATGAAGACACCAAGTTCGATGTTTACACTTGGACTGCCAATCAAACATGGTCGCTTGATAACAAAATGAAGCACTCTACTTCACAACAAGACGAAAGTCCAACCCTCTTCAGTACTGCCAGCGACAAAGTCTTTAATAATGTTGAATCTTCTGGTAATACCGAGAAGAATACCAACGAAAAACCAAACGGCGAAGATGGTCCGATTGAACCGGATGATCCCGACGATCCCGACGATCCGGATGACCCAGATTACCCAGACGACCCCGACTACCCCGACGACCCGGACGATCCTAGCCCAACTCCGACTCCAACTCCAGATGGTGGCGGCAACTCTGGCGGTAACTCTGGTTCAAGCAGCAATGGGAACTCCAGCTCAAATAATACAATTTATACAACTGATGACGAAGATGTTTATGTTCCATATACTTCCGCTTACACCACTACAACTACGGCCACCCCTTCTTACACCTATTCTCCGGATACTGGCCGTATGACCGGCGCTAAAGAAAGTGCTAAGACTGTCCCTATGACAGCTTGGGCTGTTTCTGGCTCCTCGGCCATCACTCTTACGATTTATGTTCTTATTCTCCGTAAGAAGCATGCCGTTCGCTTTCGTCGCTAATTTGACCAAAACGCACTACTTATGGTAAAATAGCTATGTATGAGATTGCGTAAAAACAAGCTCAGGCTAATGATCTATCTGTGTGGAGCGGCTATCGTAACGCTTGCCGTTGCTTTTGTGGCGCACAAAATTCCAGATACTTTCGCGCAGAATACAGATGACGCCCGCCCGGATGATCACTCAATCGCCCCTTGGGACGCGGAAGACGTGCGTAGCGCGGCTACGGGTCCTGTTGAGGAAGAAGATGAGCATTTCGTTACTATCTATGATCAAGGCAAAAAGATTCTTGAAATTAAAACCAGCGCCCTCACCGTCCGCGAGGCTTTGGAGCGCGCTAAAATAGATTTAGCCGAGTCTGACAAAGTCGAGCCGGGCTTGTCCTCGCTAGTTGACGCTGAGAATTTCTACATTAATATCTACCGTTCTCGTCCAGTTTTAGTGATTGACGGTCTTAATCGCAAGCGCCTGATGACCGCTAGCTCTGATCCAAAAGCTATTGCGTCTGATGCCGGTCTTACTGTTTATGACGGCGATAAAATTGAAGTCGTAGAAAATACTAACTTCCTCGAGGCTGGTGATCTCACCACCTATAAAATCACTCGAAATGGTGGTCGTTCCGTCACTATTGAAGAAGCTATCCCGTATAAGGAAGAAACTGTCCAAGACAGTGGCCTCGCAAACGGCGAAAAAGAGGTCAGAGAACCGGGCGAAGAAGGCCGTAAAACTCTGAAATATCGCATTAACTTCGTCGATGGCGTTGAGGTCTCTCGTGTGCTAGAGTCCGAAACAATTACCAAAGAGCCTGTTAACCGTGTGGTTGCTGTCGGTGTTAAAAAATCCATCGCTCCAGAATGGGCCAAGTGTGCTGAATATGCTCGCGCCGCTGGTGTTTCCGAAAATGATATGTACGATGCGCTCACTTTGATTTATCACGAATCCGGCTGTCGGGTTGACTCGACCAATGCCTACTCTGGTGCTTATGGTATCCCCCAAGCTCTTCCGGGTAGTAAAATGGCTAGCGAGGGTGATGACTGGAAGACCAACCCTGTCACGCAGATTAAATGGATGATTAAATACGTCAATGGTCGCTACGGTGGCTGGAAGCAGGCTCTAGAATTCTGGGGCTGTACCGGCACTTGTCGTGGCATCACCAAAACTTCAACTTGGTATTAATATGAAGAACAACAAATCTCTCGGACAGCACTGGCTAAAGGACCGCCTCGTCCTGGACTACATCGCAAGTTGTCTAGAT
Organism: Candidatus Saccharimonadota bacterium; assembly: GCA_030530605.1. Lineage (GTDB taxonomy): Bacteria > Patescibacteriota > Saccharimonadia > Saccharimonadales > Saccharimonadaceae > Nanosyncoccus. The sequence goes on from JAUMUO010000005.1 coordinate 12,169, forward strand.
GAAGGAAAATTAGTTGTAGAAATTGGTCCAGGCCTCGGCACTTTAACCAGCTCGCTTTTGAAGCGCTTTGATAAAGTCATCGCTATCGAATACGACAAAAGACTGGCCGATAATTTACCAAAATCTTTCCCAGGCAAAAACCTCGAAGTCATAAATACGGACTTCCTAGATTTCAATCTTGAAGAAATCAAACAACCCTATGTGGCGGCCGGCAACATCCCTTACTACATCACCTCGCCTATTATTATGAAACTTTTAGAAACCAAAAACCAGCCTCAAAAAATCGTCCTTCTCATCCAAAAAGAAGTAGCCGAGCGCATTGCTGCGGTAGACGGCAAAGAATCTGTTCTTTCGCTCTCCGTCAAAAATCGTGCCGAGGTAGAACTGGGCGACGTTGTTGGCAAAGAATTTTTCACTCCACCTCCAAAGGTGGACAGCCAGGTAATTATCCTCACTCCGCACCAACCACTCGTGGACGAAAAAACTATCAAACTAATCAAACAAGGCTTCAAAGCCCCGCGCAAAAAACTTGCTAAAAATCTCGGCCTAAGTAAAGACCAAATCACAGAAATTTTCGGGAAGCTAAACATCTCGCTAGACGCTCGTCCCGCCGACCTCAGTCTCGAAACTTGGCAAAACCTCTCTCGTATTATATAATATAAATATGTCTAAAAATATCTATGTCACCACTGCTATTCCTTATGTGAATGGCGCACCGCACATCGGCCACGTTTTTGATTATCTCCTCGCCGATACTTACGCGCGGTATCAAAACAAAAAGGGAAATAAGGTCCGCTTCCAGGCCGGCACCGATGAACACGGCAACAAGATTTTCAAGAAAGCTGCCGAGAGCAATACTCCGGTCAAAGAATATGTTGATAAGAATTCTGAAAAATTCCAGGAATTCATTAAAAAACTTGGCGTAGAATATACCGATTTTATTCGTACTACTGATGAGGACCACGAGCGTCGTGTCCAAGAAATTTGGAAAAAACTAGAAGACCATATTTATAAAGACAGCTACGAAGGTTGGTACTGCGAGGGATGCGAGCGCTTTGTCACCGACAACGAGCATAAAGAAAACGACGGCGTTTGTCCGGACCACCAAAAGCCTTACATTAAACTCGAAGAAGAAAATTACTATCTCAGAATTTCCGACTTCAAAGACGAATTAAAAGCCGCCATTTTAAGCGACACCATTAAAATCTTGCCGGATTTTCGCAAGAAAGAAATGCTAAAACTACTTGAAGATTCGCCGGACGTTTCCATTTCTCGCCCGAAAAAGCAACTTACCTGGGGCATCCCGGTTCCTGGCGACGACAGCCAAGTAATGTATGTTTGGCTCGACGCCCTCTCAAATTACATCACTGTGCTCGGCTATCCGGACAAAGACATCAGCGATTTTTGGCCGGCCGATTTACAAGTCGTTGGTAAAGATATTTTGAGATTCCACTCGATTATTTGGCCAGCTATTTTGCTCGGCCTCGGTCTGCCTCTGCCAAAAGTCTTGATTTCCCACGGCTTTGTCTTAACGGGTGGTGCTAAAATGAGTAAATCTCTTGGCAATGTTGTAGAGCCTTTGGAAGTTTTGGATAAATACGGTCTGCCGGCCCTGCGTTATTATTTCCTTCGTCACGCCGATACTTTCCTAGATGCTGATTTTACCTGGGAAAAATACGATACTGCTTACAATAACGAGCTTGCGAACGACTTAGGCAATCTCGTCCAGCGCCTTGCCACGCTTTGTAAGAAAAATGAAATCGGCGGCCTGACTGAGTTCGAAGCTAAAGAATATAAAGAATATGATGCTATTATGTCCGACTTCTATTTCAGCAAAGCCTTTGATTATGCTTGGGAAAAAGTCCAAAAAATCAACAAACGCATTGACGATGAAAAGCCCTGGGCACTTGTAAAAGAAGGTAAAAACGAAGAAGCCGCAGAAGTCCTAAAAAGTCTAGTAGATGATTTGCTAAACGCAAACGAGCTCCTAGAGCCCTTCCTCCCCGACACTTCTGTTCAAATCAGAAAAATATTTACTTCTGATTCTATCGTCCCGCCAGCAGTACCACTATTCCCAAAGAAATAGCAACCACAAAAAATCCCCCAAACGGGGGATTTTTGTATAGATTATTTCTTGCAGCACTCGCAGTCGCAGCATTGTGGTTCGCCAGAAAGTCTGCTGGTGAACTCTGCAATGTAGAAACCAATCACACCACCAACCATTGGGAAGACGGCATAGATGGTAAGAGCTTGTAAGATTCCGCCCATAATTTCACCGAAGTTATCACCGGCAGATGGGAGAATTTGATACATCAAAGCCATAGCTGGGTTAACCATGAAGTTGTTGGATAGGCTAAAGTAGCTTTGGGAGATGATGTAGATGTAGATAATAGTAACGGCAAGACCGGTACCAACGACGAGACCGAAGGTGAGTGGGCTCTTGCGATACTTCCAAGCGCGAGCAAAGAAGAAAGCAAGGATGATAGCACCAACGAGCTCGATGATAGCAACTTTCCAGAAGTTACCGTCGGCAACTTCGGCCATAGCTGGCATATCAATAGTGCTCTCTGCCCAACCCTTAAATCCGGAGGTCAAGGTCATACCGAGCCAAGCACCGACGATTTGTGCGAGCACATAAAGCACACCACGAATCGCGGACATGCGGCGAGTAGCCATCATACCAACGGTGATGAGCGGGTTGAGGTTTGCGCCAGAAAGACCAAACACTGCGATAGTGATGGCGGTCATAGCAAACCAGATGTAAAGTGGGTTTGTCATACCAAGACAAATCACGGTCATCATCAAGAGCATTGTACCGATAATTTCACCGAGAATCGCACCGTAAATCTGTGGGCGAGTGAAAATCGTAGTGATGTTTTCTGACGGATCGTACTTCTTGGAGAAGAAGCCCTTCATCAACTCTTTAAAAGTTTTGTTATTATTAGCTGCGCATTCAGCCTTTTTCTCGGCCTTGGCTTCCTTCTCTACGCGCACGGAAGCTTCTGATTTGACCTTTTCGGTCTTTGCTGCCTTAGACTTGGCAGTGGTTTTCTTGGACTTTGTAGTAGCCATAAACCTCCTTAAATTGATAATCTGATAAAATTATAGCACATATGTGATATAATTGTAAGTAGAATTTTAGGAAGGTAATACGATTTTATGGGAATAATGGTTCAGAAGAACGAAGACAATTCAAAATTAAACGATATGATTAACGCCGATCTTCGCGAGCGTGCAGAAAGGACATCAAAGGAAATGGATCCTGATTATGTAGAGGATAGTGACTACACCAAAGACCTCAAAAAAACCGGCCGGTTTGCTTGGGTTTGGGCCGTCTTGATTATCCTTGCTATCATCTCCCTGATAATTATTTTCATTTAAACCTCCCTGTGCTATAATATATTATAGTATGTCGAGTGTAGAGAAAATTAAATCAGAACTTTCGGCTTTAAATGCCGAGTATGCCAAAATTAAAGATTTACCGCCGGAGGAGCGGAAGAATTTTGGTATTGAAATGAACAAGAAAAAGGCTCTTTTGGAGCAAAAACTAAAAGAGGCCGAGGAAGCAGTCGAAGACGCAGAGGTCGCGCCTGTTGACGAAACCGCCCCGTCCGCACCAAACAGCGAAATTCCGCGCTTCAAACTCGGTTCTAAACACCCTTTGATGACCGAGCTTAACAAAGTGCTCTCTATCTATGCTCATATGGGCTTTAACATTATGGAATCTCGCCAGCTTGATGATGAGTTTCATATGTTTGAATCGCTCAACTTCCCGGAAGGCCACCCAGCAAGAGATGGCTATGATACTTTCCGCACCGCTGAAAACTTTATCCCGCCCGCTCATACTTCCACTATGCAATATCGTGCTCTGCGCCGCTTTAAGGATGATTTGAAGAACGGCGGTGAAATCGCCGTGGTGATTCCGGGCCGGGTCTTCAGAAACGAAGATGCCGATGCCACCCACGAACATACTTTCTACCAGTGCGAGGGTGTGTTTGTATCAAAAGACGCCACCATGGGCCAGATGCTCGGCGTCCTCAAAAATCTTTTCGAAACTTATTACGGTCAGAAATTAAACACCAAGACCCAGCCTGGCTACTTCCCGTTCACCGAGCCGTCCCTAGAATTCCTCATTGAAAAGCCGAAATCTCTTGGCGGCAAGGGCGACGGTTGGCTCGAGATGCTTGGTTGCGGTATGATTCACCCTAACGTCTTAAAGACCGCTGGCATCGACCCGGAAGAATACAAGGGCTTTGCTTGGGGTGGCGGAATCGACCGTCTGGTAATGCTAAAATATGGTCTGACCGATATTCGCTATTTTGAATCTGGCAGCCTAAAATTCTTGGAGGAGTTCTAAATGAAAATCAGTCTTAATGAAATCAAAAAATTAGTCAAGATTCCGGAAAATGTTTCGGACGAGGAGTTGATTAAATTAATCGGCGCTCGCTTGGTAGAAGTAGAGGGTTCTGAAGATTGGAGTAAAAAATATCAGGGCATTAAAATCGTTCGTGTCGAAACTTGCGAGCCTATTCCGGATACGCATTTACATCTTTGTGAGATTAACTGTGGTAAGAAAGTTCAGGTTGTGTGTGGCGCGCCAAATGTCCACGCGGGGATGTTCGCCGCTTGGATTGCCCCGGGCTGTATTGTGCCAGAAACTTTTGGCACCGCAGAGCCTTTTGAAATCGGTTCCAGAAAACTTCGCGGCTACGAAAGTAGCGGTATGCTCGCCGCCGCCGACGAGCTCGCCCTCGGCGAAGGCCACGAGGGAATTATCGAAATCGACCCGGAGATGCCTGGTGTAAAGCCTGGCGCTTCCTTCGCGGAAGTTTTTGATTTAAACGACATCATTTTAGACATCGAGAATAAGTCTCTCACCCACCGTCCGGACTGCTTCGGCCTCATCGGCTTCGCCCGCGAAGTCGCCGGCATTCTCAGTGTCAAATTCAACGAGCCGGAAATAGATTTGAATTCTAATGTAAAATCAGAATTAAAAATTATTATTGAAGATGCTGACTTGTGCGCACGCTACTCCTGCGCCGTACTAGATTTCAAGGATGAACCGCACTTCAAATACTTTACACCAGACGACGTGTTCTTAATTAAGGCTGATATGCGCCCAATCTCCAAGATTGTAGATATTACAAATATCATTATGTTGAAAACTGGCCAGCCACTCCACGCTTTCGACTACGACAAATTCGTTGAAGTTGGCGAGGGAAAAGAGCCAAAGATTATCGTTCGTGCCGCTAAAAATGGCGAAAAATTAGAGCTTCTAGATAGCAAAACTATCGAGTGTGACGAAAATGATATTCTAATCACGAGTAATGATGTTCCGGTTGCGCTTGCTGGCGCGATGGGCGGCAAGAATACCGAAATCGACGACAACACCGAACGCGTGATTTTGGAATCCGCCACTTTCTCGCTCTATCATCTTAGAAAAACTCAGATGAAACACGGCATCTTCTCCGAGGCGATTACTCGCTTTACTAAGGGCCAGCCGGCCGGCCAGACTCTCGGCGTTTTGAAAGAAGCCGTAAAGGCTCTTGGCACCGAGCCAGTAGAGCTCGCCGATTGCTACGAGAACCCTGTTAAGGTCCCCGATATTGAAGTTTCCGTTTCCGAAATCAACGGCCTTCTCGGCACCAATTACGATGAAAAATTAATTGTAAAAACTCTCGAAAATGTCGGACTCGTCTGTGACGGCAAAGAAAAATTGAAAGTTAAAATCCCCTATTGGCGCACCGATTTACATATTAAAGAAGACATTATTGAAGAGGTCGGGCGGCTTCTCGGCTTCGATAATATCCCGCTTGATTTTCCAACTCGTCCGTTCATCGGCGCCAAAGAAGACAAGATGCTAGAATTAAAAAATCGCATTAGAGACATCCTTTCAGATCGCCTAAACGCCCACGAAGTCTTGACCTACTCTTTCGTTTCCAAAGCTCTTCAAGAAAAATTTGGCGAAGAACCAAAAGATTCTTACGAAATTGTGAATAGTATTTCTCCAGAGCTCCAGTGCTTCCGCCAGTCCATCACCCCTAGCCTCTTGGAAAAATTCCAGGAGAACCAAAAGGCCGGCTACAAAGATTTTGCGCTTTACGAAATCAACCAAGTTGCCAAAAAATCAGACGGCCTAAACAACGAAGGCGTTCCTGTTATGAAGACCAACCTTGCGCTCGTCACCTCCGGCGACTTCTACCAAGCTAAAGCCTTCGCAGTGGAGCTTCTGAAAGAATTAAATGTCCAGGCAGATGCTAAAATTCAAACTGTCAAAAACAGCACCTTGCGAAAATTCAAGCTCGAAGGCCCGGTTTCGTATTTTGAAATCACCTTGGACGATTTCCTAGACGCCCTCGACGAGGTCAAGACTAAAACCCTGCGCTTCTCTCGCTTCCCGTCCGTCTCCCGTGATATTACTATCAAGCTGGACAAAAACACCCCCTATGGAAATGTTGAAAACGCATTGAAAGGTGCGCTCGAAGACACCGGCCTGATTTACAAAATCGAGCCCGTCTCTATCTACGAGCCAAAAGAAAACCCCGAAAACACTAAAAATCTCAGCTTCCACATTACAATGAGCAGCAGTGTCAAAACCTTGAACGGAGACGAAATCTCTGATATAATGGACGGAATTACAAGCAAAACTATCAAAACTGTGGGCGGTGAAATAATCTAAGGAGGAATATGGATCAAAAACTTTTAAAAACTAGCTGGAAACAACGCATTGTGGTTATCGTGATTGCGCTTTTAATGATTTTCTCATTTATTGCGAGCTATATTGCCATCGTGCTTTCCAATAATAAAAAATCATCAAACGATACCGCAAACAACGAGGAAATGACCAAAATCCAAGAAGAATACCAGAAAAAATCTGAGGAAATTTCGGCCTATGCTGAAACTCTCTCAAGCAAATACTTTAATGATTTCAAGGAATACAAATCTCGCGTCAAGGCCTACAATGCCACCACCGCAAACAGCGACGGCCTCAAGACTTCCGATATTAAAGTTGGCGACGGCAAAGAGCTAAAGGCCGACGACACTGATTATCTCGCCTACTATATCGGTTGGTGTGCCGATGAATCTATCTTTGATTCTTCCCTCGATAGCACCGATAACCCCACTAAGCTCAAGACTCCGCTTTCCGCTGCGGCCGGCCTGATTGAAGGTTGGAACCAGGGCGTAATCGGTATGAAGCTCGGCGGCGTCCGCGAAATCACCATCCCAGGCGAGCTTGCCTATGGCGACACCCAGGAAATCTGTGGCGGCAAGAACTCTCCGCTCAAATTCGTCATCCTTGCCTTTTCCGATGATAAGATGAAGAAACTCTCCACCGAGGCTGATGAAATCTACGACCGCCTCATCACCGCTTACTACGCCAGCCAGAGTAAAGAATAATCAATAATCAGTGCCAGCTAAGGATTGGTACCAAAGCAAGAGTTCTTCCACAATAAACGGGTCTGTTTTCCCGGAGATTTCTTCAAGCTGTTTTTCAAATGGGCCAGCCTGGCGCTTCAGGCGCTCTAGCCGATATCCCTCCCATTTTTTCTGCTCATCTTCGGAAAGAGTGCCGGGGAAGTTCTTGGCCTTGTAATGAAGGAGCAAAGGCTCTAGTCTGTCATCGGTGAAATCTGGGTGGAGGTCGGTCAGGGCGTTTTTATCCGCGGCGCGTACCAACCCACACAGACTGCGATCGCCGTCATCTAGAAAGCCGTCGTAGAGCGCCGATTCCGGGTCGATAGCCTCTGGAAATTCTGGGCGATTCTCGTTTTCTTCGCGGGCCTTTTCGGCGATTTCGGGATGCTTTAATAATTCTTTGAGATTCTTTTCTATTGCCTCTTTATCAAGTCCGATTTTCTCCCAGCCACTGTCTTTATCCAGCACTCCAAGCGGCGCTACCGCCGGGCAACGATTATAATATAGTTCTTTTATCGTCGGATAAGAAATTTCGTCACTTGGTTCTTGACGCAAATCGTAAACCAAAACATTGCCGTTCTTGCTCGGGGCGAGAGGGAAGGCGACGGTGGTTTTGTCATATTCGCCAGAATAGCGACCGCAGGTATAAACAAACGGCGCCGGGTTTTCCAAGTTCACCAACTTTTGGACCATACGCTTGTTTCGCATTTTGAAAAGAAAATCAAACAGCTCAGGTTGCTTTTCTTTAATCAATTTTGCCACGGCCACGGTAGCATAGACATCGGCGAGAGCGTCGTGAGCGTGTTCGTGCTCAATGTTATTTAATTTCGTAATTAACTCTAGGCGGTTGGTTTTTACTTCTACCGTCTCGCCCCTAATTTCTTTCTGCTGGGTCGGCCAGTTGATACCCTCTGGACGGAGGGCCCGAGTGAGGCGGACCAAATCTAAAATATCCCAGCGGCTACGGCCGTCCTTCCACTGCCACTCATAAGGGTCGTAAAAATTACGCCAGAAAAGGTGGCGCATAAATTCATCATCAAAACGCACGGAGTTAAAACCAAGTGCGCAAGTGCCGGGAATAAAAATTTCGTCGGTAACATAGTGGCAGAATTCGGCCTCGGTCAGACCGTCCTGCTGAGTCATCTGGGGGGTGATTTTAGTGACGGCAATCGCGCCGGGCGAAGGCAGGGTGTCATCCGGGAGTTTCAACAGGATATTAACCGGCTCTGCTACCGGGTTCAAATCGAGGTCGGTGCGGATGCCAGCAAACTGCATAATGCGGTCTTCGCGCGGATTCAGACCCGAAGTTTCAAGGTCGTAAAAGAAAAAACATTTTGTTTCGTCCATATGATTATTATAGCATAAATAACCCCTGGGCGATCGCCCAGGGGTGATTTTTAGTAATACCGGTATTGATCCTGCTGAATTCTACTCAGTCTGCGAACATGACTTAACATGTTCCTTCTCTCTATGAAGTTGCTACGTTTCAGCATCACCATTTGTGAAACCGAGTAGTAAACCAACCCCACGGCAAAGCCGAGCAGAATCGCAATTAAAATGCTTCCGAAGAAGGCGGTAAGTGGGTTTTCTACCGCGTCTTCTTCTATCAGAGTAAGATTCCCTTTAATCCACTCGCCCAGCAAATCCGCAGTGTGAAACCCACCGACGATAACTGATAAAAATACGAAGAAGCCTTTTCCCTTACGGTATAAAACCTGCCCGGTAGATTTGGCACCGAAACAATTCCTGTATGCTAAAATCAGCATCATAATCATCCCGATGACCATCATCTGCCACTGACTACCTACGATCAGTACCAATAAATACTTAATGTTCTCCATAATTTACCCCCTTATGGCTTGAATTTATGCTCCCCCGGAGGCACTATTACCTCCTTTTTGCATATACCCATATTATATCACACTTGCCCGAAAAAAGCAAGAGCAAAATCAAATAGCTTATGCTATAAAATCTTATTGAAAAAATGGCAAATCTGTGCTATAATCATAGCATGAGTACAAAGAAGGGAACCAAGAAGTTACAAAGACCAAACCGCGCTCTTACGGCCATCACTTTTGGCTTCGTGATAGTCGCACTTCCGGTCTTCATTCTCTTGTCTTTCTATGCTTACAGCCTTGTCTTTCTTGGCACAGACGGCGCCACTATCTCGAAGGGTATCGCTATCCTAGTTTTGATGGTCGGCTCGCTCGGTTTCGTGCTTCTAAATCGCCGTTAGTGTGATATAATATAGGGGATGGACAAGCGTAAAATAGACCAAGAAATTCCTAAGAATGCGCCGAAAAAGCGCAATAAATTCAAGTCTGTCGTTGCGCTTGCTAATTCCCGGCTTTCAATTAAGGTCGCCGCCGTTATCTTAAGCTCGTCCACTCTCGTGTCTGCGCTGCTCGGCATCTTCCGCGACCGCCTCTTAAACTCTTATTATCTCGACACTTACCCGACCGGCATCGACGCTTACACCGCCGCCTTCACCATCCCTGATTTTATGTTCTTTATTTTGACCTCTGGCGCGCTTGCCGTCTCCTTCATCCCGGTTTTCAACGAGCGCCTAATGAAAGGCAACAAAAAATCCGCCTGGGAACTTTCCAGCAGCCTAATTAATCTCTTCGCTCTCATCACCTTCATCGCTAGTATCTTGATGATGGTCTTTGCCGAGCCTTTGGTTCGCTATGTCGTCGGCCCAGGGCTCGACGAGCCTGGCACCATCCTCGCTATTAATATGATGCGCGTGATCGCGATTAACCCGTTCTTAATGTCCATCGCCACCGTCCTCGCCTCTATCCAACAGGCGGTTGGTCGCTTCGTTTTCTTCGCCCTCGCCCCGGCGGTTTACAACATCGGTATTTTAATCGGCATCACTTGGTTCACCGGCGGCATCAACATCTTCGGCATCCAGCTTTTCGACGGCGGCATTATGGGTGTCGCGCTCGGCGTGGTCTTTGGTGCCGTCCTTCAGGTTGTCATTTCATTGGTCGGCCTGATTGGCCTTGGCTTTGATTATCGCTTCAAAATCTTCTGGAAAAATCACGGCTTCAAAACCGTATTGAAGCTCCTTCCGGCCCGTTCTCTTGATCAGGGGATTGATTATGTCAACGGCATCGTCAACACCAACCTCTCCTCCCGTATGGGCGCCGGCGCACTTAGAAGTTTCCAGCAGGCCTCCTCGCTTCACCAGATGCCGGTATCATTAATTGGTGTCGCTCTCTCCACCGCCTACTTCCCACAATTAACCGAAGAAGTCGTAGAAGGGAAGGAAGATAAGTTCTACGCGACTTTTCGCCACGCCCTAAGGATGATTATTTGGATTTCGCTTCCGGTCGCGGTAATTGCTTATTTCGCAAGAGGCTACGTCGTATCCTTCATTAAAAATGGTGGCGACGCTCTAATCGCCAGCGTTCTCGGCACGCTCATCTTGGCAATTTTCGCCCGCTCGATTTTCCATATTGCTTCCCGTGGTTTCTACGCCCGCCAAGACACCAAGACCCCGTTTATCATTTCTATTGTGGCGGTCGGGTTTTCCACTTTGCTCGCCGTGCTCTTCTCGATTTGGGGTTTTGGTCCGGAGGGCCTCGGCTGGGCCCAGTCTATCGGCGCCGTCCTTGAGGTCGGGCTCTTACTATTCCTGCTCCACAAGCGTTCCGAAAGAAAACTCTTCACCAGGGATTTCAACCGTGCTTTCTTAAAAATGCTCTTCGCCGCCGTCATCACCAGCTGCGTGGCCTACAGCTTCGCCAAGTTCTTCCCGCTCCGCTCGACCGATAATTCCATCTTCGTCACCTTGCCTAAGTTCGCCCTCATCTCCGGCGTCTCGACCGTCGCCTATCTTGTCTCCTGCCACTTCCTTGGCCTCAAAGAAGCCGACCCAATTTTTGAAAAGCTCAAGAAAATTCTTTTCAAAAATGTCTAAAAAACTCTTGCTTTTTAAAAGCAGGAGCGTTATAATAGGGGTATATTAAGGTCATATAAATTGAGGTTATTATTAAATGCTGAACAAAAATAAACAACGAGGAGCCCTAAAACAACTAGCCACAGGGTCTGCTGTAGCTTTTTTGGCGTTTTCTTCATTCCAAATTCTCTTTCCGTCCGTTCCGAGCAACGCCGCAACGGAGGCGACTGCCACCGCTAATCTTGAGCTTGAAGTCGAGCCGACGATTGAAGTGGCCGTAGATACCCAGAGCCTCAACCTCGCTTACAACGGTGAAACCGACATCCTCCCGACCTCAGAGGGTGTAACCGCCACCGGCGACATCAACGTCTATGTGACCACTAACGGTATCTCTGGCTACACTCTCAGTCTCTATAGCCAAAGCCCCACCAACGAAATGACCAACATCAACTCCGCCGTCACCAGCAAAATCAGCCCGACCGCCGGCGGTGCTACTCTTGCTAACAATACTTGGGGCTATCAATACAACGGTGGCAACTGGACCACCGTCTCCGACGATGCCGCTGACCCGTCTGTCATCACTAACAACGGCGTCACTCCTGGCTCTCTCTGCCCGGATCTCGCCACCAACTATCAGACTTGCTACCCGAGTAGCGCCGACAGATACACGGTTACCTTCGGTGCGAAAATCACTGACGCTCTCCCGGCCGGTAGATATACTAATGATGTGGTCTTTTCTGCTATCGCCAAATCCCCGACCGTTCAACGCTCCTATCAAATTGCTTACAATAAGAACAACTCCAGCGCTACTGGCGATGTCGCAAACGCCACCGCTCTTCTTCCGGGTAACGTCCCGGCTCTCAGCGACGGCACCGGCTTTACTCTTGAAGGTATGAAGGTTGTGGGCTGGGCCCTTACCGAAGGTGCTACCGATGTCGCTACCGTCGGGGGAAATGCTATGGAAGTTGGAGCCAGCAACATTGATGTCGCCGCCCTGATTTCCGCCGCCGCTGACGCTGGCCAAGACGTTTCTGAAGACAAGAGCGGGACGATTACGCTGTATGCGATTTGGGGCGTCGCCGCCAAGTATATGCAAGACTTTAGCTGCTCCAGCCTCAACGTTGGGGACACCGATACGCTTACCGATAAGCGTGATGGCTCTGAATATAACGTCAAGAAATTCGCCGACAACCAATGCTGGATGACCTCTAACCTCATCCTCGGCCACGATAAGGGCTATGCTCTTACTAAAGATGACACTAACATCCCGTCAAGTGATACTAGCACTTACTATCTCCCACAGGCGGGTTATAGAGGCAATCTCAATAGCTCCAGTACAACCGGTTCTGCCACATTTGACGGTAGCAACGACAGTCAGGCCCAGGTCCAATACCGTGCCGCTGGGCAATCTGGTGACCAAAGTAGCTCTGGCACTCTCTTCCAAAGCACTGGCTACTATAACTTCTACGCTGCTACCCTTGGCTGTTCGTATTATCAAGGTGGCTCAAGTTGTCTCTCCGGTTACGTCCAAAAAGACATCTGTCCAAAGGGTTGGCAACTTCCGACCGGTGATACTGGTACTAAATCTTGGTATTACTTTTACAATACTCTGAACGGTGCTTCCCACGCTAATATGGTAGACAGCACTAAAGCCGCGCTCGGTTATTCCGGCTACTACATCAGTTCCCAGTTGTACGGCGTCGGCTCGTACGGCTACTGGTGGTCTTCTACCGTCTACGATACCAGCAGCAGCCGCTACTTGTACCTAGATACCAGTAGTGTTTACCCGCAGAACAACTACTACAAGTGCATCGGCTTTGCCGTTAGGTGCGTGGCCCAGTAGGGCGTCCGGGGTTAGTGAGTTCTCCCCCAGCCTTTCCATAATTTCGCTATCCTAAAATAATTATGAAGAAGCAGTCTCATCATCCAAATCAATCCAATCTTTTCGAGGGGCTTGAACAAGGTAGTCTCAAAGAAAAAAGCCCTCCTCCGAAGGAGGAGGGCGGGGCTTCGCCGCTTGCGGCGAAGCCCGTGGCGGTCCCTAGCTCAGAGACCACCACGACCCCCAAATATCGTTCCATCGGCAGCCAGAAACGTGCCGAGCGCGATATGTCTGCCCGCGAAGCTAGCAAAAGATACTACGAACGTAAGAAAATTGCTCTTGGTCTTGAAAAGAAAAACTACGACAAACTAGTCTTTGTCTACGGCAACGGTGCTCACCCCTGGTGGAAAGCCTTTAATCACTCTGCGATTATCTTTGAAAATGTAATTGCCCCGCAAATCAACGTCAGGGTGACCGCCCAGAGTGATAAAGATTTTGATCGTAAGGTTCAAGCTGAAAAGGTCGTCGCCTATCAAGACATTGAAGCCTTAAAGAGAAAACTTCGTGGTATCGATTGTCAAATTGAAGACGTCCAGGATGAAGGCATCCAGATTTTTAAACTTAAAAAGGCCATAAGCGTAGAAGAATATAACCTTTATGCCCAGAGAGACCAAGAAATTGTAGAACGGGCCGGCAAACTTTTGATGGCGCACCTCGTAGACTCCGTGCTATACGCACGGCTTAAAACCCTATATGGTTTGGCATTAAATTCGACCCGCCGGATGAGCGGTGCCTCAAGGGAATTGGTTGGCAAAGACATAGAATTAGAGGCTAGAATGCTCATTTTAAAATATCGTCGCACCGCCAAACACGGCACCGACCCTTTAGAATTATATGAGGAGATGTTAGATATCACCGGTGATTTAGATGGAAACCTCGCGGCGATTTTAGGCACTAGCACCGAAGACGACGCCAAAATTCTGGAAATGGCCGATAAAACAGCAGACGTCAAAGAGGAGATTTTACACCAAATTAAATTAATTAAAGTCAAACAAATCAACAAGGAGCACGGAGCCGAGGCAAAATGATTAAGAATTATATGCCGACTTATTCTCGAAATGCCCTGAGATATATTCCCACCGGCGACGACGATCTTCCCAGGGCCTTTGACGAGTGTTTCCTGATGGCCCGACGTGGCAAAACCGATACAATGGACGAGCACCGCTTTGAGATTAATGCCACCGAGAATTTAAAGCAACTAGTTTTTGAGGTAGTTACAGAGGACTATCATCCCACGTGTGGCAAGGCCTTTATCACCTACCATCCCGTTATTCGGGAGATTTTCGCGGCGCCGTTTCGGGACCGGGTCGTCCATCATTTTCTCTATGCAGTTAATGGTTTTTGGTGGGACGACCAATTCATCTATGATTCGTATTCCTGCCGGATGGGCAAGGGGACCTTGTTTGGTATTGAGCGGGTTCAACATTTCATGAATAAAGCTACTCAGGGCGGCTCTAAAGAGGCTATTGTGGTGAAATTGGATATTTCTGGCTATTTTATGAGTATGCCACGCCCGATACTTTATCAAAAAGTTTTAGATGGTCTTGAAAAACAGTTTCCACATTGTGGCTATCTCTATGAGCTTTGCCGCTATCTTTGGCACGAAATCATTTTTGATGACCCCGTAGACTGTGTCCGGTTGGCTGGGAACAAACATAATTGGGATGATTTACCGAAAAACAAGAGTCTATTTAACCAGCCAGATTTACAGGGAATCGTGATTGGTAATTTAACTTCCCAGCTACTCTCAAATATTCTCTTAAATGATTTTGATCACAAAATGCGTTTCGAATACGGTATTCCTTTTTACGGTAGGTATGTCGACGATATGATTATGGTTATTCCAGTGAACGATTTCCCGCGGGTGTTTAAGTTAATCGAAAACGAATTTCCGACAGAACTTGCTAAAATTGGTCTAAAATTGCACC
This sequence comes from Candidatus Saccharimonadota bacterium, assembly GCA_030530605.1. Taxonomy (GTDB): domain Bacteria; phylum Patescibacteriota; class Saccharimonadia; order Saccharimonadales; family Saccharimonadaceae; genus Nanosyncoccus. The sequence goes on from JAUMUO010000005.1 coordinate 27,299, forward strand.
CGCATAAAATGTATATTCAGCCAGTGGTAAAAGGCGTGCCGTTTCTGGGGCAATTTGTTCATCAATATTACACCACGCCTTCCAAACGGATCAAAGGGAATTATTATAGGACTGCTAAAGAAGTGGTGATGGGACTTAAAGACCCAGAAGCGATAATTTCCTATCACGGGATGGGTAAACATACAAAGCAAAAGAAACTAGAAGCCAAGATTTTTAAAGAAATGGGCTGGGAATATATCTGGTGATTTTGTTTTGGTGGCCCCGGGGTCTTCAGGGAGGGCCTTTTTTGTCTTGACGAGATGATTTTCGCGTGGAAAGGCTGGGGGAGAACTCACTAACCCCGGACGCCCTACTGGGCCACGCACCTAACGGCAAAGCCGTTGTACTTGTTGTTGTTGTTCTGCGGGTTAACACTACTGGTATTTAGGTTCAAGTTGCGGCTGTTGTTGGTATTGTTGACGGTAGAAGACCACCAGTTGCCGTTCGAGCCGACGTTGTACAACTGGGAACTGTTGTAGTTGCCGGAATAACCGAGCGCGGCTCCAAGGACAATAACACAACACCCACTAGGAACGCCCCGGGTAGTCCCGCCGAGCGCAACGAACAAGTGCATGTAAAAGAGATACTTACGGCCGCAGACGCCCCTCGGGGCGCTCGCGCCAATCTGCACAGGACTTGAGTTATGAAGCACTCTGCCTCATAACTCAAGTGTATCTCCCCTTTCCACAAAATAACCGGCCGAGCGGAAAGGTATTTTAAGTTACTCAGCGGAGGCCAGCCATCTCGCTTACTCTATTATGCCACATCTGCTCTTTATTGTAGGGCTTAGGCTTGTTGTTGCTCTTTCGCATATGCCTAATTTTGGCAAGTCCTAAATCACTCTCGCCACTTCATCCAGCGTAGTTTCACCACGCAGAGCGGCGAGCACGCCCTTTTGCTCCAGGGTTAGCATCCCAGAAGCTTTGGCTGTGTCCTCAATCGTCTTAGTATTGATATCAGTAATATCACCGCGGATAAACGAAGCGATTTCATCGGTCACCACCAGTTGTTCCATAATCACGGTGCGACCCTTATAGCCAAACGGATATTCGTCCGAAATCACCGGTCGAGCCAAAGTAATATCAGAAAGATCGATATTATGGTCTCTTAAAACTTTTTCCGGCACGCCTTCAAACACCTTTTCAATATAACGCCGCGTCGTATCGTCTGGGCGGTACATCTCTTTGTTATCGGCGAGTTTTCTAACTAATCTCTGCGCCACCACTAATCTAATCGAGCTGGAGAAAATCGGGTTTTGGCCAATCATATCAATCATACGTGAGAAAGCGGCGGAAGTGGAATTGGCGTGGAAGGACGAAAGCACGAGGTGGCCAGTAATTGAGGCCTGAATCGCCGTGCGGGCGGTATCAGCATCGCGAATCTCGCCCACCATCACTACGTCCGGGTCAAGGCGAAGCACACTCCTAAGGCCGTCGGCGAACTCTTGTCCGGAAGTGGTATCAATCGGGATTTGCGAAATGCCGGTAATACCGTATTCAATCGGGTCCTCTAATGTGATAATCTTTCGATCGGTGGAGTTTAGAGCATTCAAGATAGAATAGAGCGTGGTAGATTTACCAGAACCGGTCGGGCCAACCATCAAAACCAGCCCGCGGGGGTGAGAAATCACCTCGTCAATCTCGGCCCGCTCATCTTGAGAAAGGCCCAGCAAATCCAGGTTTAGCAAAGTTTCATCAAAGTTGAATAAACGTAGTACTGCGTCTTGGCCATACATAGTCGGGACGGTTTCAACACGGATGTTTAAGAGATGGGTCTTGCCGTCCCTCTCAATATCTTTTTGCATATGTCCAGACTGCGAAGTTTTGGCGGCGGTAGAAATCCCCGCGCGAGAAGAAAGTTCACCCATAAAAATCCGGTAGCGGTCTTTGTCAATGTTGGCCACCGGGTGTAAAATACCGTCCACGCGCATCCGGATGCGAATTTTGTCGCGCATGTTCTCAATGTGAATATCGGACGCACCGAGTTTATCGGCCTGGTCCAAAAGAAAATCAAAAACCTTGTCCGTGCTAACTTCGTTAAGGGTTTTAGAAACCTGCTCAATCGTTTCGGAGTCGCCCTCTTTGGCAATTTCAATATCTTCATAGACGGTTTCTTTCGGCGGGTCGTAGCGCAACATAAAAGTTTTGTAGGCGGAATTTGAAATCAGGAAGAAATCGGCGCGCTCACCCTGCTCCTCGTAACTTCGACGCAAGTCGGCAATCACCGAGCGCGGAGTGTTGGCGGTAATCATAAACTGATAATGCTCGGCCCCACCACCTTTTTGAAGCGGCAAAATGTAATCTTTGTGCATCTGTTCTATATCAAGCAGCTCATATACTAAAGGAATTTCTTTTTCAAAACTGCGCGTATCAAGATACGGAAAGCCCAGAACTCTAGCCCGAGTGCGAGTGGACTCTTCTTCATTGTTCCGACGATTTATTTGAATTTGCGCCTCATCCATACGGATATTATAGCACAACCTTTATACTTTGTTAATCACTGGAATCACAATTGGCGTATGCCCAGTAGCATCAAATAGAATATGCGAAACATCTTCCTTAATCTCGTCTTTCAAGGTCTTTAACTCTGGGTCCACCTCGACGGACTTATCAATTTTCATCCGGAGATAATGGCGGATTTTGCCAATTAATTCCTCGGAATTATCAAGGTAAATAAAGGCACGGGAGATAATGTCGGGGGTTTTAATCAGGCGGCCGGTCTTTTTAGAAACGGACAAAACTATCACAAAGATGCCCTCGCGGGAAATGTGGATACGGTCTTTGACCACCGCTTCGTGGACCTGTTGGTCGGCATCATCATAAAGCAAGTTGCCAGCGTGAACCCGACCGTTTTTACGGATGTGCTTATCTTTTGTAAGTTCTACAACATCACCATCATCTATCACAAGGATGCGCTCTTTCGGGATACCGATGACATTGTCGGCCATCTCGGCATTATGTTCTAGCATATAAAACTCGCCGTGATAAGGGATGTAATTGAGCGGCTTGGTGCGTTCCAAAAACTCTACGTGGTCTTCATAATAAGCGTGGCCGGAAAGGTGGAGCGGGCCGATAGAGTTAAGGTGGGTCTTGCCGTTTTGAATCACTTGTGTGCCTTCGCGGAGTAACCCGTCCACGGTGGAGACGACGTGTGGCTCGTTACCCGGAATTGGGTTTGAAGAGAACACCACTACGTCGGTCGCTTTAATCTTGATATATTTATGCGCACCAGTGACCATACGATTTAGAACGGCGTTCAATTCGCCCTGCGAACCGGTACAAATAATCGTGACTTTTTCATCCGGAAGTTTGACGATGTCTTCCATTTTGACGATGGTGTCTTTTGGCACCTTAATACACTTGGAACGAAGCGCGACTTCAACGTTGTTAATCATCGAAAAGCCGGAGAAGGCGACTTTGCGCCCACGCTTCGCGGCCTCTTGGAGAGCAAGTTCAATACGCGAAATCTGGGAGGAGAAACAGGAGATAATCACCCGGCCGTTGCCGTAATAATCCATAACTTTGCCGAAGCTTTCGCCGATTTCAAATTCGGTGTGTGGGTGATGGCCGGGAGAGTCAATGTTAGTAGACTCGTTAAGCATCAGATCAATACCCTCATTTTTCACGATTTCGTCAATGCGCTCGTAATCGGCCTGGCGACCCAGCGGCTTAGACTCGTGGCGCCAGTCACCAGAAACGTAAATCACGCCGTTCGGAGTGCGCACTACAATGGCGGTGTTGCCAGGGATAGAGTGGAGCATATGAATAAACTCAACCGAGAAATGTTCAGAAACCTTGATGATTTCGTGTTTGAACGGGTCAACCGGAATATAATTCATCTCCGGCACATCTTCTAGCTCAGACATCTGCTTTTTAATCATACCGAGGGTAAAATCGGTGCCATAAATAGGAGTGGTAGGGTTGAACTGCGGGAGCAAGTGACGGCAGGCCCCGATGTGATCAAGGTGGGCGTGGGTGAAGCAAATGGCCTTAACCTTGTCGCGGTTGTCCTGGAGATATTTAATATCCGGAATCAAGTAGTTTACGCCCGGGTAATCATCACCGGCAAAGAGCACGCCCATATCAATTACCAGCATCTCGGATTTGTATTCGATGATAGTCATATTTTTACCAATACCAAATTCGCCGGTGCCACCCATCGGGATGACACGTACCGCCTCCGGGTCGGGTCGGGCCTTTTTCAGTATCGCGTTCGTGACCTGCTGACCACCATAACCATTGTATTTAGATTTGTTGACCGGCACACCGATGATGTGCTGAGTGGCCTGAGCGTTGACGTCTTGAGACAGCATCCGCTGGTGATGTACCATCTCGCCTTTACGAGTAGAGACAGAAAGGTTGACTTTAAGAGGCTTCTCGGCCGGCGGGTTTTGCTTTTTGGCCTGCTTTTTAGCGGGCTTCTTGCCGGCTTTTTTAGCTTTGACCAATTTGGCATCTTTACCACCAGGGGCGAAGTTGCTGTTGAAATTGCGATTCTGGGCTTCTTCGAAGCGCTTTCTAATATCTGGTAGACGTTCGGCACTCATTTTCATCAGGCGCTCACGCCTTTTACTTTCTTGTTCGTTCATAAACTCCTTTTTCTTAATTTTTTTGCTTGCTGGCTCTAAGAACTTGAGCACGGCTCTAGCATTATCCCACGATAATACAAGTAAATCTAGTATCTCTATTATAGCAAACCGGACGGGTTTTGTAAAGATGTGTTATAATATATTTATCCCCGTGTGGCGGAATTGGTAGACGCGCTAGCTTCAGGTGCTAGTGTCCGCAAGGACGTGCTGGTTCGAGTCCAGTTGCGGGGACCAGTATTTTGGGAGGCGTGTAGCGCCTACCATTTTTTTCTTGACAAAGTTTAGTATAAGCGTTATCATAAAAACATAGCAGGTCATATCAAACTAGGATTAGATATAACCCACTATGTTATATAGGGTAGAAGCCCCGCTTAACGGCGGGTCTTCTTAGTTAGGATGGTGATTTGGAATCTGCCGAAGTAAATCGTAAATCCTACTCTCATGTTTCCTCCTTCCGTCAGAAGAACCCAGAATAGAGCCTAGTATAATTCCCTCGCAGTCAAGTTCTTTTAAGCCCAGCCCACCTTAGGCGCCCGGACTTAGAGTTAAGCCTCTAACCCCACGTATCCAGTATAAGTCTATTTTGAAAAAACTTACAATCATAACCTTGATGATTTGGCGGAAATTACCTTAAGCTATAGAGATAAAGTTTGTGAAAATTACACACTCAAAGCGGATATGGTTCGATTAAGAAGAGAACGGGAACCTGTGTTATAATAATAATATGATAACGTTTATGGCAACCGGCCCAGACGGGCAAAATGAATTAGAAAACATCGACTTAAACCCGGCTAAGAAATTTGCGGAAGAACTTCGGGGCGACCCGATGGCCGGCTGGCTCACCGTGCCAGTGGACCGGGCGGAGCTTCTCAAAATCAAGCAGACAGCCGAGGCTGTTAATCAAAATTCTGAATACTTAGTTTGTGTTGGTATCGGCGGTTCCTACCTCGGCCATAAAGCTATTATTGACGCACTTATCCCGAAATCCAAGACCAAAATTCTCTATGCCGGCAATAATTTAAGCACTCTTTCATTAAAGAAAGTTCTAGATGAAATCGATGGCAAAGATTTCTCGGTCAATGTGATTTCAAAATCCGGAACAACTTTAGAGCCGTCGCTAGCCTTCGAAGTTTTGAAAAAGAAATTGATGGAGCGCTACAAAGATGAAGACCGGGTAAAAAGTCGGATTTTTGCGACGACCGATGCGCGCTCTGGCGCTCTCCACGACGAGGCCGAAGAAAAGGGTTATACTACTTTTGTGGTGCCGGATAATATCGGCGGCCGCTACTCTGTCCTCACCGCCGTGGGGCTGTTCCCACTTGCCGTTGCCGGGGTAGATATTGATAAATTGCTCTTTGGCGCCACCGCCGAAAAAGACGAGTTTATGACAAATCTTGCCAAAAATTCCAATGTCCCATCCGAGCTTGCGCCGCTTTCTTATGCTACCATCCGCCAAAAATATCACGGCAAATATCACGATGTTGAAATTCTCGCCAGCTTTGAGCCCGAGCTTCAGACCTTACAGGAATGGTGGAAGCAGCTCTTTGGCGAGTCAGAAGGGAAAGACGGCAAGGGTATTTTCCCAGCCAGTGTAATTTATACAACAGACCTCCACTCGCTTGGGCAATATCTCCAGCAGGGCCGCAGAAACATTATTGAAACTTTCCTAAAAATCCCGCTAGAAGGATACAACGACATTGCTGAACGTGCCACTATCGCCGCCCACAAAGAGGGCAAAATTCCAGTTTTTGAAATTGGCGTTAAACAACTCGACGAGGAAAATCTCGGTCGGTTAATTTATTTCTTTGAGCTTTCCTGTGCCATCTCTGCTAAAATTCAAGGTGTCAATCCTTTCGACCAGCCGGGCGTAGAAACTTATAAGAAAAACATTAAAAGTATGCTATAATAAGCATAAGCAAAAAGGAGTGGGAATGAAATTAGAATACGAAGGACCAGTTGTACTTGCCATTATGGACGGGGTGGGGCTCCGCCGCGAGTTGGTTGGCAATGCCGTCAAACTTGCGCACACCGAATTTTTGAATCTCGCAGTTAAAAATTATCCGTCCACGGGACTGCTTGCCTCCGGCGAAGCGGTCGGTGTATTAAAGGGTGATATGGGTAATTCCGAAGTTGGCCACAATGCTATCGGCTCTGGCCAAATTATCAAGCAGGGCATCGCAAGGGTAGAAGAGGCTTTTGAAACTGGCGCTGTCTGGAAGACTCAGGCTTGGCAAGATGTAATGGCCCGCATCCGCGAGAACCCAGATTCGACTCTCCATTTTTCCGGTATTTTCTCCGACGGCAAAGTCCACTCTTCGATTGACCACCTAAAAAGGATGATTAGCCGTGCTCATCAGGAAGGCGTTCGCCACATTCGCATCCACGCCGTTTTGGATGGCCGGGATGTCCCGCCTCAATCGGCCGAAAAATACATTAATGAAGTAGAGTACTTCATATCTTCCCTGGAGCGTGCAGAAAATGCCACTTTGGACTACAAAATCGCTTCTGGCGGTGGCCGGATGGTTTACGTTGCGGACCGCTACGAAAGCGACTGGGATATAGTAAAAAATGGTTGGGATGCTATCGTTTGGGGTCAGGCCGAGCGCAAATTCCTCTCCGCGTCCGAGGCCATCGACACTTTCCGCACCGAAGACCCCGGGCTTCAAGACCAATATATTCCGCCTTTTGTGATTACCGACATTGAAAATCGCCCCATCGGCACCGTTAAAGACGGCGACAGCTTCATCTATTTCGACTTCCGCGCTGACCGTGCCATCGAAATTGCCGAGGCCTTTACCTATGAAGAATTTCCGTATTTTGACCGTGGCACCGAAAATAACCGCCGCCTGGATGTCTATTTCGTCGGTATGACCGAATATAATTCTGACACCCACGTCCCGGAGCATCGCCTGGTTGAGCCGGTCGAGATTAAAGATACTCTAAATACTTTCCTCGGTTCCAGAAATATCTCTGATCTCGCCGTTTCCGAAACGGTTAAATTCGGGCATATTACTTATTACTTCAACGGCAACAGTTATGAAGAAGCTCCTGGCGAGAAACACATTGAAATTCCGTCCGACACCCAGCCGTTCAACACTCGTCCCTGGATGAAGTCCGCCGAGATTACCGACGAAGTTCTAAAAGAAGCCGAGAATTTCAAATTCATCCGCTTGAATTTCCCGGGTGGAGATATGGTCGGGCACTTCGCCGAGCTTGAGCCGACGATTACTGCGATGGAGGCCATCGATATTCAGCTTGGTCGTATCGCTAAAATGGTAGATGATTTAGGCGGCGTGCTTATCATTACCGCAGACCACGGCAACGCCGAAGAGCTCACCGACGAAAACGGTGTCCCGAAAACCGCCCATTCCACTAGCCCCGTTCCGTTCATTGTTTATGATAATTCCAAAAACCGTGACAAATATGAACTCAAAAGAGTTGAGAACGCCGGCCTCTCTAATATCGCCGCCACTTTAGCTCTGTTCCTCGGGCAGGAAGACTACCCTTCCGTCTGGCGTGAACCGTTGATAAAATTACTCTAGTCAAACTTGAAAATTAGTGCTATTATAGCGATATGGAAAAGATTACAAAGGCTATTATCCCTGTTGCCGGTTGGGGCACCAGACGTTTGCCTATCACCAAGATTATTGAAAAATCAATGTTACCAGTGGGGAATCGCCCGCTCGTAGATTACTCCGTTCAGGAGCTGATCAAAGCTGGCGTTAAAGATATTTATATGATTGTTTCTAACGTTGAACCTTGTCAGGTGCGGGCTTATTACCGAGATAATTTGGCCCTAAACCTCTATCTCAAAGAACGTGGTAAGGCAGACCGTCTCGAAAAGGCTAAGACGATTGCCGACGACGTAAAGATTCATTATATTACGCAAGATCCGTCCGGTAAATACGGCACGGCCATCCCGATCGCTCTGGCAGTAGAAGAATATAATTTGAATGAGCCGATTTTGTATTACATGGGCGACGATTTTATCTGGAACCCGGACGGCCCTTCGGCCACGGATTTGCTGACCGGCGCCGTAAAAGACCGAACCGAAAGCGCGATTTATGGTTTGGAGCTTTCCCCCGAGGAAACTACGAAATTTGCGGCTCTCACCTCTGACAAAGATGGTTTTCTGACCGGCATTGTTGAAAAACCGCCGGTTGAAGAGGCTAGCGGCAAACTCTCAAGTGTCGGGAAATATATTTTGAGCCCGGAGCTCTTAAAAGAAATTGTAAAATATGTTCAGGAAAACGACTTCGGCCCAGAAGACCAAGAATACATGATTACCGACCCGATTGAAACTTATATCAAATCTGGCGGCAAAATGCGCGTTGTAAAGGGCGAAGGTGAACAGCTAGACGGCGGCACCCTCGAGGGTTGGGTCCACGCCAACAACGTTGTCTGCGGCGGAAAATAGTCTTGCTTAATTATTCATCCTGTGATATAATTTTGCTATGAGTAAACAGCAAAGATATCAGGAGGCGATTGGCTCCGTCATTTCTCGGATGCGCCTTGATAAAGGCCTGACCCAGACTGAGCTCGCCGAGGCGGTTGGCACTTCCCAGTCAGCTATTCACCGCATTGAAAAAGGCGGCCAAAACATTTCTCTAGAGATGATTAATAAGCTCTCGAAGTTTTTTGGTTCTTCAATTCTCTCTATTAACACTTCCACCACTCAATCTCTCCAGATTAACGGCGGTAAAGAACTTTCCGGCGAAATCACTACATACACCTCTAAAAACGCTGCCGTTGGTCTACTCTGTGCTTCGCTCGTCAACTCCGGCAAGACCACTTTTCATCATCTTGCCCGCATCGAGGAAGTTTTTCGTATTGTAGAAGTTTTGGAAAGTATTGGTGTTAAATGCCGCTGGATTAACCGCAAGCGCGACCTCGAAATTATATCACCAAAAGAATTAAAACTTGAAGAAATGGATATTGAAGCTGCTAGAAAAACCCGCTCCATTATTATGTTTATGGGCCCGCTCCTACATCGCTACGAAAAATTCCGCCTGCCCTATGCTGGTGGTTGTTCACTTGGCACCCGCACCGTTGAGCCGCACCTAAAGGCGCTAGATGCTTTCGGCCTTAATGTTGATGCCGAAAGAAACAGTGGCTTCTATGAAATCACCGTTAAAAAACCGGCCGGCAGCCCGGACCGCAAAATCGTCCTTACCGAGCGTGGTGACACTGTGACCGAAAATATCTTGATGGCCGCTGCTCTCTATCCTGGTAAGACCACCATCATCGGCGCTTCGCCAAACTATATGGTTCAAGACGTTTGTTTCTATCTCAAAAAACTTGGCGTGAAGATTTCTGGCATCGGCACCACCACTCTTAGAATTGAGGGCAAAGAGGAAATCGATGTCGATGTTGATTATTCTCCGTCCGAAGACCCGATTGAGGCTATGTCCTTCATCGCTGCCGCTCTGGCTACTCACTCTGAAATTACTATCACCCGCGCGCCAATTGAATTTCTAGAATATGAGCTAGAAGTCTTAAAGGATATGCACGCCAAAATTGAAGTTTCCGAGGAATATCTTTCGCATAACGGCTACACTCGCTTGGCCGACATCACCATTAAAAAATCCGATTTAGTTGCGCCGGTTGATAAAATTCACCCCCTCCCGTTCCCGGGTCTAAACATCGATAACCTCCCGTTCTTCTCCGTCATCGCCGCCACCGCCGAGGGCCGCACCTTGATTCACGACTGGGTTTTTGAAAACCGCGCGATTTACAGCACTGAACTTGCGAACTTAAACGCCAAGGTTGAACTTCTTGACGCCCACCGCATTTATGTGGAAGGACCTACTAATTGGCGTCCAGCCGAGTTAGTTGCGCCGCCGGCCCTGCGTCCGTCCGTGGTAATTCTTATCGCGATGCTGGCTGCTCCCGGCACTTCTATTCTTCGTAATGTCTACCCGATTAACCGCGGCTACCAAGATTTCGCCGCTAGGCTTCGCCACCTCGGCGCCGACGTCCATCCATTAACTGGTATCTAATTATAAACCGGCAAATCGTCAGGGAAGGGGTCTGTGTCCCAGTCGTCCGGGAAATCATTATCCGTGATTTCATCTGAGGACCCGTAAGGGTTGTAACCTAATTCGCCGAGGAACCGCGACGGCTCAGTATAATTTCTGGTGCCAAAAGTAAACCGCGACTTCGCATAAGTAAGATACAATTTTTCTTTTGCGCGCGTCATCCCGACATAGGCCAACCGCCGTTCTTCCTCCAGACTCATATTGTCATCATAACTTCTCGAACTTGGAAACAAGCCTTCTTCCATCCCCACCAAGAACACGACCGGAAATTCCAGCCCCTTCGCCGCGTGAAGGGTCATCAGAGTCACCGAATTTTTAGAGGATTCTTCGTCCGCCGAGGACATCAAAGTCGCGTCCGCCAAAAATTCTTCCAGATTTTCATAAGGCGCCGCGTTGGAAGCTAGGACCGAAAGGTTCTCTAACCGCTCTTCGCCGCTCGGCGTACCATCGGAAAGTAGCTCAGCAAAATTAAAATAGGAAACCGCATAATTAATAATTTCCATTGGCGACTTTTTCTCGGCGAGAGTTTTAGCAATAAATGCTTGAAACTTGGCAAAAGAATTTCTGGCCTTCGGCGCCAAGCCTTCCAAAATTTCGTCTGAGAGCAGGGGATTACTAATATCGGCTAAAAGTTCTAGCTCTAAAAGTCTGGCTGTAATTTTATTTAGGCTGGCCGTGCCAATACCCGGCAGCACATTATTTATCACTCTTTCTAGCGAAACTCGGTCCAGAGGATTAACCAGAACTTTTAAAATTGCCAGTACGTCTTTTACTTCCTTACGGTCATAAAAACGCACGCCACCCACAATCTTGTACGGAATTTTCGCGGCGATAAAGGCCTTTTCAAAAGTGTAGGACTGAGCGTTGGTACGATATAACACTGCGAAATCGGAAAAATCTCGTGGGTGCTCTTTAATTTTCATCGCCACATAGGCGGCTTCCTGGGTTTCGTCCATCAGACTTTCAATTTCTACCGGCTCGCCGTCTTTGGCCTCGGTGAATAATTCTTTGTCGGTGCGAGTTTTATTATTAGTAATGATTTTTTGCGACGCCTTCAAAATGTTGCCGGTAGAGCGATAATTCTGCTCTAGTTTCACCACTTTCGCACCCGGAAAATCGCGTTCAAAATTCAAAATGTTGGTAAAATCTGCTCCGCGCCAAGAGTAAATCGACTGCCAGTCGTCGCCCACCACACAAATGTTGCGTTCCTCATTTACCAGCGATTTAATTAATTGGTACTGGATATGGTTTGTATCTTGGTACTCGTCTATTAAAATATGCTTAAATTTTTCCTGCCACTTTTTCCGGACTTCCGGATTTTTCTTGAACAGCCGCGCGGTTTCTAAAAGCAAGTCGTCAAAATCCAGTGCCCCCGCCGTCTGCTTTTCTTTTTCATAACGCGCATAAATCTTGGCCGTTTGTTTTTGGTTTGGATAATAGCAAGTCGCCTCATAATCGGACGGACTCATCCCATCATTTTTTGAGCTCGAAATCACCGACTGGACCAGCTTTGGTTTCAAAGTTTTGACATCAATTTTCAGATCTTTAGCGACCCGTTTAATTAAAGCCAACTGGTCCTCAGTATCATAAATTGTAAAATTCGGATTTAAGCCCGCCGCCTCGTGCTCGATATGTAAAATCTTTACACAAATGCCGTGGAAAGTACCCATATACGGCATAAAGTAGCGCGGTGCCGAAAGCCCGTCCGCCTTTTCCGGCTCCAAGATTTTGTATAGCCGGTTGCGCATTTCCTTTGCGGCTTTATTGGTAAAAGTCACCGCCAGAATATTCTGCGGATTAACGCCGTGCGCGATTAAGTTAGCGATGCGGTGAGTGAGAGTTTTAGTTTTGCCAGAACCAGCGCCCGCCAAAATCAACACCGGCCCTGAAAGCGTGCTAGCCGCATCGGCCTGGGCGGGGTTTAATCCTGCTAAAATCGGGTTTTCTCCACTCTTCATTATTCCATTATAACACATCTGGCACTCTTGATATTAAACTGCCAAAGTAGTATAATAAAATTATGAATTTAACCGAACGTCAAAAAGAAATTCTCTTTGCCATTATTGAGGAGTATTCGGAGATGGCCGCCCCTGTTGGCAGTGTCACTCTGGCCAAACTTTTTGATGTGTCGTCTGCTACTATTCGTGCTGAAATGGCGAAGCTTGAAAGCCTCGGTCTAATTGCCCAGCCTCACACTTCCGCTGGTCGCATCCCGACCGATGCCGGCTATCGTCTTTATGTCAACTCCATGACCGAAGAAGTAGACCGTAAAATCGACGAGGATTTTTATGCTTCTCCCCTTCAAAATCGCATCAGCCAGCCGTCTTTAGATCGCTCGGCTCACGCTTTGGAACTTCGGGTGGTTTCTCAAACTCGCGCAGACCACGCTATCCGTGGCGCGGTAGATTCCCTAGTTGAACTCACCGGAAACCTTGGCCTTGCTACAATCGGGGACCAGCTTTATCTCGCCGGCATTTCCCGTCTTTTTACCCAGCCGGAATTTAGCGATAGCGCCCGTGTCCAGGCCGTGGCTAAATTATTAGACAACCTTGAGCCGTGGCTTCGCGAGGCTTCGCCTGGCGACCCGCTAAACATTTTCATCGGCCAAGAAAATCCAATCGGCAAAAGTTCAGAAGTTTCGCTCATTATTAGCAAGTTCCGCTCGCCTTACTCGGATAATAGTTATATTGGTGTGCTTGGCCCCACTCGCCAGAATTACAGTCGGGTGATGTCTTTGGTTCGCCACGCTGGTAATACTTTGGAGGAAATTTTACTATGAAAAAAGATGCTACAAAAAGCGCAGTAGATAACGCCGCAAATGACGCCCTAAACGACAAAATCGCCGAGCTTACGAGTGACCTTCAGCGCACCCGCGCCGATTTTGAAAATTACCGCAAACAAATGGATGCCCAAAAAGCCTCCGTGATTAATCTAGCAAAACTCGACACCGTCTCAAAAGTCTTGCCGCTTCTTGATGATATAGACCGCGCGATTGCTGCCACGCCGGAATTAAAGC
>JAUMUO010000009.1 GCA_030530605.1 Candidatus Saccharimonadota bacterium
ATAAATCCGTTAGCTAATAGCGATAAAAAATCTGCTCTACATTATATGAAAGCGTATACTGATGCGATGAAGAAAAAAGGTATAGATTTGTACTATTTTATACCACCGGATAAAGCTAGCGTGTATACGGAATTTTTGCCAGAAGGAATATCTATTTATGATAAGACAAGGGCTGAGGATTTTGAAGATTATATTAATAAGCATGGTGGATTGAAGAATGCCATTTTTGCTAAGCAAGAGTTGTCTTCTGCCAAGGAGAGGTATGGCGACAAACTTTACTATAAACAAGATACACATTGGAATTATTTGGGTTCATTCTTTGGCTTTAAGGCTTTAATGAATGTGGCTGAACCAACTTATAAGAATTTTGATATTGAAGTGGATTTTGAGTATGGGAAAGTGTTGACTCAGGATTTGGCAAGCATGATGAATGTTAGGTCATATTTCGTTGATGATGTTCCGGTGGTTGGGTATCTTCAGGGGAAAACATTTGAACGGAAGACAATAAAAGCAAAAGAGGATGTAATTGCAATAACGAGCAACCCAAATTCTGCTATAAAGAAAACCGTACTTATAGTAGGGGATTCGTTTAGAAATGCCATGATCCCATATTTTGCAAAAGTATACTCAAAAGTGATTGCTATGAAGAGAACTGATTATAGACATGGCATGATGACAGAATATGATCCGGATATAGTCATTTTTGAAGTTCTTGAAAGATACATAAAAGCAATAAAGGGCTTCGACTTTTAGTGTCAAGATAGAGTGTTCAATTTTAAGGGGTTCTGTGGTATAATTTAAGTATGAAGATTTTGATTACGGGAGCAAGGGGGATGCTGGCGCAGGCAGTGCGAGAGAAGTTTGCGCAGGATAAAAATAATGAAATTATTTTGACGGATCTTTCTGGACGGAAGGTAGAGGGCGAGGAAGTTCAGAGTAATGGAAATACAGAGGTGGATAGCCTCTTTTTGGACATTACTGATCCAGAAGTTATAAAAAATGTGTTCAACGAAGTTCGGCCGGAACTTGTGATTAACTGTGCGGCGTATACCGCGGTTGATAAGGCAGAAATTCAGGAGGAATTAGCTTATAAAATCAATGCTGAAGGTCCAGGGAATCTGGCGCGGGCATGTGCGGAAATTGATGCCACTTTGGTTCATGTTTCAACAGATTATGTTTTCGGCGGGAAGAAGCCGGTTTCAGAAGATTATGCTGAAGATGATGAGAAATCCCCAGAGACGGCCTACGGTAAAACAAAACTAGCTGGGGAAGAGCAGATTGTAAAATCAGGGTGTAAGTATTATATCTTCCGTACGGCTTGGTTATATGGAGAGGGCAACAATTTCGTCCGTACGATGTTGAAAGTATCCGAAGGACGTGAGGAAGTTTCAGTTGTTAATGACCAGCATGGTAGCCCAACCTATACAGAGGATTTAACGGATATTATTTATCAGGCAGTAACTAAACACATTCCGTACGGTATTTATAATGCGACTGATCTTGGTTACACAACCTGGGCAGAATTTACGGAAAAAATCTATGAATTGGCCGGTGTAGATTGTAAGGTAGTTGGTATCTCTAGCGCAGAGTATGAGGCACAAGCCAAGGCTAAAGCTGGGGATGACTATAAAGTTGCGAAGCGACCGTTTAACTCTAAGATGAGCAAGCAGAAGTTGCTTGACACTGGTGTAGAAGTGCCGACTTGGGAAGATGGTCTAAAGCGTTATCTTGAAGCGGAAAATAATAAGAAAGGAAACTATGAAGAATAGAAAAGGAATTATTTTAGCAGGGGGAAGTGGGACAAGACTTTATCCATTGACGATGGCAATTTCGAAACAGTTGATGCCAGTTTATGATAAGCCGATGATTTATTATCCACTTTATACTTTAATGTTAGCTGGGATTCGGGAAGTTTTGATTATTACTACTCCAAGAGACAACGCTAGCTTTAGAGAATTGCTTGGTGATGGTTCAAAATGGGGGATGAGAATCGAATATATGGTTCAAGATAATCCAAATGGTCTCGCAGAGGCATTTATTCTAGGCGAGGAATTTATCGGGGAGGATAATGTAGCATTAATTCTTGGCGATAACTTGTTCTACGGCGAGAATCTACGAAAGATAGTTACGATGGCCTCTTCGGATGAAAATAACTCTACTATCTTTGGTTATCAAGTGAAAGACCCAGAAAGATATGGTGTGGTAGAGATGGACGCAGAAGGAAATGCGATTTCTATTGTAGAGAAGCCAGAAAATCCGCGTACTAATTTGGCGGTGCCGGGACTTTATTTCTACACTAATGATGTGGTGGAAATCGCGAAGAATGTCCAGCCGAGTGAACGCGGTGAGCTAGAGATTACTTCTGTGAACGAAGAGTATATGAGAAGGAAGCAACTAAAAGTAGTTGAACTTGGGCGGGGGATGGCCTGGTTTGATACTGGCACGCACGACGCTTTGATTGAAACCGCACAATTTGTTCAGACAATTCAAAAGCGCCAGGGGATGTTGATTTGTAGCCCAGATGAATTGGCCTTTGAAAACGGTTGGATTAATAGAGAGCAACTAAAGGCACTTTCGGAGCCTCTAAAGAAGACTGAGTATGGTCAGACTTTGAAGGCGTTGGCTGAGGGGAAGGAGATGTACTGGTAATGGGAATAAAGGTTACAGAAACTGGTATTCCTGGCCTAAAGATAATTGAACCAGCGGTTTTTCCAGACGAGCGGGGATATTTTATGGAAACTTATTCTGAGAAAGATTTTGCCGAGGCGGGGATAGACTGCAAGTTTGTACAAGATAATCAATCGGGTTCGGTGTTTGGAGTTTTAAGAGGGCTACATTTTCAGAAAGAGCATCCGCAGGCAAAGTTAGTGCGCGCGATTTTTGGTAGCGTGTTTGATGTAGCAGTAGACCTTCGCGAAGGCTCGCCAACTTTTGGTAAATGGTACGGGGTAGAACTTTCAGCTGAAAATAAAAAGCAGTTCTTTATCCCGAAAGGTTTTGCGCACGGTTTTGTAGTTTTGTCTGGCCGGGCAGAATTTGCTTATAAATGCGATGATTTCTATGCGCCGGGCGATGAAGGCGGACTTTTATGGAACGACCCGGAGGTTGGGATTGAGTGGCCGATTGAAGATGCTACCG
Source organism: Candidatus Saccharimonadota bacterium (assembly GCA_030530605.1). Classification (GTDB taxonomy): domain Bacteria; phylum Patescibacteriota; class Saccharimonadia; order Saccharimonadales; family Saccharimonadaceae; genus Nanosyncoccus. Next base: position 3,139 of record JAUMUO010000009.1, read on the forward strand.
AATTGATTTTATCTGAAAAAGATCAAAAGCACCCAGGGCTTTCAGAGTGCTATAAATTCAAAAAGGAGAATCTATGAACATTTTAGTAACAGGTGCAGCCGGTTTTATTGGCAGCAATTTTGTCCATTATTATGTCGATAAACACCCAGAGGACAAGCTAGTTGTTTTAGATAAATTGACCTATGCGGGGAATTTAGGGAATTTGGCTCCATTTATCACGGCTTCCGGCGGTTCGGAAGATGAGCGAGTGAAATTTATTAAAGGCGATATCTGCGATAGGGAATTAGTGCGCAGGATTTTTTCCGATGAAGATATTTCTGGTGTAATTCACTTTGCGGCCGAGAGCCACGTAGACAACTCAATTAAAAATCCGTCTATCTTTGTAGAAACTAATGTGCTCGGTACACAAGTATTGCTCGACGTAGCAAAAGAGTTTTGGGGTGAAGGTTCGGATAATAAATTTGTTCACATTTCTACGGACGAAGTTTATGGTACTTTGGGCCCACTTCCAGAGGGCTTGACGCTTGATAGTATGTCCGAAAAGCAGCGTCACGAGAATTATTTCTACGAGGGTAGAGCCTACCAGGCCAATTCACCATATTCGGCTTCAAAGGCGGGGAGCGATATGATTGCGCGAGCTTACTTCGAAACATTCAAGATGAATATTAACATCACGAACTGTTCAAATAACTACGGACCATATCAGCACAAAGAAAAATTAATCCCAACAGTAATTCGGACTGCGCTCAATGGCGAGAAGGTGCCGGTTTATGGTAATGGGATGAACGTGCGAGATTGGCTCTTCGTAGAGGATCACTGTAAGGCGATTGATATGGTATTTCACGATGCCCCGGCTGGTGAAAAGTATTGTATTGGTGGGCATAATGAAATGCATAACATTGACATCGTAAAATTGATTTTGAAACGGTTGGGTAAGTCTGAAGACCAGATTGAATTTGTAACAGACCGCAAAGGCCACGATTTTCGCTATGCGATTGACCCAACTAAAATTAAAGAAGAACTCGGCTGGGTGCCAGATACCAAATTTGCTGACGGTATTATTAAGACCGTAGATTGGTATTTAGAGCATAAAGATTATATGATATAATAGAAACAATGAAGGAAACAATAGGAGACATTTATAAAAATCATCGGAAGCTGTTTGTGATGATGGTGGTTTTGATGGTGTTGTCGATTGGGCTTTTAGTATTTTCACTTCTAAACTTAAAGATTTCTAGTTCTACAGTTCATGTGGGATATTCAGATATCGGTAGCTATCAGGGTGGAGATTTTGCTGAAAATCAGGGTAGCTCGGGATATGTTTCTGGACGTTGGACCGATATGTTGGCTTTCCCAGTGCTCGCAGTAGTACTCGGTGTATTCCACAATTTTATCGCGATTAGACTTTACAAAACGCGCGGTATGGCGTCAGCGAGAGTCTTTGTGGCAATTAGTATTTTGGTGCTTGTCTCGGCGATTTTGGTACTTTGGCGTTTGACGCAGGAGAGTTGATGGAAGGTTTGGAAATCCCAAGAGGGAAGCGGACAAAAACTTATCGCTTTTTTGAGATGGTGCCGGCGCTTCTGTCCTATGGTCTGATTATAGGGTTATTTGTGATTTCTTGGATTTCACCAACGGCGGGGGCGATTTATCTGTTGATTATTATTACAATTACTTTGGTAAAAGCAATTGGTGTAGCGGTGAGAACGGTTCAGGGCTACAATGTGGTGAAGATGGCGGAGAAAGTGGACTGGCACAAACGTCTACAAGAGCTTGAGGACCCGCATAAAAATTTTGAACGACTTAGGGGTAAAAGAGAGTGGACGGCGGCGGATTATGCCAAAATGGAAATCACTAATCAGGGTTTTTCTAAAAATGAATTTAATTACTATGAACATATAGAAAATTTACGCGAAATGAGTGTGGCTCCGGAAAAATACCCAGATCCACAGAAGATTTATAATGCAATAATTATGGTGGCTTATGATGAAGGGTTAGAAACTTTGGTGCCGTCGATTGAGGCGGTGCTTAAAACCACTTTTGATCTAAATCGAGTAATTTTTGTATTCGGTTATGAAGAAAGAGGTGGGCCGGAGATGGAGGCCAGAGCGAAAGAGCTTGAGAAGCAATATAAAGATAAATTCTTTAAATTTATGGCTGTGAAACACCCGGACAATTTGCCGGGCGAAATAAAAGGGAAGGGCCCAAATGCCACTTATGCTGGAAATGCATTGCTTGATTTTGTAAAGAAAAAGAATATCCCGGTTCAAGACGTAATTGTAACGACGCTGGATTCGGATAATCAGATGAGCCGAAAGTATTTGGACTACTTAACGTATGAGTATGTGGTTCATCCAGAGCGAAAGCATATGGCATTCCAGCCAGTAGCGCTCTTCATGAATAATATTTGGGATGCGGCGCCGCCAATGAGAATTATTGCTACTTCAAACTCGTTCTTCAATGTGATAAACACGATGCGGCCGCATATGCTTCGGAATTTTGCTTCGCACGCACAACCGCTAGATGCGCTTTCGGAAATGGATTTTTGGAGCAAAAGGACGATTGTAGAAGACGGCCACCAGTATTGGCGAAGCCTATTCTTCTTTAAGGGTGATTATGAGGTTTTGTCTATTAAGGTGCCGATTTATCAGGATGCAGTGATTGATGAAACTTTATGGAAAACTTTGAAGGCGCAATTTGTACAGCTAAGGCGTTGGGATTATGGCGCGAGCGATGTGGCATATGTAGGTGATAAATTGGTGAACAAAAAGAAGCGTCGGATGCCGTTTTTCAAGTTGTTCCCAAAATTTATGCGACTTTTAGACGGGCATGTGACACTTGCGGCAATGAGTCCAATTGTGGCGTTTGGCGGTTGGGTACCAAGATTAGTAAACGAGAATTCGAGGCAGCTTTTGACATATAATTTACCGCAGACGGTTTCAACAATTCAGATGTTTGCGAGTATTGGTCTTTTCATTACGATTTTGTTTAGCCTTCGGATGCTTCCGCCTAGGTCGAAAAAGTACACTAAGTTTAAGAATGTGTTTATGGTATTACAGTGGGTTTTGATGCCGTTTGTAGCGATTCTTTACCAGAGTGCGGCGGCATTTTATTCGCAAACACGGCTTCTGACGGGGCATTATATGGAAAAGTTTGATGTCACCCGTAAAGTTGTGAAAAGTCGTTGACTTTAATAAAGCTTAAGCTTATAATAGAGATATGAATTTGGTTCATGGCGTGGGCGATTTCTTCGCATTAGATATTGGGACAAATGCACTTCGGATTGTGCAACTTTCTGGCACGTTCCGGGGTGGTTTTGCACTTCAAAAATACGCTTATGTGCCGATTGATTCACGGCTGCTACAAGATACAAGCGATGCCGGTAAGAAGAAAATGGGTGAAATCATTAATGGAGCTCTAGAGCAGGCTGGGATAAAAACCAAGAACATTGCTTTTGGTTTGCCAGCCCGAAAAACTTATACGACAGTAGTGGAGGTAGAGGGTATTAATGAGAAGCAGTTAAAGCAGACGCTTAAGTATCAGCTTGATCAGTTTATTCCAATGGCGTTGGACGAGGCAGAAGTTTCTTATTCAATTTTGGGACTTTCGCCAAATGACCCAACTAAGGCAGAGGTATTGGTTTCTTCGGTATCTAAAGAATTTGCTGAGAGCCAGATGGAAATGATGGAAGGGATTGGACTAAATGTAATTGTTCAGGAACCAGAGCCGATTGCGATGGCGAGAGCGCTTAACCCTTATGGCAGTATGGATGCGTCGATGATTATTGATCTTGGCGAGGATTCTACGGACCTTGTGGCGATGTATCAGGGGAAGCCGAGACTTGTGCGTTCTATTCCGGGTGGTATTTCGGCGATGGCAAGAGTAGTGGCAGAGACGCTTTCGGTTCAGCAGGCACAGGCAAGACAATTTATTCTTCGGTTTGGTTTGGCACAGGACCAACTTGATGGCCAAGTGTTTAAGGCTCTTAATGCTACGCTCGATGCATACGCAATGGAATTAACTAAATCCGCACAGTTCTTCCAGACGAAGTATCTTGGAGTGGCAATTAAGTCGATTATTCTTTCTGGCTTCGCAGGCGTGATACCGTTTCTATCTGAATATTTGGAAGCAAAGACTGGGATTTCAACGGTCCAGGGTAATCCGTGGCAGTTGGTTCAGGTTACACCAGAACAACAACAAGTGCTTGCTAGTGTGGCAAGTGAGTTTGCAGTGGCAATTGGGCTAGCGGAAAGGATTAACGACTAATGGATAAGTTCAAAGAAAAGTTGGAAGAATTCCGCGCAAAATTAAACGGTAAGGACCCAAATGCTCCAGAAGAGCCGAAATTTTCTGAGAATAAAACTTTTGAAATCAACTTGGTGCCAGAAATTAAGTACCAGATGCTAAAATCGATGAGATTCCGCAAGGTCTCAACTTTTGTTTGTGCGATTGTGGCAGGGGTAGTTGGCATCACGACGGCGGTGTTTGGAATTATTGTGCTTATGCAAAATAATACTTTAGCAAATCAAGACACCAAATTAGAAAAGATGGCCAGTAAGATTCAAGAATTTAGCTCAATGGATGATTTCTTAACCTTACAAAGCCAGTTAAATGCTATTCAAACAGTTAATGACAATAAACAGGTACTTTCGCGTATCTTTGGGGTACTTTCGATGCTTCGTCCAAAGGGCGCGGATGTTTTGACACTCTCCAAAGTTTCTATCAATATGGATGACGATAGTGTGACAATGGAAGGCCAGGCGGATGCTGGTGCTGACCCAATGTATGATTATCGGGTGCTAGAATCGTTTAAGAAGGGTGCAGAGTTGACTAAATATGATTACGGTCGCTATGTAGACGCTGATGGTACAGAGATTCCGTCGCGCTGTATGGTGGAAGCAAATAAAGACGGTTCTACTTATGTTTCTCCGGATGGAAGTATTTATGCTTATCAGACGATTGGTGAGTATGGTTGTGATGCGAAACTAAAAGAGTTAAAAGATGCTCTGAATATGTTATCTGAAAATACTGTAATGGACGAAAATTCTGACAATAATAACGACAATAGTAATAATAACAACAACAGCAATAACAATAGTAATAGCAATAGTAATGATGCTAATAAGAATAGCCTACGCGCAAAAGAGGCGCAGGTTTATAGTGAATATGCAACTGATGTACGAAAGAACTGGTTTGATAAGTGGCTTGCTGAAAGTAATTTGGCGAGATATGATGATTTAGAAGGCAAGCAGAGCGAAATTGAGGCGGCCTATCAAGCTTATTATGATGGCCTAAACGATGAAGAAAAGAGAATTGTCGACCTTGAGCGTGAAAAGGGCGTGGATATTAAGGACATTGATTTTAGAAAGATTTATCGTACTCCGCAATTCAATGAGTGGATTAAAGAAGGTTGGGTCGATGAGGAAAATCAGACTCAGGGCAAGCCGCGGATGACGCTTTCTGGCGACATTTCAAATTGGCCACACTTTGAAAGTCAGTGTATCAAATACTCTGGTGAAAAGAGCACAGTTAATGGTAAGGAAGTGGTAATATGGACGGCAAGTAATGATTGTATGCTACTTTCTTCAGAAATGAACATCCTAGAGTCTTCCAACGGGCGTGATTCAAGTGGTAAGTTAGTACTTCGGTTTAGGGCGACAATAAATATCGTGGAAGAAGCGTTGGCGTTTAAGACCAAGCACTTGCTTGCGATTGGTCCAGATGGCCAGAACGTGACTGACTCTTATCGCCAGATTGAAGGTATGTTTGAGCAGCAGGCAGTAGATTGTAATACGCCGGGCGTGATTTGTACGGAGGCCGAAACAAAGAACAACGCCGGTGAGAACAGTAATGGTAATAGTGAGACTAAAAAGGAGAATTCGTAATGGCGGAGGACAAAGATAAGCAGAATCCAGCCGAGACTGATGGTCCAGCAGTAGAAAAGCGCCAGAAGATTTCGAAGGCTCAGAAGCAGATTTTGTTTACGATTGGCGGGACGGCAGTGTTCGTGGGCGTTTGTGTAGTTTTGATTTCTTATTGTATGAGACTTATCGGTTATAATTCGAGAGTAATTAACGCAAAGGATACGTCTATTTCTAACTATTCAAATACGATAAAAAATGTGGGTATTTGTAAGGTCTCTGGAAGTGGAGTGATTTCGGATGACGACCTTAAGAAATGCACACCAAATGCTTATCTTTCAGATAGTTTAACTGGCACTCTTCGCTATAATGTGATGGTGAAGACGGCGGAAAATGAAGATCTTGAAAGTGTAGCACGGCCGCTCCAGGCAGCTTGCTATTCTGATGCTGAGAAGAAAAAGAAAATAAATTTCAAGGAACTTTATGACAATGCTGAAGAAGAAGCTAAGAAGGACCCAGAGAAGGATGTGGATAGTCTAAAGGCAAAATATCTTGATATGATGAAGTCTTGCTCAGCGCTTAGAGCTATACCAGATGCTTTGCCAGCTCAGAAGAACACAGAAGCTTTACTCGCTTCGCTTGATAGATTGTTTGATATTGCAGATTGGCAACCGAGTGGTCTTTCGCCAAACTCGTCTTCCTCTAGAAGTCCATATAAGGGTGTAAGTGCGCTTCCGGTTTCACTTTCGGTGGAAGCAAATAGTACAAAGACTTTGTCAGTGCTTTCTACAATTGAACGGTCAATTAGAACCTTTGATATTACTAGCGCAACAATTGAGTGGATTGGTGAAGATACTTTGAAACTTGGTGCTTCAGCCAGAGCTTATTATACTAGTGAGCAATCTTTGTCTCAAAAGACGGTAACTGTTTATGCTGATGCCAAGAAGAAGAATACAACAAGAACAACTTCTGGAGGAACTAAATAATGAAAAGAAAAGATATAGTTTCGATCGTAGCAGTAGCAATACTAGGAATTGTGGCAGCAATTGTAGCAGTGAATTCGATTTTGGGCGATATTAATGATAAATCTGCGACTTTTCGTTCGATTGAAGTAGTGAATAGCAATGTGGGGACGCCAGACCCAGAGGTATTCAATCCAGACGCAATTAACCCAACAGTGGATGTGTACGTTGGTAACTGCGTAGACAAGAACGGCAACGGCCAGCTAGATGAAGATGAATTGATTGGCTGTATGCGTAGCAAGCCAGAAGAAGAAATCGTTGAAGACCAAGAAGAAATAGACGAGGGGCAATAATGGCACTCCTTACGCGCGATACTCAAGATAAGGTGATAAACCTGTTGGTTTCAGAAGGGCTAGCAAATCCGACTTTAGTCCAAGAGGTGGTTGATGAAGTTGCTAAGACTAAACAACCTTTAATTGCAGCATTGGTTTCTAAAGGTGTGATTACAAACCGGATGGTATCGCACGCGACGGCGAAAGTGCTAGGGGTTCAATATATTGAACTTGATAATGTAATAATTGATCAGGAGACACTACTTAATCTTCCGCAGGAAATTTCCGAGCGGACGATGGCAGTAGCGCTAGGTGAATCAGGTGGCTACTTGGTAGTAGCGATGGTGGATGTGACAAATGTTCAGTCTACTGACTACCTATCTACTTTAACTGGTAAGCCGGTGCGAGCAGTGATGTCTTCAGAAGAGGGAATTAGAAATATACTTTCGCAGTATCGGGCGGACTTTTCAAATGTTGATAAGGCGGTCGCAGCTTCTAATAAAGAGGTCCAGCAACAACAAGTATCCGAGGATGTTAAAACAATTGTTCAGGACTCGCCGATTTCGAAAGCACTCACTACAATTTTGGAATTTGCGGTAAAGTCGAAGGCATCTGATATTCATATCGAGCCGCTAGAAGAGATGCTAGTGATTCGGTGCCGGATTGACGGCGTGCTTCGGCGAGTGATGGAATTACCAAAATCGGTGGAACCGGCGTTGGTTTCGAGAATTAAAATTTTGGCGAATTTGAAGATTGATGAACACAGAATTCCGCAAGACGGTCAGTTTGCAGTGTTGGTTACAGATAAGGAAGTTGACCTTCGTATTGCGATTGCGCCGGTAGTTTGGGGCGAGCAGGTGGTGATTCGTATTTTGGATAAGACTGGCACTCCGCTTGAGGTGGAGCAAATGGGCATGACCGGGCATGCGCTTAAAATGGTGCTTGAAGGTATTTCTAAGCCGAACGGGATGATTTTAACATCTGGCCCAACTGGTTCTGGTAAGTCTACGACTTTATACGCTCTGATTAAGAAAATTAAAGACGAGAAGATTAATATTGTAACGCTTGAAGACCCGGTTGAGTATAAGATGGATGGCGTGAACCAAACACAGGTGAATGTGGACGCTGGTTTGACATTTGCTTCAGGGCTTCGTTCGATTCTTCGTCAAGACCCGGATGTAGTAATGGTAGGGGAGATTCGTGATGGTGAGACGGCCCAGCTTGCGGTTCAGGCGGCGCTGACTGGTCACTTGGTGTTCTCGACGCTTCACACTAACTCGGCGGCGGGTATTTTGCCGCGTCTTCTTGATATGGGAATTGAGCCATTTTTGCTTGCTTCTACACTCAATACTGTGATTGGTCAGAGATTGGTAAGGCGGGTTTCAGAGAAGAAGACAACTTACCAGGCTTCGGAGATTGAGGCGCATGAGATCAACGAGGTGATTGGGTCGCTACTTCCGACTAGCCAAGATGAGGTGGCGAAGGTCTCAGAAGATTTAGGCTACCCTGGGCTTCCAGTTTATTCAAAGGAAGGAAAATATGTACTCACTCAGGGTGTAGAAGATGTAGATACGCCAGGTGGGTTTAAAGGCCGGGCTGGTCTTTACGAAACAATTACTGTGGATGAGGAAATCCAGAAGCTTTTGGTGGCGCAGGCAACCTCGGCAGATATTATGAAGGTAGCAAAGCAGAAGGGGACTATTACGATGAGACAAGACGGGATGTTGAAGGCACTGGCTGGGATTACGACTGTATCGGAGGTAAACCGGGTGGCATCAGACATTGCTTAATAAAAAAGGTTATGGTAAAATTTAATTATGGAAAATAGCGAACTCGAAATTAAGGATTTAAACAGCGACGCTAATGGTGGTGATCCAAAGACGCTGAAAATAGAAACTTTACTTGAGGAGACGGTACGTCAGAAAGCGTCCGACCTTCATATTCAAGTGGGACTTCCGCCGATTTTGCGCGTGGATGGTGTGCTTCGTCCAATTCCAAATACTCCGGTAGTTGATGAAGAAGCTAGTGAGAGACTGATTTTCTCGACGATGGACTCTTTACAACAGCAGTCTTTAATGAAGGACCGTGAGTTTGACTATTCGTTTGCTTTTGGTTCACTCGGTCGTTTTCGTGTGAACGCTTTTCAGGAGAAAGGCAGTCTCGCTGGTGCCTTTCGTTTGATTCCGGATAAGATCTTGACTATCCAAGAGCTTGGTATGCCGGCCGTGGTGGATACCTTTACGGAATTCCCGAGAGGCTTAGTCTTAGTTACTGGCCCGACTGGTTCTGGTAAGTCTACTACACTTGCGGCTTTGATTGAAAAGATTAATCAAACTAAGCCGGTACATATCTTGACGATTGAGGACCCGATTGAGTTTACCTATACTTCTAAAAGAGCGGTAGTGGTACAACGTGAGGTTCACTATGATACCTTGAGTTTCTCGCGTGCGCTTCGCTCCGCACTTCGCCAAGACCCGGATGTGGTGCTAATTGGTGAGATGCGCGACCTCGAGACGATTCAGGCGGCTTTGACCGTGGCAGAAACTGGTCACCTTGTGTTTGGTACGCTCCACACTAACTCGGCGGCACAGTCGATTGACCGTATTATTGACGTGTTCCCGGCACACCAACAGTCTCAGATTAGACTTCAGCTTTCAGCGGTGCTTCAGGCGGTTTGTTCGCAGCGCTTGGTCCCAGCGATTGCTGGTGGTCGTGTTTGTGCGGCGGAAATTATGGTAATTAACCAGGCAATTAAATCTTTGATTCGTGAGGGTAAGACTCACCAAATCGATACTGCGATTCAAACTGGCGTGGCGCAAGGTATGCAGACGATGGATAGAACGCTGGTGAAGATGATTCAGACAGGTATCATTTCTTATGATGATGCTCGTGAGTATGCGGTGGATTTGACGGAATTCGAGCGTCTAGCTAGAGGGTAATCTAGATGAAGCGGTTCAATTATCAAGCTATAGACAGCAAGACCGGAAAAGCGGTCAAAGGTGTCATCCAGGCAGATACCGAGCGTAATGCCGGGAAGCTTTTAATTGAACAGGGCTTTGTACCGCAGAAAGTTGTTGAGGAAAATACAACAGGTTTATTTGCGAAGGCAAAAAATCGGATTACAGCGAAGGATAGGATTGTCTTTACAAGACAGTTCGCGACTTTGATTGGGGCAGGGCTTCCGCTTGCGAATGCTCTCCGACTTCTGGCCGATCAGACTGATGCTCCGGGTATGAAGTCGGTGGTGGAAGATTTACTTGCGAATATTGAGGCAGGTAAAAGTCTTACTCAAGCTTGTGAGGCTCACCCGAAAGTTTTTGACCGCTTGTTCTTGGCGTTGGTTTCAGCGGGTGAGCTTTCTGGTACGCTCGATGAATCCTTAAGGCGTCTCGCGGACCAGCAGGAAAAAGATCAGGCAATGATTTCGAGGATTCGTGGTGCGATGATTTATCCAGCAATTGTGCTAGTGGTAATCATCTTTGTGATGGTATTTATGCTCGTAGAAGTGGTGCCACAGGTGGAATCCTTGTATAAGGATCTTGGAGAAGAGCTCCCTGGGACAACAAAGTTTTTGGTGGCGATTGCGAACTTTATTATTGCGGATTGGTGGTTAATTCTTCTAGTACTGTTTGTGTTGGCCTGGATTTTAATGAACTTTAGAACGACCAAGAGTGGTATTAAAATGGCAGCTACTATCAAGTTGAATATACCAATGTTCAAGGGGTTGTTTCACCGTCTTTATAATGCGCGGTTTGCTAGAACGGCACAGATTCTCTTGATGTCTGGTGTACCGATGATTGACGTGATGAGCATTTCGGCAGAATCGACGGCAAACGTGGTGATGCAAGAGAACATTGTGAAAGCGAGCGATAAGGTTAAGGCTGGTAAATCGCTTTCGGATGCGCTTGAAGGTGTTGATTATATTTTGCCACTAGTCCCACAAATGGCAGCGATTGGTGAGCAGTCTGGTAAAATTGACGAAATGCTGGGGCGGGCTGCGACGGTTTATGAAAATGAGCTTGATGAAAAAATTAACTCAATCTCAACAATGATTGAGCCGGTTTTGATGATTTTCTTGGCTCTTATGATGGTATTTATGATTGGTGCCATCCTAATGCCGATTTACTCGTTGGTTAACTCTATCGGATAAAAAATGGCGACCCAGATAGGAGTTGAACCTACAACCTCTTCCTTAGGACGGAATTGCTCTATCCATTGAGCTACTGGGCCACTACCTAAATTATATCATAAGGGAAGTTTTTCTAAAACTGCTCTTGCTTTTTTGAAAATGGGAGTGTATTATATTAGTATATAGCTTAAGCTTCATATGAAAGGAATATATGCTGAAACAGAAAATTAATTCTAAGCGTGGTTTCACCATTATCGAGGTAGTTTTGGTGCTTGCTATTGCTGGCCTTATCTTCTTAATGGTGTTCTTGGCTTTGCCAGCGCTCCAGAGGTCTCAGAGAGACACTGAGCGTAGAAACAAGCTTGGTGAATTCAGGACGCAAGTTATTCAGTATCAATCTAACAACCGTGGTAGAGTGCCGCAAACCATAGATGACTGGGAGCGAGTAGTGGATGATTATATGAATCAGAGTAAAACTAAGTTTGGTGGGGTCGAATTGACTAGTGACAAGATTGATCCAGATACTGTGCCGTTTCTTGATCCGGATGGTGAGAGATACTACATTGCTTCATATCGAGATTTGACTGACACTGAAACGAAGGAGAACCCAGACGCTCCAGAGGATATCTATGCCTTAGAGCCAGATACTACCGGTGAAAAAGTGTCTACTACTGGGTTGACTTGGGATGCTAATAAACATCAGATATATGTGTTTCGGTACGCGCGTTGCGATGGAGATAATGTTATGAAGCAGGAGGCTGATGGTAGCCGTCTTGTAGTATTTGTGACGAAACTTGAGGGGTCGGGTGTATACTGCGGCGAGAACTAAAATTTCGCATTAAAACCGCCTATCTTAGCAGTTTTCCT
>JAUMUO010000003.1:0-47052 GCA_030530605.1 Candidatus Saccharimonadota bacterium
AAGGCCAAGAGTTCCTTCAGAACCGTAGCAAACATCATCAGTATTATTATTGGAGGTCTCGCTGGTTTCCTCAGTATTGTCAATTGGAGCTGCAGAATCATCTTTGGAAGGCTCGCACGTGTCTGACGGAGAAGCCTCTACTAAACTATCTATTGCAATAATTGTGCTACTTAAATCTAACGTAGTACTACCGCTCGCATCAAAAGAATCGCCACTAAACCCATAGATATTGCTTGTTGTCCTAGCTTTAGCAATATCAATACCACAATTGCACCCGCTAGTACCGTTCATATTAGCATTTATCTTAGTGTAAGAACCGTATGCGTTCCAGTCTTTTATTCCACAGGTCCAATAACTATTGGTGCCTGTGCCACCTTCTAAGTTTACGCCATCAAAGAACCAATTTTTTATTGCCGAGACATAATAAGTGACTTTTTCATTATTTGAAAATTGGGTTGCAAGCCCGAGTGAGAGGTATTGAGAAGCATTATTTACCGCGGAGGCCTTCATGACATAAGAGTCGTCACCATGGCCACCATCTGAAAGCGGATTAGACCTGTTAAATGTGTAAAATACTGTACCATCATCAAAACTACTAAATTTTGTGGAGAGTTGACGCTCAATTTCTTTAACAAAGTCGTCCCAATTATTATTATATCCTACTGGTTCACTAGTCCCACCAAAATCATGATCGTGAATTGTTACCTTATTGCCACTAACTTCAAAGACAAGCGGGACCCGGCAAGCTAACGACGCATCGTTCCCACCACAATTGATGCTTTGAGACTCTTCTATTGTTATTTTTCCATCAGTTACGCAGATATTCTTAGTCGCAGTTTCTCCAGGAACACCAAGATAGGTATAATTATAAATGTAGTTAACGCATTGTTTGTTAGTTCCGGAAGTAGCCGATTCGTAGCCCATCCCACGTAATAGAGCAATTTTTTCTTCGTTCGTGACAAATCCACTAGCTTTTCTACCTGCCAAACTAAATAGCCCTTCAAAACTCCCCCCACCAAGCGTATACCCCATAAATAATTGTTTACAACTTACAGCACTATCAGAAACATTTGTAAGGCCGTTTGGTAAGGCTACATAATTTTCATCGGTACCACCGATGATTAAATCTTCAAATGAATTAAAAGTGGAGAGCTTGTCTACTCTTGGGCTAATAGCACCAGTTTCATAACAACGACGTAACCCAGAAGCAAGAGCTTTCTTGACTATACTATTTGATAACGTTTCTCTAACAGCCGCATTGGCGCGCTGTGGTAGACTTAATACAGCTATCGTAGTCACAAAAAGACCAATAAGCCCAACTAACAACCATCTCATCACTTTCCCAGTCTTCATCGTGTTTCCTCCCCCTTCATAAATATTATAGTATAGATTGTACGGGAATTTTCTATGATGTTTGGTACGAGATTTTGCTCAAATGAAACAAGCTCATCTTGAAGGCTAGATATTTTATTAGACAATTCGTTTATCTCGCTCCTATCGATAATATTTTTAGCGCAAGCACCATCTATTGTTTGGCCTACAATACACCCAGCAGTGTTATAGATATCATAAAGATTGGCGACTGCGTTTGCTAACGAAACTTTCTGTTCAGCATATTGTCGCAGTGTATCCTCTGGAGCTCTTGCGATATCAGAATACGCTTTATCAACGTCTTGAAGCATTGCCGTCCTACCTTCGGTAAGATACTTATCTATGATAGAGGACAAGCTGATCTTACTAGTTGTTTCATACTTAGTTAATATCTCTATTTGCTTCGCTAAATCTTGGGTAGTGGATTGTATATATGTGGGCTCTTCATCGCTACTAACCAATCCTGCTTTGGAAAATATTTGAAACTTTTTGTAAAGCTCATCGAGATATTTGGTTGGCTGATCATCATCGTTCACAACCCTAGCTATTTCACTATTTACGGAAGACCACGAAACATCGTCCGAAATTGGCTCGGTACTAATTTTGCCATAAAGTAGATAATTTGCATAGTTTAAAAAGGTATCTTCTACGGAATTAGATTTTACAGATTGATTGGACTTTTTGTTATTCTGTACAATCAACCCCGCTACGACGGCGGCAATAATAAGGACGACACCGATAACGGCGAAAATAATGAATTTTTTGGTGAAAAGCTTGGGCTTTTCGGGGGGGTCAGAAGGCATAAAAATGTCTTGGTTCTGGCTAGAGGCAGGAGAAAAATTGGTGTAGGCAGAAGCGCCAGTATTTGGCACGGCAGGGCCGTCTGAGGACGACATATAAGATGTAGTATAGTCAGGGGCCGGGGTATTACTACCCGGAGCATAGGGGGCGCCGGCCGGCGCGTAAGGGTTGACCGGAACGGACGGAGTAGCGGGCTTTACAGGGGCTTGGTTAGCGGCAGGATTAGACGGCGCAGAAACAGGGGAGCCACCCGCGGATGTCTCGGTGTTTCCTACAAAAGGATTGACCTTGCTTTGATCCATACATTTATTATAGCATAGGCGGAATAGAAAACATAGATTTTTTTCAACAAAAAGTCCCCCGAAGTGGGGGACTTTTTGGAGCGCTATCACGCTACTTTTAGAGATAATCTCTGTGGAGCGGTCATTTAGCGCAAGTTTTTGCGGCTAGCAATGTAGTAACCACCAGCGGTTACAACGGAACCAACACCAAGGGCGCCCATCACGATTTCAGTAGCACCGGTGGAAGGCATGACGGAAGGAGTGACTTCAGTAGGAGTGGTTTCCTTCTTAGGCTCATCCTGCTTCTTGTCCTCTTTCTTATCTTCCTTCTTTGGTTCATCTTTTTTCTGACATTCAGCCATTTCTGGGTTGGTAGTACAATCCTTCTTTGGCTCATCCTTACAGGTCTTCTGAACAACTACGTCAGCGGAATCCTGAAGAGTGACTTTGCCAACACCAATCTGACCCCAGTTTCTAAGAATGTTCTTGCCACAGATCATGTCTTTATCGACAACTTTAGCGGTGAAGGTGACATAGGCGGTAGCATTGATGCCATAGTTACCAATGTCAACCCAACCAGTAGTGACGTTGCCCTTGAGGACAAGACCATTGGGGTTGGCGCCGTTCTTAAGAACGATGTCAGAGGCAAGTTCCATGTTATCTGGAAGAATGTCACGAATCGCAACGTTAGAAACAGCGTTTTCAGTGGTGTTCTGATATTTAATCACAAAGTCGACTAAATCGCCAACTTTAGCTTCAACGGACTCAGTCCAGTTGTTTGCGCCATGAATGCTAACCCGCTTATCGACAGTGTAGTTTTTGTCGGTGAAGATAGGTTTAACTTTGATAGTAGTATAGCTGGCATATTCATAACAGCCAGGGATGTTACCATCAAGTTTGTCATAGCCAATTTTGATACCATTAGTGGTAATTACGTTATCGGAAACGTTGATACCATTAAGGTTCTTATTATTGTAGAAGGTAGCAGAACCTTCAAGATAGTCGAGGTAGAAAGCGCGACCATCAGCGCTTTTTAGGGTAACATAGTCCCAGTATTCAGACGGTTTAGCGTTTGAAGACTTGATGAAACCGTTGACATCAACAGAACTTGCTGAATCCTTGCCAATGGCAAACATTACAGTAGTGTCCTTAGCAACAGTCTTAGTACCCTGTGGGTTGTTGTTGTGAGCATAAAGACGAATAACGTACTCTTTGCCCTCTTCAACAATTAATTCCCCAGCTTGCCAGTTAGTCTGACCACTTTCAGCAGCGGAAACGAAATACTTTTCGTTGCCATACTTTGAGTTGTTGGAGATAGTGTTAAAAATGATTTGATTTTTAAGAACGCCCGAGTTAATTTGCTCTTCAGTGTAGCTCGGACGGCCGTTGTCGCTATCGCCCCAAGCGGAAACGCTCTGGGAAACAGCAATGCCACCAAAGACAGAAATTGCCAAGGCAGCACCAAATTTAATAGCTTTACTCATAGTAAAACTCCTTTCATTCATTAAAAATTAAAATTAATTAAATTTAATTGCTAGCCAAATTTTTAATTTTCGTCTTAACCATCAGAAAATCGGATCGTCTCAAACACAAAACATGTATCCGCGGGCGGCCGAAGCCGCCCTTGGATAAGGTACTTTTGCATAAATTTCGTTAGAAGCCGTAGCCAAAGTCACTATCGCTAGTGCTGGTGCCAGCTGCTTCATGGTTAGATGTATTAACGTTTGTTGCTGGCTCGGTCTTAGCTTCGGCATTGTCGACCTTTACGTCCTGACCGGAACTATCGTCGTGGTATGTGACGTCAGCGACCTCGGCCCCAGTATTGGGGTCCGTGCTGGCTGTATCCGTTCCAGTATGAGACTGGCCGGTTTCGTCTGTTACTGTTACCGTCTGACCGGTAGTCGGTACAGAAGTATTCTCCGTTCCCGGAGTAGTCTTCTGCCCGCCGTTATCAAGAATTGCTTGAGTCTGCGCAGTAGGTTGATGCTGCGCTTCCTCTACGGTTGAGCCCCAGTTTGTAGGCTGAGTGCCTACGGGCTGGAAATCAGATTGCCCCTGAATCGGCTGCGACACCGGGGTCTTAGGATTCTTGCTGGAATCCTTTTTCGGCTTGTTGCCGCCTCCACCCGGAGGATTCGAAGGAGGATTCTTGGTCGGCGTTGTCGTCGGGGTAGCAGTTGTCTTTGGGTTGCTCTTGTTATTGAGCTTTGCCGTAGTGGACACGGGGTTTACAGGATTATCTTGAATGATAATCTTCTTCCCGCCGGACTCTTTGGTTGTCCCACCGGGGATTTCGAAATTCTTATCCCAGTAGTCTATTCCGAAGAAGTCTCCGGAGGCCCTGCCATTCTTGTCTCTAGCTACAAACAGCAGCATTGGGGCAGTGACCTGACGATTCGATTCATCGGTGAACTGACTCCTCATGAAGCCAGCCCGTTCCTGCTCCGGTCCAGAGCCGAAAGCCACGCGGTTGTCAACCACCGACTTAATAACCGTAGAACGGTCCTTGATACCTTCATAGCTGATCAAGTCGCCGGTGCAAAGTAGCGCAGCTAACTTCGCAGCATAGCGATGGTATTCCGATGTAACCTTATAGGCTTCTCCGTCATAAGCCGGGAGAACCCAGTGGTCTACACCATCACCGCCCTTACCAGGAATTTCCGCGTAGGTCAAACCTGGTTTGCCGTCGAAGTCGATGTCTAAGGAGTAACCCTTCCAAAGGACCTTGTCCTCGTCCATCATCTTCCAGAACTCGTCTTCGTCCTTCGCAAAAGCCTTGCGGTCCTCCGCGATGAACTTGCCAATGAAGTCGTACACATCACCCCAGCGTGTTCCCTCTACATAGTATAAGGGCGCAATTCCTCGCATCATAGTGGACACAAAGAACGGGTTTGCATGCTCCTCGAGTAACTCTTTCGATATCCCCTCGTCATCGTCCTTCTTAGAATCGAAGGCCGTAGAAAGGGCGGAGTTAATCTCATAGGTCACATACTTGTGCTCCTTTGCCGACAACGTTACATTGGAGGGTTCGCCATCCTTAGTCATACTGAGGCTATTGTAGCAAAACTCTTCGGGGATAAAAGATTCATAATAACTGAATATATCCTCTGTAAGCGTCTTCCTACCGCGCTCAACTTCTTCAGATACTTCCTCCTCCGTCTTATCGTCAGCTGCAAGATAAGCGTCCTCACCATACTCCTCCTGCAGAGCCTTCTCCTCATCAGAGGGTTCAGACCTAACAAGACTCGCGGTGAAGGATACCTTTTCCGCTACTGTTTTGACAGCTTCGGACTCCTCAGCTTCGGGCTCTTCGGTGGACTTAGTGGCTGCGGCGGATGCCTTGTTTCCGGCAGCCTTTAGGCTCTGGCTCGCTTTGTCTAACGCCTCTTCGATTTCCTTAGCGTTCTTAGTATAGACCATGGCGATTGCCACTATCACTAAGACACCAAGTATAACCGCTAAAACTTTGTTGAGGTTAACTAATTTTTTCTTCATCTTATATCACCCCCTTAGTTTTAATGATGAAGATAGAAACGCCCACAATCAACGCTGCGATAAAACATGTCAGAATTAACTGTGGCACAAAATCCAAGTTCAGTTCTTTCTTCTTCTCTTTCTTCTCCTTCTTCTCGCGGTACATGAACGCTAAAATCAGGTAGAAGCCTACCGGAACAAGCAAGAATAAAAGATTCTTACCATTGTTCCAGCTCGCAATTGAGTCGAAGATGATGTGAGATACGATTAGCGCTGTTACCGGGATTCCTAAAAGCCTTTGAATCCTGACTATCATGATCTTGTTCTTTGCGTCGGAAGCTATAAAAGCCCCTATCAGCAAAATAAGGACCAGGACTGCTGCCAAGTTGAAGGTTTTTAGTCTGGCGAGTGCGGCCGGGATTCCCAGACACATTAACCAGAGGACAATTTTTACCTTATTAGATAAGTTCTTGCCCTTCCTTTTTAACAATGCTCCGATTGCCGGAACGGCGATCTCTGCTACCATAGCTCCTGTCGCTAAAGCAACTATAAGCTCGATAAGTAATCTCCATTTTTCCATTTTTAATACCTCCCATATTCTTTGTTAGTGTTAGACTATGCAAACAGGGGGAGGCATAAATCGCGCCCCCCTAGAAAAACGAAACTTATGCATCTATAATAAACAGGTACATTTTGTACCTGAGATGATCCGATTTTTTAACGGTCGTCTTGATACGCCTAAAGCTACACCTCTAAACATATAGACTGTATATATTGTATCACACTTGAGCTAAAAAGTCAATACCATTATCATATTTTAAGCATAAGGGCAAAATACAAAAAAGCACCCCCGGCTGGGTAATACCGGGGGCTTATGTGAAGAGCAGTTTTTGGCCTTGCTCGGGGCCAGTACGTTGGCGGGAATACCGCCTGCGGTTGCGCAAAACGATATCCCCGCAGGAGGTATTATTATTTCCCAGAGCCTTTCGACTCAAGGGGGAAAACGGTTTTAGTCGGATTGCCATACCTGTCGGCTATCCTGTACTCTCTTACATACCAGCCCGCATTACCGCAAGCCTTCTCGATATCTCCAGCGAAGCGACCATATATCGTCGTCTTGATATCGGCTTCGAGCAGCGGGTTCTCGTGGAGCGGATCGTTCCTCTCGTCAAAGAATACTGCGATCCTACGCGGCGCAAGGTCTGTCTTCGGGTCAAGAATCTTATCCCGGACCTCGGGGTGTTCGCGCAGACTATAGATCAGTTCCTGAGTGTAGTGCTTAATATCGAATACCACAGGAACGGTCGGCTGGGGTGCCGGTTCGGGTTCCTTGACTGGTTCCGGTTCCTTGGTAGGTTCCGGCTTAGTAGCAAGCTCGTCGACGATCTTCTGGATTTCCTTATCCTTGTCGATTAACTCACCAATAGTCTCCTTCAACACCTTCTTGTTTTTCAAGGCGACTGCCTTAAAATCAAAGATAATATCTTCGTCAGACTTAGCGGGGCGTTCAATAAGCTTATCCAGATCCTTCCTGATAGAAGAGTCCTTTTTCACATAGAGCGAAACCAGCTTTAAGACTTCTTCCTTGGTGATTTCCTTGGAATCTTCCGCTTCTCCTGCCTGATTTTCCGCTACTGCCTCGTTGCCATTATTCTCACTGACATCAAAGTCAAACATTTCATGCATTTTCTTTCTGAATCCTGCCATAATAATTCCTCCTTATTGTAAAAGAACTTAGTTTTTAGTTACTAAACCGAAGTGCCCCCTTATTCACTCCAACGTACTGAAAACATTTTATCATGAACACCGCATTTTGTCAATAGTTTTATGATGTTTTGTTATAAACACAAGCAAGTAGTATAATAGTTTTATGGTAGATAAACGCAAGCTGTTCAACCGAATTCAGGGGGAGAAACGAGCGGAGGATGTGATGCATTCTTCAGGGTTCGCGCAGGTTCAGAACGGGGGCAACATTGGCGTTTCTTCGGGGGAAAGTTTTGACGAGCGACGGGCTATAGACGAGCACCGGCGATTTGTGAAAGGCTATGAAAACGCGCGTTTAGTGCGCGGGGCTTATACTGCAGAGCGAGCACGGACCTATGTGCCGCGCACCAATAGTAGATTTGCGGACGCGCGGGGGCTAGGCTCACGGCGTGATACTTCGGGAGATGGTTTTTCTGGGTCAATGGTTGGTGGCGGTCTTGGCTGCCGGCGTATGGATGCGCCGGCTCCTACCCCTTATTCGGCCCCAAAAAATCCAGCCTTAAGACCGGACTTCAAGCCAAAATTCAATTAATCTGGGGCGAGATACTGGGTTCGAACCAGCGACCTTCTGGACCACAATCAGACGCTCTAACCAACTGAGCTAATCTCGCCAGATTGGTGCAGGTGGAGAGAGTCGAACTCTCGTTTCAAGTTTGGAAAACTTGTATACTAACCGCTGTACTACACCTGCGTGGCATTATTATACCACAAAAACCACCCTCTAAACAAGGGCTAATTTATTGTGTAGCCACGCCTATATTATTTTGATTTTGGTTTTGGTTTTAATTCTAATTCCCCAAACGTCCCTCGATCTGTATAATAGTTTCCACTAATAGTACCATCATCATTAACACATAATAAGGCCGTACCGTAATGGATGGGACTTCGTTTTCTAACCATCGCCCCAGGTTCATTAAAGTAGGTTGCTATTAGTTTCTGCCCGGAACCGTCTTGTTTGATTGCGATATCCACTGACTGACTTTTGCTCTCTTTGGTTTTAAGAGACATAGAAAGACTTAGGAGAGTCTGAGAGAAAGAAACTTCGATTTCATGAGGCTTCCTTTTTAAGTTCTTACCAGATTTATTATCGTAGTTCGAAAACAGTTCCCCACTGTACTGTTTTCTAAGTATCGGCACGCCAATTAATTCGCTGATTATTTTATTTCTCCACAAATATCTATTGAATAACCAGCCGAAAACAGCAGATATTGTAATTGCTTCACTAGCAAAACTAAATAGAACATATACGGCCCCTATTGTATCGTGGACGAATAATTTATCCGTTACCTCCGACAATGATAGTAGAAGACGTAAGGAAAATATGATTATCGTGGTCCATATAAGTATCTTCAGAAATTTTTTCGTCGTCATATTAAACCTCTAGAAATTCTACCATCCTATCCAACCATGGAGATACGCTGGCCTCATCCCATTTTCGATCTGGGGAAAATAACGGAAGCTCGCAGCTAACTTCGTTCCAATCTTGGTAAGCTTTAATATTAAAGCTATCCTTCAGAAAACTAATAGCCCTTCCAACTGCTTCAATCCAACTGTCATTTTCCGTAATTATGTTATCTGGAATATTATAGATGAGACATTCAACAAGGAAGGAAGAAATTTTATCACCATTAATCAATCCAGCCTCAATCATGTCATTCCTTATATGTTTCATTATGCGGACTAGTTTTTTATATTTCCCACCCGTGTAATTATTTTTTATCCGACCGTTCTCAATGTGTTGATTGGGATAATTTATGACTTCCTGACCATCTAACGAAACTAGATACACTCCTTCTCGGAATTTATACGGTTTATCACTATATGGTACAGAGTAGTCACGAAACTGGAGTGCTGGCACAACATCAGCTTTGATGCGGTAGGTGTTTTCATCAATCTTGATAGATTTGTTGCCGTCGTGTAGATTTTCTCTGCCGAATTTCGTATTAAGTGCCTCTTTCACTTGATTCCGGTACTCTTTAAAGGTTAAGTTTGCTGATTCAAACCCATAATCTGATGAGGTTTTACCAATTGGGTATTTAACATGGAAGACTTTTTTACACATAACACAGACGTCAATATCACTATCTGTTCGGACATTGGTATTATTAGCGTACGAGCCTTGTAGGAAAACATTGACATTGTAGTCATTGAAAAATTGGTTATCTTTCAAGGCGGATTTAATCATTGAAATGGTATTTTTAGCACGTTGTTCCTCAGTTATAGAGAGTGGCTGAGCCCACGCTGTAAAAGTCTCTTCTTCAAATTTCATATTCTCCTCCTTTTAAACTTATTATTATTTTATTTGCTTGGGGATGCCTAACAGCTGCGCAGACGCCCCGCTGTTTAGTGGACTATTTGATCTCTGGCAAATTGCTCAGATTGTCCGTCGGGTCCCCATTAGGAATTGTTTTTAGATACTCAACTCCGTCCGGACTCCTCTTAACTTCACATCTGGCGCCATCTTCACCGTCCCGAAATGTACAAGCTAGGAACCCACTCTTCAACCTATTAACCATAGTTTGACGGTGATCCCAACTCTCGCAATATTCCCCCTCGCTGAAGCACCAATAATAGTACTTATCGATGGCACTGTCAGGATCTGAATAGTTGCCATCATCTTTTGAAATTGCATAAATATGAAACATTGTAATTCTCCTTATTATAGTATTGCTTTTTACTGCTGATATGTTATTATAAGGAGGTAGTAAAACTTACCGTTTCTTAACTACCTCAACACTACTGCTCGGCTTGGGGCAGTAGTGTTTATTTAATCCTGTTTTTCATATTTACCTCCTTATTTCACCACGTGTGGTGATATTAATTTATTATCTTCTCTAATTGTAGCACGAACAGGTCGTCATAGTCAAATCCATTTTCTCTAATTTTTACATTGGAGTAGTCATACCTGCCCGTTCTTATTTCTCCTACTAGCCCATTGACAGCAAAAAAATTCTTCGCCGTGATGTAGCCGCCGCTATGTAGCCTGTCGCTGCCACTGATTTTAAATCCTCTCTCGTCGTAAGATTTCAAAAATTTAATGGCAATCTGGTTAGTGCTCCTCTTAAAGTAAAGTAACACACACTTTGCATTTTCTAGCTTGTTTATTCTATAAAATGCTGATGGGAAATTTATAAGATAGTTCTTTGTAATGGTTATTTTATTAACTACTTTACTTATTGATTGATTGTCGTATAGTTCAAAACCTTCCATTTGACGTTCTCCTTTTATTTAATAATATTATACCACTGTTTTTCCCATTTAGCATTATTTTATTGAATAAATACTCCCTAGCCTTTCAGCTAGGGTGTACGGGTGCTCCCGAATAATTCTATTATAAATATAAGGCCTTGCTAACTACTTTATTTATTCCTAATGTAAGTTTCTCAGTCTAACCCCGTCAGGCGGTGATTTTCCTGACAAGTTGTGGAAAAGTATGATATAATGTATTTATTCTTGGGCGAGCTGGTGGGCAAAATAAATAATTTAATCTGGAGGTGTTATGGATGATTTTGACCATTGGAACGAAGTAAAGAAAAAACTACACAGAAAGGGCAACTGCCCGCCAATTAAGGACGGCGAAGTGTGGTGGTGTGGAATTGGAAGGAATCTTGGCGTAGAGATAAATGGTAAAAGCGGGCAATTCTCTAGACCTGTAGTAATTATGAGAAAAATAAGCCATCATAGTTTTATGGGGGTTCCATGAGATATTCTCCTAAAAAATGTGCCCTTCTCGTGAGAGTTGGGCAGGCGGGTATCCCCGAATATGTTTTTATTATAGCGCGCTTTCGTTAAAAAGTCAAGGGCGAAAATCACCCCTACCAAGAGGGGTGATTTTCGTGTGTGAGGTTGGTTTTAGGAAGTTTTTTTGGGGCGAAATTAGGCTTCTGCCTTCTTGCGGGACTTTGCGCGGGAGATAATCCAGAAGATAACCGCAAGGATGAAGACACCGATTAAGATTAGAACCCACATCGGGCAGATGATGACGAGCTTTTCGATTTTGGAAACTTCGTCAAAGATTTTGACCTCGGATTCTACCCTGTAAATGCCGATTGCAGGGGCATTATCCCATTTCGCGGTATAATATCTCTTGGTGCCCGGGAGAAGAGTTTGCTTCTCTGGATTATCTTCGTTGTTATAAAGAGATTCTCCGCCAAAGAATGGGAAAACTCGAAGGATGTACGATGCGGTAGCGTGGATATTGCCCTTATTCTCTATGAAAGAGGTGGCGGAAATAGGTGGGTTGAAGTAAAATCCCTGAATATCATTTGAAATAATAGAGGCTTCACGGCGCGTTTCGCCTTCTATCGTGGCATAAATTACCGAGCCAATCGCGACATTTTGACCAATTGAAATACCTTCCTCAGAGGAGCCACTGCTTGACATTACGGAAAGGAACTCATACTGTCCACCGCCGGGGGCATCCTGCGGAACAGTAATTGAGAAGCTGACCTCAGCCTGCTCGCCTTTTTTCACGATAACATCATCATCTGACAGAGTCGTCCACCTGGTAATCATACTTCTCTCTGATTCCGTGGTGAAATCTACTTTGTAATTATTTTCTTCGTCGTTTTTCGCAGTGTATGGGGACGCATTGGTTGACAATTTTACATCACCACTACCGTCGTTAGTAACTGTAAAAGTGCCATTATAAACTTCGCCGGGCTTTAGCTTTAAGTCAAAGTAACTTGGTACAACCTGTAGGCTAATTGTAGTTGCCTGGGCATTATCCGAGTGACTAATACCAATGATGCCGGCAGATAAAATACCTAGCGCAATGACAAATTTTGAAAGATGTTTTTTCATTTTCCTCCTTATGTAACTTACTTCATTATACACTAGTCGCTCGTAAAATGGTAGAGGTAAAATTGACAATTTCAAAAAAACGCCCCTGAGAGGGGCGTTTTTCACTTGAAACCTCGATTACTCAACAGGAGTAATAGAGTTGTTTAAATTAGCATCAGAAGCAACAGTATAAGTCGCAGAACCGCTGTAGGTACCGGCAGCCTGGCTTGCCGCGATGTTGATACCATAGTTAGCGACATAAACATTCGTAGTTAACCCAGTAAGACCATTAACACTATCAATCTGTCCATTAGCGCCTTTGTAGCCCGTGGTTGCTCCGTCTACGAAAGCTGCCAAAGCTGTACCATTTTTAGCAACTTGAATACCCCAACCACTGGTAGTATTGCCAGAAGCATTCACAGCAGTAACACTTTCGAAATCAGCAATAGAGCTAGCCGGATCACCAGTCAAGTCAGTAGTGACGGCACTAAGTGTATAGCCAGACGGATAGTTAGTGGTAACACGAATTTCAGTCTGGTCAAGTAGTGAAACACCTACACCCGGGGCGAGACTAGAGCCAAAGTTGACAGCTGTAAGATCAGCAAAAGCGTTAGTACCGTCAGCGTCAGGTTGCTGAGCAGCAACCCAGTCCGAAGGAGTAGCGTTCATATCCTTAACTTCAATTTTCACGCCATTAGCAACGGTAGCTTGAACCGGAACAGTCACGCTATAGTTGGCAGCGAAAGATGCCATTGGAAGAGCGGCAACGCCCAAAGCGGCAGCAACGCCGAGACCTGCGATAATTTTTGTTGATTTTGACATAATATTTTTTCCTTTATTTTAATTTATTTTATTATGACCTTTGTTAGGTACTTTTATTGTATCTCCATAAAATGCTAATGTCAATATAAAAATATAAAAAATCGCCCATTTTTTGGGCGGTTTTCCACAGGTTTATACATTACTTAAAGAAAGCTAGGTAAACAAACACACCAACGCCGGCGCCGAGGAGAACGGTGATAATCACGGTGAGGGCCATACCGAACTTACTGCCGGCCTTTTCCTCTTTGGTTTCTACTGGAGTTTCAGCGTTCTCTGGAACCTTGTCTGCGTGACGAATAAATTCTTCTTCTTTGAATTCTTCTCTAGGGGTTGGTTCCAAAGCCTCTACAGAGGCAACATTTTCGCGAACCGGGATGCGTGTAGAGAGCGGGCGCTTTTCAACGTGGAAATTCTTGATGAACGGGGAGCGACGAACAGTGGTTTCGGTTCTGGTTTCTTTGACCTGAGATAAAACTTCTTCCACATAATTGTCAGAATCATTATCAGAGATAAAATCTTCTTGGGCCTCTTCGTTTGAGTCTTCTTCATCTTCGAAACCATTGAACTCGGCCATTGGGCCTTCATCATATTCTTCTTCGTACTCGTCTTCCGGCTCTGTAATTATTGTTGTTTCTTCAACAACAGGAGTACTAGCAATAACGTCGCCAACCGTAAGATTCTCAACTGGGGTGTCTTCTACTAACGGAACTACGGTAACTTTAGGGGTAGCGGCAGCCTTTTTAATCTTCTTGCGTGGCACAAAATCTATGTATTTACCACGTGGGCGCGGAGCCGACTTTTTCTCTGCGGCTGGGGCTGGTTCTACATCTGGGGCGACTACTTTGCTCATTATTTTATCACTCTCTTAGCTGTATCAATTATATCAATAAAGTGATCCGCAATCAAGGATGAGCCGCCGATGAGAAGGCCGTTCACCCCAGGAATCATCAGATAGGCACCAGCGTTGGACGGGTTGACCGAGCCGCCGTAAAGAATCGGGATTTCATCAGTAGCAGCTTTGCCGTAAAGCGCCTTTAATTGTTCTTTGATAATCTTAATACTCTCGGCGATGTCGTCTGGGCCGGCCAAGCGAGAACCTTTGGTACTGGAAATCGCCCAGACCGGTTCATAAGCCACAATGACTTTCTTCAAATCTTCGGTGGAGACTTCGGAAAGGCCGCCTAGCAGCTGATCTCTTAAAACATCCTTAGTTTCGCCAAAAGTTTTTTCGGACTCGGTTTCGCCAATA
The DNA here is from genome assembly GCA_030530605.1 of Candidatus Saccharimonadota bacterium. Classification (GTDB taxonomy): domain Bacteria; phylum Patescibacteriota; class Saccharimonadia; order Saccharimonadales; family Saccharimonadaceae; genus Nanosyncoccus. Next base: position 14,545 of record JAUMUO010000003.1, read on the forward strand.
CAGAGAATCGGGGTGATACCATTTCTGAGGGCGGCGGCAACTTTATTTCTAATATCTTTATCGGTTTCTTTGAAAATGTTGCGACGCTCTGAGTGGCCGATAATAACATAGTCTGCCACGCCTTTAAGAGCGGAGATGCTGGTTTCGCCGGTGTAGGCGCCAAAATCTTGATAATAACAGTTCTGGGCGGCCAGTTTCAGGCGCTTGCGATCAATCTGCAAAGATAGAGGCTGAAGTGCTAAGGTTGTCGGGGCGATTACCACCTCTAGCCCACGTGCGATTTTCAGTCTTTTTAAGAGTTTATGAAGATAAAGTGAAGATTCACCGACGTTCAGGTTCATCTTCCAGTTGCCCACAATATAAGTTTTCATACTACTATTTTATCACACCCAGGATTCCGCGCAAGGCATAAGCTGTATCTTCGTGAGAGCGAACGGTGATGGTGTCGATGCCCATTTTGACTACCGGGTAATCGTTGCCACCAGGCTGAGTCATATCGCCGAAATATAGCACCTCTTCTTTGGTGACTTTCAGTTCCTCTAGCAATTTACCCATACCAAATTCTTTGTTCATCCCCTTCTTGAAGGCATTAATAGAGGTCGTGCCGCCAATCTCAAACTGGAATTCTGGGGCCTTTTCAACGGCTTTTTTAACAATCGCCTGGCGCTTTTTGGTGTCTCCGTCCCAGCCATATTTTTGAGCGGTGCCGGCGTGCTGGCCAAGTGCCGAAAATGCCACCATCGAACGGCGGTTTTCAATAATCTGATCGCCTTCTTCCAACTTATCTTCTTCCCAATAGCCGGTTTCTCTCGCCGCCTCCTCTAAGGCCTTAAAGATTTTAGCCACTTCTTCATCGGTAAGAGGATAATCATAAACTAACTTCCAGTTTTTCTCATCGTAATTTTCGGTCTTGTTTTCATAGATGTAATACTGTGTACCCTGAGCCACAAAGAGGTGAAGATTCTCTAGTTGCTTCGGAGTTACACCATGCTCAACTAGACGGTTGACGATTTGAATTAGAAACTGGTCAAATTTCTGACCGGAAATCGGGCAGATTTTGAAATGGTCTAGACAGCCGATTAAAAGCTCAGCAATTTCATCTGGAATAGGGGTTTTAGCGATATTTAGAGTTTGGTCAATGTCAAATGATAATACTTTTTTCATATTCCTCCTTAATTTATGACAATGAATTTATTCTTACCTTTTTTCAAGATACCCTTAGTAGTGATTTCGGCGTTTTCATCGGTGATTTTCTCGCCGTTCATAGAGACTGCGCCGGCTTTAATTAATTTTCTAGCATCAGATTTTGAGGTAGCAAGGCCGGAATTTGCTAAAACATCAATAGCTAGGCCCGGCTTTTCTTCCGGGAAAACCCCAGCAAAGTTTTCGGCATCCTCTGGAGAAGGAACATAGGATTTATCAAAGAGTTTTTCGGTAGCAGAAATGGCGGCCGCAGCCTTTTTCACGCCGTGGACGACTTCGGTGACAGATTTCGCGAGCGCCTTTTGGGCGATGCGCTTTTCGGGGGCTTTTTCGTGTTCTTTTAGAATTTCAGCAATTTCTTCTGGAGAGTAAATCGTGTAGAATTTCATCAGATATTCTACGGAAGTGTCTGGTTGGTTAAGCCAGAACTGATAGAAATCAAAGACGGTGGTGGAATTTTCGCCTTCAGAGGCCAGCCAGACGGCGTTGCCTTCGGATTTTCCGAATTTTCTACCGGAAACTGGGTCAATTACGAGCGGAGTGGACCAAGCGTCGGCCTCGGCATTTTCTAATCTTTTAATGAGGTGGATGCCGGAGGAACAGTTGCCAAATTGGTCTGCGCCACAGAGCTGAAGGGTCACACCATATTCTTTGTAGAGGTGGTAGAAGTCATAGCCCTGAATCAAAGTATAGGAGAACTCGGCATAAGAGATGCCCGAACCACCTTCACCAATACGGTTTTGGATGAACTTGCGGTCTAGGAGTTGGGTCATCGAGAAGGCCTTGCCGACGGTGCGCAGGAAATCTAGGTAGTTGATGTCTTTGAACCAGTCAAGGTTATCTACCAAAGTTAAATCATTATTTTTAGTTTCCGTCAAATCAGCATAGTTCTTCAGGACCCGTTCGATTTGGGCTTTGATTTTCTGCTTGTTTCGCTCTACCTCCTCAAGAGGTTTTAAGTCGCGCTCGCCAGTTTCCTTAGGGTCGCCGATTTGGCCGGTGGCACCACCAACCAAGAGATACGGCTTATAGCCGTGCTTCACAAAGCAGGCACACATCATTAAAGCGGCAAGATTACCGATGGTGAGACTGTCTGCGCTTGGGTCTGCGCCCCAATAGAATTGCTTGTTCTCGCGAGTGTCTAAACTCTCTGGATTCTCAATAGTGGTTTCGGCCTTGAAACCTCTAAATTCTAGTTCTTCTGATAATTTCATATTCCTCCTATTCTAAAATCGCCTTAATTCTTCTCACACCAGCAGAGCTAGATTCATCTTTCTGGATTTTGAAATGACCCAAAATCCCGGTGTGTTCAACGTGAGGGCCACCACAAACCTCGCGCGAGGCTGGCGCCTTTTCATCTCCGATAGTGTAGACTTTGACCTTGTCTGGGTAACGGTCCCAGAAAGAGCCGTGAGCCTTTAGCTCATTTTTGGCAAAATCTTTGTCATATTCAGCAAACACGACCGGAAGGTCCGCTTTGATCCATTCATTGACCTGGTCTTCAACTTGTTTTTTCTCCTCATCGGTGAGCTTGTGGTCGGTGTTGTAATCTAGGCGCATCCGCTCGGAAGTGATATTGCTGCCCTGCTGGGAAATATCCTTGCTAATATGCTTTTGGAGAGCAGCAAGCAAGAGGTGGGTGGCGGTGTGATATTTAGTGCTCATTTCGCCGTGATCCTCGAGGCCGCCCTTAAACATACCTTTGGAAGCAGTCTTGCTTCTTTCCCTTTGCTCATTCAAAGCCTCCTCAAATTCTTCTTGATACTTGTCAGACAATTTAATGTTCTGGTGATAAGCCTCCTCTACGGAAAGCTCTATCGGGAAGCCATAGGTGTCTTGTAGCTTAAACAAATCCCGGCCATTTAAGATACCATCTTTGTCGGCAGCAGCCATCTTGTGAAGCTCTTTTAGACCCTTGTTCAAGGTTTGGCGGAAGGCCTTTTCCTCTTTTTCAAGCACTGCTAAGGCTTCTTTTCGGTTGGTTAAAATAGTATCCGGGAGAGTTTCATATTCTTTTGCGATAATTGGGACGATTTCGGCTAAGAAGTTTTGAGCGATGCCGAGGTCAAGCGCGCGAAGAATCGCCCGGCGAATTAAACGACGGAGGGCATAGCCCTGGGCCTTGTTGGATGGGGTGAGCCCCTGAGCAGAGAGAAGGTAGGCACCTCTTAGATGGTCTGCAATAATACGCATCTCGTCGGTGTTATTGTCGTAACTTTTACCACTAATTTCCTCAAGTTTATCAATAATCGGCTTAAGAAGTGAAATCTTGAAAACATCAAAACTGCCAATAGAGGCCGCAGTGATGCGCTCAAGCCCACCGCCAAAGTCAACGTTTTTCTTTTCTAGCTCAGAGAAAGTGCCATCCTGATTTCTTTTGTATTGCATAAAGACCTGGTTACCGATTTCCATAAAACGGGCACCATCAGAAGCCGGGTGGGCTTTGCCAAACTTGGCTTCATCCTGCTTGTCTTCACCAAAATCATAAAAGACCTCTGAGTCCGGGCCGCAAGGGTCGCCAAGCGGGGTGGTTTCAATGCCACCGCCTCTAGACCACCAGTTTTCTTTATCATTGTAGAAGAAGATTCTTTCGCCAGGCTTTACACCGCGCTTGTCGCCATTTTCAGCGGTGTCAATCTCTGCGATTTTAGCATCAATGCCAGCCTTCTTAAAGACATTTTGCCAAATCTCGGCGGCCTCGGTGTCTTTCGGAATACCATATTTTTCGTTACCAATAAAACAAGTGACATAGATTTTTTCCGGGTCTAAACCAACAACTTCGGTCAAAAACTCAAAGAAATTTTCAATTTGCTCTTTTTTGAAGTAGTCGCCAAGTGACCAGTTGCCAAGCATTTCAAAAACCGTCGTGTGGCGAGGGTCGCCGACGTCTTCAATATCCTGAAGTCTAAGAGCCGGCTGAGAATCCGTGAGGCGGGTGCCGTCTTTGTGGGGCTCGCCGAGAAGATATGGAAGCAAAGGCTGCATACCGGAGCCGGTAAATAAGGTGGTAGGGTCATTTTCCAGAACCAGCGGAGCTGGCGGGATAATTTTGTGACCTTTTTTAACTTGAAACTCTAAAAATTTTTGGCGGATATCACTTGCATTCATAGAAAAATTATAGCATATAATCAGGGAAAGGGCTAGACAATAATGCCGCCGCCGATACAAATATCGCCAACATAGAATACGGCGGATTGGCCTGAGGCCGGACGCTTGACCGGTTTCTCAAATTTCAGCTTGCTGCCCTCAAGTACGGCCGGGATGAGCTCGGCGCGGTGACGCAAGCGTACTTGTAAACCACCATTATTTTCTCGGAGGATTATATCCTCGAGTTCGAGCTCGTCTGTCCAGAGGTCTTTAGAGTTTAAGTTACGAGAAACATAAACAATGTTTTTTGAAACATCTTTGCGGACGACATAGTATGGCAGGCCGCCGCCGAGATTTAGGCCGTGGCGCTGACCGATGGCATAGAAAATCGCGCCGTTATGAACACCGAGTTTCTCACCGGTTTCGGCGTCAATAATATCGCCGGCTTTTTCTTCGAAGTATTGTTTTAGAAAATCTTCCATTCCTACTTCGCCAACGAAGCAAACGCCCATTGATTCCTTCTTATAAGCATTATCAAGTCCCTTCTTGGCGGCTAGTTTTTTAACATCCGGCTTCAACATCCCGCCGACCGGGAAAATCGTATGAGCGATAGCGTCTTCAGAAATGCGATAAAGGAAGTAGGTCTGGTCTTTATTCTCATCTACGGCTTTTAAGAGGTTTTTGCCGTCGGTTCTAGCATAGTGGCCGGTGGCGATAAGGTCTGCACCGTCTTCCATCGCAGTTTCGTAAAATAACTTAAACTTGATTTCCTGGTTACACATAATGTCAGGATTGGGGGTGTGGCCCTTCTCAAATTCAGCCAGCATATAATCCACTACTTTCTGTTTGTATTCGGTTTCGAAATCAAAGACCTTAAAATCAATGCCAAGTTTCACGGCTACCCTTTTGGCGTCGGCGAGGTCTTCTGCCCAGGGGCATTTCATACCGGGGAGATCTCTGGACCAGTTTTTCATATACACACCAACAACATGGTAGCCCTGTTCTTTCAGGAGAGCTGCAGAAAGCGATGAATCAACACCGCCAGACATACCGACGTAAACTGTTTTCATAATGTATATTATACAACAAATTAAAAAGGCTGGCAAATATTGCCAGCCTTAATGTTAGTTGAAAATTATATATCCGGCTTCATCTTCGTCTTCTGTTCTTCCCCACAGATAGGTTTCTGCCATCTCCGAAAAGTACCCTTCCTGCTTTTTCGCGATGGTAATGGTAGGCCTGAACATCTCTGCGCTATCAGAATCGGCGTCAAAACGCTTCTCCATCAGCTTAGTAATGAGACAATCCAGGTATGCCCCTACTTCTTCTTCAGACAACCCAAGCTGAGAAACTACCGCTTCATCAACGTAAACCGCTTCGATTGCCTCGATGTCGATGGGGAGTTCTATCCCTTCCTGATAATATTCGTCTGCGTCGTAAATTGCGACTGCAAGCGGTAATTCTTCCAGGTAAAGACAGAAGATATCAGCGTGGAAACTGTCATCCACGTGTTTTCTCGCATCGGCAAGCGGTTCCCAGCCACAGCCATCTTCATTCAAATCATTGAAGATAGTCGGCACAATGTTAGCGAAGAACCGTGTAGCAGCCTGTTCCATGGCGAACTCACACAGCTCCTTGAGATCATCTTTAGCATATTGCTCGCGCACGGCGAGATGACCTTCTACGCTAAATTGGAGATAAAGACGATAAGTGTCGTCCATCAACTTCCCTACACCGATCAGGTTGTTCTCGAGGACATGGTCAGCCAAGCTCTCGATTCTCCCGTTTTCATCAATTTTAATGGACGAGTTTCCCTTATTTCCGTACACCATAAAATGTACCCCCTTTCAGAATATGGTTTTCAACTACATAGGGTGTATTATATCAGATTATTTTGAAAATTGCAACTCTTTTTCCACAGCTGCTACAATTTTCTGGCCAGCAAATTTCATATCTTCTTCGGTATTGTCTTTACCAAGGGAAATACGGAGCGAGCCGGCGATTTCTTCATCGGTAAGACCGATAGCTTTTAAGACGTGAGACTTTTCACCCTTACTGGCGGCGCAGGCAGCACCAGTGGAAAGATAAATTTCGTCTTCTTCAAGGCGATAAATCACCCGTTCAGCATCAACACCCGGGAAACAAACTGGGCAGAAATTTGCGAGTTGGTGTTTTTTGTTGCCTAGAAAGATAGGTTCAATTTTAGATTTTTCTAGTTCATCTTTGAGAATTTTTACGAGTTGTTTATAGTGTTTACGGGCGCCGTTTTGATGCTCTTTTGCTTCTACTGCGGCAGCGGCAAAACCAACCAAGCCCGGGACATTCTCGGTGCCAGAACGGAGGCCCTTTTCCTGTCCGCCGCCCTCGGTGATAGGTTGTAATTTCACCTGATGACCCTGGTAGAGAGCGCCCACGCCTTTTGGCCCATAAACCTTAGCGGAGTTAATAGTGAGAAGATCCACTCCTAGGCGAGCGACCGAAATCGGCACAAGGCTCATAGCCTGAGAGGCATCAGAGTGGAAAATTAGTGGAAGCGGATTTCCTTTAATCAAGCGGTTTTCGCGTTCTTTTCTGATAATCTCGGCGACCTCGGCGAGTGGCTGGATAGTGCCAAGCTCGTTGTTGGCTAGGGCGATAGAGACAAAAGTAGTTTCTTTGGTCAGCTTTTGTTTGAAATCTGCTAAATCAATCAAGCCAGTTTTATCAACTTTGATAATTTTAGTGGGATATTTTTTACTGTTTTCGATAATCGAAGCGTGCTCGGTGGCCAAGATAAGCACCTCGCCGGTGGCGGCGGAAAATGCTAATTTATTAGCCTCGGTAGCGCCAGAGGTAATAATAAGGTCGTCGGCCTTGGCGCCGATAGTGTGAGCGAGATTGGCTTTGGCTTTTTCATAATCCTCACGGGCACGCTTGGCAGCAAGATAAGGGGCGGAAGGGTTGAAAAACTTTTCACTAAAATATGGCTCCATGGCGGTTTTAGCGGTTTTAGAAACCGGGGTAGCGCTGGCATAATCTAGAAATATCATATCTTGAACAGCCTTTCTGCGTTTTCTGTTGTAGTTTTAGCAACATTGTCAAAAGTAGTTTGATAATGGATGGCTAAGAAGTTCGCGATATTTTTCACGAAGGCTGGCTCGTCTACTTCGCCGCGATGTGGAACGGGAGCAAGGAAAGGCGAATCGGTTTCTAGCAAAATGCGGTCTAGTGGCGGGAGTGGAATATTCGCGAAGGTGGCTAGGCCATTGACCCCGATATAAAAACCCTCGTTTAAGCATTTCCCTAAATTCTCTTCGCTATCTGAGAACGAGTGAACCACGGCGCGTTTGATTTCTGGGAAATTACGAAGGACGGCAAAGAAATCGTCGAAGGCGTCGCGGACGTGGAAAATACACGGGAGATTATTATCTTTGGCGAGCTGAAGCATTTCTTCTAACAACTTGAACTGGGATTCTCTAGTCTTGGTGCCGTTACGGTAGTCCAGACCAATCTCGCCGATAGCGATTGCTCCTTTTTCAAAATTAATCTGATAATTTTCACTTTCGTCCGGGTGGATGCCGTAGGACCAGAAGACGCCTTCGTAGCTCTCGGCGAAGTCGCGGGCTTTTAAGGAATCTTCGCGGTCAGTGCCGATACAGATGAGTTTTTCAATGCCGTTTTCTCTTGCCCGCGCCAGAAGTTTTTCTGGAGTGTAATATTCTACGCCGGGTTTTTCTTTTTTCTGTACGCGAGAAAGCGCAAACTCATAAGTATCAGTATCATGGATGTGGCAGTGAGAATCAATTAACATTAGGCGCGATTTTCCCTTTTCCTTTTAATCGGGTCGAGCTGGCGCTTGCGAAGCCTGAGAGACTGCGGTGTAACCTCAAGAAGTTCATCATCTAGTAGGAAATCTAGGCACTGCTCAAGCGAAAGTTTAGTATAAGGGGTCAGCTGGATAGCACCGTCCGAAGCGTGGGTACGCATATTAGTAAGTTGCTTTTCGCGGCAGACATTAATATCAATATCTTCTTTCTTGTTAGAAAGACCAACAATCATACCCTGATAAACCGGAACTTGGGGTGGGATGTAAAGTGTGCCACGAGCCTGCGCGGCGTCTAGGGCGTAAGCAGTAGAAACGCCAGATTCAAAGGAAATGAGCGCACCGTTTCTTTCAGGCTTATATTTGCTGTCGGCCGGCTTATAACCCATTGGGATACTAGACATAATCACGGTACCTTTAGTGGCGGTGAGCAGATTATTACGAAGACCAATCAGAGCGGCAGTGGTGATTTCATAAGTGAAACGCGTAGAGCCGGTGCTAGTAAGTTCTTGAGATTTAAGCTCGGCTTTTCTGATGCCCATTTCCTGAGAAACTGGGCCAACAAATTCAGAATCGACCTCTATAGTAAGGTTTTCTACTGGCTCTAGCTTCTGGCCATTTTCTTCTTTATAGACCACTTCTGGACGGCCAGCCTCGAGCTCATAGCCTTCGCGGCGCATAGTCTCAATTAGAACAGAGAGGTGAAGCTCGCCACGGCCGGAAACTTTATAGCCGAGACCATCGGGCTGGATTTTAAGAGCAATGTTAGTTTCTAGTTCTCTTTCTAGGCGTTCGGCAATCTGGCGGGAAGTAGTAAACTCACCTTCTTTACCCTTCAGAGGTGAGGTATTCGGACCGATGTAAATAGAAAGTGTTGGTGGCTCAAGTTCAATGGTCGGGAGAGCCTCTGGGTTGTCACCGGTGGCGATGGTGTCGCCAATGTTAGCAGCGGCAATTCCGGTAAGAGCAACAATGTCGCCGGCAATCGCTTCTTCGGTTTCTTCTTTACCAAGTCCGCGATAGGTGAAGATTTTTTCAATCTTGCCTTTACTATTATTATGGCCAAGAACAGAGACGGTTTCACCTTTCTTAAGTTTGCCACGGACGATTTTGCCGATGGCATATTTGCCGAGATAATTATCGGCGGCGAGAGCAGCAACAAGGAGCTGAGCACCTTTGCTCGCATCTTCGTCAACTTTTGGCTCGGGAATATCATTAATAATAGCATCAAAAATTACGTGAAGGTCATCGTCTAGGTCGGTAGTTTTGCCGGCCTTACCATCACGCGCGATAGCATAATAAATCGGGTAATTTAATTGGGACTCGTCAGTAGCAAGCTCTAGAAATAGACTTTCAATTTCATCTTTGACTTCTTCAATTCGAGCGGCAGGCTTGTCAATTTTGTTAATAATAACGACTGGTTTTAGTTTAAGATCTAAAGCCTTTTGGAGGACAAATTTAGTCTGAGGCATTGGGCCCTCTTGGGCGTCGACAATCAAAAGTACACCGTCGGCCATATTAAGAGTTCTTTCAACCTCGCCGGAAAAATCAGCGTGGCCCGGGGTGTCAATGATATTGATTTTGTAACCATCATAAAGAACGGCGGTCTGCTTAGCAGTAATAGTAATGCCACGCTCATGCTCTTGGTCGCCGGAGTCCATAATTAAAGTTTGGGACATCTCGGCTTGATTATCACGAAAAGTGTGGGACTGTTTAAGAAGCCCATCTACGAGGGTGGTTTTGCCGTGGTCCACATGCGCAATAATAGCAACGTTTCTAATCCGTTCTTTGTTCATAACTTTACTATTTTAACATAAAATCTCAAAAAAGTATAGGCTCCCCGAAGGGAGCCTGCTTTGTTATGCCATTGCGAACACCGATTCGGTTACAGTCTTGTTGACATCAGTTAAAAACTCGCTGATTGGCATAATCCAGTAGAGGTACTCTCGGCCGTCCAAGCTAGTAGCCATAGCATGAAAACGAGGATTTAGATTAGTGATTCGGTTTCTATCTCCGAAGGATAGCTTGCGGAACTTTACTCGACAGAGAGCGTCGGTCTTTACGCTCGGCTCAATTAAACCGTCAAAACGGAAAATAGTATATATATTCTCCTGCCTTTCTAAAACCTTACCAGGGATGTATTCCACTCCTAGACCTTTGAGCTTATTTTCTAAATTCATCTCCATCAGACGCGCAAGATGTGCAATCTCTGAGTCTGCATGACGAAAATAATCCTCAAAGCTCTTCGGGAAAACGTTGCTAATATTACTGTGCTCAACTTCAATCGGGATAAAAATTCCCAACTTTTCAGGATAGTAGGCCTTAAAATCGTGTACAATATAGCCGTCTTCGCCAAGAGCAACCTCTGGCCGTGTACCAGGAAAAATGTACTTTACAAGTTCTTCTTTTAGAGCCACTGTTTCTGTGAAAACATGCTCCGTTGAATCTTCTTTGAAGATTATCTTTTCCATAAATATCCCCTCCTTTTTTTGGAAACAGAATTTTTGTAACTATACCATTATAGCACAAAAAATAGCCTAGCGGCTATTTTTCTTTTCTCGAAATCTTGGTAGCCGCGCTACGCGCGTCTTCCACCGGGCGTCGCCTCACGAATAAAAAACGAGCTTTTTATTCGCTCGTCTCCTACGGTGGTGAGTCGGGAGGGGCTCGAACCCTCGACACCGGGCTTAAAAGGCCCGTGCTCTAACCAACTGAGCTACCGACCCAAATTTTTGGTTCTGGTAGGTCTTCCTTGCGCGCATTCGCGCACAAGTTTCCCCTTCCATAAACTTCCACAGGAAGTTTATGGTGGGCGATAAGGGAGTCGAACCCCTGACCTCGTCTACGTCAAAGACGCGCTCTAGCCAACTGAGCTAACCGCCCGATACAGTAGATTATACCACGCCTTTTCCGAAAAATAAACCCTTAATTTTCTTCATCTTTTTCAACAATCTCAGCTTCGATGAGTTTGTCGAATTTTTTATTGACATCGTGAATGTTATTCTTAAGAGTAATGAGATCTACAAGTGAGGAGATAGAATAGATTAACATCATAATACCGGCGAAAGTCATCATAGCAATTTGACCGCCCCACGGGTTAATGATAAGTAGAAGGCCACAGATAATCGAGAGAATAGACGTAGCAAAAGACCAAGTTTTAGCGCTGCTATTTTGGAGAGCAGTGGCATAACGAATAGTGGACATGGAGGAAATAATGAACCAGCTACCTAGAATAATCGGGAAAATGTTCATAATGCCAGGGTTGAAAGCAAAAACTGTACCAATGATGAGCAAAATTGCGCCGAGAATAGTACCGCCGAACATTGGATGCTTGGAACCAGCGTTTCGGGCGAGCATATAAACACCTGCTACTAGGAAGAAAATAGCCACAATCCAGCGGATAGTGTCAAGCGAACCTTGCGGGAAAAGAATAAAAACGAGGCCCATCACAGCAAAAGCCGCCGCCATAATGATTGCCGAATTGATAAATGTCTTAATCTTGTTTTTCATATAATCTCCTTTTTACTATTATACCATAATAACTAAAAAACGGGCACCCTCGCAGTTATTAGATGTCCGTTTGATGATCCTTAGGCTAGGCTGGCGGCTGAGTGCGGGTCGCCAGCGCTAGATTTTGAACCGTTTATTATTAGCGGCGAGTTTCTTTCTTTCGAAGGATAAAGATGCCACCAGCGGTAACCGCCGCAAAGATAACGAGGCCGGTCAGGAGAAAATCTTTTTCGGAAAGATTTAGGTAAGCAAAGAAGCTACCAGTGTCTGGAACTTCAGGGCTAGGAGCACTACCATAGGTAATTTTGATAGCATTTTTCTTGGCCTCTTCTTCGGTTATAAGAGGAATGAGATTACCATTTTCGTCGCGAACATATGGGATGATAGCAATGATATATTCACCGTCCTTCAAGCCATACTTATCAAATGGAAGCTCAATATGGTTAGTGGTTAGATCGGTAACTGGGACTTTGATGCGGAAGATTTCCTTACCATCTTTGTCATAGACAATAATCTCGACTACTTCCACACCTTCCTCAACATCGATATCAATTACTGGGTTGTTAGGGTTAGAATCGTCTGATTTTTTAGCATGATAAGTTACTTCAGTAATAAGCTTGGTATTTTCCAAAGTCTGATCGGCGACTAATTGATTATACCAGTTATAACTATAAGTAATGAACTTAACGGTGTATTTACCATCTTGCGCATAATTCTCATAGAAAGGCAAAGTCATATAGACTTTATCTTTGCCGTTGGTATCAACAACTCCGCGGAAGATTTCCTTACCATCTTTGTCATAGACAACGGCCTCAACTTTAACTACAGAGGGCTTTACGTTTAAGTCCACAATTGGGTTGTTGTTTTCATCAACCGGAGTTTTGCCTTCGTTAACAGTAGCTGGAACATAGGAGAAGCTAACCGAATCTTCAGCAGTGCTCCCTTCCCTAGTAAGAAGCACTCTTAGAGTGTAGTTGCCATAGCCAGCTTTACTACGATCAAAATCTTTGAGATTATAGGTAAAATCGTGCGTACCGTAACTTCCGTGTTCTTTCGTAGCATTGGGTGCCAATTCTGGTGATGGAATCACGACGCTTTTCATGCCATCAGATAAAATATATTGTATTGCATCTGCGTCAGCATAAGCAACGTTAATCTTTAAATTAGCATTGGTTAATTTTGCGCCATCAAGTGGGCTGTTGATTTTAACTTCGGGGTTTGACCCCACGACACTAACTGTGACGTCAACAGATGCGGAAGCAGTCATTGCCCCAGCGTCTGGAATATGGTAGGCAATCGCAGTAATAACAGCAACTAGTGCTAAACCACCGATACCTAGCAAGCGTTTTTGTGTTTTTTTCATACTCTGCACTCTCTTTTGTTTTTAGTTTTTATTTTGGTCTCGCAACCGCGGTACTCCGACTAAACCGCGAGCCGAGCTTTGCGCTCTTTGCGTTTCCTTACAGTCATTATAATGCCTATGGTAAGTCCTGTCAATACTAAAATTGTTAAAATTATCATAGCTATCGGGAATTTGATCACAAGCTTTTCCTCTTCCATGGTGCCGTCTTCGCCCGGTGTAACTACTTTGTAATATACTTTGAAAATGCCCATAAATGGAGTATCTGGCCATTCCAGATTTACGCGGCGCTCAATATCGACATCTGGTAAAACGTTGTAGGTAGTCTTTTTGTTGTAAAGTTCAGCTCCAAGAATAGATTTAACAGTTAAAGTGTATTCGGCTTCAAAGTCAGTATTGCCAGAGTTCTTAACCTTAGAGGTGGCAGAAATGTTTCCGGAAACTAGGAAGCCAGGGATATTAAAATCAGTGACCGTGCCCTTCTCGGTAGTATTGCCGTTGGTGCGACCATAGATAATCATACCCACTCTTGAAGCAGTACGGATGCCGGAACCAGTAGAATTACCTTCTCCGTCTTTGTTTGCATCGGTTTCAGCAAAGATGGCGGCATACTGACCACCATCAGGGATATTTTCTGGGATTTGAACGACGTATTTAATGTTCTGGGTTTCACCAGACTTGATATTGAAAGTTGGTTTATCTACTAATTTATCCCCTTGATAAAACTTAATCCAGCGAGCGACCTGCGTACGGGGAGTCTCTGTCGAGAAATCGATGTTATAGTTCTCATCCGCAACTGAATACGGCGTGGCATAGAGATGATATGAGAAATCAGAAGTGCCAGAGTTTCTAACGATCATCGTATATTCCTTGGTCTTACCGGATTCAAGGATAACCTGCGTAGAGACTGGCGAAACCTGGATCAAGATGGGTGGAGCATCTGGACCGACTTTTTCGGTATCCTCTGCGAACACGCTTGAAGCGTTAATCCCAGCAAAACCTAAACAGGCGACAAACGCGATAGCTATTAATCTTATAATTTTTTTCATTATATTCTCCTTTCTTGACTACTTTTTTGGACTTTCCCATTTCGACGCTTAACAATGCGAGAAACTAACCAGATGATTAGCGCAGTGATAATTACAATTATTAAGATTGCGAACCAGAGCGGACAAATAATAACTATTTTTTTGATAATAGAATCTGGCACACCAGGATATTCTATTTTCTGTTCAACAGTGAAGATACCAAGATGTGGAGCGCCATCCCAGCCAATAGCGTTGTAACGACGAGTTTTAGGGATAATGTCTAACTTCATCGGGCTTTCTTCGTTGCTGAAAACTGTTTCATTAGAGCCAAGTGGCCAGACTTTCACAGTGTAGGTGGCGGTAGTTTCGAAATTGCCAGTGTTTTCAACTGTAGAAGAAAAGGTGAGCGGTGGTTCAAATATGAAACTATTCACAGTATTATTAATAACTTTACCGTCAATGTCTATACTACCGCTAGTAATATCAGCATAAAGAATCATCCCTAAGCGGTTGACGGTCTGTATAGTGGCATTTTCATTGTTGCCATCAGAAGTTTCAGCCATAATAGTAGCATACTGACCACCAGGGTGCATATCACTTGGTACAGTAATCGTAAACGGCACATCTACACTGGCCTTTGGTTCTAGAGTACCAGTCTCGAGCTTTTTATCAACTTTTACCCAGTTGTACATTTTGGTATAATCTTTGATGGTACTTTCATAGTCGGCATTATATTTTTCATCAACCACACTATAGGGGGACACATAGACTTTGTAAGTAAATTTCTTCGTGCCAGTGTTACTGACTTTGATTGATGAAACCACAGATTGGCCACGCTCGAGCTTTAATTTGCGCTTAACTGGTTCGATTTGAAGACGAATCGGCTTTTCATCAGATGAGTCATCTGCATAGACATTGTCATTATGGATAAAAGACACTCCTAGCATGGTAGCTAAGAGAAGCACACCTAAAACTATTCTTTTCAGCTTGATAGCCATCATCCTCCTTGTTATGCTATCCATTATACATAAGGAAAACCATTATTTCAAGAGTAAAAAATACAACCAAAAAAGCCGCAGGCCGCGGCTTTTTTATTGCTAAAGCTAGTTAGTAGTAGCGGTATAAGTTAGGGTAGCTTTATAAGCACCAGAAACGGTATCACCGTCGATTTTGAAGTTATAGGTGATAACAGATTCGTCGTTATCAACTGGAGCGTCGGCGCCACCTAAGTCAGCGATATTCTTACCAGAGATATCCTTGAATACTGGGTTAGGATCGCCAGCAACGGAAAGGGCCCAGCCTTCAGTTTCGCTCGCAAAATTGGAGCCTACATAGGCAATAAAATTGTCACCACTGCGAAGAGAACCGTCATTAGTAGAAGTAGTGGCAGAAAGATTGTACCCACTGATCGAGTTAGTAGTAACAGTGGTAGTAGTAGTTTGGGCCGAGCTAGAGCTAGCACCAGAAAGGTCGTCAGTAACACTAGCAGAGTCGACAGCCATACTAATAGTAGAGCCAACATTAAGATTAACAGCTACGTCCGCGGTGGCTTCGGCGGCATAACTAGTCATCGGAACAATAGTGGCACCAAGCATCGCTGCTGCGCCTAGCCCGATAAACATTCTGTTTGTTTTCATTTTTACTCCTTTTATTTGTAAATGTTTGTTTTTTGTCAAATATGACCTTTTACATAATATTATTATATGTAAGCAGTAAAATCTTGTCAACCCCCATTTTCAAAAAAATGGGGGTTGTAGCGTCCCAAGTGGTAAACAAGACTTTTTCTAAAATAAAAAAAATGGTGCACCTGACTAGACTCGAACTAGCACAGCCTTTCGGCCACTACCACCTCAAGGTAGCGTGTATACCAATTTCACCACAGGTGCGTGCTTAGATTATAGCACGAAAAATTTAAGAAGTAAAGCATTATGGTGTGCGGTTTTTAGGGGTCTTTTCAGTGGCCCAATAGTTGACATCCACAAAACGGTCTACGGCAGTAATCAGACGATTGTCTTCGGAGAAGGTGCGGATATTTTTACCCACAAAGTATGACAAATTTACTTGATAAATGCCAATGGCCGGGGCGTCTTCCACCCAGTGCTCGAGGAAGGAAGTGTATTTAGCAGAACGCAAAGATGGATCGATAGCGGTCCTGGCAGCTAAAATTAAATCTGAGGCAAGCCCATTAGAATAATTGGAAAGGTTAAGTCCAGATTCTTGAGCCTGAGAGGAGTGATAGTAGGCAAAGAGGTCTGGGTCGGCACCAAGCTCAATTTCGTAAATTAAAATGTCGTAATTCCGAGGGCGAATAACATTCAAGAGAAATTCTTGGCCAGGGTTTTGGACGGAAAGTTCAACTTTTAGACCTAGTTGCTCGAGCTGGTATTTTAGATTCTCAGCAAGGGCTGGGAAATAACCAGTTTCCGTGGTGGCAATACGGATAGGCTTGTCGATATTGGCTTTTGCAATGGCGTCTTTGGCATAAGTTGGGTCATACTCCGGAAGTTCCGGATATTTTTTAATCTCAATTTGACTTTCTAGAAGCGGGTAATTCAAAACCGGCTCGTCGCCAAGTGGCGCACGCAGAGACTCAAGATCAATCCCCTTCTGGAGAGCTTTTCTAATAGCCTTATTAGAGAGCACACCCTGTTTGGTATTAAAGAAGGCATATACCCCAGCCGATAGAGCAGTCTGACGTTCGATGATAGAACTGTTCACCAAATCTGCATCGGTTGGGAGAAGCTCGGCAGTAGCAGTGACAGAACCATTATTCAAAGCTTCTAGAATATCATCTACACCGAGGAAAGTGTGGACTACAAAAGAATCAAGATACGGTTCCCCACCATAAAAACTCGGGTTCTTGTTCAGGTAAATAATTTTCTCGCCAGAAGTTCCGACGTTTTGGGAGGCGTTGAACGAAAATGCCCCGGAAGTAATGGGAGTAGTGCTAAAAATGTTATCAACGAGCTGGGCAGCTGGAACGTCTGCTAGGATGTGAGAAGGTAAAATTGGGAAGTTGAGTGCTGAGGAAAAGTTGGCGTAGGCCGCTGGGAGAGTGAAGGTCAGGGCACCATCCTCTTCTGTGACTTTGACGCCGGCAAGGTTGGATGAATAGCTAGTGCTAATATCATCAGACTGGAGGACTTTAACGGTATAAAGCACGTCTGTGTTAGTGATAGGCTCGCCGTCTGACCATTTAAGACCTTCGCGAAGCTTGACAGTCCATTTCGTACCAGTGTCATCTACAGTAATAGAAGAAGCTAAAGCTGGGCCAATGTGGCCAGAATAATCTGGGGCAGCCAATGTCGCGAACATTAATTTAGAGAGAACTTTTTCACTACTGGTGGAAGCAAAGATAGGGTTTAGAGATGCGACTTTACCAATAGTGGCTTCTGTGTAAGTACCACCTCTGCCCCAGCCCTCCACACGATAAGAATCAACATACCAAAAGGCCTGGGTAACAGAGAGCATAATAATTGCGAGCACGAGCAAGCTCCACTCCAAAATCAACAGCCGGATATGACGGATGTGTGAAACTCGTTCAATAATGTTTTCTTGAATATGCTCGACAGTCTGATCAGTTTTTTTACGCGAAAAACGCGAAAAACGCCTACTAATTTTTTGCCCACGCTTTTTCACTCTACTATGCATAAAACCTCTAGGATGGAATTAGCAAGATCCCCAAGATAGATAGTACGAACAGCATTACGACAACCACGGTAGTAATAAATAAGGACTTCTCTAGACCGCGGCGCTCGGTATAAAGTTCACCGCTAGCGCCAAAACCAGCACCAAGCGACGCACCACGCTGTTGGAGAAGAATCAATAGAACAGATAAAATCGCGGTAATTAAGATGGTTGTATCCAATAAACTCGTAAGATTCATATGTCTATTATATTATTATTTTAGAAATTTTCCAAGTGTTATTTCAACAATCTTTTAGAACGAAGTTGGCGGTGATAAGTGATAGCGAAGCGGTGGGCTTCATCATCAATTCGGGAAATCAGGCGCGCAATATGGCTATCCGGTTTTAGAGGGACAAAGCGATAAGTTTCACCGTCTGGGATAACAATGTTGACGGCAGCATTTTTAGAGTGGTCGCCAGATTTATCGCGCCCAATCACGGGGATGTCTTTTAGTAAATCTTTTACGGCAGAAAGTTGACCGATGGCGCCGTCTAAAATAATCAGGTCTGGATATTCCCATTCTTGATGCTTTAATCTTCGCTCTAAAACTTCACGCATAGAGCCAGGGTCGTCGTTTTTCTGGGCACGGAGTTTGAACTTGCGATAGGCGGAGCGGTCTGAGACGCCGTTTACAAACACCACCATACTAGCCACTACATCGGTGCCGTGTTCATGAGAAATATCATAGCCTTCAATTCTTCTGGGCGGATTCTTCAGGTTTAGTAATTTTTGAAAATCTGTGAGAGCGCGGTCTGAAGAAATATCCAAAAATTCTTTGTCGGAAAAAACAATTTTCTTTTTTAACTCCAAAAGGCCAAAGTATTGATTGCGGAGAGCTGCGGCACGCTCGTAATCTTCTTTTTCCGCGGCGGCTTCCATTTCTTTCTTAAGCTCATTAATGAGTTTTTCGCGTCCACCTTCAAGATAGCGAATCAGTTTCCTGAGATTTTTCTTATACTCGGCAGGGGTGGTCTTCTGAATTTCAATGCCCGGAGTGAGGCCGAGGTCGGTATCAAGAGTCTTTTTACCATCGTAGGGCTTGGTGTAATACGGGAAAACCCGTCTTAAAATCCGAAGGGCCTTTTCAACCGGAAGCTTGGCATAAAATGGACCGATATAAGTAGCCTTGTCATCTTGCGGAGTGCGAGTCATTGAAACATATGGCACCTCTGATTTCATATCGATTCGAACATAAGAAACGGTTTTATCGTCGCGAAGCAAGATATTCCATTTAGGCTTGTAGCGTTTAATCATCTCGGACTCCAAAAAGAGCGCGTCCATCTCGGTATCAACCACTATCCAATCGGTATCATAAATTTCAGCCTTCAAGGCCTCGGTTTTTACATCTTTTAAGTCCTTGTGGAAGTATTGGCGGACGCGATTTTTGAGCACGGCGGCCTTGCCGACATAGATAATCTCACCTTCTTTGTTCTTATGAAAATAAACGCCCGGAGCGGACGGTAAGGTTTTTAGCTTAGCCTTAAGAGCTTCATTCATAAATATATTATACCATAAAAAAGCCCCCTTATAGGGGGCTTTAGATTACTCGGCGGTTTGTAGCATAGAGAACAGACTCATCACAGACTGAACGATTTTAACGACGTCGTTAGTCAAATCGGTGATTGGCTTGGCGCCAGCTGGGGCAGAGGTAGAGAACTCCTCAGAACCGTTCTCAATGCGAAGGTCGGCATCAACAGTGGTGTTGTCCTTGGACTCGCTGAGATAAATTCCCTTCAAATTATGGTCTTTATCAATATCTAGGAAGATAGTGCCGGAAATTGAAGGAACCTTGTCCGCAGTAACAGTTTTGGTGGTGACCTTTTCGGAAGAACACTTATCCATCTCTTTGACTTGGTCGGAAGTGATATATTTGTTCCAGAAATCTACGAGTTTGTTGGTGTCAACAGTAGCTTCGTAAACATCACCGGTGAAGGAAGTAATACCCTTGTCGGACTTCTTGATATTTAGGAACTGGTGTTCTTTATAAGTGTCGGCGAGAGCGTTTCGGCCAGATTCGCCAGCAAGGGTGTTGGCAGTAGTGACGAAGCATTCATATTCATCGGCGAAGTTTTTATCTTTCATCCCAAGAGCTTCAAGAACTTCTGGGAGAGAGATGCGCCACCAATTAGAACTGACTTTAGCGGCCAGGCTCTTAACCTCGGAAACTATATTGGAAAGCGGGGCTACGCTTAGGTAATCTTTATATGTAGAAACAATGCTGTTTATAAAGGCGGTCAGGTCGGATGGCTTAATATAGATGACACCGTCTTTCTGAAGAATACTATCAAAGCGGAAGACAAAATCACTCATACCGGTAGTCTTGATGGTTAGGGTGGCCGAAGAGGCGGCATCTAGATTATTGTTTTCACCGTCAATTTCAATGGTGATTTTAGCCTTGTTGCTTGCATTCGGCTCAATAACCGAAGCGACGGCAGTGGAAAGCTCTATCTTACCATTTATTTTATGGGCGGGAGCTTTAATAGTTTTAGTAACAGCGTCAAGTGCGACATTTTCCGGACTGCTACCTTTGTTTAGAATAAGGAAGGCCGCTACGGCACCGCCAGCAACCACAATCGCGGAGATAATACCGATAATCAGGCCCTTCTTTGATTTTGGTGATTCTTCACCAGTCTTTTTCTCTTGTTCTTTTGCCATGTTTAACTCCAATTAATGTTAATTCTATAATAGCATGTCTTTTGATTTTATGGCAGACTTTTTTCGCTTATGCTATAATTAAAGTATGGATAATATTTTGATTTCGGATATAAAAGCAAGGCAAATTTTAGATAGCCGGGGTAACCCGACAGTGGAAGCGGATGTTTACCTTTCCACTGGTCACGTGGGGCGGGCGGCAGTGCCGTCTGGCGCATCGACTGGTGCGGGCGAGGCTTTGGAGCTTCGCGATGGCGATAAAGATTATTACGACGGCAAGAGCGTTTTGAAGGCTGTCTGGAATGTTAATCATAAGATTTGCGATCTTTTAGTTGGCAACTCTGCCGACCAGGCCGAAGTTGATAAGATGATGCTGGAATTAGACGGCACGGAGAATAAGTCCGGGCTGGGTGCGAACGCAATTTTAGCGGTGTCGCTGGCTAATGCCAAAGCTCTCGCTAAGGCGCATAAGATGCCGTTTTATGAATATGTAGCGGGGCTCGCCGGCACGACCGATGAAATGTCAATGCCGATGCCGATGATGAATGTGATGAACGGCGGTGAGCACGCGGACTGGAGCACAGATTTCCAGGAATATATGATTATTCCACGTGGGGCGGAGAATATCAACGAAGCCGTGCGGATGGGGGCGGAGATTTTCCATACTCTAAAGAAGGTTTTGAAAGAGCGCGGTTATCCTACTACCGTGGGTGATGAAGGTGGCTATGCACCACTGGTCCGCGATGGTGATAACGAGCCTCTGGAATGTATTACACTCGCAATCGAACAGGCTGGTTACACCCCGGGGCAGGATGTTTGTATCGCGATGGATATTGCGGCTTCAGAGTTTTATAATTCCGACCATTATGAGTTAAAAACTAATGGCGACTGGAAGTCTTCTGAGGATTTGATTAACTGGTATACTTGGATTTTGGATAACTTCCCGGTAGTGTCGATTGAAGATGGTTTGTCTGAAGATGACTGGGGAGGTTGGAAGGTTCTAACTGAGCGGCTAGGCGATAGATGCCAGCTCGTTGGCGACGATTTGTTCGTAACGAACACGAAGTTGCTTAAGAAGGGTATTTCCGAGAAGGCCGGCAACGCGATTTTGATTAAACCAAATCAGATTGGCTCGCTAACCGAGACGATTGATGCGGTTTTGATGGCTAAGAAAAATGGCTTCAGGACGATTATGTCGCACCGTTCGGGTGAAACCGAAGATGCTACGATTGCGCACCTCGCGGTTGGGCTCGGGACAGGTCAGATTAAGACCGGTTCTCTCTCCAGGACAGATCGGATTTGTAAGTATAATGAGCTGATGCGGATTTTTGAGAATTCGCCAAAGCTCAGGTTTAATAGTAATTTAGTTAAGAGCTTTAAGAGGGCTTAGCCTTTTACTAAGGCCAAGAAATCGGACTCAGTAAGGACAGGGATGCCGAGTTTCTCGGCCTTTTCCAGTTTGGACTTGCCCGGTTTATCGCCGGTGATGAGGGCGGTGGTGGTTTTGGTGACAGAACTAGTGACGGTGGCGCCGAGATTTCTTAGAGCATCTTCGGCGGACTCGCGGTCGTAACCTTCGATGGTGCCGGAAATAATGTAGCTCCTGCCGGCGAGCGGGAGACTAGAAGTGTCTTCATATTCTGGTTTCACACCCAGTTCTTTTAGCTCGTCTAGCATCTTTAAGTTGTCTTCGTCGGCGAAGAAGGCCAAGATACTTTCGGCCACGATTTTGCCGATGTCGGGGATGCTGAGTAGGTCTTCCTCGGTAGCGTTTTCAAGATTTTCTAACGACTTGAAATGATTGGCTAAAGAAATGGCGGTTTGGGCGCCAACGTGGCGGATACCAAGTGCGGTGATAAATTTAGCGAGCGGAGCGGTCTTGGAATTTTTAATCGCTTCTACTAGATTATTCGCGGAGATTTCGGCAAAGCGCTCTAGGCTGGAAATTTTTTCTGGAGTCAAGCGATATAAATCCGGGATACCTTTGACCAATTTACTATCAACAAGCGCGACCACATTTTTCTCACCCAAGCCGTCTATGTTCAAGGCAGGCTTACTGGCATAATACTCTAAAGAGCGTTTCAAAATCAAATCGGAATCCTCGCCCTTAACGCGGTAAACCACCTCACCAGCCGGGCGGAAGAACTCTAGCTCCGGATATTGTTCTTTTAAGGCTTCCTCGTAATTAAAGGGTTTAGTTCCATCCGGGCGAAGCTCTTTTAAGGTCTCCTTAATCTGTGGGATGATATCGCCAGCCTTATAAATAATCACGGTGTCGCCGATGCGGACATCAAGACGCGCGATTTCGTCGGCATTGTGAAGCGATGCGTGCTTCACGGTGGTACCGGCCACTTCTACTGGGTCTAAAATCGCCACCGGCGTCGCGGCGCCGGTACGACCAATACTGATAACAATGTCTTTAACCTTCGTAGTAGATTCTTCAGCCGGGAATTTGAAAGCCACCGCGGCGCGCGGAGTTTTGCCGACGATGCCGAGCGTCTGATAAATTTTGCGGTCGTTAATTTTAATCACCATACCATCGGTGTTGAAGCGGAGGGTCTTGCGATAATCCCTTAGGCGTTCAATTTCATCAAATACTTCCTCAATGGTTTTGTACACCCGGTCTTCACCAGAAGTTTGAAAACCAAGCGCTCTAATTTTCTCGTAGGCCTCTTTGTGGGTCGGGAGATTCGGGGTGACGAGGTCGTAAGCCATAAATTTTAGAGGTCTTGATGCGGCGATTTTCGGGTCTAATTGACGGATGGAGCCGGCCGCGAGATTTCTAGGGTTCGCAAAAGGCTTCTCGCCCATTTTCTTCTGCTTCTCGTTTAATTCTTCAAAGTCCTTTTTGAAAATCACGATTTCGCCACGCACCTCTACCTTTTCAGTAGTATTTATTGACAGCGGGACATTTTCAATGGTGCGGACATTCATAGTGACATCTTCGCCAACCAGGCCGTCGCCACGGGTGACGGCGCGAGCTAAAAGACCGTTTTCATATTGGAGCGAACAGGCTAGGCCGTCCATTTTAATATCGGTGAAGTACTCAAATTTCGCCCCCGGAACTAGCTTCTGATTCCTTTCTACCCACTCTTTAATTTCTTCGTGCGAGAAAACATCGGCCAGAGAAATCATCCGCTCTTTGTGAGTGACCTTGGTGAATTTATCAAGAGGCTTACCCGCTACGCGCTGGGTCGGGGAATCTGGGGTAATTAAATCCGGGTATTGCTCTTCCAATTTAGAAAGTTCGTGCTTTAAAGAATCAGCCGCCGCCTCGGACATAATAGACTCGTCTAGGACGTGGTAATGATAGCGGTAATCATTGATTAAAACGCGAAGTTTTTTAATTCTTTCCTCGGCTTGTTCTTTATTCATTTTTTCCTCCTAGATTTTCTGAGCGGCTTAACATTTGGCGACTGCTTTTCTTTTGAAACGAGCTCTGGTTCTTCTGGGTCTTTAGGATTTTCAACGGTTTCATCATCAAAGTTTAGCATGTGGCGATAGAAAAGATAGAGATAGGCCGTGATATAAACTGAGGAAAAGACGCTTATAAGAAGAAGCATTAGAGAGATGAACGGGATGCCCTCGGTCCAGGACCAGATGCTTTTTAGCCAGAGGTCTAGGAGTATGAGCGGAAGCATAATTATTACCCACATTACGGCGAAGACGAAGAATAGGAACAATACGCGGATAATCCAGCGGATGCGGCGAGAAGCAATAAGATCGTTTGCGGTACGGATGGCGACTACCGGGTAAAGCCCCGGGGCGGAGACGGCAATTAGGGCGACAAGGGTGCCGGAAACTAGGTAAACCGAAAGGATAATAAGTAGCGCCGCAAAGATAAAGAAAATCAGCGCATAAAACGGAGTGGCAAGGAAGTTGGTGGCAACGGCGGCGGAATAAGTGATGACCACAATCGCAATTGGAATAAGCTCTACTAAAATAGTGAGAGCAATAAGAAGCGTGGAAATAAACGGGGTGAGCGCATTGTAAAGTGCGTCTCTTAGTTTTAATTTGTGCCCGGCGAGGCGGTGGCGCAAGATATAAATCGTGACTAGCCATAAAATGACAAATAATAGCACACCAAAAACCTGCTGGACTTCGGAGGCGCCCTGAGTAAGACCACCCGTTGTAACGGTTGAGATAAGTAATAGCCCCGCCCGAGCGACCTGACCGACGTTGGTTCCATCTAGAGATTCGTTTAAGGTATCCTGGAACTGAGTGTAAGTTTCTTCACTCATCAAACCGACTAGTAAAATATTCAGCAGGACAATTAAAATAATTAATGGCAAGAATAACCGCCAGTTTCTGAAGATGACTTGGAAGGTGGTGACGGCGTGGTGTAAAAGACCGGGAGCAGAAAAATCCCGAGCGTAATCTTCGTGGTAGGAGCGCCGGAAAGAACGGTGGGGGTTTTTCTTGTTTTTTCTAGAAAGTATTCTTGCCATGCTCAAGTCTTTCAATGCGTTTTTCAATCGGTGGGTGGGTGCTGAAAAGATTTGAGAAGAAACCTTTTTTCATAGGCTCGTTGATATAAAGCGCCTCGGTGGCGGCGTTTTGGCGGCGCATCGGCTGGGCGTGAGTTTCTAGTTTTTTCAGCGCGGCAATCATACCCTCCGGGTAACGAGTGATGTTGACGGCCGATGCGTCCGCCAAATACTCGCGCTCGCGCGAGACAGCCATCTGAGCGATGGCCGCCGCCACCGGCGCCAGGATAGCGGTAATTAGAACTACAACGAAGCCGATTGGGCTGCGGTCGTCGTCTTTATCGCCAAGATAGAACATCCGCAGGCCGAGGTCCGACAAGAGACCAACTAAACAAACTAGCCCGAAGGTGATACAAGACACTCTAATGTCATAATTTTTAACGTGGGAAATCTCGTGTGCCATCACGGCGGTGAGTTCTTTTTCATCCATAATATCTAGCAAACCCGTTGTAGCGGCTACAACAGCGTGTTTAGGGTCGCGACCGGTAGCAAAAGCATTGGGGGCTTTGTCGTCTATAATGTAGACTTTCGGCATCGGCAGGCCGGCGGTTAAAGTAAGATTTTCTACGGTGTTATATAATTTAGGGTTGTCTTTTTTCTGAATCTCGCGAGCACCAGTCATCGCCACGGCGAGCGAAGCCGAAGCGAAGTATTGGACTACGGCATAAACGAGCGCAATAAGAATAACCCAAAAAGAAACCATCCAGCTGTTCATCGCCCAAGCAAAAATCGCGCCGAGCAGGCCGATGAAAATAATGAAGCCAATCATAATGAGCACGGTTTTTCTTTTGTTGGCAGCAATTTGCTTGTACATAAAACTCCTTTAGTGGAGCCCCCGAAGGGGCTCCGGATTCTAGAACGAAACCTCTGGGGCTTTTTCAATCTTAGCTTTTTCACTTTCAGCGACTTCGTAATACTCACGGGTCTTGAAGCGGTGGAAGAGGATGTTGGCTGGGAACATCTTGATTTTAGCGTTGATTTCCTTGACGCCGGCATTGTAGAAGCGGCGAGCAGCCTGGATTTTGTCCTCGGTATCACCAAGTTGAGACATTAATTGCTTGAAGTTCTCGTTGGCCTTTAGTTCTGGGTAAGCCTCTGAGATGGCCATAAGGCGAGAAAGAGCGCCGGTAAGGCTCTGGTCGGCCTCGGCAGTGCTTTTGACACTTTTTGCGCCCATCATTTTAGCGCGAGCTTCAGAAACCTCCTTAATCGCGGCGGTTTCGTGCTTGGCATAACCCTTGACGGTCTCAACCAAATTTGGAATTAAATCGGCGCGATATTTAAGCTGGACCGTGATATCAGACCAAGCTTCATCCACGCGCTCGTTGGTGCGAACTAAAGTATTATAAAGCCCAAGGATGTAGATGGCTAGAATAACTACAAGCCCAATAGCTACTAGTAAAATTACTATTCCTGCTGACATAAAATTCTCCTATTTATTCGTATATCTATTATACACCAAACAGAAGAATTTTGGTATAATTATATGGTGAAATTAAAAGAGCCCTCTGTCTGTAAAATTACCAAAACTCAGATTTTTGAGGCTCCGTTTGTAGCAAATGTGGCAATTTCTGGGGACTGGCATATTTCCCCAATTGTCTCTCAAAGTCAATATGAAATGTTAAGGTCGGCTTTTACCGAAATACAACCGGAGTTAATTATTTTACAGGGTGATTTGATGGACAGCCCAGATCAGTTCAAAAATCCAGAAAGTGTTCAGAAACTATATGAGTGGTTCTCAATGTGTATGTCCTTTGCGCCTACCGTTATGGTGCTAGGCTCGCACGATTTTATTGAACCAAAAAAATATGGTCGCATAGATGAAAACGCAGTTTTGAACTGGCAAAAGATTTGTTCCGACACTGGCGTAAGGCTCCTTAATAATGAGTGGTTTTCTACCCAACATATTCGGGTGTTCGGGATGGCTCAGGGGCCAGATTATTGTTTGACGCCAGAGGGCAAACACAAAAATAACCCCAAAGTTTTTGAGAAACAACTTGGAGAATTGACTTTTAATACCGCTTTGGATAAAGCGAATTGGTTTGTGGCGCACGCCCCAGATATGACCAAGAAGGCCGAGCAGATTTTAGCTGAAAAATTTGATGTGGCTTCGTTTGGGCATACTCACGGTGGTTGTCTGCCACTTGGCATAGACACTCTAGTAGATAAATCTGGCGGGCACGGCGGGATTATTTCCCCAACTAAGCGTCCTCTTCCTAGCAACGTGCGAGGCGTAAAGAAAATCGATAAAATGGTTAGAATTATTAATTCGGGGATGGTGGCCACCCAAAATTGCGCTCCTCGGGCTACTCAATATCTTAATTTTGCCAAAGCAGCTGAGATTAATTTTGTTCAAATTGGTACTAGAAAACCGGCTTAGTTTGAATTATAATTAGAAAAAGGAGTTTTTTATGTTTAATCTAGATGGAAAAGTTGCAGTTGTAACCGGCGCGAGTAGCGGTCTTGGCAAACAAATGGCAAGAGCTTTGGCTCGCCAGGGGGCGAATTTAGTAATTTTGGCCCGACGCTACGAAAGGCTGGAAGAATTTAAGCCCGAGCTTGAGAAACTCGGTGCGAAAAAAGTTTTACCGATTAAGTGTGATGTCACTTCTTCTGACGACATTAATAACGCTGCTGAGATGGCTGAGAAAGAGTTTGGGAGAGTTGATATTCTCTTGAACTGTGCTGGTTCTTCTAAAGACAAAGGTGTGACTGAGATGACCGACGAGGAGTGGGACTTTACTATCGCCACCGACGAGACTTCAGTTTTCAAGATGACCAGAGCGTTTGCAAAAATTATGAAGAAAAATCACTACGGGCGAATTATTAACATCGCTTCTATGTATGGTTTGGTCGGTAATACTGAAATCCCAACTATCGCTTACCATACTTCCAAAGGTGCTGTTGTAAACTTTACAAGGGCTGTAGCAGCAGAGTTAGCGCTTGACGGAATTACTTGTAATGCAATTTGCCCCGGATATTTTTACACTGAACTTACTACCGCGGTACTAGACACCGATAGATTCCAGGAATTTGCCAAGCACTCCGTGCCAATGCAGAGATACGGCAAAGAGGGCGAGCTTGATGCGGCCTTGATTTTCCTTGCTTCAGAAGAAGCATCCTATGTCACCGGCGTAATTCTTCCGGTAGACGGCGGTTATACCTGTATTTAATTGTAGCGCTTGTCGCAAATATAAAGCCAAATGTTGGTGGAGCCACAAAAGATAAAGACAATACCGTGAAGGGTGGTGGTGAAGATGTTGGCTTCGGCGCCACCAACGATACCATAAATCAAACCATATAATATGCAGATGATGCTAGCCCCGACGAAGGTCCTTCTGAACGCTAGGTGGTGACTCTCGGTACGGATGGAGTGGATGAGGTTTTTAGTACCGTCTATAATCGTAGTGGCACAGACGATAACCCGGTCTACGCCAATACGAAAATCAGCATTAAAGATTAGGAAACCACAATAAATCAAGAGACCAATAATTATGATAACAATAATTCCTCGCTCTATTCGATTCCAAATAGTTTTTTCGCCGCGAAGGACATTGACTAGCCACTCTAAGGCAAAAGCATAGGCCATCAGAATGCTGAAGGCGATAAAGAATGGGAACAAGCTCATCGCAAAAATCATAGCAAGACCTTCAGCGATGAGGAAGGTACCAAAGAACAGGTTGCTTCCAGCAACAGTTTTTAGGACTTTAATAAAGCCGTCGATCATCTTGTCTCTGGTCTGATGTGTCTGCTGTTCCATGGTACTATTATAGCATAAAAAATGGAGGTGCCGATAGCCCCTTGGGACGCTACAGCACCGAGAAAATTTCTTTAGAAATTTTGGAGGTGCCGACCGGAATTGAACCGGTGTACGCGGTTTTGCAGACCGCTGCGTAACCACTCCGCCACAGCACCATGTGTGGTGCCCAAGATGGGACTCGAACCCATAATCCGGTAAAGGAAGCGGATTTTAAGTCCACCGCGTATACCAATTCCGCCACTTGGGCACCTATCATTATTATACCATAGAGAAAAGTGAAAAGCCACCTAAAAAAGGTGGCTTTGAACTATTTGGTTCCGAAAAGTCTGTCGCCGGCGTCGCCGAGACCCGGGACAATGTAACCATCTTCGTTCAGGCCTTTGTCCAAGCACCCGGCATAGATTTCCACGTCCGGATGGTTTTTCTGGATGCGATCAACACCCTGGGGTGCAGCAATAATACACATAACCGTGATACTCTTACAGCCAATATCCTTCATATACTGAATCGCAGCATCGGCAGAGCCACCAGTTGCCAGCATCGGGTCAAGGATAAAGGCTGCCCGTTCCTCCATATCGGAGGGATGCTTTTTGAAGTACCATACCGGTTCCTTCGTTTCTTCATTGCGGTACATACCAAGATGAGCTACGCGAGACTTCGGGACTACACGCTTGACGGCCCCAGCCATGCCAAGGCCAGCCCTCAAAATCGGCACAATCACCAATTTTTTACCGGCTATTCTTCTGCCCACAGTCGTGCAAATCGGAGTCTCCACTATGTAATCTTCCATCTCAAGCTTCTGCATTGCTTCACAACAAATGAGCGTAGCAACCTCCTCTACCAAACACCCAAATTCCGTGCAGTTGACATTCAAATCGCGCATCATACTGATCTTGTGTGTAATCAATGGGTGCCAGCTTAAAATATGCGTGCCGTGGGCGATTTGTACTTTCTGGTAGCCAACAATCAAGGAATTTTCATGCTTCTCAATCTCGGCCCTTTTCTCTTCGGTCAGCTCTTCATTTGGACTTTTCATTAAAACCAATCCCCCTTTCTCCTGTTAATGTACGGTCCACCAGTTACTGCGGTATATTATACTAGTATTTTTAAGATTTTGCAAGTCTTGCTCCCTAAAAAATGTGGCTCCTCGCAGAAGCCGCATTTCCGTGGTCGGATGTCTCTCAACTTCATCCGATTTCTGTTTTAATTTTACCACAAGCAGAAAAACTTTGTCAAGATTGATTTTTGTACAATTTTATGTTTAGTTTTACACAGGCTCTAACAGAGAAAAACCGAACACTTTTACCTTGACAAATTCTAGAATTATTCTTTGGACATAAGTAGTGTTATTTGCTATAATCTAAGTATGAATAGAGTGCCGCTCGCGGAGCGGATGCGTCCGCAAAGTTTAGATGAGGTAATTGGCCAAGATGATATTATCGGCGAGGGCAAGATTTTGACGGAAATCGTCAAAAAGGGCGAGCCTGTAAACTTAATCTTTTGGGGCCCTCCGGGCACTGGCAAGACTACCTTAGCGAGAATTCTAGCCAAAGAATACAAGGCCGATTTTATTGAGATTTCCGCAGTGACTTCTGGCAAGAAAGACATTGAGGCAGTGGTGGAGCGAGCCAAACAAAATTGGAATTTACAGGTCAGAACGGTGCTGTTTGTGGATGAGATTCACCGTTTCAATAAGGCCCAGCAAGATGCGTTCTTGCCACACGTGGAGTCTGGGTTGATTATCTTAATTGGTGCTACCACTGAAAACCCTTCCTTTGAAGTTATTTCCCCGCTTTTGTCACGTTCGCGAGTAGTGATAGTAAAATACCTTTCTAAAGATGATATTTTGAAAGTAATTGACCGGGCCTTAAAAGCCGAAAAGGCTAGCCGAAAAATTGATAAAAAGGCCAAGGATTATCTGGCAGAACTTTCCGGTGGCGACGCTAGGAGCGCACTGGGCGATTTAGAACTGGCATTATCTCTAGCGGGATCTGGTAAAATCACTATTGATATTGTAAAAGAGGCAGCAGGGCGAAAAGTGCCGGGTTATGATAAGGCTGGGGATGGTCACTATGACAACATTTCGGCTTTTATTAAGTCGATGCGGGGCGGGGATGTGGATGCAGCGCTTTATTACCTGGCGAGGATGGTGGAAGCCGGCGAAGACCCCAAGTTTATCGCTCGGCGAATGGTGATTTTCGCCTCGGAGGATATTGGGCTGGCTGGAAATGGTGGCCTTCCTATGGCTGTGGCCTGTTTTGAGGCGGTAGAACGGATTGGAATGCCAGAATCGGGCTTGATTTTAGCCCACACCGTGGTGGCGCTCACAAAGTCCAAGAAATCTCGCGCCACTACTGATGCCTGGTACAAGGCGAAGGATCTCGCTCATAAGTCAATGGGGCTACCGGTGCCGATTCACCTGCGCAATGCCCCAACAAAGCTAATGAAGGATTTAGGATTTGGCAAGGGTCAAAAATGGGAGGCAGGCTTTCATCTTGATAAGCCCTACCTCCCGGACGAGATTTCAGGGGAAAAGATTTTTAAGGATTAGTGCTGGAAAGATTCATATTAGGCATAGCCGTGAAGACTACGGTGTTACTATAAGTCCCAGACGGTAACGAAGCCTTAACTTTAGCGCCAATAGTAACATTGGTTTCATCTTCGTTGGCAATAGCATTATAGACTTTAGCACGCGGGGCGGTTTCCGCTGTTTCTGGGTAAAGGGCTGGGTTATTAGTGCTTGGCTGGACTGGATAATAGGTTGAGCCACCATCTATTGAGTAACCCCAGTAGTTCTCTGGGAAATCCGCGACAGCCGTTTCACCTGGAAGAGCTTTAACACGGTCCGTAATACCGTTTTGGGAAAGGGTGGTATCTGGTTTATCAGTATTAATAAATAGTGAGTAGCCTTCTGGGTCGTTGGTGCTGACCTTGATTAACATTTGGCCTGTGCCCATATTGTTTCCGGAGACGAAATCAATTTCAATCGGGAGTGCACCAGTTTCATCTGCACCTTCAGCGGAAAGAGAGATAGTAGGCGTGACGCTGGCTGAAACTTTAGTATTAGCAGTATCTTCTGCAGCGATAGTGTTCACGGTTGGAATAAGTATAGAATACCCAACAAAAACGCCAAACATAGTAGCAACAGATATGCTTAAACTCCAAAGATATTTGTTTTTATTAAATATCATGTTTGACCTTTTTGTTTTTAATTAATATGACCTTTTGACACTCCTATGATAGCATAAGGATTATGTACTTGTCAAGACTTTTTTGACAAAAAGTCTTGAAACGTCCCACGGGGTAAACAAGACTTTTTTGTAAAAAACACAAAAAGCGGTCTGCTAGCTTCGCTGTCAGACCACAGTCTTTTGGAGCTCGCAGTAAGCAACTTCGTTGCTTCACGCATTATTCTGCGAACAAAAATAAGAGAGCAAGCTCTCTATTTTTGTTCTCGAATACTGCTTTGAAGAAACCTTCGGTTTCTTCCTGCTCGCAAAATCTGTGGTGGTCACGACTGGACTTGAACCAGTGACACGCGGCTCTTCAGGCCGCTGCTCTACCAACTGAGCTACATGACCACATAACAATTCTACCACAAAAAGTGATATAATGGAAGTATAAAAGATGGATATATTATGAGCAATGTTATTGAGGTAAAAAATCTAGTAAAGAAGTACAAGGAACTGACAGCGATAGATGGTTTGTCGTTCAATGTTAAAGAGGGCGAGATTATCGGGCTGCTCGGGCCGAACGGTTCTGGTAAATCCACCACAATTAACTGTATTTTATCGCTTCTGAGTTTCAATAGTGGCGAGATTAAAATTTTTGGCAAAGAGATGACGCCAGATTCGCTAGATTTGAAACGCAAGATTGGCGTGGTTTTTCAGGATGTGGCAGTCTTTGATGAACTGACGGTTTGGGAAAATGTA
>JAUMUO010000003.1:47062-94709 GCA_030530605.1 Candidatus Saccharimonadota bacterium
ACTTTTGTGGTCTTTATATTAGTGACAAGCCCACTTGTGATAAATATACTGAAGATGCTATTAAATTAGTTGGGTTAGAAGATTTTAAGAAATTTGTGCCGAAAAAACTCTCCGGGGGCTTACTTCGAAGACTTAATATCGCTTGCGGAATTGCTCACAAGCCAAAATTAATTTTCCTAGATGAGCCGACCGTAGCGGTAGACCCACAGAGCCGTAACAATATCCTTGACGGCATCAAACAACTTCGTAAAGACGGCGCAACTATCGTCTATACCACTCATTATATGGAGGAGGTGGAGATTCTGTGCGACCGGATTATAATTTTGGACCACGGCAAAATTATTGCTAGCGGCACTAATGATTCCCTTAAGGACCTTGCCAAGGTGAAGGAAAAGATTACCGTGGAAGCTAAGAATTTCCCGCCTAAAATTAAGGCTGAGATTATGGGTCTAAAAGATGTCATTGATGTAAAATGTGGCGAAGAAAGTTTTGTGGTGCTGTACAAAGACACCAAGAAAAACCTGGCCGAGTTAGTGACTTTGCTTGAAAACAAGAAAATTAAATACGATAAAATTTATTCCGAGCGTCCGACTCTAAATGATGTGTTCCTAGAATTAACTGGTAAGGAACTGAGAGACTAATGAGACGACTATTATATAACTTGAAAATTACTTTCAAAAACAGAGAGCTGATTTTCTGGACGTTTGCCTTCCCTATAATTCTCGGTACATTGTTTTATGCGGCCTTCTCCAACATTAAAACTGCCGAGGAATATGAGCCCATTAAAATTGCAGTGGTAAAAAACGAGGAAAACCAGATTTACCCGGCTTATACGCAGATTTTAGGGAGCCTGAGCGAAGGTGACAAGAGAATTTTTGATACGACCTATTATAATAATAGGGACGAGGCCCTAGCACGGGTTCACGACGGTGAAGCCAGTGGCGCGGTGGTCTTTGAAAACGAGCAGGGTTTTCCAGAGCTCGTGGTAGAAAAAAGTAATGTCAACCAGACTATCGCCCAAAATATAATGACCGAGATTGAGCAGGCGATGGTGGCAGGGCGGCCATTTGACAACCCTCGTATTAAAAACACCTACAAGACGGACTACGAATTTACGATGATCGAATACTACTCGCTGCTGGCGATGGCTTGTCTTTATGGCGGGATGATCGCTACTAAAGCGCTGGATAAAAATCTCGCCAATATGACGGCGAGCGGCAAAAGAATCGCGGTAGCATCGGTATCAAAGGCCAAAATTGTGCTGGGTTCGCTTTTCACTAGCTATATCACTCAGCTCGTGGGGTTGGCGTTGCTATTTTCCTACCTGACTTTGGTTCTGCGCGTGGACTTTGGCGCAAACTTGCCATATATTATACTGTTCACGATGATGGGGGCGCTGATGGGGCTCGCGCTTGGCACCTTTATTTCGGCCGTATTTAAGACTAAGGAAGATAACAAGGATGGGATTTTGACCGGCTTTACGATGGTTGGCTGTTTCTTCGCTGGAATGATGGGTCCACAAATGAAATACGTAATTGATACTAACTTGCCAATCGTAAATAAGGTTAACCCCTCGGCGATTATTACAGACGGCTACTACGCTTTGTCCACTTACGGCCCGGGGCAGAGGTTTTTCTTTGATATTCTTTCCCTGTTAATTTTCAGCGCAGTTTTATCCGTGATTTCAATTTTAATTCTCCGGAGGCAAAAATATGACAACCTATAGAGCATTTCTTAAAGTTCTCCGAAAAAATGTCTGGGTAATTGTGATTTATACGGTAATTTTACTACTCTGTGTGTTTGGCAATACCCAGAGCGGTCAAGGTATGACTAATTTCACCGCTTCTAAACCAGATGTGACAATTTATGATAGCGATAAATCTTTGCTTTCAAGAAGACTTGAAAAATACTTTTCCGCGCAAGCAACAATCGTAGAGCTCAACACTGAAGAAAAACTAGATGACGCGCTTTATTTCAACGGCACCGATTATGTGATTTATGTTGAGAAAGGTTTTGGCGAGCAAATCGCACGGGGCGAAAAGCCGGAGATGGTAGTAAAATCGGTTGGAAATTATGATTCTTATCTGGCCGAAACGATGCTATCCCGCTTCTTAAAGCTGGTCGAGGTCTATGCGCCAGCGTCTCAGGAAGAATTGGTCAAAAATCTAGATAAGTTATTAGAGCACGAAACCAAAGTTGAGATGACTTCCAAGCTAGACACGGTGGCGCTCACCAATGCCAAGAATTATTATAACTTCATGAACTATGCAATTTTGGCCGGGCTGGTGTTTGCAGTGGCTTATTCAACCGCTTCGTTCAAGCGTGAAATGACCAGAAAGCGTATCGCGGTTTCGGCCACAAATTATAGGAAAATTAACCGCCAGCTTCTGATTTGTAACCTGGCTTTAGCGATGGTACTACTGCTATTTTACGTAATTTTGAGCCTAATAATTATCGGGGATATTATCCTGACGATGAACGGTGCGCTGTTTATCGCCAACGCCGCGATTCTCTCGGTGTTTGGGGTGTCGCTTGCGTTCTTCTTGGTGAACCTACTGAAGAACAACAACGCGATTTTAGCACTAATCAACGTGATTTCAATTGGTTCGTGTTTCCTCTCGGGAGTATTTGTGCCGGCAGAGTGGATGCCAGTATTCGTCCAGAATATCGGGCGGGCCTTGCCGAGCTTTTACTATGTTGAAAATAACCGGCTGATTTCCGAGCTAGAAAAATTTGATTTTGAATCTCTAAAGCCGATTCTAATTAATGCTCTCGTGATTATTGGGGCGAGCATTATCGTGGTGATTCTCAATAATATCATCACCCGCAGGAAGCAAAAAGACTAATCTGTGATATAATTAAGGTATGAAAAAGATGAATACTACCCCAATTTCTGGGATGATGGAGCTTTTACCATCCGACCAAATTATTTTCAATGAAATTAAGTCCAGAATTTCCCGGGCGTATCATCTTAATGGGTTTAGGCCGATAGAGCCACCTACGATCGAGCGAAATGAAATTTTGTTTGCTAAGGCTGGTGGCGATACTGAAAAACAGATTTATCGCGTCATCAAGACCGAGGAGGCGGCGGAAGATTCCGACCAGAGCCTTCGTTTTGACCACACTGTGCCTTTGGCGCGCTACATTATTGAACACGAATCGACCTTACAATTTCCTTTTCGTGTAACCCAAATTGGCAAAAACTTCCGCGGGGAAAGAGCACAAAAGGGGCGCTATCGCGAGTTTTATCAATGTGATGTGGATGTGATTGGGCGAAACGAGCTCCCAATTTCTTATGATGCCGAGGTGATCGCCACGCTTTATTCTGCGCTTTCTTCGTTTTTGAAACCTTCGCTTTTAATCCGGGTTTCTAACCGCAAGATTCTGTCTGGCTTAATTACAATGCTAGATCTTGGCGATAAGTCCGAGGCGATTTATAGTATTATTGACCACGCCGAAAAAGTGCCACCGGTGAAGACCCAGCAGTTTTTAATGGAAGAAATTGGCGATGATGATGAGGTAGATTTCTTCGTAGAGTTTATGAGCACTTCTGGTAACCAAAGCGAGGTAAAAGCCGTACTCGAGGCGATTTTGCGCGAAGTAAAGGAATATGTGCCGGCTGAAATTCAGGGGACGGAAAGGTTTGTGGCTGGCGAGCAGATGTATCTTGCTGGACTTTCCGAGCTTCTTATGGTAGCAGATTTACTTGAAAAGCGTGGGCTTGCCGGGAAATTTGTACTAGATATGCTAATCGTGCGTGGGCTAGATTATTATACTGGCACCGTGTTTGAAACAATTTTGCCAGAGTATAAAGAAATCGGTTCGGTTTGTTCTGGCGGACGCTATGAGAATCTCTGCGAGTTTTACAGCGACCAAAAGTTCCCAGGCGTGGGCGGTTCAATCGGTCTGACTCGCTTGTTCTATATCTTGAAGGAAAATAATCTACTTCCAGAAGTTTCTGGCTTGATTGATTATGCGATTATCCCGATGTCTGAAAACGAATATGAATTTGCGTTTGGTCTATCCGAGCGGCTGAAAGGCGAGGGTAGTGCCTGCGACGTAATTCTAACTGACAAGAAACTCGGTGACAAACTATCTTTGGCCTCTAAAATTGCCGCCTTTGGCATTGTAATTGGCGAGAGAGAAGTAGCCGAAAACAAAGTCAGTATTAAAAACTTCGCCGACGGCTCCGAGACGGAACTTAGTCTTTAATTTTCTTAGCCTCAAAGAGTACAGTGGAGACTGCTGGAGGCGGGGTGAAATCGTATGGTTTTAAGGGATAGCGAATTTTGGTCTGATATTTTTGCGTAAGCGCATACCCGAGTTGTGAGGTATAATGACGCTCTGTATTGAGAAGTTTTAAGGCAAGTTGTTTTTGTAAAATCAAATATATCGCATCGGGTGGGTTTTCAGCCGCAAGCAGTTTCTTAAGGATGGCCGAAGAGAGATGGAAGGGTGGGTTGGCAAAGATTTTATAGGGTTCTTTTGGAAGTTCCATCTCTAAAAAATCTTCCGAAAGAATTTCTACATTGTCTAATTTCTCGGTGTTCTTGCGCAATTTTTCGCACGCGGTTTTGTCTGGCTCTATCGCAATCACCTTTTTACATCTCTTAGCAAGGGCGGAAGTAATCACGCCACTGCCAGCCCCAATGTCTAAAACTAAATCTCTCTTTTTGATATTAGAGTGGCCAATCAGCATCAAAGCTGTCCGCGGAGAACGCAGAAAATGTTGAGACAAAAGATGATTTCTTGAATTTGACATATATGATATATTATATCATAGTATGAATATTAGTTCAATGCTACTTTTTGAGGCCGGCGTTTAAGTATTGTTTGACGTAATTGTAATCCCAGGATGGGTCAAAGCCAGATTGAGTCCAGTTGCCGAAGACGAAGTATGGCAGGCCTGACTGCACCTGCTGATAGGCTTTTTCGGTGTTTTTCTGGACAGCTTTTAGAGTATCATCGGAATTAAAGCAACTGGTAAACTCCTCCATATTGACGCCGGCTTTTTTGGCGACATTTTCAGACCAGTATTTTTCGGTCATACCAGAAATCATCGGAGCGTCTTTGCTACTGCCAATACCCTTGCTATGATAATCTTCCCAGAGAGATTTTACGCCGCCGTCGTAATATTCCCAGAACTTGTTTTGCTTAGCAGCACAGTAAGCACCTTTGGCGCCCCAGCGCGACATATCCGGACGGTGGCCACTGTTTTCGTAAAGAAATTCCGTCACGCGAACCTCGTAGAGAATATGATTCTTCTTAATATAATCTTCAAAATCAGACCGGTTTTCTAGAATTAGACGAGACCAGACATCACAATACGGGCAGGCAAAGTCAGTGTAAAAAATGTAAAGATTTTTAGCGTTCATATCGCCCATTGTGGTGGCCGTGTCCCAAACTTTATCTTCGTTCTTAGGCTTACTATTGGTATTCATAATTAGGACTGCGATGAAAACACCAATTAGCGCAATTAAGACTCCGATTCTAATTCCTTTTTTCATCTAAACTCCTTTTCTCTATTATATCACGGTCTTTCTTCAGGTTTTTTGTAATAATCGCAACATAGGCATTGTAGCCGAGCTTTTTTAAGGTGAAAAGCGCCAGCAAAATCGCCGCCCAAGTAATAATAGATGAAACTGTACCGGCCAGCGCCACACCAGAGCCAAAAATCGTGGTAAGAATAGGTGTGAGGAGAGCCGTGCCGCAGGTCGGGCAGCCAGAGCCGAGCACCGCCAAAATCGCCACGATGCCGGAATTCTGGACCGAGGCAGAATTATCGGTGCCTTTTTTGCTATATTTAATGGTTACAACGAGAAGGCCAATTAAAAACCCTTGAAGTAGGGCGAGCAGGAAAATTCCTAGCCAGTCAATAAAATTCCGATTAATACCAAAAGTCTGCAAGAAAGCATCCCAGATTACCTTGAGTCCATCCGGAAAACCCATCGCGCTGATAAGATTAAAGGCGGCAAAACCGCCAGAAAGAAGATTGAGCAGTGTACCAAAGATACAAAAAGTCGGTACAAAACCAAACCAGAAATGTTTCTCTTTGGTGGCGAGCAAAATTCCGCGCACGGAAAACTTGCCGTGCTCCCACCACTCATCAAAATGCCTTTTTACTCCACTTGTCATATGGATATTATATCACAAGCGTTTAATTTTCGTCTAGGAAGGCACCAGACTGGCGAGACCAGAGTTTGGCGTAGACACCGCCTTTTTTCAGAAGTTCGGCGTGGGAGCCGGATTCGGCAATTTTGCCATCTTTTAGAACAATGATACGATCTAAATCCATCACTGTTGAAAGACGGTGAGCAATCACAATGGCAGTGCGACCCTTAATTAGTTCACGAAGTGCGTCTTGAATTAAAGCTTCCGACTCCGAGTCAAGCGCTGAAGTAGCCTCGTCTAATACTAGAACTGGGGCATTTTTCAGAATCGCGCGGGCGATGGCAATTCTCTGTCTTTGACCACCAGAAAGTTTAATACCCCGCTCACCGACTAGCGTTTCATAACCATTTGGCAAAACTTTAATAAACTCATCAGCATTGGCAAGTTTTGCGGCGTGCTCTATTTCGGCAAAAGTGGCATCTGGTCTTCCGTAGGAAATGTTCTCGGCAATAGAACGATGGAAGAGCGCAGTTTCCTGCGGAACATAGGCGATATTTTTGCGCAGAGAGTCTTGAGTGACATATTTGATATTTTGCCCATCAATAGAAATCTCACCTTCGTCCACATCGGCAAATCTTAGTAGCAGCTTAGTCAAAGTGGTTTTGCCGGAACCGGAAACCCCGACGAGCCCGATGCGTTCGCCCGGTTTAATATCAAGGGTGAAGTTTTCAAAGATAGCTTCCTTAGCATCGTGATGTTTAAAGGCAATATCATCAAACTTAATGCTAGCATCTTTAATTTCAAGCTTGGTTGCGCCTGGCATATCTACAACGTCATCTTCTAGATCTAAGATTTCAGTCATCTGCTTGGCATCACTAAAAACTCGTTTAGTGTCCTTCAAAAGACCAGTAATATCCCAAAGCCGATCCATCACTTGCCAAGTATATGAAATTATCAAGAACAGAAGTGAAATCGGCATACCCCAATACAAACCACCTAATACTAAAGCGACAACACCAACTGTATTAATTGCTATGTAGACTATATCGTATTTAATATTGCGTAAAATGTTAGCACGCATGAAGTTTAAAGTGGCCACACGTTGTTTGTGCGCATAATCTGCATAGCGCTTGCGCTCGTGGTTTTCTCTAGCATAAGACTTCACGGCGTTAATATTACTGATTGAATCAGCAAGTTGACCAGTAGCCTTAGACTCTGACTCGGACATCTTGTTGCTTAATTCGTTCATTTTCTTTGAGGTTAGAACAGATATAGCAATGAAAATGCACACAAAAATCACTAGGCTCACTGCATACGCTGGGACCTTGAAAGATAGCACAACCACTACCGAAATTATGTCGGTAGCTAGCGGCACCAGATTCCAAACTATCATATCCATTAATCTTTCATAAGCGCGTACGAATTGGTTAGTTTGAGAAACTAGAGAGCCAGAAAAACGATTAACATGGAATTGCATAGATTGATAGCAGATAGTATTGAAGGCCATGTTGGCCAAATCATACATGCCTAAAATTTCTGATTTCCAGTTACAAAAAGTTCGTAATTGCCCAATAGCCTGAGCCGATACATACGACACAATCGCCAATATAGCTTTTGGAAAGACAATCTTAGCGGCTTCATCGGTTGGAAGACCTTGTGAAAGCCCTTCTATTATATCGGAAATTAGGAGAGTAAGAATAGTATTTCTAAGTAATATTACAGCAATTTGCCCGAAAACGGCACCAAAATTATACCAACCGTATTTCTTGGTAATTTGCCAGTAGTAATACAACGTCCGGCGAGTGGTATTTGGTTTTTTCTTACTCATCAAAATAATTATATAATAATTATTTTCACTTTGCAAGCATGTTATAATTCGGCGATTTTGACGCGGACCTGGGAGGCGGTGTCACGATCACGGACGGTGACGGTGTCATCTTCCAGGGTGTCGAAGTCAATCACTACACACTTCGGCGTACCGATTTCATCTTGCTTACGATAGCGTTTGCCGATGTTTCCGGAATCATCCCAAGTAACGAAACCGTACTTCTCTTTCAACTTCTTATAGACTTCTCTGGCCTTCTCTACTAACTCCGGCTTGTTCTTTAGGAGTGGTGAAACACAGAAACTATATGGCGCAAGATTTTCCGGAAGTTTCAAAACAATACGTTTGCTGCCGTCAATTTCATCTTCAGTATAAGCGGTAGAAAGCACCGCGAGCATCAAACGCTCTACGCCGATACTCGGCTCAATCACATGCGGGACAAAAGTCTCACCGGTATTTTTATCACGATATTCAATGTTTTTGCCGGACTCACGGGCAATATTCTGAAGGTCAAAATCGGTGCGGTAAGCAAGACCCATTAATTCTTCTTCGCCGTTTGGATAGTCGAACATAAAGTCAACTGTGCGCTTGCTATAGTGAGCGCGGTCTTCCGGGGCAACCTCAAGGTCGTGAATCTTCTCTTTTGGCAGACCCATCTTTTCCTCTAGGAATCTATGATTTTCTCTCAGCATTTCTTCAAAGGCCGGTTCCCATTCATCCGGGCGAACGAAATATTCAATCTCCATCTGCGAGCACTCGCGGTCTCTCAAAATGAAATCGCGCGGAGAAATCTCGTTTCTAAAGGCCTTACCTTGCTGGGCGATACCAAAGGGAATGTCCGGATAAATCGTATCTACCACATTTTTGTAATTGGTGAAAATACCTTGGGCGGTCTCTGGACGGAGATAGGCCACGGACTTTTCAACCAATTCCTTATCGGTGTCATCCGGAAGAACGGCACCAACGTGGGTGGTGAACATCATATTAAACTTGCGAATCGGGCCCCAATCAGTCTTGCCACAAGTCGGGCATTTAACATTTAGCTTCTGGAATTCTTCAGTGGTGACAGACTCGGTGATGCCGTCGGCAATCTTGTCGGCACGGAAGCGGCCGTGACAACTCTTACATTCTACCAAAGGGTCGGCAAAGGTAGCGGTATGACCGGAAGCCACCCAAGTCCGTGGATTCATAAGAATAGCAGCGTCGACGCCAAAAATGTCGTCGCGACTTTCAACCCAGAAATTCCACCATTCGTTTTCAATTTTCTTTTTGAGACTGACGCCGAGCGGGCCAAAATCCCAAGTTCCGGCAAAACCACCATAAATATCCGAACCCGGGAAAATGAAACCGCGGCGCTTACAGAGACTGACTATATCGTCTAACATTATTTATCTTCCCAGCGCTTGATGGCCGACTTAATAACTGATTTGGCTTCTTCTAGGTCGCCAAACTTCTCAACCTTGGTGGTGCCAGGCTTCTTCAAATCCTTGTAGTGGTTGAAGTGAAATTCAATCTGCTCTAAGGTGCGCTTTGGCAAATCTTCTAGTTTGCTGTAGCAGTCGCCATTGTTGCGGTCGTCGGCCGGAACACAAATGATTTTATCGTCAACTTCGCCGTCATCGACAAATTTCATTACGCCGAGAACTTTAGCGGTAAGATAAATACCAGTGGTGAGAGGCTGGTCGGTGATAATAAGAGCGTCGAGCTCATCGCCGTCCTCGTCTAAAGTCTGTGGGATAAAGCCATAGTTACAAGGCTTCGCAAAAGCAATTGGCTCTACGCGGTCTAACATAAAGCAAGCATTGTCGCGGTCCCATTCAATTTTGTGGTTGGAACCGGTCGGGATTTCTACAACGACATTAATCTCGCCGTTTTCATAATCCCCTGCGTTTAAAATCTTGTTAAAATCTGCCATAATAAAAAACTCCTTTTCTCTATTATAACATATTAGAACTGTTTTGAAATATAATATATGGTGTCTAAATACTTATCAATTCCTTTTACCCTACTAGTTAGCTCAAGGGAGCTACTAAGAATCAAGCGGATAATTTTTATTTCGGCGGAGCTGATATTTCCTTCGGGCAATTTCTTTAAGGCCATATCGGTGGAATCCCAGACATAGCGTAAATCTTCGCGGAGTTTTTCGCCGTCGGTGTCGCTTAGCATATTAATTTGCTCGCCACGAGACCGAGCACAGTTAAAATTGAACCAGGTTTCTACTAGCTTCAAATTAAGGCCGCTGTTTAGCCCTTCTAAGGATTGTTTTAAGATGCTGAAAAATTCTTCATTGTCAACCTGTTCAGTGATGCGATTCAATTCCTTAATAATTTTAGAGGCGACCTCCAGCCGATCTAGGTCAATTAAAAGATTGCTGTAAAATACTTTCATTTTAGCGGAAGTAAGAAGCATAAGCTCGGACCTCTGGGACTTATGAAGCACTATGCTACTTAATGTAAAAAGTTCAATTCCGCCGGCTAGTTTAGACTTTTCTTTTCTAACGCCTTTTGCGAGACAGGAAACTTTGCCGCCCGGAGTTAAGAGGTTCAAGATGCGGTCGGTCTCGCCGTAGTTGGTGCGGCGCAGGACAAAGGCCTCGGTCTTTAAATCAGTGCCAGACATTTTTTCACCTCCTCTGGGGTGAGAGTTTCTTTCTTTAATACCTTTTTAACCCCATAGGCCTGCATAGATTTTTCGTCCAGATTTAATGATGTAACTATCACAACAGGAATTTTAGCGGTATTTTCGTAAGACACAATTTCATTTAGAAAGGTGAAGGCATCCGGGCCATCCAACAAAACGTCCAGAAAAATTAATTTCGGGTTATCTTCATCAATATTTGAAATTGCGTCAATCGCATTGCCAAAAATTTTCACTTCTTCAGGGCGAAGGTAGCGCTCTAAACACTCTGACATTAGGCGGTCGTCGTCGATGATATAAATCATTGGAACAAACTCACTTGTTTAGAGGCCGGCAGTTCAATATAGAAGCTCGTGCCGTCGCGGTGACGCACGGCACCGACGGGAGCGTTCATCGCTTTGGAGAATTTGGAGGCAATGTAGAGACCAAGCCCAGACGAGCCGGGACGCATCGCAATAGAGGTCGGCTGCTCGAGCCAGCCTTGCTTTAGAGCGCGCCAAACATCCATCGGAAGAGCCGGGCCAAAGTCGCGGACTTCAAGGCGAACATTTTCGTGGCGGTCGTAGATAGTGAGAAAGCTAGCAGTTTCTTCATCCGAATAATGTAGAGCATTGATACAGAAATTGTAAACCACCGAGTGTAAAAGATCGCGGTTCCCCACCACCAGGCGAGAACGGTTGCGATAATCGATTCTCAGATTTTTATGGTTGGCCCGGAAAAGGTCGCGAAGCTCGGCGGTGACTTCATCGCAAACCGAGCGAACTGCCACCGGCTCGATATCAAAGAGACCATTTTCAATGCGCGAAATACGCGTCAAATCATTTACTTGCTTAAGGGCGCGGCTCGAGACATCTATCATCTGCTCTTCAATTTTCTTACGTTCCTCTTTGGAATCAGTATATTCAAGCGAAAAAGCGAGCTGGCGAATTAAAGATAATGGCCCTTTTAATTCGTGTGCAGCAACTAAAACTCCATCTACCTCGCTTAACATACTATTATTATAGCATATATTACGAGTTGTATGAGACAGTACTTAAGATATAATTAAATTCGTTTTCATAGAGCAGGGCGTCGGTTTGGATGACAACGGTTTTGTCACGGATTTTAAGAATAGCGGCGATACCCTGGAAATCATTGTCTAGTTTGCCTTTATAGATATTAGCATTGGTGCCGCCGACCGGCGCAACGGTAAGAGTCATTGAGCCATCTTCAACTTTGCTCTGGTAAGTCTGGATGTAACTATCATAGCTCTCGTTTAGAATCATCACGCGGAGAGCAATAGGGTTGTTACTGTTAACCGGCGGGACCTTGTCCGGATTGAGATAAGCGGAGAAATCATTGTTGGTGGAGGCATCCTCTTCCTCGTATAGGCTCCAGGTCTTGGGATACTCGAAAGTTAAGCTACCAAGATCGGCCGGACCGGAGAAAATCTTGTACGGATTTTTCTCGCGCTCTTCAAACTCTCTTTCGGCCTTTTCAGTGGCTTCACTTTTAGCGATAGCGACGGCAGTGTTAATCTGGCCCTGGACATTAGTGTCCGCATCATTCCACTTGCTATACATCCAAATGAACAGAATAATAAAAGTGATTGCGGTAAGCCCGCTTATAATAGTAATTATAATCCAAAGGATAGAACGATTCTTCTGAGTCTGAAGCGCGTCCTTCGGGATGATTT
This sequence comes from Candidatus Saccharimonadota bacterium, assembly GCA_030530605.1. Classification (GTDB taxonomy): domain Bacteria; phylum Patescibacteriota; class Saccharimonadia; order Saccharimonadales; family Saccharimonadaceae; genus Nanosyncoccus. The sequence goes on from JAUMUO010000003.1 coordinate 59,311, forward strand.
GATTACCCTGTAAAGGGGTTTCAGCCGAATGCGAATAGGGCTGATTTGCCATAGTTGGTTGATAAGTATTATTATCCATTACTACTATTTTATTCTTTAGCGAAATCTTTGTCAATCACTGTGATTTCGTTCTTGAGATTTTTTAAGTCTTCCTCGATTTCTTTGGCAAGGTTAGTCGCCTTTTGATATTTTTCGGTGGATTTGTCCAAAGAAAAATCTTCGCTATAGAACCAGTTGGTAAGCTCGTCTAGCTCGGCAATCTTTTGACTAATAGTTTTCTTTTCGGCCATCTTATTTCCTTTCTTTTACTGCTTTAATTTCAGCGGTCGCGATATTTTCTATTGTGGTAATTTCTACAATACTACCAGGGGCGAGTTTGCCAGAAACAATAGAGTAGCCCTGCTTTAGGACAAGCTCGGGATTTAAGCGCTCAATTAGTTTGAGGTTGCTTCTAATTTTCTCAATTTCGGTATTAATTCTAGAAGCCATATTTTCGCGGACATTTTTAAGAGATTCGTAGGCCGTAATAATCGCCTGAGCAATCTTAGAGCGGGCGCCTTTGATATTCTGGGCGATTCTGGCAACAAGCGCTTCCTTATCGGGAGTGATAAGCTCCGCCACATTGGACGGCGTGGAGCCGTGTAAATCGGCAGCGAGGTCTGCCAAAGATTCGTCAACTTCGTGGCCGATGCCGGTCATAACGGGAATTTTAGAGCTAGCGATTTCCCGCACGAGGCCCTCGTCGTTGAAGCAGGCGAGATCGTCTTTAGAACCACCTCCGCGGATAATCACAATCAGCTGAACCTCTGATTTTTCATTAAAATATCTGAGCGCGCGAATAATCTGGGCTGGGGCATCCAAACCTTGGACCTGAGTATGAGCGGTCTGGATTTTAAGACCACCCCAACGAGCATTAACAATCTTACAAAAATCAGCATAACCAGCGGCGCCAGTGGAAGAAATCACCCCGATATTCACGAGATTTTCCGGCAATGGGCGTTTTCTTTCGGGGGAGAATAAACCTTCTTTCTCTAGTTTCTTCTTTAACATTTCAAAGGCTTTTTTAATGCTACCCTCGCCAACCGGCATAATCTGCTCGATTGTGAAGGAAAATTTACCCCAGGCAGTGAGTTTAGGGTGGCCGCGCAAAACCACTTTCATACCGTCTTCAAGCGGCACTTTTAATTTGAACAGCGGAATAAAACAAGGAAGGCTAGAAGTTTCGTCTTTAAGACTGAAGAATACCCATTTGCCCTGGCTGGTTTTGAGTTCGGAAACTTCTCCTTCTACTAAAGTACTAGCATAGGCATAATCTAGTGTTTGATTTACAACATCTATAAATTCCGAAACAGTAAAGCGCGGTTCCATATATCCTATTATAACATATGGCCTTTTCTAAAAAATATGGTATAATTATAATAGCTGTTGTTTTTCTAGAAAGGGAGGTGGTTTTAGTGAAAAGAAATGCGGCAGAGCAGGTTTTTATAAATGTACTCTCAGAGGTACCAAGTGTTGAGAAAAATGGCATCACTCATAGCGATGAATACTTCGAGATTATGCTTGATGACGCTAATCTCTCAAATGAAGAGAGGGCTGAGTCATTAATCAAGGCCCAGCAGGCAGCTTTGGAGAAAGTCAGCCAACTTGAAAACCGACGTGACGAGATAGCGGAAAAACTTCATAGGTTTGACGGCGACGAAGGTGCTGTAGCTTTAAGAAAAGCTATCGCAAAGGAGCAGCGTTATTATTTTGGTCAACGAGTCTTTTGGCTATCAACGACATTCTTTGCGGTCGTGATACTGGTTATCACAAACCTTTTTGTGTTTGATGCTTTCAGCGCCATAGGTCTAGGAATCGCAGCCGCCATATCTTACGTGCTTGCTCTGATTTTAGCAAGAGCTGCTTCAAACAAGCCTATGATATACGCGCAGGCAGAAAAGGATTTTTTGGAGGAGCTTGAGGAAAAGCGCCTGAAACTTACCGACATTCAGGAAGATATTCTGAGTCTGGAACGGTTAAAAACATTCATCGACAGAATGTTGAAATTAGACAACCTCGAAGGCGTGGTACGCGATTTGAAAGGGCTGAATGACAAAAAAACTCAGGATGAGCTTGGTACCGGAGAGTAGAACCTTAAAAACCGGCAAAGTTTGCCGGTTTTTTAATGTCTTTAGCGAACTTCAACGCGGACGCGCGGAACGGACTTGCCGGAGAAGTGGGTTTTCTTGGTTTTAACGAAGGTGACAACCCCGTCTTTAGCAGCGTGAATAGTGAAGTTTCTAGAAATGTAAGTGCCAGGGCCAGCAATCTTAGTGCTGCCAGTCTGGCGAACTAGAACCTCGCCGCTCTTTACTTTTTGACCACCAAAACGCTTGACGCCGAGGCGCTGACCAGCGTTGTTGTGGATGTTCTTGGCGGTACCGCCAGCTTTAACATGTGACATACTATTTTTTCCTTAATACTATTATTTCACGAGCGACGACCTGATTTTCTCTAGCATATAAAAGGCCGCCCTTACTCTTATTTAATACATTATACCCCAATTTTTCAATAAAATCAAGGGTAATTAGCCTTTCAAAATGACCGTCATTCCTTCGCCAAGCCGGGATGGCAAGCGTAACAGGGGTACCTTCGGCAATTTGAGAAGCAAGATTCTTCAGAAATTCGGTTAAAATTGCACCACATTCCTGCTTTACGGTTTTTAGTTTTATTTCTACCGGAGTCTCAGACATCGGCGGGCCGAGATAGATTTCGGCAGCCACGGCATCTATCGGCGGTTGCCACTGATGAGAAGTGGCGTCGCCTTGCTCCAGTCTGAAAGACTTTGAAGATTTTAACCACTCTAAATTCTTCTCGGTATATCTCACCATACGTTCATCTTTGTCAGTGCCATAGACATTGTAGCCCATTAGGAGTGCTTCTTGAAGAACCACGCCGGTGCCACAGAAGGGATCTAGAATAGTCGCGTTTTCCGGGAGCGGACCGCAGAGGTTAATCAGAATCTGGGCGAGTTTTGGCGGGAGCATTCCGACCTTGGCGTCGCGAGCCGGGCGGGCCTGGTCGCGGTCTTTATAAGCGGTGATATTCTGAACACCAATGGAAATGAAGAAATCTTTGCCAAATTTGATGAGCTCTACCTTTTTCGGATGACGCCCGAGGCCATTATGGTGGGCAGCAGCAGTGGAAATGACCGGAGCAGAGTTCGGCAGAAGGCGGACAGAGCGGCCTTTTTTTCTTAATGCTTGCTTTATCTTAACTCCATATTGTGATATATTTTTTATATCACGGGGTGAATAATTTTTACTGTTTACGGCGTAATCAGAGACGCCAAGGGTAATTTTACCCTCCGGAAGGCTTAAGAGATATTCTTCTGGCGAGATATTTTCAAGGCTCTTTGCGAGTTTTAGGGAGCCGCCGAGACGATTCAAATCCGGCGGAGTTTTAGATTCAAATAAGGCGATTTCAGGGCTTTTCTGTTCGACATTATCAAAAAGCGCCGCAAGCTCGGCTATAGAAATTTCTGGCTGACGCCCTAAAACAGCTAAATATTTCATGTTTATATTATAACATATTTTCAGAGAATAAAAAAGAGCCTATCTTTATAGGCTCTTTTGGTTTATTCTTTGTTTTCTTCAGCAGATTCTTCTTCTGGCTTACTACCATTGTCGGACGGAACATCAGCAGCTTCAGTGGTTTCACCAGCGGCGGCAGCAGCAGCGGCGGCAGCTTCTTCGGCCTCACGGGCAGCAGCTTCAGCGGCCGGGTCGTAAATACTGGCGACAACCTGGTCAGAGGAAAGCTCTTTATCGGCGAGTTCTACACCCTTCGGGAGGACGAGGTCAGCGACGGTGAGCTTATCATCAAGAGTGGCAAACTTAGAAGCGTCGGCGACGATTTTCTCCGGAAGGTCGGCCGGCTTAGCCTTGACTTCGATTTCTTCCATAACCTGAAGCACGACGTAGTGAAGCTTGTTAGCCTCGGAAGTCTCAAAGCCTTCAAGAACGATTGGGGTAGTAGCCTCAATCGCCTTATCAGCGGAGACGGCCTGGAACTCTACGTTCATCAGCTTTCTAGAAACCGGGTTAATATCAACATTTTTAACGATTGCGAGCTGTTTCTTACCAGCGATGTCGAGATCAAGAGTGGAGTGATAACCAGCTAGGCTAAGAGCCTTTTTGATTTCATTATATTCACCCTGAACCATAACAGGCTCGGACTCACCACCATAAACGACAGCCGGGACTTTACCAGCATCACGGAGCGCAGCTAGCTTTTTGCCAGCAACTTCACGCTTCTCTAAAGACAACTTAATATCTGCCATATTTTTCCTTTATAACTTAACTTTCTATATTTTACACTACTTTGGCAATTTTTGCAAGAGTGTTACCCCTATTTTTTCTTGAGAGCTTCGGTGTTAGCAATCAGGCGCTGGCGGAAGGCTTCACGGGCAGTGTCACAGTTCTCGTTATTCCCCATCCAGGCGGTGAGTGCCGGGTCTTGGAGAGCACGGGCAAAGGAGAAGGTGACCGGCCACGGGAACGGACCATTATTCGTGACCTCCTGGAGATTCTCAGTAGCCTGAACCACGGTCTGGCCACCAGAGAGGAAGACCACGCCAGCCAAACTCTGGGGGACATGAGTGCGCAATACCTCGGCAGTGGCCCGCCCAACTTCCTCTTTGGAAGACGGGATAGGATACTGCTTGCCAGCAAGCACCATATTAACCTTTAAGATACATTGGTCAAGGCGAACTTTTTCGCGATTCAAGGCATCGAAGAGAGTGTCAAGAATCTTGGCGGTAACATCTTTACTCTGTTCGAGAGTATAGTTACCGTCGTAAACTACCTCTGGCTCAACAATTGGGACCATCTTGGCATCCTGGCAGATGCGAGCGTATTTCGCGAGGTCGTTACAATTTCTTTCAATCGCCATATCGGACGGACGGCCCGGAGCGATTTCAAAGGCGGAGCGCCACTTACAGAAGCGAAGACCCATTTTGTAATACTCGGCAAGACGTTCTGGCAAATCATCTAAGCCTTTCGTGTATTTTTCCTCGGAATTTTCAAAGTTCTCGAGACCCTGGTCGACTTTGATGCCGGCCACAATGCCTTTAGAAGTGAGGAAAGAAACGAAATCACGGCCATCATCAGCCTTCTGGCGAGCAGTCTCATCAAAGAGAATTACACCAGAAACATATTTTTCTAAATCAGGAGTGGTAAAGAAGATGTTGCGGTAATCACGGCGGTGTTCCTCGTCATCGGGGATGCGCATATTTTCAAACTTCTTATGGATAGAACCGCCAGATTCATCGGCGGCAAGGATGCCTTTACCAGGGGTCATCAGAGTTTTAGCAATCATGGCGGTGTCGGCCTCTTCGGCACGAGCATTAGATAGTAATTCCTCCAACTTGTCTAGCGGGGCAGTGCCGTTTAAGGTCGAGCGGAGAGCGTTGTCGCGGGCCATCATAATAGAATCTTCAATAGACTTGCCGCGAAGAAGTGCGCCAAAGACGGTGGCGGCGATGATAGAATACAAGGTTAAATGTGTCATTAAATCGGCGTTTTCGGCGGACCAGATAATTTTAGCGTCGCCGAAGGTGATTTCGTGGTCGGAAATCTGACAAACAGAGCCGTAATATTTAGTGCCAGCGAGCAAACCATCGGAGAAGACAAGGTTAGCCATCTCAACGAGTTCGCGATCTGATTCCGACATTTCTTTCGGGGCATAAACCGCCAAACGGGTGTGGTTGGACATAGAAAGGAAACCTTTTAGGCCCTTGACTAGCTCTGGCGTGACTTTGGCAGAGCGGTCAATAAAGACCCAGTCCACAGCATCGGTAGGGTTGACCCACTCGGTATCCTCTCTACTTTCTGGTACAAGATAAGAAATCTTGTTCTCTTTACAGAGAATATAACGGGTGGTTTTAATTTCCTGCTCGCCCGGAATAATTTCGCCGTTTCTAAATTCGGCGAGGCTGCCGGAAATCTTGGCACTCGCGCCCATCCGGTTTAGAACCTCCAAAGCGACAGTGGCGCCGGCGTAAACCGTGGTGCTTTTTACAAATTTATGCGTACTCCCATCAAAGCCGAAATCAAGCCACGGGGTGCCATGCTCGTCGGTTTCGAACTTGTTTTGTTGTTCATCAAGGCGGAGATAGACATCTTGGTGAACATTCCCAATTATTAACACATTACTCATAATACCATTTTAACATAAAAGTTTTGGATATGGTAGAAGTACAAATTACAACATCTGCTTGAGGTATTCACCAGTCGGGGTTTTGGCGGATTTGGCGAGAGCCTCTGGAGTGCCGGTGGCAATAATCTGGCCGCCACCCTGACCGCCTTCTGGGCCCATGTCAATCACCCAGTCCGCAGATTTGATGACGTGAAGATTGTGTTCGATAACAATCATAGAATTGCCGCCGTCTACAAGTTTATTTAAGATAGAGAGCAATCTCTTAACATCGTCAGTATGAAGACCAGTGGTCGGCTCATCCAAAATATAGAGAGTTTTGCCGGTGCTACGGCGAGCCAGCTCGGTGGCAAGTTTAATTCTCTGAGCCTCACCACCAGAGAAAGTGGTGGCCGGCTGGCCAAGACGAATATAGCCTAGCCCCACTTCTTGTAAGGTCTTTAATTTCGGAGCGATACTCGGGATGTTTTCGAAGAATTCTACCGCCTCATCGATGGTCATATCAAGAACCTGGGAAATATCTTTGCCTTTATATTTAATCTCTAAGGCCTCGCGATTATAGCGGCGACCGTGACAGGCCGGGCAAGTAACATAAACATCCGGCAGGAAGTGCATTTCAATCTTGTTGACGCCGTCACCCTGACAAGTTTCACAGCGACCGCCCTTAACATTGAAAGAGAAGCGGCCGGCTTTATAGCCACGTACCTCGGACTCGGGCTGGTGGGCATAAAGTTCGCGGATTTGGTTGAATACGCCAGTATAAGTAGCCGGGTTGGAACGAGGGGTACGACCAATCGGTGACTGGTCTATTACAATACATTTATCAAGATTTTCGATGCCTTCAATTTTATCGTGAAGACCCGGCACAGTCTGGGCGCGGTGGAGACGAGCGAGCAGCTCGTTGGCTAAAATCTCGTTTACAAGCGTAGATTTACCAGAGCCAGAAACACCAGAAACTACAGTCATAACACCAAGTGGGAAATGCGCATCAATGTTTTTTAAGTTGTTCTCGCGGGCACCACGGACCACCAGCTCCAAACCCTGTTTAGCCTTACGGCGCTTTTTAGGAGTTTCAATTTTCTCTTTGCCGGAAAGATAGCGGCCGGTGATAGAATCAGGATTTTTCATCACTTCTTCAGGAGTACCAGCAGCGACCACTTCCCCACCATTGACGCCGGCGCCCGGACCAATATCAATTAAATAATCTGCTGAACGCATTGTATCTTCGTCGTGCTCGACAACGAGAACAGTATTTTTAAGGTCTCTTAGGTGCTTAAGTGTAGCAATAAGTTTATCGTTGTCTCTTTGGTGAAGGCCAATGGACGGCTCATCAAGAACATACAAAACCCCCTGGAGACCAGAACCAATTTGAGTAGCGAGACGAATTCTTTGCGCCTCACCACCAGAAAGCGTGTTGGCAGCGCGCCCAAGCTCAATATAGCCAAGGCCGACATCTTTCATAAAACTCACGCGCTCTTTGATTTCTTTGATAATCGGGCCGGCGATTTGTTGCTCTTCATGAGAGAAACCAAAATCACCCTCTAAAACATCTAGAACGTGGTCCACATCAAGGCTACAGACATCAACGATGTTGAGGCCGTGGATAGTGACAGCGAGAACCACCGGCTTTAATCTAGCTCCGTGACAGGTTTGGCACTCTTTGATACGCATAAAACGCTCAATATCTTTGCGAATAAAATCTGAGTCGGTTTCTCTGTAGCGGCGTTCCAAAGTCGGGATAACACCCTCGTAAGTGGTTTCATAGGTGGTGCCTTTAGCAAACTTGCCGGAGCCACCAATTAAAACGCGGTATTTTTCTTCACCGGTACCATATAAGATAATATGTTTAGTTTCTTCAGAAAACTGGTTAATCGGCGTATAAATATCAAACTTATGTTTCTTGCCTACGCTGTCTAGCCGACGTAGCCACCAGGAATCTTGCGAGACACGGTTGAACGGGCGGATGCCACCCTCGGCGATGGTGAGATTTTCGTTGAAAATTAGATTTGGATCTACTTCCATGCGCGAGCCAAGACCGGTACAAGTTGGGCAGGCGCCCTGCGGGGCGTTGAAGGAAAAGAGGCGTGGCTCTAATTCCGGGATGAGCTCGTCTGGGTGATTTGGACAGGCATAGCGCTGGGAGAAAGTGTAAATTTCGGTGTTATCTTTGCCAGGATTTTCGGAAACAGAGGTAGAATTATCAGTGATTTTTAAGAGTTTGATGATTCCCTGGCCAAGTTCCAAGGCCTGTTCAACTGAGCCGGCAATACGCGAACGAAGGTCCGGGCTTAAAATGAAGCGATCCACCACGATTTCAATATCGTGTTTTTCTTGCTTCTTTAGCTCCGGGAATTCATCGAGAGCATAAACAATACCATCTACTCTTACGCGGGAGAAACCTTTGGCAATATATTGCTCGGAGATGTGTTGAAATTCACCTTTTTTAGCCTGGACGATAGGAGCTAAAAGCATCAATTTAGAACCGAGCGGGAGTTTCATTACTTCTTCAACAATATCTTCGTTGGTCCTTCGCGTAACCTCAGAGTGGCAAATCGGACAGTGCGGGACGCCAACGCGGGCAAAAAGCAAACGAAGATAATCATAAATTTCGGTAACGGTTGCAACAGTGGAACGAGGGTTTCTAGAAGTCGATTTTTGGTCAATAGAAATGGCCGGCGAAAGACCAGTGATAGTATCAACATCTGGTTTATCCATTACCCCGAGGAACATCCGAGCATAAGACGAGAGGCTTTCGACATATCTTCTCTGGCCCTCGGCGTAAATCGTATCAAAAGCCAAGCTCGACTTGCCAGAGCCGGAAAGTCCAGTTAAAACTACGAGTTTATCACGCGGGATGTCGACGTCGATGTTTTTCAAATTGTGTTGGCGGCAACCGCGAATTTTAATCATATTATCGCTCATAAAAACTCGTATAATTATACTCCTTTTTAGGAAAAAAGTCCAGCATGGCCAAATGAAAAACGACGCTTTAATTTCAAGCGTCGTTTTCTTGCGACTAGATAAAAGCCGACATATTGAATGCGGCATTTTCCTTCTCTGCGAGATATTTCTTTACGTCGTCGTCAGTCATATAATACTGTGACATTCTGCCGTAGTCTTTTCTCTCACTCCTACTTAAAATAAGTGGACCATATTTCCAGTGGACAACCAAAAGGTTTCTAGCCCAGCTATAAGAGGCTCCACTGTTGCCACACTTCGTATCAGCCAACCGTTCGCACTCATCTACGAGCGCCTGATTCAACTTGTGACCCTTCTTCATTTCGTTTTCCATGAGCCGGGCCCAATTTTCAGTAAACTCAACAAGGGAAATATACTTTTGGTTGCTGATCCTTACGTTCTCAAAGCTGTGCTCCGCTTCAGGAGAAGCAAACGTCATACGGGGGGCATTAACAAGTTCCTTTTCAAGATCTTTTGCTGAGACCTGTTTAGGAAAAATCCGCTCCGAACGACTTTTAGCAAAAAATTTTTTAAACATATTCTCTACCTCCTTGCGTTTAGCCCCGCCGGGCAAAATATTTTTGCCACAAGGCTACTACATAAAAAGCGAGAAATATGAAATCTCTCTAATCGCTTTTAATGTACTAGCCTCGTGGTCACCCACTCTAACTTCGTTGCTTCTATTATATCACACTTACGCTAAAAAGTCAATAACCGTTATGCTTATTTTGGTAGTTAGTCAAATAAACAATTTATTCATCCTCAATAGACTGAATATGTAAATCTTCCAATTGATAATCATCAACCGCAGACGGCGAACCCATCATCAGGTCAATACCAGAGCCGTTCTTCGGGAAGGCCACCACATCACGGATGGACTTGGCGTCCATTAATTCCATAAAGATACGGTCAATACCAAAGGCGCAGCCAGCGTGCGGAGGAGCGCCGAACTTGAAGGCGTTTAGCATTCCGCCAAAGCGAGCCTCGACATAGGCTTTATCATAACCAAGTAGGCCAAAAGCCTTATACATAATCTCAGGGTTATAATTTCTAACCGCACCAGAGCAAACCTCAATACCGTTCATCACGAAATCGTATTGGTCCGCCACGATAGCTAATTTTTCTTCGTCGGTCTTGGCGGATTCTAGAGCCTCTAGGCCACCTTTTGGCATTGAGAACGGGTTGTGACCGAAATCCAATTTTTCTTCCCCATCATTCCACTCATAAAATGGGAAATCGGTAATCCAACAGAAGGCAACCTTGTTCTTATCGGCGAGATTGAAGTGTTCAGCAAAGGAAATGCGAAGCTGGCCGAGGACTTTGTTTACTTTGTCTCTTTCATCAGCACCAAAGAAGACCGCGTCGCCATCTTCGGCGCCAGTCAGTTCTTTAATCTTTGCGAGTTCTTCTGCTTTCAAGAATTTAGCAATCGGGGATTTTTCGGAGCCGTTTTCGTAAATAATGTAAGCTAAACCACCGGCACCGAGCTTTTTAGCTTCGTCGGTAAAGTTGTCAATTTGACTACGAGAGAGTGAGGCACCGTTTTTGACGCAGAGCGCCTTAACACAGGGGCTCTTAAAGACCTTGAACTCGGTGTCCTTTAGGGCGTCGGTCAAATCTACCATTTCCATACCATATCTTAAATCTGGCTTGTCTACACCATAGACATCCATAGCCACCTGGTATGGGATGCGCGGGATACTACTTCCCTCTTTGATGAACTGTTTGGCAAACTCGGAACTAATTTCAATCTTTTTACCGCCAAAATCAGTGGCGAGAGATTCCATAAGAGGCTCAGTGAGCTTTCTAATGGTTTCGCCGTCTTCGACGAAGGCCACTTCTAGGTCTAGCTGATAGAAATCACCATAAAGGCGGTCCGCCCGCGGGTCTTCATCTCTAAAGCACGGGGCAATCTGGAAATAGCGCGGAACACCGCCAACCATCAAGAGCTGTTTGAACTGTTGCGGAGCCTGGGGGAGAGCATAGAAAAGGCCGCTTTTTAATCGGGACGGGACGAGGAAGTCGCGCGCGCCCTCTGGCGAGGAATTGGCCAAAATTGGCGTTGTAACTTCTACAAAATCAAGGTCGGTCATATACTTGCGTAAAATCTGATAAAACTCTGAGCGCTTTCTAATCAGGCGTTGCATAGACGGGCGGCGAAGATCAAGGAAACGATATTTAAGACGCAGGTCTTCCCCGGTTTCAGGGCCGTCATCGTGAGTGTTGACAGGCAAAGGCTCGGAACGGTTTAGAAGGATAAGTTCAGATACGACCAATTCAATATCGCCAGTTTCAATGTTCGGATTTTTTAATTCTTCGGCACGTTCGCGGATTTTGCCAACCGCCTTTAAGACGAATTCGTCACGCACTGTTTCGGCAAGTTTGAAACTATCCTCTGTTTCAGGGGTGACAACCAACTGAATAATGCCTTCGTCGTCACGCAGGTCAATGAAAATCAGACCACCGTGGTCACGGCGAGAATTAACCCAACCCTCTACTAAAACTTCTTTTCCTATGAACTCTTTTAACTCTCTTGACTTCGTTCTTTCCATATCTATTACCATACCATATTTTTAAGATTATTTCAATAAACCGTCAATCTTCTCGTGGAGGAATTTGAAGAAATCATCCTCTGTTTTAGTGGAAGAATAATCCAGCCGCTCGCCGTTTAGGTAGAGCGAGGGAGTGCCAGGAACATCGATTCTAGTGGCGATATCCTGGTCGAAACCGATCTTCTTTTGAACATTTTTAGACTTCATATCGTCTTTGAATTTGTCGATGTTGCCCTTATTATTAGAGGCGGTCTTAAAATAAGAGACAAAGAGATCGGTGCGCTCGTCAACATCGGCATATTGCCAGTTGGCTTGGTTAGAGAAGAGGAGATTGCCCATTTCTTTCCAGTAGCCCTGAAGGCCGGCAGTCTCGGCAGCGGAAGCGGCGGCGGTGCCGTTTTGGTGATAGCTCATTACGAAGTTGCGATAAATGACCGCGACTTTATAGTCAAATTTTTCAGGGATTTTGTTGACATAATTGTTGAGGGAGGCGCAGCCCGGACACTGAAAATCAGCATACTCCACGATAAAAACCTTAGCTTTGTCTTTATCACCCTTGACGTTGTCGCCAATCTCGCCGTTGAACTCATTAGGGCCGATATAACTGTTTAGATTATAATCATCCCATTTAATCTGATTTTGATGCTTACTCATTAGGTTAACACAGAGAAGCGCCAAGAAGCCGGCAATGATGACTGCGAAAACCGCAACTACACCCCAATTTTTCTTTTTCATACTTTATTCCTCGCTTAAAATATGTTATAATATACTCTAATAATACTAAATCTATTATACCACGATGAAACCGAAAACACTAAAAGAATTTATCGAAATCCTGCGCGATCTGCCGGAAGATGTTTTGTCTCAGCGCGAGCGGATGACGATTGTGACGGTGATGGAATTTAAGAACCGTCTGGTTTCTGATGTAATGACCCCACGTGAGAAGGTGACGTTCGTGAATATCCGGGATTTTCTAGGGCCACTGACGCTTGATAAACTTTATAGGTCCGGCACTTCGATGTTTCCGGTGGTAGATGAAAGTGGCCGACAAGTGGTGGGGACTTTGAATACCGACCGGTTTAATTCCCTGGAGATTCGCGAGAACGACACCGCAGAAAAATATCTAGACCGGCGAGTTTGCTATCTGCGCGAAGATTATTCTTTGGAGCAGGCGATGGCGGCATTTTATCGCACACATTGTTATTTCTTTATCGTGGTAAATAAAATGGGGCAACTCACTGGGACTTTGAATTATAAAGAGCTGATTGAAACGATTTTGGGATATTGCCCAGAAGATGATTTTAACGAAGACAGTTCGCTCGGAGCGGTAATCCGAAGGAAATTATAGTCACAAAAACCGCCTAGTTTTACTAGGCGGACACGCTTCATTGAACTAGATTTCAATGAATTCCTGCCAGGGGGCAGGCGGAAGCTCATACTTCGACTTGTGACGTGATACTTGACCCCGTTTTAGTCTGATACGCATTTTCCTGTTTTTTAATCTCCTTTTTAATTGGTTGGTCCACGACCAGTCACAGATTTTAAGAACCAACGTTATCTATTCTATCAAACAAAATGGAATAATTCAAGTCTTTTTTTCTTATGCTTGTATCGGTGTTTTTACAGGGGCGATTTTTGCTGTAAATTCTACTGGATTAACAGATAGATTAAAACAATGCTGGCCAGAATAATGCGGTAGAAACCAAAGGCCCTAAGAGAATCTTGCTTTTTAACGTAATTCATCACAACTTTTAGAGCGATTAGACCAAAGACAAAGGCAAAAAGGTTAGAAAGAAGCAGTGGGCCGAGATTTTCAGTTAGATAAGTTCTAGTGGAGGAGCTAATGAGGCTCTTGGCGCAGACGGCGAGCATCAGCGGGATGGAAACTAGGAAGGAATACTCGGCAGCCGAAGCGGCGGAAAGACCAACGGCGCGACCGGCAAGAATGGTGGAGCCAGAACGGGAAACGCCCGGAATAAGCGCGAAGACCTGCGCCAAACCGATGTAGAGAGCGCGCGGTTTAGTGAGTTTGTCCTCGTCTTTTAATTTAGACATATGCGGGAGCTTGCTTGAAGCGACCATTAAGATACCAATAACCATCATTGCGATAGAAACGGTGTAAAGCGAGGAGAAGAAACCGTTGGTTTCAATGAAGTGGCTGAGCAGGAGCCCAGCAAGGCCGGCCGGGATACAGGTAATAATGACGTTGATGGCGAGTTTGTAGTTTTTCTTTTTGAAAATGTCATTGAGGATTTTTAGAATACGCTTCCGGAAATAAATAATTAGTGCGAGCACGGTGCCGAGGTTGATAAGCTCAATAAATAGATGGAAGTTGTCGGCGCGGCCACCAATGATTTGCTGGATAAGCTCTAGGTGCCCCGAGCTAGAAACCGGGATAAACTCTGTTAAACCTTGTACTATACCTAAGAAAATCGCAATAAAAATACTCATACGCTCATTATACCACAAGAATTTGGAAATTGGGGTTAATATGATATAATGGCTTACGGAAGGGTGGCCGAGTGGTTTAAGGCACTGGTCTTGAAAACCAGCGTGCGAAAGCACCGCAAGTTCGAATCTTGTCCCTTCCGCCATATTTATTTTTGTGATATAATATATCAAGTGGCAACGTAGCTCAGTTGGTTAGAGCGTGGGACTCATAAGCCCAAGGTCACTGGTTCGATCCCAGTCGTTGCTACCATTTTTGTGCCTGTGGCACAAAAATGGAAAGGCAAACTCGCGAGGAATCGAGCGAGGAAACTTACCATGTGGTATAATAGGTATAGTTATTGTAGTAAAGGAGTATAATGTCAGGACACAGTAAATGGGCAACGACCAAAAGGCAGAAGGCCGTGGTTGACGCCAAGCGCGGAGCGCTTTTCACAAAGATTGGAAATCAAATTGCGATTGCCGCTAGAAGTGGTACAGACCCGGCGATGAATCCGAGTCTTGCGATGGTACTTGAAAAGGCTCGTCTTGCCAATATGCCAAAGGCAAACATCGAGCGCGCAATTGCTAGGGTTACCTCTAAGGAAGGGGCTGCCCTGATGGAAGAAACCTACGAAGGCTACGGTCCGGGCGGAGTTGGTATTATTATCGAAGTTGCGACCGACAACAAAAACCGCACGATGCCGGACGTCCGCAACACACTTTCTAAGAACGGTGGCCGGATGGCCGACCCGGGAAGCGTAATGTTCCAGTTCGAAAGAAAAGGTGTAATTGTGATTTCTGACAAGGGCGAAGATGCCCTGATGGCGGCGCTTGAAGCTGGTGCTGAAGACGCTTCCGAGGAAGAAGACGGCATCGAGATTATCACTTCCCCGTCCGACTTGATGAAAGTCCGCCAGGCGTTAGTTGATGCTGGCATGACCGTTACTTCGGCCGAGCTCCAATACATCGCTACTAATAATGTTCCGGTGGACGGTGAAAACGCCGAGAAGCTAGAAAAACTTCTGGACGCACTTGATGACCTAGATGATGTGACCGCAGTTCATACCAACGCCGAATAAACTTGTGGTATAATGGTTATATGAAGAAAAAATCTGGATTTACGATTTTAGAACTCGCGATTGTAATCATTTTTGCGGGGCTCGCGGTGGTACTGTTCTTTGTCCAGAAGTCCAATATGGATGCGATGGAGCGAGATGAAGACCGCAAAACTGCTATTAATGCGATGTATTATGCCCTCGAGGAGGGATTCTATGCTAAAAATAAATACTACCCAGAAACAATTTCTGAGAGTAATTTAACTGTGATGGACCCGAAATTGTTCACTGATCCAAATGGCGTAAATCTTGGTCAGGAAGGCAGCAACTATACTTACACCCCGGCGAACTGCGAAGATGGCAAATGTAAAGAATATACTCTACGAGCCGAGCTCGAAAAAGAAGACGCTTACATCAAGAAAAACCGCTAGATTTTAATCGTCGTCGGCATTTTTAATTTTTCTACGAGTCTTGGCAACGTGGATGAGATAAGAAATGGTTTCGATTTCATCAGTCGGCTTGGCGGCGTATTTGAAAGTATAGGTCGTTTCGTCGCCGACGGTGGACATACGGAGCAGGCCAATCTGGAAAATTTGGTCCGTGAGGCCCTTCTGCTTGAAGGAAACATCCTCCACGGAAACAAGGTCAATCGTGTTGACGGATTTAGCAGTGAGAGAAGTCTGTTCGTATTGAATCAGACGTTTATTAGTGACATAAAGACGGTTGCCCTTGTAGACCACAGTGGAAATCCAGGCCATCAAGACGATGGCACCAAACAATACAATCACGATTAAATAAAGATACGGAAGTGAGTTGTTGTTAAGCAACCCGTTAGTCTGGCCGCTAGCGCTGATGGTGACTAGTACCATCGCCAAGGTAAGCAAAATAATCGCGAGGCCAGCAACGCCCCAGATAAACATTAGACCAAGTTTTGAGCGATAAACCGCCAAAGCAACATATTCATCATCTTTTAACTGCAGCTCAGGAAAATCCTTCTTACTGCGGGCGTGATGAACTTTAAGCAAATCCTGTTTCACTTGACGATTCCTTTTCTTGATTATATCATATCTTCTTGGTTTTTTCAAGGTGGTTCTTGGCTTTTTCAGTGACACGGCGGCCGCTCTTAGTGCGTTCAATTAAGCCCATCTGAAGGAGGTAAGGCTCATAATAGTCGGCAATGGTGGTTTCCTCGTCGCCGGTAAGAGCGGCGATAGTGGAAAGGCCGACGGGGCGATTACCGTAATTTTCAAGCATCAAGTTTAGCATATTGCGATCTGCCGGGTCGAGGCCGAGATCGTCTACTTCCATTAACTCCAGAGATTTTTCGGCGGTGATTTTATCAACGATGCCGTCGCCGTTGACATCGGCATAGTCGCGGACGCGCTTTGTCAGGCGGTTGGCAATACGCGGAGTGCGACGCGAACGACGGGCGATAATTTCAAGAGCGTCCGGCTCTATTTTGGTATTCAAAATGCCAGCGGTGCGAGAGATGATTTTTTTGATTTCGTCTTCGGTATAATACTCTAATCTTTCTACTAGACCAAAACGATCTTGTAAAGGTTTTGCGATAGCGCCGGCGCGAGTGGTAGCACCAATGATGGTGAATTTCGGCAAATCGAGACGAACGGAACTAGCAGAAGGGCCCTTGCCGATGACGATATCGAGTTTATAATCTTCCATCGCGGAATATAAAATTTCTTCTACGGCGCGCCTTAAGCGGTGGATTTCATCAATGAATAAGACATCCCCCTCGGCAAGGTTAGTGAGGATGCTCGCTAGGTCGCCGGCGCGCTCAATGGCAGGGCCGGAAGTAACACGGAAATTAGCACCCATTTCGTGAGCAATCACCGCCGCCATAGTAGTTTTGCCAAGCCCCGGCGGACCGTATAATAATATATGGTCTAAAGTGGCACCGTCGCTTCTTTTTTTAACGGCATCAATCGCAACTTTAAGATTGTTTTTCATGCGCTCTTGGCCGATATATTCAGCAAAAGAAACCGGGCGGAGGGAGTTTTCTAAAACTTGCTCTTCTTTATCTTCAACATCAGTGGTAGTGTCTACTAATCTTTCAATTCCCATGATATAATATAATTATATCAGAATAAGGAGGAATATGGCAAAAGAACTTAAAGGTTCAAAGACTTGGGAGAATTTGAAGGAGGCCTTTGCGGGCGAGGCGCAGGCTTTCACAAAATATTCTTACTATGCTTCAAAGGCTAAAAAAGATGGCTACGAACAGATTGGGGCGCTGTTTGAAGAGACCGCTATGAACGAAAAAGAGCATGGCAAGATTTGGTTTAAGTTGCTACACGACGGTGGTACACCGGAGACTACTGCCAACCTAGAAGATGCGATTGCCGGCGAGGATTATGAATATAAAGATATGTACAAGCGCTTTGCCGACACCGCGCGCGAGGAAGGTTTCGACGAAATTGCCGAGAAGTTTGAGCAGGTCGGGGAGATTGAAAAAGAGCACAAGGAGCGCTACGCAAAACTTTTGAAGAATATTGATGAAGATATCGTGTTTAAGTCTGACAAAGTCACGGTTTGGAAGTGTCGGAATTGTGGGTATATTTGTACTGGCGACAAGGCGCCGGAGGTTTGTCCGGTCTGCGATCACCCACAAAGCTTCTTTGAAGTCCGCGCCATTAATTACTAATTATTTCTTCAAAGCTTGACGAACTCTCTCTTCTACAGAGAGAGTTTTGTCGATGTCGGCGAGGGCAGAGGAGGCTTCTTTTAATGGGAAGCCGAGGGCGATGAGGGCGTCAAGAGCTTCGTCTTTTTCGTCTAGTTTGATGGTCTTTTCGGGGGCTTTAGTAGTGCCATAATGGGACGGGATGCCGACTTTGTCTTTTAGGTCCACAATGACGCGCTCGGCGGACTTTTTGCCAACGCCGGAGGCTTTAGAGATAAAGACGGAATCGGCGTTCGCAATGGCGTTTCGGACTTCTTCGGGAGAGGCAAGGCTTAAAATCGCCATGCCGGCCTTCGGGCCGATGCCCTGGACGGAAATTAAAAGTTCAAAGAGTTTTTTCGCAACTAGAGTAGAGAATCCATAGAGTTCCTCGGCATTTTCACGAATCGAGTGGTAAGTATAAAATTTGGTTCCATCGTTCAAGTTGGTGTTTTCAAAATCTAAGGTAGTGAGGTTTATCTCATAGCCGACACCGCCTACATCTACAATAATACTACTGGGTGGAAATTTCTCAACTACAGTTCCCTTGATGTGTGCAATCATAGTAACATTATAACATATTAGTTCAAGCGGTGGGAGGATGGGGCAAGGAGGTCGGCACGCGAGGAGAACAGGTGCGTAATGGCGGCCGCGAGAGCGTCGGCGGCATCGTCGGGTTTTGGTACGGTCTTTAGGCCGAGCTGGACTTTAACCATTTCCTGCATCTGCTTTTTCCCCGCCGAGCCATAGCCGGTCAGGGTCTTTTTAATTTCATTTGGCGTGTATTCATAAATCGGGAGGTTGTTTTGTTTAGCTACGAGTAGACAAATCCCACGGGCTTCTGCGACGGAAATGCCAGTGGTAATATTTTTGCTGAAGAAAAGTTTTTCAATGCTAACTAAATCTGGTTGATTTTGTTTGATAATTTCATTCATTGAATTATAAATATCTTCTAGCCGGTCCGGGAGCGGCGTGTGGGGCGGAGTAGCAATCACACCAAAATCTCGCGCGACGGGTTTATTCAGCTTCGTGATTTCTATCACGCCGAATCCGCAGATGCCAGTGCCGGGGTCAATGCCAAGAATCTTCATAATTACATTATAATCCAATCATACTTAGCCTGCGAAAAATGTTTTTGGCGGGAGATTAGCTCGGCGGACTTTTTAGAAAGATTGGAAACTCTCTCGGCGCCATTTTTTGTAGAAACTAATGGGTCTATAAAACGATTTTTACCAACAAAAGAGTTCATCAGAATATCACCTGGCTTAATTTTATCAAAATAGTCTGGGTCTTCTGAAAGCGTCCTAAATGTTTTCCCTTCCGGTAGTTTCTCACCGGAGAATACTTTTTCTTTGGCCTGGCAATCTTTGAAAAACTTTGTGAGGCCCGGGACCTTACTATGATAAATTCTTTCTATTACATCTTCTTCCGAAATCTTGAATAGTTCTTCATAAGAAAGCTCGTCGGCTTTGAACATAGCGCGAAAAGCGTCTATTAAAATCCCAAAAACAATTTTATTTTCGGGACTGAAATAACTTTTCCAAAGATACTTCACACATAAATCTATGTATTCTTCAGCAATTTCAAGATTTGTAAAACCAAGTTCTACTATATCATCCTCGTTTTTTAATACCTTAATGTCTTGATATATTTTTGTGGCGGTTTCTTTCGGCAGCGGATTGCCATACATACCACTAATTAAATCGGATAGGGTATACTCTAAACGGTCTGCGGCAAGGCGAGGAGAGTCATTGTCGGCAATAGGGTAAATATGGTAGTCAGAAACTTCCGAGATTTTGATATGATCACGTTTTAGAAGCTCGTTGATTTCTGGCGAGCCGACAAGGATTTCTTCTGTAGTATCTTCAATTGATTCTTCTTTCTCAAAATCACCGTTAAGACCATCTACTATGTGCTTAAAGGCCGGGCTAGCGATGTCGTGGAATAACCCTGCGAGAGTTTGGACTTTGTCGCCAGTATGTTGCCAAACTATCAAAGCGCAACCAATACTATGCGACAAAACATCAGCATATTCACCAGTTGGAAAAAAGTTGAAAAAATCCGCACCGCAAGCATTGGAAACTCCAGCAAGATGTTGCATTGGCGGAGTGTTAATATAATCTTCTAAAAACGTCGGGATTTCGCCATAAATATCATAACGGTTCATTATTTCTCCATATATTTTATGAGCGTGTTTCGGAGGTCTTTCACGGGCAGGACGAACGGGTCTTTAATCGTGGCGGGGCCAATGGCTTTAGTGAAGCCGAGTTTTTTAGCCTCGTTAATTCTCTGGTCTGGGCGGAAAGCAGAGCGAATTTCGCCACCAAGACCGACTTCACCAAACACGACATACTTTTCGTTTAATTTCCTTTTCGCACACGCGCTAGCAATCGCCATACAAACGGCAAGGTCGGCGGCGGAATCTTGTAATTTTAACCCGCCAACTACATTGATGAAAATGTCTGATTCGGAAAGTTTTAATTTAGTCCTGCGTTCTAATACGGCAATAAGAAGATTTAGACGATTTAAATCAAAGCCAGAAGCCGTGCGCTTCGGGTAGCCAAAATTAGTCTTATTAACAAGAGCCTGAATTTCCACTAAAATCGGGCGAGTGCCTTCTAGGGTCGCTAGGATAATAGAGCCGTCGGTATTTTGGCGTTCAGAAAGAAGGGTCGCGGAAGGGTTTTCAACTTCTTTTAGGCCTTCGTCGTTCATCTCAAAAATCGCGACTTCGGATGTGGAGCCGAAGCGGTTTTTGACGGCGCGAACGGTCTTGAACCCGCCGTAGCGGTCGCCTTCAAAATTCAAAACTACATCTACCAAATGTTCCAAAACCTTTGGGCCGGCGAGTGTACCATCTTTAGTAACATGGCCAACAATCACTACAGCAGTGTCGGTAGCCTTGGCGGCGCGGATAATAAGATTACCACAGTTATTGACCTGGGAGACGGTGCCGGGAGCGGAAGAAATCTCGTTCATCGCGAGAGTTTGAATAGAATCTACAATTACTAATTTGTAGTTGCCCGTGGCGATAGTTTTGGCGATGTCATTTCCAGAAGTACTACTCGCGAAATAAAGATTTTCGGAACTCGCGCCAAGTCTTGTCGCCCGAAGTTTAACCTGACCGGCCGATTCCTCGCCGGAAATATAAAGCACTGGCACATCTTTAGAAACATAAGCACAAATTTGCATGAGCAAAGTAGACTTACCAATACCCGGCTGGCCGGCGAGTAGCGAGACAGAACCTTGTAAAATCCCGCCGCCGAGCACAGTGTTCAAATCTTTGAACTCGGTTTTTAGGCGCGCTTTCGCGTCAGACGGGATGATGTCACCAATTTTGTCAGGGTTCAAGGCCTTACCAGAAACCTGGCCCTTCGCGATGGCAGTCTTGGCGGAGGCCTCTTCGGCTGGATTTACAACCTGCTCGGTAAGGGTATTCCACTCGTTACAATTTTCGCAACGACCAGCCCACTTGGCGAAAGTCGCCCCACAGTTACTACAAACAAAATTGGTTTTTGATTTCATATTAACTCCACTTGTCTAAACTTATTTTAACAGAGAAGATAAGTGAAGTCAAATACTACTTAATTACTTCGTCCACAATGCCATATTTCTTGGCGTCTTCGGCGGACATCCAGTTGTCGCGGTCCATATCTTTTTCAACCTGTTCGAGCGATTTGCCGGTGTTTTTAGCAAAAATTTCGGCGAGGCGTTTTTTAAGATAGATTCCTTCTTTCAAGGCAATTTCCTGGTCAGTAATCTTGCCCTCGGTACCGGAAGACGGTTGGTGAATCATAATGCGAGAGTTTTCGAGACAGTAGCGCTTGCCCTTGGCGCCGCAGGAAAGAAGCATCGCACCCATTGAAGCCTGAAGGCCAATGCCGATAGTCTGGACATCTGGCTCGATATAATTCATGGTGTCGATGATGGCTAGGCCGTCATAAACGGAACCGCCAGGAGAATTAATGTAGAGTTTGATATCTTTTTTCGGGTCTTCGTGGGCGAGAAATAGCAGCTGCGCTACCACGAGATTAGCGGTGTGCGGGTTGACATCTTCACCGAGGAAAACGATGCGATCCGTCAAAAGCCTTGAGTAAATATCGTAGGCGCGCTCGCCCTTCGATGTTTCTTCAACCACGGTTGGAACTAAATAATTTTTCATTTGATTTCCTTTCATAATTTAACTTCCTTATTTGAATTAATTAAATTTTCTAAATCCTGATTTTTCAAAATATTGTCATTATATTCGCCGACTTTGGAATTATACTCTTTAATAGTGGTATCCAGTTCGCCATAAAGAGTGTTCACAGCGGACTGTTCGGCGGTCAGTTCTCCGCGGCGAGCGTTGAATTCGCCACGAGAAGTGAAGCAATTTAAAGTACTGGCGCAATTATTAAACTCAGAAATTTCCTGGTTTAATTTTTCGGCACGAGCCTGGTATTCTTTAGTCTTTTCATCAATCTGCTTTTTAAGCGTCTCTAAAGTTTTGGAAAGTTCCTTAATTTGGTTTTTCAAAGTTTCAAACGGCTTAATATAAGAATCGTAGTAGGAGACAATTTTATCCTGGTCTTTGAAATACTTGCTGTAATGATTTTCTAACTCCGAGCCCAGGTCTTTAATTTCAGTACCAACGCGCGAGTGAAGTTCATCTTCTCGGTCTTTTTCACTATAATTTTCAAGTTCAGATTTTAGTTTTTCGGATTTGTTATAGACCTCATCCAGTAGCGGCTTTAAGCAATTTTTTTCTGTTTGTTCAAGCCGAGCCCAAATGGCGTGTAAAAGTTCATGAGCGGAGGTAGATTCTTTGATACCGTTCAGCTCTTTAGTATCAACATTATAAACATGAATTTGGCGACCAGCATAACAACCTAGTACGGCAGTTTCATTCTGATAAGAGTCACAAGCCATATTAAAATCTTCCCTTGAATTTAAAATAGGATGGGAAGCATTAAAAATACGTTCTCCATCCGTAGTCAAATCTAAGGACAATCTGATATCGGCCATTTCCTTAGAAGGACCGTAAGTCCAAGCAGCTATAGTGTCAAATATGAATGTCTTATTCAACATGACAATCCAGAAAACCACTATTAAGGCAACGATTGCTATCAAGGTAACCCTAGCCCCTCGGGTAGTCATCTTCTTGATTGCAGCTGAAGACATTACCATATTATTCTTTCCCTACTTTCAGCTTAAACTCACCATTTTTAGTGATATCTACATTTATAATATCACCTTTTTCGAGTTCGTTCTTGATAATAGCGTCGGAAATGAGGGTTTCAAGGTGGTCTTCGATGGCGCGGCGAAGCGGGCGAGCGCCGTTCTTCGGATCATAGCCTTGTTTTATGAGCCACTCTTTCACGGCTGGAGTGATTTTAAGACCGAGCGATTTCGTCGCGAGGCGCTTTCTCAAATCTTCTAGCATCGTGTCAAAAATCTGCTCGACTTGCTTCTCGGTGAGAGCGTGGAAGACCAGGATGGCATCGAGGCGGTTGATAAGCTCTGGGCGCATCCGCTTTTTAAGAGCACGCATCGCGGCGTCTTTTTGTACTTCATACTCGGCATCACGAGCTTTCTTATCTTTCTTAGTATTGGCAGAGTGGAAACCAAAATTGTCATCATCATACATCGCTTCAGAACCGAGGTTCGATGTAAGAATTACAATAGTGTTATTGAATTTAACTTTGTTGCCCTGACCGTCGGTGAGAACACCATCTTCAAGAATTTGAAGTAAGAGATTGAAGACATCCGGATGGGCTTTTTCGATTTCGTCGAAGAGCACGACAGAATAAGGGCGGCGGCGGATAGCCTCGGTGAGCTTACCACCATCATCATAGCCGACATAACCGGCCGGCGCACCAACTAGACGCGAGACGTTGTGCTTTTCGCCAAATTCGGACATATCAATTTTGAAGAGCGCGTTTTCGCCACCAAAGACCTCGCGGGCAATCACGCGGGCGAGCTCGGTCTTGCCGACGCCGGTTGGACCCATAAAGAGGAAGGAGCCAATCGGGCGATTCGGGTTAGCAATCCCGGAGCGACCACGGCGGATAGCCTTAGCGACGGCGTGGACAGCCTCATCTTGGCCAATAATCGCCTTGTCAATGTGCTCTTCAAGTTTAGTAAGAAGTTCTAGCTCAGAGCCGTGGACCTTAGAAACAGGAATACCGGTTTTAAGCGAAATGGCTTTAGCGAGATACTCCTCGGTGAGTTTAGGCGTTTCCTGATTTTTGGCACCGGCTTTTTCTAATTCCTTAATTTCCTTTTCAAGATTTAGGAGGCTAGTTTTAAGAGTTGCGGCCTTTTCAAAATCCTCGGCTTCGGCAGCTTCTTCAATTTTTTCTTCAAGCTGCTGAGCCTCAATTTTGAGTTTCTTATATTTACCGCCGCCTTTTTTATCGGCAGAAACTTTAGCAATAGCAGAAGCCTCGTCTATTACATCAATCACTTTGTCTGGCATATAACGGTCGTTAATGTAGCGCTTGGACATTTGGACAGCAGTTTCTAGAACTTCGTCGGGGATTTCAACACCGTGGTGTTTTTCGTAATGACCTTTAATGCCTTTTAGGATGCGAAGAGTGACGGTATCGCTCGGCTCTTCTACTAAAACAGTTTGGAAGCGACGAGAAAGGGCCTTGTCTTTTTCAATGTTCTTGCGATATTCATCAAGAGTGGTGGCACCGATTAAATGCAGTTTACCACGAGCAAGGGCGGGCTTTAAGATGTTGGCGGCATCCATTGTGCCTTCGCCAGAGCCAGCACCGCTTAGTAGGTGGAGCTCGTCAATGAAGAGGATAATGTCTGGGTTTTCAACGGCCTCGTCGATAACGCCTTTGATGCGTTCCTCAAACTCGCCGCGGAATTTAGTGCCAGCGACCATCGCCGACAAATCTACCTGGTAAAGACGTTTGCCGATTAGGTTACCCGGCACATCGTTTTTAGCAATACGAGAAGCCAAACCTTCTACGATAGCAGTTTTACCAACACCGGCTTCGCCGATTAAAACTGGGTTAGACTTGGTGCGGCGGCAAAGCACAGTGACTACGCGCTCAATTTCGGAGTCACGACCAATGACGGTATCAAGCTCGCCGTTCTTGGCGGCTTCGGTTAAATCAGTAGCAAAACGTTTGAGCCATTTAAGATTAGTCTTATTGGAATACTTAGCCTTTTCTTTTTCATTTTTGGCTTCTTCCGCCTGTTTTTCGGCTAACTCTTCAATAGTAGCCATAAGGGCATCTAGGTCGACACCCTGCTGTTCAAGAATTAAAGAAGCGCGAGAGTTGCCCTGGGTAAGAAGGGCGTAGAGTAGATGCTCGGTCCCAACAGCTGGCAAACCTTGTTCTTTGGCGAAATTAGCGGCGATACGAAGAGTGAGCACGGTGGCCTCGGAGAGCGACATCATCGCCATCTGTGAGCCGGGCACTTCAACGGCGGTGCGGTTAATACCCTTTTCAAGAGTGTCAAGATCTAGACCTTCATCCCTAAGGAGCCTGGCGCCGGTGGAGGTATCCATCGCCATAATACCAAGCAAGAGATGCTCAGTGCCCATATAGCCGTTGTTGTATCTTTTACTATAATAGTCAGCTTTCTGAAGCGCAAAGCGGGCGTCCTCGGAAAGACCGTTCATAATATCGCTAAAATCGTCGTTCATACTCTCTATTATATGCGATTAGCACTCGTATGTCAAGACTGCTAATTAAGCATCGTCAAGGGAGTCAAGACCAGGGAGATCAAGGCCGGAAAGAAGCTCGAGACTAGCACCACCACCGGTGGAAATCAAGGAGAAAGAGCAATCCGGATGAGTCTTCAGGAAATTCTCGGCAAAGCCGGCAGTATCACCGCCACAGATTACGGAAGTAATCTTCGGATGAGTGCCGAGGAACTCGGCAAATTTTTCGGAACCTTTAGCAAACTCTGGTTTTTCGGTTTCACCAAGCGTGCCGTTCCACAGCACGGTTTTAGCACCTTCAGCCAGTTTTATTAGGGCCTCAATACAAGGCTCGCCGATGTCGCGCTTACCGCCTTCGCCATCCTCTTTGAAGGTATCACAAACGTGAATTTTAGGATTGTCGGAGGTATAACCATCGGCGGCAATTTTGCCACCAACGAAAATATCATCAGCAAGCGGAGAAAGTTTGTCAATTAGAGGCTGTTTATCGTCGACTTTGGCACCGCCGATTACAATCAGGAACGGGTGGGCCGGAGAGGTGGCGACTTTATCAAGCGCAGAAACCTCTTTTTCAACTAAGAAACCGGCCACGGAAGGAAGCTCTTTGGTAATAGCATCAGTAGAAGCGTGGGCACGGTGAATCACGGCGAAGCCATCCTGGACAAATAAATCTGCTCTAGTACACTCGGCGATTTCGCGCGCAAACTCACTAGAATTTTTTTCTTCACCTGGGAAAAATCTAAGATTCTCTAGAAGCAGCACTCCGCCAACCGGAGTTTTTTCGACGGCTTCTTCAACATCTGGGCCACTCACGTCATCAATAAAGCCAACTTTCGCGTCCGGGAGAAGTTCCTTTAGACGCTCGGCAACCGGGCGGAGCGAAAGTTCTTTGACCTTCTTCCCCTCTGGGCGACCGAGGTGAGAAATCAAGATTACCCGGCGAGCACCTTTTTTGATAAGATACTCAATGGTAGGGATACTAGCCTTAATTCTTAAGTCGTCGGTGATTCTGCCATTTTCCATCGGCACATTATAATCTACCCGCACTAAAACGTTCTGATTCCGAACTTTAACATCTTTAATAGTAAGTTTTGTAAACATTGGCCTCCTATTTAAGACTATTATAGCATATCTCTTAAACGCTGTCTGTTGTATTTTATACGTGAACGAGCTGGATGGTATCGGTGCCGCCCATTTCGTCTTTGTGGCCGGAAATAATCACGGCGAGTAAATCTTTCTTACCCTCTTCAACCTGGAGATAGCCCTGCTCTTTCAACTCTTGAGCGAGATCTAAACCATAGGTTTCGGTGTAAGGGCGGACAAAGGCGGAGTTAGCATAGGTGAGCGCGAGCTGGCCAGCCACGCGAGCATTGGAAGTGACAGTAATAATCGGGAGCTTCGGGCGCTGGGCGGAAATAGCCGCAGCAGTAGCGCCGGTAGCGGTCTGGCAAATAATAATATCGGCATCAATCTTCTCGGAGAGCGCGGTAACGGCGTTTGATATCGCATCATAGTTTTTGAAATCACCAGTAACTTCGTGATTAATCGGCGAAACGTGGGAGTGATTCTGTGTATATAAAATCACTTTCTTCATCGCCTTGACGGTTTCAAGCGGATATTTGCCGTTGGCGGTTTCATCGGAAAGCATCACGGCATCGGCACCCTGAATCACGGCATTCGCAACGTCGGAAACCTCGGCACGAGTTGGCTCTGGATTATCAACCATGCTGCCCATCATCTGGGTCGCTACGATACAAATTTTAGAATGTTCGCGGCACATCGCTATCAACTTGCGTTGAACAATTGGCACGACTTCGGCGCCGGCCTCAACGGCCATATCGCCACGTGCTACCATAATGCCATCAGAAGCTTCGACGATGGCCTCCATCGCCTCGTCGGTTTCAATAGCTTTTTTGGTTTCAATTTTAGCAATAATCTGAGCAGTAGAACCGTGTGAAAGTAGAATCTGGCGAAGTTTTTCAATGTCGCTGGCAGACTGGACGAACGAGAGCGCTACAAAATCGAAATCGCGCGAAGCGCCAAACTCAATGTCAGCCATATCTTTTTCAGTAATAATGTCGCCGCCAAAATCGGTGTCTGGAAGATTAAGACCTTTGTGGCTCATTAAGAAGCCGTCGTTTTCAGCCTCTACTTCAATCGCGGTCTTAGAAAGCACTCGCACTACGTGAGTTTTAACCTTGCCATCGAATAGCGAAATCGGCTCGTCGACTTTGACTTTGTCAGCCAAATTATACTGGACCGGGAGAACATTATCACCTTTATGTTCTTCTACAGCGTGGTCTAAAATAAAGTGGTCACCCTTCTTGACATCGTAATGATTATCTCTCAAATCGCCTAGACGAATCTTGGGACCCTGTAAATCTTGTAAAATGGCAACTGAACGACCCTTTTTCTCGGCGGCTTCGCGAATCCACTGAATTTGCTGGTCACGTTCAACATAATCGCCGTGTGAGAAATTTAGACGGCAGCCGTTGACACCGGCCATAATTAAATCTTCTATTTTTTCTTTTGAAAAGGTTGCTGGACCTATGGTTGCTAAAATCTTAGTGCGTTTAAATAATTTGCTCATACTTATATTATACACTAAAAATAGCCACAAGGGCTATGTTTTGGTATCGCTGGCTGGAATCGAACCAGCATTGTATCCTTAGAGGGGATATGTCCTATCCGTTGAACGACAGCGACGTTTTATATATTATAACATATTATTTAGATTTTCGGGTGCTTTTGGGGATTTTAGCAAAAATCATCCGGCCGGCAGAAGTTTGGATGTATTTAGCCACTTCGACTTCTATTTCTGAATTAACCTTAGTGGAGGCATTATCTACCACCACCATAGTGCCGTTTTGAAGATGACCAACACCCTGATTGCGATTACTGCCAGTGCCAGTGATTTTAACGTGAATACGCTCGCCGGGGAGATATTCATTTTTAAGTGCCATCGCAAGGTCGTTGACATTTAGGACTTCAATTCCTTCGGTGGTAGCAACCTTGTTGAGATTAAAATCTGTGGTACAAATTAGCCCGTGATTTTTCTTGGCGAGGTCTATCAAAATTTGGTCGACATATTCACCCTTGCCGAGCGTATCTTGATAAATTTCAGTATCGACCTCGGCCACTCTTTGAAGTGAGCTGGCAATGTCTAGACCAAAGCGCGCACGGCTTCTTCGCTCGTCATCTTTACCGTCGGCAAGAAGTTGAAGTTCTAGAAGCACACTTCTAGTGATAACTAAATCGTAGCCCAAGAAATTACTCCTTGCGATATTGAGAATCCGCCCGTCCATTAAAGCAGAAGTGTCAACAAAAACTTTTCGTTTACCGGTAGATTTCAGTTTTTTGAGGCTTCTAGTAAACAGGATGATGGTAGTTTCTACGAATACCAACAACAATACTACTAAACTTAAGATTTCCATTATTTTACTAAGACCTCGGCCGAACTTTCAAAATCATTACTATCGGTGATGACGATTTTTATAACTTTTTCTTTGCCCGTGGTGGTATAACCTGGGTCAAAGGTGGTGCCGGAAATGTTGCCACTTTTCACGACCTTGCCATCAACAATTAATTGATAGCTCTTGAGATTGCCACTGCCTTTAGTGACGGTGGCTCTAACAGTAGCGCCAACTACACCGGTCTCTTCCTTCTTCTTGTCGTCCTTGTCATCTTTCTTGTCATCGGAGTTAGTTTTCTTGATTAATTCGAGCGTAACTTTCGGGCCAGTGTATCCGTCCGTACAATCATCTTTCTTTTCGCGGTCATAATCATCCGGAACATACCAAATTTCTTGTTTAGTCATTGGGTCAATCGTGACGGTGGCCTCTACTTGGACTTTAAGATTATTTGGTGTACAATCCGCAGCAAGTTTCTTGTTTAATTTGTTGAAGGTGAGTTTCTGAGTGGAAACGCCGGAGCTAGAAGAGCCATACCAGCTTGGCCAAATATCGGTATTACCGCCGATGTTTAAGGTCTGGATGCCGGCCGGACGATCCGGAGCTTGATTCTGAGACCAGCGACCATCATTGGCATATAAATCAAAGTGAACTGGGCGCATATAAGAGTCGATCACTCTTCTTACTACATAGTTTGTAGCAGCGCCAAGAGCGGAACCGTCGTGGTTGCCGTTCCAAACTACAGTGGAAACAGCAGGAGTATAAGAAATCATCCAAGAATCCTTAGCCTGAGTGGAAACGGCGGTGGTAGTAGTACCAGTCTTAGACGCACTCCAAATGCCTTGCATATAGAAGCCGTAGTCGCGAGCCTGAGAGCCGAAGGTGATGGTGCGAGCATCTGGGTCAGAAAGGATACTAGAAATCATATAGGCAACTTGTTCATCAACTACGCGATCGCCGGCAGTATCTTCCCAT
The DNA here is from genome assembly GCA_030530605.1 of Candidatus Saccharimonadota bacterium. GTDB lineage: Bacteria > Patescibacteriota > Saccharimonadia > Saccharimonadales > Saccharimonadaceae > Nanosyncoccus. The sequence goes on from JAUMUO010000003.1 coordinate 89,229, forward strand.
TGTTCAATTAAATCACCAGCAGAGTTTCTAACTTCAAGCACGTAGGCGAGAGGCTTGGCGACGCCGCCACGAGCAAGCGAAGCGTAAGCATTGGCGTGTTCAATTGGAATAACTGTACAACCAGAACCGATAGCCATAGAGAGGCCAGCGTTCTCATTGTCTGAACAATAATATTCATCACCAAGAGCGTGAGCAATCTCCAAAGAATTATCAATACCATTAATATATAGTGCTTTAACAGCCGGGATGTTTAGAGAGTTGCCGAGCGATTTTCTGATGGTAAGATTACCATAGAAAGCACCCGAAGCGTTTCTAAGGGCACAGGCACCACTGTAACCGGCACAATAGAGTGAGTCGATATTTTCGTCACGAAGCACGGAGCCTGGACCATAATTAATATCAGAACGTTGCATAAAGAGTGGGGTGTAATCTAGAATCGGCTTGATAGAAGAACCCGGCTCGAGCGGCGAAGTAGCAGCGTTGACCTGGCCATAAACCGGCGCGTTCCAGTCAGCAGAACCAACCATAGCGATAACCTGAGAAGTCTCAACGTCCACAGAGGAAAGCGAGATATTATCGGAGGCATTAGTGTAGAACAACTCGGCACCTTCGGCGACAGCCTGCTCGGCCATCTGCTGAGCGCGATAATCGAGCGTGGTTTTAATGGTGAAACCACCGGAACGCATTGTCTTAACACCATATTTATTTTCAAGATAGCTCTTGACTGTAAGTACAAAGTGCGGAGCTTTCATATTGCTGTACTGCTCTTGCTCTGGCTGGATTTGGTCCAAAATCGGAACAGCCTTAGCTTCATCACGTTGCTGTTCGGTGATAAAACCGAGCTCAGCCATTACATCCAAAGTGTATTGCTGACGCCAAATTAGCTGGTCGTGACCATATTCGTTGTACGGATTAAAGACGGCTGGGTTTTGAGGGATGGCGGCAAGCAGAGCCGACTCTGCTAAAGTTAGGTCTTTCGCAGATTTACCAAAGTAAGTCTGGGCGGCAGATTCGACACCGTTTCTACGACCGCCGTATGGCGACTCGTTGAGGTACATAGTAATAATCTGTTCCTTGTCGTACATCTTCTCAACTTCAAGAGCAAGGATAGCCTCCTTAATCTTTCTTGGGATACCGGTAAGGCCACGGTCCGCAGACTCATCGGAGAAATAAACTTGCTTAATGAGCTGCTGAGTCAAAGTTGAACCACCCTGGACGCTTTTACCGGAGAGGGTGGAGAAAGCAGCACGCACGAGCGAGAACAAATCTACACCATTGTGGTTATAGAAGTTTCTATCCTCAATTGCCACGGTGGCCTGGCGCATATAAGTGGAGATGTCACTGCCATCTACCACGAGGCGATAATCGCCATCACCACGGTCTTCCCAGAGCACCTCGCCATTTCTATCAAGATAAGTGTTGACGGTTTCAGAAACTTTGAGCTCGTCTAGGCGGATGGCTTCAAGGTCTTTCTTGTAGTAAAGGAATAGGGCACCGACCGCGATAATACTGAGCAAAATACAAGCGGCGATAAACTTGCCAATTTTTTTAAGGCCATTCCAGGAGAACCAATAATGAAAAACTCGCTTCGGTTGAAAATGTGCAAGAAAGCGCTTGCCCGGAGTTTTTGGTAGAGATGCCAAATCTTCAGCCTTTTTCCTGGCTTTTTGGTCTTTCTTGACCTTAGATTTGTACATCAAACTAGTGTAAGTCGACTTGCTTTTAGTTTTTCTAGCAAAGCGGCTTCTTTTTGGCACAGTTTTTTTCCCACTCTTTTCTTTACTCATAGTTTCTCCATAAACTCTAGTATATATTAAATTATACCACAGTTTTTTATTCGCAGACTAATTTTATTTCAAAATGATAATTCTTTTTTTCGTAAGGTTCCTCTGGAAAATACTTTACATAAGTTTTATTACGGTCACATTTGAAACCTTTTTGGTCGAAATAACCGCTAGCCTCTTTACGACGACCAGAATCGTACAAGAGAAGCTGGCGGAGGTAAGTGTTCGGCACGCCAATATCTTTGTAGTGTTTCATTTCTTCGCCAATAGCGTCGCCAGTACGATTACCTACCAAGTTTCCATAAAGATAATCTTCATAATACTCCTCGGCCAGACTAGAAATCTCACGCTCGACTACGGTTTTAGGATTAAAATAAGCACTGGCGGCTACATTTAAGAGCACTAAAACTGAGCAAAAAGCAATAATCACGACAGCAATCCGTTTAGCAATAGGAGCAAAAAGTTTTTCCATATCTTATATTATAACACAGCTTATGGTATAATTATGTTTATGGATGGGCAATACCTTTCAAAACGAGTTCGGGCGACTGATTATTTGGTGGTGGCGCAGTTGTTTTTACAGTCCAATTTCCTGCTTGAGCGCGAACTAACTTTTGATGATATAAAGCCACGTTTACTTGGTCACTGGGGGACTTGCCACGGAATCGATTTAGCTTATTCGTGTCTGAAAGTATTTTTTGAAAACCGTAACAAAGACTTTTCATTTATTTTGGGGCCAGGGCACGGATTTCCAGCACTCCAAGCAAATTTGTTTTTAGACGGCGAGTTAGAGAAAATTGATCCCAATTTGAAAGGACTACCTGGAAATAATTTGGCTTATCTTTGTAAACATTTTTCTTGGCCGGGTGGGTATCCGTCTCACGCTAGCCCGCTGACGCCGGGCGTAATTTGTGAGGGTGGTGAACTCGGCTACGCCCTGGGTGCGGCCTATGGGGCGGCGCTGGGACATCCAGAAAAAACGATTGCGGTTTTAATTGGCGACGGCGAATTTGAAACTGCTACGGCGCTTGCTTCAATGAATTTAGTGAAACTTTGTAACTCCAAACACCACGGAGCGGTCTTGCCGATTTTACATCTAAATAGTTATAAGATTTCCGGACCGACGATTTCGGGTAGAAAGTCCGAACGTGAACTATTTCACCAAATTCGTGGCTTTGGCTTTGAACCGATTTTAATTAACGGCACGCCGGGCTCGTTTGAACACGCTCTTTTAATTTCGGAAAGTTTTTATGCTAAAATCCATAATGATAATGCTAAACTTGAAGACGCTTATGGTATTAAAGAGCATAACCGGATTCTTGATCCACCATTTATTATTATGAAGACCGAAAAGGGTGCTGGCGGTCCAGAATATGTAGCCGGCAAAAAAGTGGCAGGTAATTTCCTGGCACACCAAATTCCTTTGCCAAATGCCAAAACTGACCCAGAAGAATTAGCACAGCTTTCCGACTGGCTAAAGTCGTATCGCTTTAATGAATTGTTTGATGCCGAGAAAGGATTCTTATTATGAGTTACTTAGATGAAATGCCAGATTTTGTTGAAAATCCCGGAGCAGAACAGTTCTCTTCTGCGAAGGCAATCGGGCATTTTCTAGCTTCAGAAATGAAACGCGACCCGCACCTATACTTGTTCTCGCCGGATGAAACTACTAGCAACAAGCTAGATGAAACCTATGGGGTTTCCAAACGGCTTTGGGACCTTCCGGAAGAAATCTGGGATTTGCCGGAGGCGAAAAACGGGCGGATTGTAGAACTACTTTCGGAAAATACCTTGTTTGCGATGATGGTTGGACATGTGCTTGGTAGCAAAGAACAGGCCTTTATGACGAGCTATGAATCTTTCTTCCAAATTATTTCTTCGCAAATTGTTCAGCATTTGAAATTCTTGAAGCAAGTGGAAGAGGCAGAGTGGCGCAAGGACGAGAACGGTAATCCTGAATTATTCCCGGCGATTAATTTGCTTTCTACTAGCACTTGCTGGCGCCAAGACCATAATGGGTTTTCACACCAGTCTCCGGCACTTATTTCTACCCTGCTTTCAATTCCGAATCCACGAGTAAACTGTCTTTTCCCGATAGATGATGTAGCTTCGGCAGCGGCATTTGATTTTATGCTAGAATCTAGAAATGTTGTAAATCTTGCTACATTTAATAAGACTGACGAGCCACGCTTTATTGATAAAAATCACGCTTTGTTCCAACTTCAAAACGGCGGTGCGAGCGTATTCTCTTTCGCCTCAAATTGTCCTATGGAAGAGGAGCCGGACTATGTCTTTACGGCGGCGGGCGATATTGTTTCGCGCGAAGCAATAAACGCAGTAAAGATTTTGAACGAAGATTTGCCGGAGATAAAAATTCGGTTCGTGAATATTGCGGCACTGTCTTACAATGCGATTGGTACGACAAAAAATCGTTTGTCTAATGAACTATTTGACCAATATTTTGGAAAGCACTGCGCGATTATCGCGAACTTCCACGGTTATCCGGAAACGCTGAAAAACATTTTAAAAAATTATGCCGACCCGATTCGGATTCGGGCACACGGGTTTATGGAGCAGGGTTCTACGACCACGCCGTTTGAGATGCTGTCTCTAAACCAGACTTCGCGGTTTGACCTTGCGCTTGAAGTCGCACGCGACCAAAATAGAGAAGATTTAGTAGCAAAATATGAGGGACTCTTAAAATTAAACCACGAACACGCCTTAGAGCTCGGAATGGATTTACTTCTTTAAGCGATAGTAAATCGACGGGGCGAAGCGTACCGGAGCAAGGACTTTTTGAGCGCCGTGCTCTAAGAACATGAGACCGTTTTTTCTAAAGACTTTTTTGAGCTTCTTAGAGCGGAAGTTAGAAACGGAGCGAACTTTTTCAATTTTGAAGCCGGCATCTTTAAAAATCTTTTCAATATACTTCGGGTGATAATTATAAAAGACGGTTTTTGTGACATCTTTACGGTTTTCAATGGAAAGATCAAACGGGTTGACATCCGACTTGCCGCGCCAGTAGCGGACCATCCGCGGGAGAGTCTTTTTGTTGGCGACTTCAATTACAGCTACGCCGCCCGGTTTCAAAATGCGATAGATTTCTTTGATGACTTTTTCAACATCCTCAAAATGGTGAGTGGCACGAACCATAATGGCGGCGGAAAATTCCCCATCTTTGAATGGCATGTGGTAAGCATCGCCGGCCTTAGTATTGATGCGGTCGCCATAGATTTCTTTGGCCTGAGCTAACTCGGTCTTAGAATAATCAAAGAGAGTGGATTTTTTCGCGCGGTCTAAATACATCGGCGCAAGGCGGCCATAGCCACCAGCAATATCCACGATGCTGTCAATTTCTTTTGGTAAAAGTTTTTTGATGGCTAGTTTATCGGCGGCATCTTCATAGTCGCGCCCAGAATCTTTCCAGAATTTCTCATAATCATAGCCGTTGTAGTCAATAACGATGGGGTCTTTTTTGCTCATAGTATATTATAGCACAGTTTTCACTTTAACCATCGCGGGGCGGAGAATTTCCGAACCATACATGTAGCCGGGACGGAGAGTTTCGGAGACAACTTCTTTGTCACCGCTACCTTCCGCCATCAAGACAGCCTCATGAAGCTCTGGGTTAAACTCTGTGCCGGGAGCGGACGGGATTTTTGTAAGGCCAAGTTCCAGGACAGTTTTTTCAAGCGTT
>JAUMUO010000004.1:0-13548 GCA_030530605.1 Candidatus Saccharimonadota bacterium
TTTTTGTCGCTAACCTTGGAGTCATTAGTAGCTTTTCCTTCGTTGACAGTTCCAGAACCACCAGTCGTAGTGTTTGTGGTAGTTGGGGTAGTAGTCTTAGATTCTACAGTAACACTTTTTGCTGTCAAGAAAGCAGCAGACATACCATAATTAGTACCAGTATTAATGGTGGCATCGCTATATTTGTAGCCACTTACAAGCATAGTATTAATAGTTTCTGCAGTAGCAGCCCCACTTGGAGCTGTCACTTCAATTGCCCCAACTCCACTAGCGCCGCTATTGAAAGTTCCACCGCTGAGTTTAAATACAGAAGAAGGCCCCATAATTCCTAAACCGGCTTTTGCACCGGTAAAAGTGCCGCCTTTGATTTCAATACTTGAAGTGGTAGGCTCAATCTCTGCTTGAATACCATAATCACCATTGGAAGTGAAAGTGCCACCATTGATAACGATGTTAGTAGCATTGGCATAGTTCATAATATAAATAGCACTCGAGGCATCAGCTTGGAAAGTGCCATCGTTGATAGTGACATTGGCGCCGTCGTTAATATTTATCGCTCCGCCGCCAGTCATGGAACCATAGGTACCACCATTAATAGTCAAAGTGCCACTTGTATATAAACTGCCATTTATCCCACCAGTACCAGAAAGTGTAAAGGCCCCGGTATTGGTAACCTCAACCACTGGCGTGTGGGTGCTTTTAATTGTGTGGCTATTTAGGTCTATTGAAACATTTCCAGTAATAACGAGCCTGGAATCATCACTGAGATTCAAATCTTCCCCGAGCTCATACTCTCCAGACGTAAGCGTATAAGTCTTTTGAGTATCATCGTATGTTGCCAAAGTGGCAATGTTACCTGTATTGATAGCTGTACCTGCCGCACTAACCGGCAAACAAAAAACCGAAGCACTAAGCCCCGCGGCTACTGTTCCGGCGACTAATAAAGATTTCACACTCATATAAAACCTTCCTTAAATTATATTAACTACATTATAACACCAAACTAGCAAAATTACAACATGATTTCATAATTTCGCAACCCGCTTGAGTTTACTTCTTTTTCTTCTTATCAGCGAGCTTATTTAAGATTCGCTCGGCTAGACCTTTGCCACCTAGGCCAAAAGCAATCGCAAACGCAATCCCGAATGCCCCAAAGATAATCACAAAGGCAGTATAAACCATCTGGGTCAAGCCACCGAGCTGAAGCGTGTTAAGCGCCTCCACGATGAAGAAAATCAGCACCATCACCCGCACAATGTTAGCAATAATTCTAGAAAGCGAAGTTTCAGTAAATATCGCGCGGGTAGATTTATCTAGGCCGATAGACTTCAAAACCTGCTCCACCAGCATAAACACCAACTTCGCGATAAACCGGCCAATAAAGATAATAATCACCGCAATCGCAATTCTCGGCAAGAAGATAATAATCTGCTCTAACATTTTGGTAGTCGGCTCGGAGACGGCCTTGATGTTCAGCATATTAAGCGCCGCAATTGCCACCGGCACGAGCACTAAAACATAAACAATTGTCGCGAGCAGTTCGGAAATCGCCACGTCGTCTGCGTCAACATAGCCAATCTTTCTAAGGAAGGAATCGGCACCTAATTTTCTGAAAATTGGCGCAAGTAATTCGCGCACTAATTTGGCTACAAACAACCCAACAATTAGGACAATCAACGCAGCCACAATATCTGGCAGATGATTTTTGAAAAAATCCGTCACCCCCAGAATCGGCTCGGAAACATTGCCAACCCCAAGTCGCCAGAAAATCCACGGCAAGAATAGAATAAACACGGCAAAATAAATCAATCGCCCGATAAATTCAAAAGCCTTGATGCGGCTGCTCGGAGCGATGTTAGCCTTTTCCATCGCCTTGTCTAGGCCGATGGATTTTAGAAGCAAAAGTACTAATTTTTTTGCCGCAAAGCCAGCCAAGAAGGCAATTACTAAAACGAACAACGCGGCGAGCTCATTTGGCCAACTATCTAAGATTGAAAACATGCTGTACCTCCAAAAGTTTTGCATTTGCGATTCCATTGGCGTATTTCTCGCCAGTTTCAAGATACTCTAATACTTTTTCGTCTGAAATATCGTTCACCCTATTTTGGAAATCTTCTAGCATTGTCTGAACCGAACTTGCTACCTTGCGCTTCAAATCGCCATAGTGAGTTTCGCCCGCCCAAGTAGAAATAACATCCTGAAGCGGAACATCGTTCACCAAAGCCTCAATCTGTAAGAGATTTGAAATACCAGGCTGGTTAAACATATCATATTGAATTTTGCCCACCGAATCAGTAGTGGCGGACATAATTTTCTTAGCCGCCGCCTCTGGCGCGTCGAACATCATAACTTTGGAATTTTCGCCAGCGGTAGATTTACTCATCTTCTTTTCAGGATTAGAAAGATCGCGAATCCGAATTCCGTTTTCTACGCCCATAAACTTAATCTGCTCTTCAGTTTTAACCGGCGGCACAAAAATCTCTTGTCCGAACTTATTATTAAGCCGCATCGCCAAATTTCTAGTCAGTTCAATATGCTGGAATTGGTCCTCGCCCACCGGCACATACTCGGCATCATATAATAATATATCCGCCGCCATTAAAATCGGATAATTAAAGATGGCCGCGTTGACGGACGATTTGCCCTCGGATTTTTCCTTGTATTGAGTCATCCGGTTTAGCTCACCCATTGAAGCGATGCAGCTTAAAATCCAGCAAAGCTCGCTGTGTGCCGGCACATAAGACTGGCGGTAAATATGGACATTTTCATTGGGCTGAAGCCCGGCCGCAAAATAAATCTTGATGCTCTTAAGGATGTTGTCTTTTAGCTCGCCGTCCACCTCGGAAATAATCGAGTGAAGGTCCGGCACGAAGATATTAATGTTGTAGTCGTCTTTGTGTTGGTTCGCGAGCCGCACCATCGGGAGCAACGCCCCAAGATAATTCCCAATTGTAAGTTCGCTATTAACTCTAAGTCCCGTTAAAATCGTTTTCATACTTCCATTTTATCACGAATCATGCTAAAATAGAATCGTTAACAATTTATTTGGGGCATTAGCTCAGTTGATTAGAGCGCTTCAATGGCATTGAAGAGGTCATGAGTTTGAGTCTCATATGCTCCACCAATTTGTTGTCAAAATGATAAGCCGAGTTAGCTCAGTGGTAGAGCACGCCCATGGTAAGGGCGGGGTCATGAGTTCAAATCTCATACTCGGCTCCATTTTTTTGCCATGAAAAAGGCCCCCGAAGGGGCCCCCTGGAGGATTTTCTGGGAGTTAAACCTCAATAGTTACTTTCTCGCCAAGATATATGCGATTGACATTGGCGATAACTTCAGACCGACTAAACATCCGACGCTTCTCCTCGTCACCCATAATCCAGCGTTCAAAATCGCCCATGCGATAATCATCGTAAAGCAACTGGTGAAAACCGCCAACATATTCCAGAGAAACTATTGAAAGATATCTCAGAAGCCTTTCTATGTCACTAATCCCAAGTACTCTATCAAAAGCCTCATAATCGTCATGGGTGCGCGGATTGAAACAACCAATCACAAACGGAGTTTCATAATAATCACTACTAGTGTAATAATCAGACAGGAGCTTAAAAACATAATCCATCTCTGCCCATATCAAACTCTGTCCATCTTTAGCAAACGGCCTTAAAAAACCAGAATCACCAAATGCGTCACATAGTGAGAACCACTCCCTGCTATTCATAGCCTCGGGTTTATAGCGTACGAAGTAACGCCGAAGGTCAGAACTCGTTGTCCATTCATAGCTGACATCCACAAGGCTAATATCTTCGCCTTTGTGCCTGAGCTTACAATAATAAGGCGATCTCGCAATTAAGAGCAGCTCTGAATATGTATCCAGAATCCCTCTAAAATCGGTTCTATCGCGCTCGTCCAAGGTGACCGAAAGATTATTTACCTTTACGTGGTAGTCCAAGACAGCCTGTTCTACGTCACTGGGCAGATGTAGTCTTTCAATGAAATTAGTCTTTCCGTTGTACTTTTCAACCATAAAATCCCTCCTTTTTAAGTTGCTCCCACCAAAATCCTTCATATATTATACCATATTTTCCAGATTTATGCTATAATAAGGTTATGTATCGCCCCGGTAAAAAGTTTAGCAAACCAGAACTCTCGCGCGTCATCAATGGCGACATTGAAATCAAGAAAGAGGAAAGGAAAGAACGAAAGCGCGCAGATTTAATTTTGGTGGAACAACATCCGGAGTTTAATCGCAGCACGCTTCAGAATTTCATTAAATCTGGTTATGTCTCGCTAGACGGCCAAACCATCAAAAAGCCCAACGCCGAAATCGAAATTAACGCAGACGGCACCTGGCCAATTCTCAAACTGGACGTCCCGAAAAGGGAAACGCCGCCGGATTTGAAGCCGATTTATGAAGATGATAATGTCATAGTCCTAAATAAACCCGCCGGCCTACTTTCTATGGCCAAAGGCGAATTCACCACCGAGCCGACCTTGGAAGATTACGGTCTGCTCGTTCACCGTCTGGACCGCGACACTTCCGGCGTAGTGATTTTGGCCAAAAACGAAGCTACCCAAAGTTTCTTAAGAAAACAATTCCAAGACCGAAAAACCCACAAAACTTATTATGCCATTGTAGAAGGTCGGCCGAAGCTCGACGAAGCCAAAATCGACCTCCCGATTGAACGCAGCATCAAATCCCCGACCACCTTCATCGTCAGCCCGTCCGGCAAGCCCTCGGTCACTTTCTATAAAGTCTTAAAATCAGACGGCAAATATTCTCTCCTGGAATTAAAACCTGTCACCGGCCGCACCCACCAACTAAGGGTCCATCTCAAATACCTCGGCCACCCAATTTTAGGGGACCGGGTTTATGGTGATAAAGAGGCGGACCGTCTTTTCCTTCATGCGAAAAACCTTGAAATTACTATCCCTGGTGGCGAGCGCAAAACCTTTGAAGCCCCTCTTCCAAAGGAATTTAGCGATGTTCTTTGACGACCCACTAAACATTCCAAAAATCGCAAAAAGCACTGGCTTTTCTATCTTTGTTGTGCCGTCCGAAATGATAGATGCCATGAACACCGGCAAAAAGCGCGTCAAAACCGCTCTCAAAACTCCCGTCCCGGATTTTCCTGCCACCAGTTTCTACCTTGAGCCGGACGAGAAAGATAGTATTAAAGTTGCTAAAATTCGCGATTTGGAAGCCGAGATGCTAAACAAAGAAACTTCCGCCAGGTTTTTCATCGTCAAGCACGCCGAAACTATGAACGAAGCCGCGGAAAATGCCGCTCTCAAGCTTTTGGAAGAACCAAAAGAACATTGCCATTTAGTTTTTCTAGCCACCTCGCTCACCAACTTTCTTCCCACCGTCCTCTCCCGCGCTAGCATTTATGTTTTAAGGACCTCGAACCCCGTCGAAAAAGCTCCTGCCGCCCCTGAAGAAATTTTAAACGACGCTAAACTTCTGCTTGCCGCCTCGCCCACAAAAACTTTCCAGCTTGTAGAGAGTTGGACCAACAAAACCGCTAAAAAATCCCGCCCCGAAGTTCTTCAGATCTTAAGCACGACTATCGAACTTGCTTATAAATCTTATTTCAAAACCGGAAAATCTGCCTTTCTCAGTAAAATCCCGAATCTGATTACCGCCTACGAGAACATTAAGTCAAACGGCCACATAAAGTTGCAACTAATTGCCCACTTATGCTAAAATAGTATTATGTTAGGTATCCTAATAATTCTCGTTTTTACTGTTTACCTTGCTTTCTTCTTCCGTGAAAAGCGGGTGGAAAAGAAAAAGGAAAAAGTCGACCCGAAGATTGATACTCAGATGAAGAAGCTTTGGAGCATCGCCCAGGATTCGATGCGCGAAAGAAAACCGGTTCGCGCCGAAAAGGCTCTGCTTACCATTTTGAAGTTTGACGAAACTAACGCTGCTGCCTATAACCGCTTGGGTATTTTGTATGCCAAGGGCCAGAAGTTCGACGAGGCGATTGAATGTTTTGAAATCGCTCAGTCGCTTGACAACAACCCGTCGTCGCTTCACAATGCCGGCTTGATTTATCTTGAAACTGGTGCGTATGAAAAGGCCGCGATGGCTTTTCGCCAAGCGCTTGAGATGGAGGGAGATGTCCCAGCACGCTACCTTGCTCTTGCTAAGGCCGAAGAAAAATTAGGGAACAGAAAGGCCGCCATTGAGGCACTAGAGGCCGCCTATGATTTGGACCACACCACCACCACACTTCGCCAGATTTTGGCTATTTATGAATCTACCGGCGACACCGAAAATGCCACCGCGACCATCGCTCGTATCGAGGCTCAAATCGCCGAAAATGAAATTGCTCGCAAGAAAAAAATGCCGAAAAAGCGCCCGCTCGGCAAGCGCAAAGTGGCATAAAAAATGGTGCTGGAAGTAGGACTCGAACCTACGAAGGCCGAAGCCGAGAGATTTACAGTCTCTTGTCATTGCCACTAGACGATTCCAGCATACCGAGTTGTTAACACTCCCCATTATACACTAATAAAAATAAAAATACAAGGTAGCTGTGCTATAATATAACCATGAGCGTAACTGATTTTTCTAAAGGCGTAGAACAGATGGTCGACCCGATGCAGGTCGGAAAAACTCACCATCTCCAAACTAAACTCAAAAAACTTCCGGTCTGTCTCCAGCGGAAAATTGTTTTGTCTTCTGCTAAAAAGGCCTCTAAAATGGGCTTCGTGGTGGAGCCATACGCCTTCTTCCTGTTTTATGAAGTAGATAATGTCGCCAAACTTCAAAATGATTTGCCAGACGGCTTCGTGCCGATGCTGTCAAAAGCCTTCACAGGCGACGAAGAAAAGTATTATGGCATCGTCAGCATTTTCCGCGTCCACACCGGCGCTTTCTGGGGCGCCCGCGCCGAGTTTTACACTATCGCCAAAAACATCGAAACCAATTTAATGAGCTGGGTAATTTTAGATTATCTTTCCGACACTATTTCTTACGACGAAAAATACGGCTTGCGCTCCCCCAATGTCAAAAAGGCAGTGGTCACGACTACCTGCGAGGGCGATTTTCTAGCCGAAATGAAATCTGAGAAAGAGAAGATTTTAGTAGAAGCTTCGTTAAAGCATCCGGAAATGAGAAAATTAGACGAAAAACTTTGGATTGACGGCAACACCTCTATCGCCTATAGCAAAGAGCTCGGCGGTGACGACGGCGATCTTTTCTCGCTCACTTTTCTCCCCGAGGAAATGAAAGAAGCCTGGGATATTCCCCTGAAAGATGTGAAGGTGGCCGAGGTCAAGGCCTTCCCGGAGATTTTCAAAGGGAAATTAAGCAAGGCCGTCTGTTTTCCGTTCGCTCAGCATATGCTGTCGGACAGCCCTGGCACCAACACCCATTATGGTTCCAAAGCGGCTCTCCGTGCTGCCGCCGAAAAAGTCAATTTTTCTAAGCTAAAATCTTTCGGCGAGAAATAATCTATGATATAATACTATAAATATAGGCCGAGTTAGCTCAGTTGGTAGAGCAGCCGCCTTGTAAGCGGCAGGTCATCAGTTCAAGTCTGATACTCGGCTCCATGAGGAGCAAGCCCTTAAAACAGCTTGCTTTTTTAATGGCTTGCGACGAATGGCCGAGTTTACGAATGTATACTCGGCTCCATTTTTTATGCTTTACATTTAATATCTTTTTTGATATAATATAGCCATTATGGCAAAGAAGAGTAATACAAAGAGGAAATTGGTTGGGCTTGTTTCTGAAGAGTCTGGTATCCGCGCTTATTACACTAAGAAGAATACTATGAACACTCCGGATAAACTTAGCCTCAAAAAATACGACCCGGTCCTCCGAAAGCACGTCGTCTTCACCGAGACTAAAAAGAATCTCGGCCGAAACGAAGTGAAGGAAAAGAAACGTTAATTCTTAAAATCTCCCCCCAGTGGGAGATTTTTTGATATTTTTATAAAAAAGTCTTGCGTTCGTGTAAGTCTTTATGCTAAAATGGATTCAGACACAGACATTAAATCGCTTGATATTTTGAAAAGTCAGTTGATTTCGAAATTTTACATTTAGAGTTAAATGCTCGTTGTTACAAGTATGAAACCAGCCCTTCATCCGGGTTTTTTGGTTGTTGTGCTTGTAACGGCGACTGACGGCTCGAAAGCGATGTCTGTGTCTGAAGATATCCGATGGAGGGCTGATTTGATGAGAGTAATAAGCTGTCCAGAGATATCTGGGCAATTTTTATTTAAAGGAGGCAAAATGGGTTCAAAAAACCATCAAACAATTAGGCAACGCTTTAACTACTGGATGAGTGCCGGAATTGAAAATTCCGAGATTGGGTTTACCCATTTCCGCACTCGGACTCAAAAAACTTCCGGCATTCATCCAGGGGCTAGAGGGTTATTTACTCTTTCGCCCCTGACCTCCCAAAAGGTCAGGGCGGTCGCTTCTTTCTTGCTCATTTTTGTCTTTGGTTTTCTTTTCTCTCAAACCGCTTATGCTGTCTCCAACATCTCCGTCTCCAGTTCCGGCACCGTCTCCTTTGGTAAAGTCCAGCCTTCTTCTTCTGGGACTATAGCCACTGGTGAAGATACTTTGGCTATTAGTACAGATTGTGAAGCTGGTGTTAATGTCTATGCTACCAGTGTCAATGGTAGTAGTACTGGCACTAGTCTAATCAACCAAGCAGCTAAAACCCAGGATTCTGGTGGTACTGCTTCTGCTTCCTACACTATTAATACTTCCTCTTCGGCCATTGGTTCTGCTGCGGCTCTAACAAATAACACTTGGGGCTTAAATACTAATAGTACCGAAGCAGCTAATAATAGCTATTATGGTCTTCCAGCTTATTCTTCAACTAGTCTTCCATCCACCATCTTTACTGGAGCCTTACCTGCTTCTAGTGGTTCTACTTATGCTGGAGATGTACCAGTCTACTATGGAGCAAAGATTACTAATACCTTAACACCCGGCACTTATACTGGAACAGTACTATATACAGTTACCGTTAGTACTTCTTGTTTAGATTATACTGTTAAATTCGATAAGAATAATTCTTCCGCTACTGGCGATATGGCAGACCAAACTATTCTCCCTACCGGAGGAAATCTTACTTCAAACTCTTTTACTTATTCTGGTTATGAATTCTTAGGTTGGTCTCTAGACCCAGCCGGAAAGACCGGTACTGCAACAAACGGCATTGGTACAGCTGAAGACGTAGACTACGCAGACGGTGCTCTCTTCCCAGATACCGAAGCTACTCCATCTGTCCAACCAGGCTCTGAGACTACTCTTTATGCTATTTGGCAGAAACAAACCATTTATATGCAAGATTGGCTCGGTTGTGGTAAGATGACCACCAACCAAATAGTCACCCTCACCGACTCTAGAGATAACCACGAATACAAGGTAAAGAAACTCCCAGACGGTAAGTGCTGGATGATACAAAACCTCACCCTCACCGCCACCGACCTTGTAACTGAAGGTAAGGCTCTAACCAATGCTAATACCAACATTCCAAGTAGCGATAGCAAGTCCTACTACATCACGCCAAAGAACGCACGCTATACTTCTACAGGGAACTTCAATAATTTGGCTGTAGCTTCAGCCTCGGCAGCAGTAGATTTCAGTACAAGCTACCCTAACTATATCCAGATAGGTTATAGAGCCGCAGGCGATACAAACAACCAAACAGGTAACCCAACACCAGAAGCCACTGCCTACTATAGTTACTATACCGCCACCCTCGGCTTCTCCTACTATAACGATGGTAAAACCTCTGGCTCATCCTCAATGGACATTTGTCCAAAGGGTTGGAGACTACCAAAAGTATCAGATAGCGGTACTTCGGTGGTAGCGGCAAATGCTGAATTTGCTAATCTTGCCCGAGCGTATAATTCCAGCGCTTCTTGGAGTGGACAACCAACCCAAACATATCAGTATTACACTTCAGACGGCACTATTCGCCAGAACATGATTAAAGGCGATTCCGGTTCCCTAAACCCAGAGCTAGACACTAATAGCGCTGCTGGCTTTACCTACGCTGGCGACTACGATGGTACGTCGTTGTACTACGTCGGGACGATCGGGGACTATTGGTCCTCCTCTATTTACAATGCCAACGGCAGCTACTACCTGAACTTCAGTACGTCGTATGTGAGCCCCCAGAACCGCAGCGACAAGTACTACGGGAACGCCGTTCGCTGCGTAGCGCAGTATTCCGACGTCTCCGGCTATATGCAGGATTTCGATAGCTCCGACCTCGCCTCCGGTGAGTCCACCACTCTCCTCGACAAGCGCGATAACCAAGAATACACTGTCTACCGCATCCCCACCGATGCCACCTACCCAGGTACTTCAGACACCGCCAATGTTGCCGGTAAAGTCATCATGACCAAAGACTTAAACCTCGGCGCAGTAGCCAGCGTTTCTGGCTCTGCTTCCACCATTGCCGCACAGGGCACAATGAATTTGTCCCCAGAAGACTCTAATTTCACCACTCCAACTGGCTCAGGTGAATCTATCTCTGTCCCAACTTCTACTACCAGTGTTACTCACGGTACGCCAGGTTCCGGCAGTGATGTCTATACCAATCGACAATACCGCATAGATGGTACTGGTAACTACGCTGGCCGTGGTTACTACACTTGGGGTGCTGCTATGTTAGCCTGTCCGAAGGGTTGGAGACTGCCAACTCAAGATGAGTATAACAATAATGATAGTAGCTGGAACGCCTCTACCACTGGTATTTCAAAATTAGTGAATAATAACATTACTACTATCCAGCAGTCCCCTTACTCGTTCGTGCTCGGCGGCTACTATGTCAGTGGTTGGAACTTTGCCAGCTCCGTCGGGTACTACTGGTCCTCTACTCAGAACAGTTCAGACCGCGCGTATGACCTGCGCATGGATTCGTCCAATGGGCTCAAACGAAACGGCAGCAGCAAGAGCTTCGGGTTTGTTGTACGCTGTATTGCTCAAGATACTTATACTATCAACTACAACGCCAACGGCGGCACGGGGGAAATGGCGCAAAGCAAGGGCTATATCGGTGGCTCCACCCTCTCTCAAAATACCTTCACGCGTGACGGCTACTACTTCGCCGGTTGGTCCACCGACCCCTCCGCCACCACCGCCACCTACACGAACGGCGCTACCATTACAGATGACCTCGCTCCCGCCGGCGGTTCCGTAACCCTCTACGCCGTCTGGGGAAGTTATTGCTCCTCCACCGTCCACCCCACTGCCACTACACCTTGCAAGATGGCTGATAATAGGCTCTGGATTTTAGGGAACTCCGGCAACTCTATCACCTGGAACAACATGTTCACTGGCGCTACTGGAGCAGATGGTCATGACGCCACTGTAAACTCTGGCATCTGTCCTTCCGGTTACTCCGCTCCAAAGATTACCGATTTTGACACCCTTATCCAAGCCTATGGCGGTACCTCGTACAGCTACGGTCGTAATGGGTATCAAGAGACTACAGGCGCAGTTTACTCGGCCCTCGGTCTCTCTGGCGGTCGCTACTACTGGTCCTCTACCGAGCGCGATAGTAGCCGCGCGTACTTCTTGTACGTCGACAGCAGCCTCTCGCACTCGTCGTACTACTACCGTAAGAGCAATAGCTACTATGTCCTTTGCTATAAGTCATAGCGACCTGCAGTAAAGTCCCTTGTCCTTTCTATATGACCGCCAACCACCACAAACCCCGGGCGATAAGTTTGGTACAACCCAATATGATATGATATAATATACTTAACCTAAAGGAGATGTTCTGTCCACTTCGCCTAAAAGGTAAAGTATAAGCAGAGCATTTTTGTTGAAATCAAAATGCAAAACATGCTATCGGAAAGGAAAGCAAATGAAAATCACAGAGTTAAAGCAGGTAGCGAGAAATAAGATTGGCCGAGTAAATCTTAACAACGCTCACCTTGAGGCTCACGAATATGAAACTATCTTATTTCTAAATTTATACGGTTTTGATATAGAAGTAATAAAACCTCATAATATACCGAAAACACATAATCCAGATTTTTTGATAGGCGGTGCTGTCTGGGAAACTAAATCTCCTGAAGGCTCTGGTAATTCTACTGTCTCGTGCCAATTTCATAATGCTGGGAGACAATCCGATAGATTAATTTTGTTAATCACTAAAGATAAAAAGCTTCTTGACATAAAACGATAGCTATGCTACCATATAGATTAACGAGGGCGACCTGCTGCGGTTAAGCAGATGGGCCAAGCCCTCTTTTTAGTTCTGTAACACCTTCGTAAGCTTGGCTTTAATTCCACCTTCGTCCGGGGCGCCAGCTAAAGTATCCAAAGCTACTCTAAGTAGTCCTACAGCAGTCACGAAAGAGTGGTCAAGCTCGGCCGTAGAGCGATTTACTACACCCGGCAAATCTGAAGAATCAACCAGGTGTACCACCGGCCTTCTTGAAAACGGCAAATCAATATACCAATCCGCGGTCGCGAGCAGTTCTTGAAGCGGTACTAGCCCGGCGCCACCTCCACAAAGCAAAATCTTGTTCGGCAAAACTTCCAGTAAATCAAAATCCTCAAGCGCGAGCTGTACCCCCGAAATCCAAACCTCAAGATTATTTATAATCGCACCTTCCATTTTCTCGCGCGCATTTTCGTTCAAATCCGGCGAGGATGGATTAAGCTTAAATTCTTCTGCAGTGTTGAAATCAACGCCCAGACTTTCGGCAATTTGATGTGTGAAGCTGCGCCCGCCGATACCAAACATCTTCGTCCCCTCAACACCACCGTCGTCCACAATCGCAATGTCCGTCGTCCCGCCCCCTATGTCCATCACTACACTCGACAAATTACTATCAATATCATCTCCAAGACAAGCCCGGCAGACCGCAAACGGCTCCACCGCCACGGCGAGAAGCTCCAAATTCAGCTCCGCGCAGACTTTCTCAATCGCGGAGATATGAACTAGCGGCGCAAAAGCCGTGTAAAACTGAATCGCAATGTCAGAACCCTTAAAACCGATCGGGTTGGAAATCTTGTAGCCGTCAATAGACAGAGAAACAATCGCCGAATTAATCAGACGCACTTCTATATCTGGGTTATTAGTTTCTAAAGCCACCTCTTTTCGAGCCTGCTCGCCAAACTGCTCCTGAACCCGCTGAATAATCAAATCCATTTCTTGTTCGGACAGCGGCTTGTTGCCATTTTTACGGCGATAATGGACATTGGAAGTATTACCCTTCACCAGTTCGCCCGCGATCCCAACCGTCACGCGCTTACAGGTCACCCCGGCCATTTCTTCGGCCTGGGCCAGTGCCCGCTCGCAAACCCGCGTCACCGCCGGAATATCCGCAATCGCACCCGAGAACATATTATTCGGGGCCTGATGCGCCCGGCCTACACCAATAATCTCCAGGCCATTGTTTTTGACCTGGCGAGCAATTACAGCCTTGACATATTCTGTACCAATGTCAAGACCAAGTAAAATATCGGAATCTGTTTTCGGGGCTTCAGGAGCAGACTTCTTTAAGAGACTCATTACATTCCTCCTGCGCCCGGAGTCGGAGAAGCCTCAGGAGTCG
>JAUMUO010000004.1:13558-87790 GCA_030530605.1 Candidatus Saccharimonadota bacterium
AGAAGGTGGCACCGCTGACGCTGGAGCCGCAGCTTCCGGAGTCGGATTTCCAGCAGCAGGTGCTTCAGCCGGCGCAGCCGGAGCCTCTCCTGGCACCGGATTACCCGGGGTCGTCGGGGCAGCCTTGTCGCCCATCACCTCGTGGACGGCGTTAATCACATCTTCAATCCCCACCTGGGACTTTACCAAGTATTTGTCAGCCCCCAAATTTTCACCTCTTTGTCTTTGGTCTTCGGAGGAAAGAGCAGTCATCATAATCACTTTAATGTTTTTTGTTTCTGGTGTAGAACGCAAGATATCCAGCATATCAAATCCAGAAATCTTTGGCATCATCACATCGGACAAAACTAAATCCGGCCGTTCTTGGACCGCTAGCGCCAGGGCTTCCTCGCCGTCACCGGCAGAAACCACCTCATAACCTTCAGCCACCAAGCGGATGCTGTAAATCTCCCGCAAACTATTATCATCCTCTACTAGCATTATTTTTGCCATAAAATTCCTCCTAACATATTTCCATTATAACGCATTTGTTTATTTTTGGGTAGTCTATTTTTGAACTGGAGTTGCCGGTGCTATTGGTGCTGCTCCTGACACCGCTGCCGCCCCTATTGCTGAGCCAGCCGCCGCAGCCGCTGACGGTTTTTCAATCTTCATTGCCTCCAAATTACGCGCAATTTGCTTTTGCCGGTTATATTCTTCTGCGGACATCCGTGGGAAAATCACATAGAAAGATGAACCTTTAGATAGTATACTATTCGCCATCACTTTTGCGCCCATCTGCTCGGCACGCTTTTTCACAATGTAAAGACCCAGCCCAGTACCACCAATTGTGCGCGTGTCCGAATTGTCCGCCCGATAAAACTTTTGGAAAATGTGCGCGAGGTCTTCCGGTGCGATTCCAATTCCGGTGTCCGAAACTGCGATTACTGCCTTGCCGTTATTCTCTTGTACGTCCACCCAAATTGTGCCACCCTCCGGCGTGTATTTAATCGCGTTCTCTACCAAGTTGTTTACAATTTCTCTAAGAAAATCGATATCTGCCATCACATAAAGTGGCATCACCGTCTTGTGTCCAGTAGCCCCAGATAAATTGCGTGTGCCGAACAAGAGCTTTTGCTGCTTTTCATTAATCGCCTGACGATGGTCGTCCAGCATCTTGGATACTTCAGCAGTCAACTCTATCGGTTGAAGGTGAGCCTTGACTCGGTTATCATCTAGTTTTGTAATGTCAAGCAAATCTCTGAACAGTCGCCCGAGGTGCTGCGAAGCATCGTGTGCCTCTGTTAAATACTTCCTCGCGCGCTCATCTATCGTGGCTGTTTGCGGGTTCAACGCCAAACCTAGATAACCCTCAATTGAAGCCACTGGCGTGCGCATCTCGTGTGAAGCCGTGGAAATAAACTCGGTCTGCTCGTTTTCTTTGGCCAATTCTTGAGCGATATTCCGGAAAGTGATAATCTTTTCTGGTCCGCCAGAAAGCGTCAAAGTAAGATCGATTGGAAATTTTTTACCAGACCGTGTCGCCAACACGAAATCTCGCGAAGAAAATGCCTCGCCCCGCACAATGGCCCCTTTGAGAGGGTTCATATCTTCCTGAATTTGCTGGCCGGTGCCATCCTCTAACCTGAGTACACTAAACAGATATAACCCTGCTACTTCATAAATCCCATTTGCCCCGACCAGGCTCACTGCCGCCGGGTTCGCAAATTTAATTACCCCCGAAGCGTCGATAATTAAAACCCCCTCCGCAATTGAATTAAGCGCTCTCTCGGCCATCAAACTCCCGCCCGAGGGCTTGACCTCAGCCGGTTCTTCAGGTGCCGCTTTTTTGCGAAATATGCTCATTTATAATTATTTTAACACAAGTGGAATAAAATGTGCTAAAATAAATATATGAACAAAGACGTGATTTATATTGAACCGGAGGACGATATCACCGATATCATCTCCAAACTGCGAGCAAGTAAGTCTAAAGTCGTCGCACTTGTTCCGCCCAAGAAAATTGGCGTTCTAAGAAGCGCCGTGAACACTAAATTAATTGCTAAAGCGGCTAAATCTGCTGAGAAAGTTGCTGTAATTGTTACAACGGACAGCGCCTTAATTAAACTTTCGGCTTCTGCTGGTATTCCGGTAGCAAAAAACCTGTCCTCTCGCCCGAAGCTTCCGTCCGAAATCACCGAAGAAGATGAAAAGCCGGCTAAAGTCATAGAAGAAAAGGCCGAGGAAAAGTCCACCGAAATTAAGTCTGAAGAAATTGAGAAAAAACCGGAAGCGGAAAAGCCTGCCGAAAGAAAGTCGGATAAAAAAGACAAGAAAGACAAGAAGAAGGAAAAAGAGGATAAATCCGATTTGCCGTTCTTCAAGCGCTATAAAAAGTGGATTATCATCGGTTCTGCCGGCTTTGTTTTCTTGGTTCTGCTCGGCATCTGGGCCTTTGCAATTGCCCCGGCTGCCACTATCAATGTTCAAATTCGCACCACGTCTAACAACTTCTCTGAAGCTGTCTCTTTCACCACTAATAATGGCGCTGCTAGCGCTAAAGATGGAAAGTTTCTACTTGAGTCTAAAGAATACAAACAAGAAAATGCTGTCACCTTTGAGGCTACTGGTAAAAAAGATGTCGGCGAAAAGGCTAAAGGTTATATCGCGATAGAAGTTTATGTTGCCGAACCTGGCAGTGCTGTTACCGTTCCTGCCGGCACTAACTTTGCTAACAACGGTATGACTTTCACCGCCACCGAAGGGACTTCAGTCACATGGGAAGATGGTGACTCTAAAACCGCCATTGTTGAGCAATGTGACAACAAGAGCGAAATTAACCCTTCCGATTTAACCAAGACCGTCAAGCCAGAGGGCTATAAGGGCTGTCTCCTTACTGCTAAAATGGATGTCGTTGCGGTTGAGGCTGGCGACAAGTTCAACATCTCCCCGACCAGCTCTGGCTGGACCACCAATTTCGGCGGTGCCTACAAGTCCATTTACAACAAGAGCAGTTTCTCCGGCGGCACCTCCAAGTTAGTTACTATCGTCCAGCAGTCCGACATTGTTTCGGCTCAGGCTGCGCTCGCCGCTAAAATCACCGGCGACGGTAAGTCCAAATTAATGGCCAGCATTTCTAGCGACCTTATGCCACTAGAAAGCACTTACAAGGAAGAAGCCGGCGAAGCCACCGCTACTCCGGCGGTTGGTGAAGAGGTTGGTAGCGGTGTCACCCCGAAACTTACTAGCACCACCACTTATACCATCTTAACCCTCGATAAGAAAGATTTGGTCAAATTTGTTGAAGACAAGACCAAAGCCACTCTTGCTGCCGACCAAAAGATTTATGAAACCACCGAGCCGTTCCTCGAGAGATTTACTGAAGATAGCAATGGCGGTTACACCGCTCGCCTCAAGGCCACTACTAAGGTTGGCCCAACCGTCACCGAGGCCGAGATTTTAGAGAAGGCCAAAGGCAAGAAAATTGGCGAGCTTCAGAGCCAGCTCAAGAGCATCAATGGCGTTAGCTCCTGTAAAGTAGATCCTAGCTTCTTCTGGGTCACCACTATTCCAAACGACGCCAACAAAATCACCGTAAATCTTGAAGTGGAGAAATAATCTCTATGAAATTAATCGGGCTAGACGTCGGTACAAAGCGCATTGGTGTCGCGAGAGCAGATTCGAGCACTCGCATCGCCCTGCCAGTTGGCACACTCGCTGTAGACGGCAAAGAATATGAAGTATTAAAAAAGTTGGCGGATAAACTAAATACCAAATACTTCGTAATTGGGCTCCCCCGTAACAATTCCGGCAAGGAGACCGCCCAGTCAGAGGTTGCTAAAAAATTTGGCAAGCAATTGGAAAATAGTGTCCCCGGTATTAAAATTCGCTTCCAAGATGAGTCCCTTACTAGTGTAGAAGCAGAGCAACGCTTAATGAAAAAGGTAAATAAAACTGGCAAAATGTACCAGAAAGGCGAAGTAGATGCCGAGGCTGCCACGATTATTTTACAGGATTTTTTAGAAACTCTGCCTTCAACCCACGCCGCCGCAGCTTCGCGTCCAGTCGTCGAATTAAAGAAACCTCGCCGTTCTAGTAAGAATAAAAAACTTGGTTTGAAAATTGCTATTGGTATAGCCGCTGGTGCTATTGCTCTCGGCGCTTTGCTCCTTATATGGTATAGTTCTAATCTCCGCCCAGTTTATGATTCTAAACTTTGTAAAACATCTTCCGCCGACGATCAGTGTAAGCCAGTCGACTTTACCGTTAAAACGGGCGAGCCGGTTGTAGACATCGCCAACAACCTAGAATCTGCCGGTGTCATCAAGAGCTCTTTGGCTTTCCAGATTTATGCCAAACTAAATGGTAGCCAAGACAAAACCCCTAAGCCGGGCGACTATCAGCTCTCGCGTGCTTCTAGTGTAGAAGAAATTTTCAAACAGCTCGTGGAGGGTTCCAAGTCTGCCAACGTCTTCCAGCTCACCATCCTTCCTGGCGAAACCATCAAAGACATCAAGAATAAACTAAAAAATCTTGGCTACTCTGAGGAAGAAATCAACACAGCCTTTGCTAAGAATTATGACCACAAAGTCCTAGAGGGTAAAAAGGACACTTCTGCTTGGGGTGCCGAGCCGCTAGAGGGCTATATCTTTGGTGATACTTATGAGTTCTACATTGGCGAAAGTGTCGAAAACATTATCCTTACCACGCTAGATAATCTCTGGGCTGCCGTTGAGGGCAACAATATCATTTCTAAACTTGGTGCTCATGATCTCTCGCTTTATGACGGTATCACCCTTGCTTCCATCGTCCAAAAAGAGGCTCACACTTTAGACCAGCCTTATGTCGCGGAAGTCTTTTATAACCGTCTAAAAAACGGCATCCCGCTAGGTTCGGATGTCACGCTTACTTATGCGCTTAATCTGGTTGATCCAGACCGTAAAACTTATGCCTACAATGCGGATGCTCTTACCTTAGACCACCCATATAATACTAGGAACGCCGTTTATACCGGCCTTACCCCCGGCCCGATTAGTAACCCGGGCATTTCCGCCCTACTCGCCGTGGCCGAGCCAAAGGAGCCAGAGGGTTTTGATGAGAATAGACGAGTATTCTATTTCTTGACAGGGGACGATGGCAAGATGTATTATAGTGACACAGAGGAAGGGCATAACCAGAATATCGCAAATCATTGTCAGGAGCTCTGTAACGTTAAGTTATGACCAGAAGAAAACACGAAATAGGAAGATTTTTTAGTAAGTATTGGGCTTACTTGTTGTCTTTTGCTGTGATTGTCGCTGTGGCCTATTTCGGTTCTCGTGGCAAGGAGCCAATCTCTGATGATTCCACCAACATCCACGTGATTTTTTCTAATAATTATACGGTCACCGCCGACCAGGTTTCCGAATTCTATGTCGTTTCAGAAATTGCCAATGCTATGCAATTTGTAAGCTCTAACGAAATTACCAACAACTACATTTCCGTGGCCTTGCTCCAAGAAACCAACCAAACTATCGACGATATCTCTGGTAAAATTAGCAAACCAACCATCGTGGATGTCTCGCATATTTCGCGTGGGGTCAAGAGCTATACTGTTCAGCCTGGAGAGACTTTGGATCAAATCGCTTCTCGCTTTGGCGTCAGCACCGACCAAATTCGCTGGTCTAATGGTATGGCTTCTAAAAATATCTCCGAAGGCCAAAGCCTTTATATCCCAACCGTTTCTGGTATTGCTGTTACCGTCAAGGACGATGACACTGTAGAATCGCTCGCCGACCACTACGGCGCTAAAGCCGCCGACATTATTTCTTATAATGACCTTGAGACCAACCAAAATCTCAAGGCTGGCCTAGTTATTCTTATCCCAAATGGCGTAATGCCAGAAACCGAGCGCCCAGAATACGTGGCCCCAGTGGTTGCCACTCCACAAGCCCCACAGACTTACACCTATACTTATCAGAACTACTCATATATTGGTTCTTCTGGTGGCCGCGAAAACCTTCGAATTGTCCAGCGCTTCTCCTATGCTGAATCCGTTGGTGATCCGGGCAACCGCAACACCCCGGGTCAGTGTACTTGGTATGCTTGGTACTATCGCAAACACTATACTTCTAGTCCGCTTCCAGCCACCGTGCTCGGCAACGCCAACGCTTGGGCCTACTCGCTCTCTCGTATGGGCTTTGCCGTCAACAATACCCCGTCCGTGGGCGCCGTCTTCCAAACCACCTCCGGTTACTATGGCCACGTCGGTGTCGTTACATCGGTTAATAAAGACGGTTCCATCACCGTCCGCGAGATGAACTACAGCGGTATGGCCTTCACTGTCACCGAGTCCAACATTCCAAAGCAGTACGTCGGAATGTACAACTACATCCATTAATGTTATAATATATATATGTTTGTAGACGTAGCAAAAGTTGAACTCCACGCTGGCAAAGGCGGGGACGGGGCGGTTTCCTTCCGTCACGAAATCTATATTCCAAAGGGCGGTCCCGATGGTGGTGACGGCGGTAAAGGCGGCTCTATCATTTTTCGTGCCGACAAAGATACTAATACGCTCCTAGACTTTCGTTACAACCCAATTCTGCGCGCCGAGGATGGTAAAAATGGCTCCGGACAGCGTTCCGCCGGCCGTTCCGGCAAAGACCTGATTGTAGAAGTGCCGATTGGCACGGTGGTTAGAAGAGACGGAGAAGTAATTGCCGATTTAACCAAAGATCAGGAAGAGGCGGTAATCGCTAAAGGTGGCGACGGCGGTTTCGGCAATGCTCATTTTAAGTCATCAACGCGCCAGACTCCTAAAATCGCGGAGGTCGGCGAGCCGGGTGAAGAATTTATCGCCGAGCTAGAATTAAAACTTTTGGCCGATGTTGGTTTGGTTGGCCTTCCGAATGCTGGCAAATCTACTTTTCTCGCCAGCGTCTCCAACGCCAAGCCCGAAATTGCTGATTACCCGTTTACCACCATCACTCCAAATCTCGGTGTTGCCACTATCGACGGCAAGGATTTGTTAATCGCTGATATTCCGGGTCTCATTGAAGGTGCCGCCGAAGGCAAGGGTCTCGGCCACGCCTTTCTCCGCCATATTGACCGCACCGCAGTTTTGTTACACCTTGTAGATGTTTATAATGACGACGCTGGCAAGGCCTATAAAACCATCCGTGATGAGCTTGCCAAATACTCAGATTTGAAAGATCGCCCCGAAATCGTCGCGCTCACTAAATGCGAAGGCCTAGACCCAGAGATTATCGCGATGCAGACCGCGAACATCTTACGCGAGAATCCCGACGCTAAGGTCTTCGCCATCTCCGCCCCCGCCCACCAGGGAATCACAGAGCTGTTGCGGGAATTATGGGAATGTAAGATGAGCGTTCAGGAAGGCCTTGAGCGAACCCGATTTGAGGAAGATTCTTACAGAGACGAGCACGCGACGGTTCGCGACGCAGTCCCTGCTAAGAATCTGACGAAAATCGAACGTGATGCGAAACAGCCGACTGAACGCTCGTCTGACATTCCTACCATCAAACTCTCTGACAAGGCCCTGAAGGATACCTGGTCGGTAGAGAAAGACGGCGATAAATTTGTCGTGACGGGCGAAAAAATCGAAAAGTTCGCCCGGAAAACCGATTTGTCTAATTATGCTTCCTTGAACCGCTTGCGCGATGTGATGAAGAAAATGGGCATCCGCGCCGAGCTCACCAACCAGGGCGCCGGTCCGGATAGTATCATTAGTATTGCTGGCAAAGAATTCACACTTGTAGAAGATTATTAAGCTATAAACTACGCCAACTAATAAATTGCTCTCTATGGTATAATATACCAAAGGAGTACTATGGATAAAAATGTTAAAACCAGCATTGATGCGCGCAAAAATGCCATCACCAGCACTTATGCTTTAGAGAGGGAACTAAAAACCAAGTTTGACAACCTATTCAAAAAAATTGAGGACCTCGGAAGAACCGCCAAGGATTCCGCAGATTTTGAAGCCAAGTTTGCGAGCAGCCCTCTGAATCAGGAATATCTGGACCTCTTCACCGAAATCGCTACCAAAAACACCGCCACCGGCCTCAAGGGCGTGACCAATGCCTCTGGCAAATCAATGGGTGAAATGGTCGCCAAAGGCGTAATGGACCAGGCCGGCAGTCGTATTAAGCAGGCCGTGATGCCGACTCGCGCCCAAATCAACCAAGCCGCCTACGACAAGGCCCGCGACATCCCCGGCGTCGGCGACGCTATGGCCGTCAAGCAACACGTTGATTTCTTCTCTCGCTTCAAAAAGCAGAAAGACGAGTAATGAACCTAGAGGAAGGTGTAGAAAGTCTCAAAGGCATCGGCAAGAAAACCGCCGAGAGCCTCAGAAAGGGCGGCATCAAAACCGTCCGCGACCTCTTTTACTACCTTCCGCGTAGCTACGAAAATTTCCAAAACCTGACGAAAATCGCCAATCTAAAACCCGGCAAAGTCGTCATTAAGGGTCAAATTGAAAATCTAAATACCCACTATGGTCGGAGTCGTCGTCTTGCCGTCACCGAAGGTGTAATAAAAGACGACACCGCCTCTGTCCGCGTAGTTTGGTTTAATCAGTCCTACCGCGCTAAACAATTTCAAAAAGGAAAGACCTATCTTTTCTCTGGCAATTTTGAACTAAAATACGGTCGGCTCCAACTTACCTCGCCCTCAGCCACGCTTTATGAAGAAGAATCAGACGGCCTTAAAAACGCCATCCGCCCAGAAAAAGAAAATCTTGGCTTCCAACCAATTTATTCTGCCAAACTCGCTATCAAGCCAGACCAATTCAAAAAATTCATCAAGACCGCCAAGCCCGAAATCGCTAGAGTTCCGGATTTGCTGCCTAAAGCCTCCAACCTAAAACCAAACCTTCGCTCCGAATCGCTCCTAAAAGTTCACTTCCCTAAAGACCAAAAGGAAGCCGATGAAGGTCGGAAGTATCTAGCCTATGAAGAAATTTTTGAATTAATTTTAGCCGCTAGGTTAAATCGCGAAGAAAACCAGAAATTGAAATCCGAAAAACTCCCCTTTAAAGCCAAAAACACTAAAGAAATTATTAGCACCCTGCCGTTTACTCTCACCCCTGGCCAAAAGCGCGCTACTTGGGACATCCTCCAAGATTTAGAGAAACCGGTCCCGATGAACCGTCTACTTCAAGGCGATGTTGGCTCTGGTAAAACTGTGGTGGCGGCCATCGCCGCCTACCAGGCTATCAAGGCCGGAGCCCAGGTTGCCTTGCTCGCCCCGACTTCTATCCTCGCCTCCCAACACGTCGAAAGTCTAGACACACTCTTAAAACCGCTCGGCGTAAAAACCGCTCTTTTAATCGGCTCTACTAAAAACAAAGCTGAGCTTAAAAAACATATCAAGTCCGGCGATGTTAATCTCGTCGTGGGCACCCACGCTATTATCACGGACGATACTGAATTTAATAATCTCGCTTTCTGTATCATTGACGAGCAGCACCGCTTTGGCGTGGCCCAGCGTCAAAAACTGCTCCTAAAATCGAAAGATGGCCTTGCCCCGCACCTACTTTCCATGACCGCCACCCCTATCCCGCGTTCGCTTGAGCTTACTATTTTTGGTGATCTTGAAGTTTCCACCATCCCCGAGCCTCCTAAAGGCCGCATGCCGATTAAGACTAAAATTATCCGCGAGATGGACCAGACCGAATTTCTCTACCCCAAAGTTAAGGAGGAAATAAAGAATGGCCGCCAAGTTTATTGGATTTGTAAAGCGATTGAAGACAACCCTAAAGAAGAAACCGTGTCAGTTAAAAAGCAGGCCGAAAAATTAGCAAAAATCTTTCCAAAATCAAAAATAGATTTTCTCCACGGGCGGATGAAGCCGGCTGAAAAAGATGAGAAAATGCTAAAATTCCAGAGTGGGAAAATTGATATTCTAGTTTCAACTACTGTAGTGGAAGTTGGTGTAAACGTACCAAATGCTACTTTGATGGTGATTATGGACGCCGAAGGTTTTGGCCTGGCTCAACTTCACCAGTTGCGTGGCCGAGTCGGTCGCGGTGAGCATCAGAGTTTTTGTTTCCTAGTTAAATCTGGCGAAGAACCGCCGAGCCGCAGACTCCGGGAGCTAGAAAAATCTACTAGCGGCTTTTATCTCGCCGAAGTAGACCTCAAAATTCGTGGCCCAGGCGAAATCTATGGCTCGCTTCAGTCTGGCGTTCTTGACCTTCGCATCGCCACCTTCTCCGACACCGCTCTCATCCGTGCCGCCAGTAAACAAGTTAATGAATTTATGAAAAACGATAGTTTAGAGAATTATCCTGAGCTCGCGCACACTATCAAGAAGTACCAGCAGCTTACTACATTAAACTAATTGTGCTATAATTAGACTATGAAAAACATCGTTGAGGTGAAAAACTTTAAGATTGGTTTTGGTGACAAGGAAGTCATCAAAGATTTATCTTTTGAAGTTAAAAAAGGCGAGATTTTTGGCCTACTCGGCTCTAACGGCTCCGGCAAGACCACCACTATCCGTACTCTGCTTGGTCTTTATCAGCCTTCGGGCGGCGAAATTTTAGTTAATGGTAAAAAGTTCAACCCAGAAAATGCCGAGGTTACTATTGGCTATCTTCCGGAGGAAAGAGGTCTTTATAAAAAGGAAACCGTAATTGATACTATGGTTTACTTTGGCCGCCTCAAGGGTTTAGAAAATCCAGAAGATTGGAGTAGAAAATATCTAAAACGCGTTGGCCTAGAGGACAAGGAAAATGAAAAACTTGAGAAACTCTCTGGTGGCCAGCAGCAGAAAATCCAGCTCGGTATCACCATTATGAGCGACCCGGAACTTTTAATTTTAGACGAACCCACCAAAGGTTTTGACCCGATGAACCGCCGGCTCTTGATGGATATTATTGAAGAACACCACAAAAATGGGGCCGCCATTATTATGATTACACATTATATGGACGAAGTAGAACGTCTTTGTGACCGTGCGTTGCTCCTAAAAGACGGCGTAGCGAGGGCCTATGGCACTATTCCTGAAATCAAGAAGAAGTTTAATAATAAGAGCCTAGACCAGATTTTTGTGGACATTTATGGAGGTGGATATGCGGAGTAAAACTTTTGAAGTCATAAGATTTGAAACTATGCGCCAGCTCAAAAAACCAGCTTTCTGGGCGGCCACCCTCCTAATCCCTTTGCTGATAGGGGGCATTTATCTGATTAGTTTTCTATCTGCGAAGAGCGTAGAAAAAGACCCGGTCTTAAAAGAAGACACTAAAATTGCCATCACGGACGAGGCTGGTATTTTCAACAAGGAAACCCCGTTTCTAGTTGACGTTGATAAAGATGCTGGTAGAGAAATGGTTAAAACTGGCAAGGTAGATTTATATTTCTACATCCCGAAAGATTTTGCCGAAACTAAAAAGGCTGATTTTTATCATATCTCAGAAGGTCTAGATATTTTCAATAATGATGCCAACATCTTGAAAACTCTGCTTTCAAACGAGGCCGCTTCTAAGGTTGGCGAGCTGGACACTTTAGCTCTCACTGGTAAGTATGAGGTGACCGACCACAAACTAAATCACGACGGCGAAGATTCTAATGCTCTCGGCAAGGCGATTGTCCCGTTTGCTATTGGCATTGTGTTCTTTATGTTTGTGGCGCTCTGTGGCAACCGATTCCTACTTAATGTCGTGGAAGAAAAAGAAAACCGTATCAGCGAGATGATTTTAACTTCTATCTCGGCTCACCATCTAATCGTCGGCAAGATTATCGCTCTACTTATTCTCAGTGCGATTCAAATTCTCGTGTTAGTTATCCCGATTGCGATTTTGATCTTTGTCAATCGCGACAGCCAAATGATTAGCGGGATTCTCAATATGATTGAAGTCGAGCCAATTACAGTAATACTTAGCGCACTGCTCTTTATCGCATCCGTAATGTTTTATGCTGGTACTTGTACCTTTGTCGGGGCGCTCACTTCTACCGCTAAAGACGCCTCATCCTTTATTGGGCCCGCCATCATCTTAATTGTTTTCCCGCTATACTTTATGCAAATGTTTATGGCCACCGATCCAAACGCCATCGTCCAGTTTATGACCTATTTTCCGTTTACCGCACCGATTGCCTTGATGCTCAGAAGTGGCTTTGGCACCATCTCCACACTAGAATTCTGTATAGGGCTTGCCGTTGTGGCGGTGTCGGCTGTGATTATGACCAGGCTCGCTATTGTTACTTTCCAGAAAAATGCCATCAACTTTGGCTCACCACGTTTAAGATCAAGGCGGAAACGCTAGGTAGGTTTTATGTATTCTGCAGTAGGACTTCTTAAATACGCAAAAGGTTCGGGTGGGAAATTAGTTGGCACTCACCAGAAACTCGACAAGGCCGCTCGCCGGGCTTTTTCAAGCCTGATTAAGAAGAAGGCCTTTTTCCCGAATAGTAAAGAAATTATCCACTTTGAAGGTAGCCGCGGGCCGGATGGTCTGAAGCGCAAATCGCCTGGTGTGGACGAGCCGATGCATTTTATTATGCCTGATAATGACGACGGTAAGCTTTGGCACTATATTGAAAACCACTCGGCCAACTTACGCAGAGTCTTAAAGGAAATTCAGGACAATCCCGAAAAGGCTTACGACGAAGGCACGGATGTGCGCGCGGCCTTTGAGGCGGCTTGGTTGGCTCACGCCATTGTGGACGGCCTTACTCCGGCCCACCATTTCCCCTATGAGGAAGCGGTTTCTGAATTGATGTCGGACAAAGATTACTTCCGGATTTTTGGTCAACCGATTAAAGGGATTATGCGCGGTGATAGTCTTGCCGAGTCCGCAGTTAAAAACTGGCGCTATTGGGGACACAATGGTTATATGAGCAAACATATCGCCTTTGAATATGGCGTGGCGCTCATCGTTACGGCCGAAGGTTGGGATGCCTTTTATCCAGAAATTTCCCCGAGCGATTTAGTAGATTTAGATTTTAAGACCGAATTTTA
Source organism: Candidatus Saccharimonadota bacterium (assembly GCA_030530605.1). Taxonomy (GTDB): domain Bacteria; phylum Patescibacteriota; class Saccharimonadia; order Saccharimonadales; family Saccharimonadaceae; genus Nanosyncoccus. The sequence continues at coordinate 26,504 of JAUMUO010000004.1, forward strand.
TAATTCACTAAGGAAGATTCACTCGCTAGATATGTATACTCGGTTCCGCCAAGATGGTTGGACCTCGGCACTAGGTAAGGAAACCAAGAACATTTTGGTGCCAGAAATCGTTCGCGCCATTGTGTTGGGCTGGTATGCCTGTCTGCCTGAAGAATCTAAACGTAAAATTACAAAGGAATAGTATGGGTGAGCTCAGAATTTTATCAGGAAAATATAAAGGCACCAAACTAGCCTCTCCTGGCGGGGCCACACATCCAATGGGTTCGCGCGAGAAACTAGCGCTGTTTAATATGCTTGCCCCTTATCTTGAAGGCGCTAGGGTTTTAGATTATTTTGCCGGCTCCGGCGCTCTCGGCCTTGAGGCTCTCTCACGCGGCGCCGCCGAGGTGGTTTTCTGCGAAAACAACCGCAGGGCCCAAAAGGTCATTGAAGATAACATACGGCAAATTGGTGACCGAGCCAATTTTGAAATTGAGGGGTTATTTAGTATTATAATCTCCGATCCACCCTACGATAACTATCAGGTTCCAGATTACGCCAGTTTGCTCGAAGACGGCGGGATTTTGGCCTTGTCCCATCCCAGTAATTTTGACCCTAAAACCATATCCGGCTTGACACTTCTAAAGACTAATAGTTATGCTGCTTGTAATATCTCACTTTTTACAAAATAACTCTTCCCAAAACAAAAGAACTATGGTATAATATACTCAAATTATAGAGTAATTGGAGTTCATATTATGCAACCTAATCCGACCCTTTATGGTCACCAAACTAACAGCCAGAAGATTCGCTTCATTATTATTACCTCTATTGTAGCGATTGTCGTTCTGGGTATTGCCGTTTGGGCAATCGTCGCTATGGTTAGCGGCAAAAACAAGAATAACACTACTGCCAAAGTTGAGACCGTCGCTGTCAGCGATCAGACCGACAAAAAGCAGCAAGAGACTGAGAAGAAATCTTCCAGTGTCACTTCTACCACTGAAGGTGTCACAAAGACTGTCCCAGCTCAGCCAGCTCAACCGACCAACGAAGATATCCCTTCTACTGGTCCAGAGGAATTCTTGCCAATTGCCTTGACTGGCGGCACACTTGCGATGTATATCAGCTCGCGCAAATTCGTAAAATAAGAAAAATCCAGCCGAAAGGCTGGATTTTTTGAACGCATCATAATATAATGGTTATATATTAATAAGGAGTTAAAGGTGAGGAAAATTAATCTCAAAAAGCTCGCATTTGCTTTAGCATTTTTCGCGAGTGCTTTTTTGCCAGTCGCGTCAGCTTCCGCTGATGACCAGCCTGGCAACCCGGGCGATCCTGGTCAGATTCCATTTGACGGTCGGGCCTATTTTGTCTGGGATTGTAATAGCAAAGTCTGTTACCACCTCTTTGAGGGCTTAAAAACCCCAGAGCAGGGAGTAAATTACATCAAAAACACCGAAATTACTGACCAAAGCGGCAACGGCGGTGCTTATACCTTTAAGCAGAAAGTAGCCGATTGGGCTTTGCCGATAGATTTCGTTGATAACAATGGTAAAATTCTAGACAAATGGGTTGGTAAATCCGCCAAGGAAATTCTTGCTCCGGTGTGGGACGGCGGGGCCAGCATCAATTCAATCGCTTTTGGCGATGGTGTAAACTCCATCTCTACTAATGAGGACCAGATGTTTAAGGTTATCATCTATCGCGATGGCTATAAGGCCGTTACAATCGGCGACAGCGCTGATGACTACACTTATTTCCCGGCAGTATGGGATGTAACTAGTAACCCAGAGTCTACCTTCAATCCGGAGATTGACATTTCTGGAACTACTGCTGACAAGCCGGCCAGAGTAGATACTTATCTCGGTGAACCGCTGGTTAGAATCAAGGCCGACGGTATTGCTACTATTAGACCACTAAATGTAAATTCGTCTGCTCTTTCTTACGTCCAGAAAGATATTAATGTATTTGAGATTAGATTTAATTCTAATTACTACGATCACGTTGTATTTGAATTAAAGGGCACAGACGGTAAAACTTATTACCTAATGGTCGCTCGTCTGGCATTCAGCGTTTCTAACGATTTTATGCCAGATAGACCGCACGTCTTTGCCGCTCAGGTGATGTACCCGACCGGCAGCGCCAACGGTAACACCTATAGTGTGATTGCCACAGTTGTTGACAAAGACGGCAATAAGAAGATTCATACCCTAAAGGCTGAAGATTACGTCAGAAGTTATTACGACAATAATCAGGACAAGGAAGTTTCTGAAAATCTCGGCAAGTCATATTCATGCGGGAAGGGCCTTTCTTGTACACAATTCTCAATCACGGTTGGTAACATCCGTCAGATTGAGGGCGTTTATGTAAACGTCGTAAAGAATAACACCTCAGTAAACGATGTTTATCCGGGTACTTTCAGTGGCTCTAATTTAGGCACATATTGGAGTTCTGAAGCCAGAAAGGTAGTTTATGAATAGGAGAGTGAATATGAAGAAGATTGCTTTAGGTTTCGTCACCGCTCTAGCACTCGCCGCTTCGGTTGTTCCGTTCACGGCTCGCGCTAAAGATATCAAGACTATCAACGCTTCCGAGGCTAGCGGCAAAGTTTCCGTCTCCGGCACTGCCGAGGCTGGTATGCTTGCCGTTGCTGTAATGGTTTATGATGAAAGTGGTAAAGATTTAATCGCCTTTGAAACGGCCTCCGTTTCAGATGAAAATCTTTACTACGCCGAAATTAATGTTGCCGAGGGTAAATACCTCATCAAAGTCGCTGATTACGACGGCGGTGATTTCAAGACCGCAACCGTCGCTCCAGAAGAGAAAAAGGCCATCCCGGCTGCTCCGAATTCCGGCGCAGTGAAATAATTCGAATAAAAATCTACCCTTCGGGGTAGATTTTTTATGTTAAATCTGATATAATCGGAAGTGAGCCCGAGTGGTGAAATTGGTATACACGTATGCCTTAGGAGCATATGCCTCGTGCGTGCTGGTTCGAGTCCAGTCTCGGGCACCAAAATCCGCCTTTGGCGTTTTTTTGTTGCACCCCTGTCTCGACCTTGACTATTTTGGCTTCTTATGTTAGAATATAAGAAGTACCTTAAAAATAGAGTTCATAAAGGGGGTAAAGCGAATGATAAAAATAACATACGGATTAATTGGAGTATGCGCGGTTTTGGTGATTTTTGTACACATCACCGACACGCTCTCCAAGAAACGCAAGGTATTATTATCTTGTATGGCATTGTCTGCGATGTTATTGACCATTGCAGACCGCCTTTCGGATATTTATGATGGCGTCGCCATCAATGGTTACATAGTCAGGACCAGTAAGTTTCTGGCTTATGCGTTAAATTTGGTGATTATTTTCATATTCACCAAATACTTGAAGGATTTGCTAAAACAGGAAGGCAAGCTGGAAAGAACGCCACATAGTATTAAGGCCGTGGAGTATATCCTAGCTGCTGCTTTTACCACACTGGTAGTATCGCAGTTTATAGGTCTTTATTACTATTACGATGAAGCTAATAAGTATCACAGAGGTAGCTTCTACCCTGGCTCTTACTTGTATGCTTTCACCGCCCTAATCGTTTTAGTGTATACTATTGCTAAATATCGTAAAAATCTCAGGAAAAGGCTGATTATGCCACTCCTTTTATTTACGATAATGCCGGTGGTAACATCTGTAATTCACTATTTTATCGACCAATACACTCTTACGAGTGGGTCGATAGTAGCAATGGCGATACTGCTCTATGCGTCGTCTATTATGGACGCGAACGATATGGTGCGCTCTGCAAAAGAAAAGGAAATTGAAACCCAGAAGTTGATGCTTTCGCAAACCGCTGCGGCTCTCGCCGAGGCGATTGATGCCAAGGACACCTACACCAACGGCCACTCCCAAAGGGTGGCAGAGTATGCTGTCAAAATCGCCGAACAAGCCGGCAAGACTAAAGAAGAGTGCGAAGAGATTTATCTAATTGCACTTCTTCACGATGTTGGAAAGATCGGCATCCCCAATGCCATCATCAACAAGAAGGGCAAGCTTACGGATGAGGAATATGAGATAATCAAAACTCATCCAGTCAAAGGCAACGAAATCTTAAAAAAGATTTCCAGCTCACCCAACCTGTCCATTGGTGCTCATTATCATCACGAGCGCTATGATGGCAAGGGTTATCCGGAGAGCCTCAAAGGGGAAGAAATCCCTGAGATTGCCCGGATTATTGCCGTGGCAGATACTTACGACGCTATGACTTCTAAACGAAGTTATAGAGATGGCCTGCCCATCGCAAAAGTTAGGCATGAACTCATCAGAGGCATGGGTACACAGTTTGACACGAAGTTCGCTGGTATTATGGTGAGCCTAATAGACGAAGAAAAAGTCTAGCACCTTAGAGCGTCAGAAATTCTGGCGCTCTTTTTCTTTTTTAGCACTACCAAAACCAAAAAACTTGTGCTAAAATAAATGTATAAACCAAAATTAAGGTGGGAATGAGCAAGATATCAAAATTATTAAATCAGGTTATTGTTGGCAATGTTTTTGACGAACCTCGCATTGTTGAAAATTATTCCACAGACCGTAGCATTCTCAAAATGACCCCTGAAATGGTGGTCATCCCCGAAACCACCGATGATGTCCGGCGGGTTGTGCGTTTTGTTGAGCAATTAAGAAAGCGCGGTGAAAAAACCAGTCTCACCGTGCGTGGCTCTGGTCTTGATAAAACCGGTGCCGACCTCACCGATAAAATTCTTATTTCTATGGAGCGGATGAATCATATCCAAGAGATAGATTCGCGCTCGCGTCTAGTCCGGGTCCAAGCTGGCATCACTCTTGAAAAGCTCAATGCTGCTCTCTCCCTCCACGGTCTGACACTTCCCATAGATGCTAATCCTAAAGAAACCATCGGCTCGCTCATCAATAATTTCACTATTGATGGCTACGCCGGCAAATATCACGGCATTTCGCATTATGTTGATTGTCTTGAGGCAGTGCTTGCCGATGGCAGCGTTTTACAGACTAGAAATTATAATCGTCGCGGCCTTCAACATAAAATTGAAAATGAGGACGACCCAGAGTCTAATATCTACCGCAAGATGAACGATTTGATTAATGATTCTGAAGAGGCTCTAGATACTATCAAGGAAAAACCCACCATTGACGCCTCGGGTTATCAGATGGCCACTCAGGTAGAGCGCGACGACAGTCGGGTCTTTGAGCTCACCCCGCTATTCTATGCTTCCCAGGGCACCCTCGGTATTATTACAGAGGTGATTTTGAGATTGGAACCCACCCCGTCCAAAATCACTCGTTTTGCTGCCGGGTTTGAAACCGCCGCTGGGGCTATTAGATACATAGAGAGAATTACTTCCCTAGAGCCGCTAGCAGTAGAGATTTATGATGCACATATTTTCGAACAGGCCGCTGAAAACGGCAAGGAACTCGGCCTCTTTGCTAAGCGTTATAACAAGGGTTATATCGCCATCGTTTCTTTTGACGACAACCGTTTTGCCGTCAAAAAGAAGCTAACTGCCTGTCTCAATGCTATTCCAGATTCAGCCGCCGCTATTCTAGAAACTAAAGAGAACACTAAAGATTTCTCGCGCATCCGCACCGCTCTCCGAAGTTATCTCAATAACGACATTAGAGGTGAGCGCCTCCACCTTGCGGATGATTTCTACCTTCCAAAAGACCGGCTCCTAGATTTCATCAAGCACCTGCCTGAGCTAGAAGAATCTACCAAAAAAGACCTCCCGCTCTATGGCGATTATCTTACTTCTAATTATTCATTGCGCCCTGATCTTGATATGAGCACCGCCACTGGCCGAAGCAACGCTCTCAAATTCCTCAAGAAATTTGCTGAATTCCTGGCAGAATATGGCGGCGTCCTTACCGGCGGCTCACCAGAGGGTCGTATTAAAGCCCTGGTAGTAAACAGCGAAGAAGATCCCAAAGTCCACGAATTCTATCTTAAAATTAAAGAAGTTTTTGACCCAGATGGCATTATGAACCCTAGCGTTAAATTGGAATCAGATGTTAAAAAATTCGTCAAGCACTTGAGAACCGAGGTGCTTGAAGGCGTTACAGATTAGTGTTATAATATACTGTATGAAAACTACAGTAAAGAACTTATCAGAAACCAGGGTGAAACTAACGGTCACTTTAGATAAAGATGACCTAAAAAAAGCTAAGAAACTTGCCATCGAGGAACTTTCTAAAGAGGTGCGTGTAGCCGGCTTTAGAAAAGGTAAAGTTCCGGCAGATATGGCCGAGAAATACCTAAGTCCTAATGATATTGCCGGTAAGACTATTGATCTTGCTATCCGCACTACTATCCCAGAAGCCTTTAATCAGGCCAAGAAGGTTGCGATTCAGATTCCAAAGGTCGAGGCTACTAAATATGTCCCCGATGAATCTGCCGAATATACCGCCGAGGCCGATATTCTTCCAGAGGTAAAAGTTGGACCATACAAGAACCTCAAGGTTAAAAAAGAGAAAATTGCTGTTAAAGAATCTGAAATTAAAGAGATTTTGGATAACATTGCTAAGTCTTACGCCGAGAAAAAGGCCGTGAAGCGCGCCGCGAAAAATGGCGACGAAGTGATTATTGATTTCACCGGCAAAAAAGACGACAAGCCTTTTGATGGTGGCAGTGCCAAAGATTATAACCTACTACTTGGCTCTAAGACCTTTATTCCGGGCTTTGAAGAAGGCATCGTCGGCCACGAGCCGGGCGATAAATTCGACCTAGAGCTCACCTTCCCGAAAGATTATCACGCTAAAAATCTCGCCGGGGAGAAAGTTGTGTTTACTGTGCTCATCAAACAAATTAACGAGGTCACAATCCCCAAATTTGATGACGCCTTTGCGAAAAAGTGTGGCCCGTTCAAGAATATGGATGAGTTAAAAGCCGACATTAAAAAGAACCTAGAAGCCCAGAACAACCACAAGCTAGAAGAGAAATATAAAGATGATTTAATAAATGCGCTTGTCAAGGTTTCTAAAGTTGCTGCTCCAGAGGTGATGATTGAAGACCAGGTCAGAATGGTCAGAGATGACATTTCTAGAAACGCTGCTTCCCAGGGTCTTACCTTTGAAGATTACCTAAAACAAACCGACCAGACCGAAGAAGATTGGAAGAAAGAGGCTCGTAAAATTGGTGAAGCCAGAGTTAAGGCTTCGCTCGTACTTCAGGTGCTTGCTCGCGATAACAAGATTGAAGCCAGCGATAAAGAAGTAGATACTAAAATCGCCGAGCTAAAGGATGTCTATCAGAAATCCCCAGAGGCCATTAAGAGCTTAAAGGACCCACGCGTTCGCCAGGACATCAAAAGCCGCCTCACGATTGAGAAAGTCATTGATTTCTTAATGGATGCCAATAAATAGAAAAACCCGCCCTCTGGGGCGGATTTTTCTTGCATTTTTGAAGAAAATTTGCTAAAATATATGTAGAGTTTCAGTTGTTTTGTATTGCTGTAAACAAAACAACACCGCCTTATCTTAGGGTCCTACCACCCCTAAAGGGCAATAAATATCAAGTTAATTAGGAAATACTAATGCCAACCATTAATCAGTTGATTAGAAAGCCTCGTAAAAAGGCTGTCAAAAAGTCCAAAGCCCCGGCTTTGGGTTCAATCGTCAATACTTTGAAGACTCGTTACTACAACCAGCCCGCTCCATTAAAGCGTGGTGTCTGCGTCAAGGTAACCACCAAGACTCCAAAGAAACCAAACTCCGCTCTTAGAAAAGTCGCTCGTGTGCGTCTAACTAACGGCCAGGAAGTTTGGGCTTACATTGGTGGTGAGGGCCATAACCTCCAGGAACACGCTGTTGTGCTCGTGCGTGGTGGTCGTGTGCCGGATCTTCCGGGTGTGCGTTATCACATTGTCCGTGGCACTTTGGACCTCCAGGGTGTTGATGGTCGTAAACAAGGCCGTTCTAAGTACGGCGCCAAGAAGGAGGGTAAGTAATTATGCCACGTAAAGTTACTAAATCTCTAACCAGAAAAGTTTCTCCAGATCGCAAATATCAGAGCGTTCTCGTTCAGAGACTTATCAATAAATCTATGCTAGACGGCAAAAAGCAGGCCGCCGAGCGTGCCGTTTACGCCGCTCTTGAAGGCGCTGCCAAGACTCTTAAGTCCGAAGATCCAGTAGAGGTCTTTGAAAAAGCCCTTGCTAACGTTTCTCCGGATTTTGAGGTTAAATCTCGCCGTGTCGGTGGTGCTAACTACCAGATTCCATTTCCAATTTCTGGTCACCGCCAGCAGCACTTCGCTTTCTCTTGGCTAGTTCAGGCCGCTAGAGAGCGCAAGGGTATGCCATATAGCAAGCGTCTTGAGCTTGAAATCGTTGATGCTTATAACGAAGCCGGTGCCGCCTTCAAGAAGAAGGAAGATTGTCACCGTATGGCCGAAGCGAACCGCGCCTTCGCACACTTCGCCCGCGCTTAATTCGCATTGGAAAAATCGCCCTTCGGGGCGATTTTTTGTTGAAAAACCTATTCTGCTTGTGGTATAATAGAACAAAATTAGGAGGAAACAATGGTTAAAATAGCAATCAATGGTTTTGGGCGAATTGGGCGCAATGCCTTCAAAATCGCCTTCGAGAGAAACGATCTTGAAATCGTTGCTCTTAACGATTTAACAGACGCGAAGACTCTTGCGCATCTCTTGAAGCACGATTCTTCGTATGGGACTTATTCCCGTGAAGTTGAGGCGGACGATGAGAATATTATCGTCGATGGCAAGAAAATCCGGGTCTATTCTGAGACTGATCCTAAAAATCTCCCCTGGAAAGATTTGGGCGTGGATGTCGTAATCGAATCTACTGGTTTCTTCACCGACCCAGAAAAGGCGAGAGCCCATCTTGAGGCTGGTGCTAGGAAAGTCGTTATCTCTGCCCCGGCCAAGGGCGAAGGTGCCAAGACTATCGTGCTTGGCGTCAACGAGGATACTGTTACCGAAGATGATGCCATCCTTTCTAATGCTTCTTGTACTACTAACTGTATTGCTCCGGTGATGAAAGTCCTAGAGGACAACTTCGGCGTAGAAAAGGCTATGATGACTACCGTCCACAGCTACACCGCTTCCCAGCGTCTTCAAGACGCCCCAGCTAAAGATTTGAGAGAGGCTCGCGCCGCCGCCGAGAATATCGTCCCGACTACTACTGGTGCTTCTAAAGCCACCGCTCTCACTATCCCGTCTCTAAAGGGTAAGTTCAACGGTCTTTCCGTCCGCGTGCCGAGCCCGGTGGTTTCTCTCTCTGATATCACCGCCGTCTTAAAGCGCGACACCACCGTTGAAGAAATCAACGAAGTCTTCAAGAATGCCGCGAAAGACCCTTACTATGAAGGCATCCTCGGCGTCACCGAAGAAGAATTGGTTTCCACCGATTTCCGTGGTTCTGCCTATTCTTCCATCGTAGACCTCCCGCTCACCGACGTCGTCGAGGGCAACCTCGTTAAAGTCGTCGCCTGGTATGACAATGAGTGGGGGTATTCTAACCGCCTCGTTGAATTAACCGCAGATTTTGGAAAGGAATAAAATGATTTACATCGCATCGGATCATCGTGGGCTTGAACTCAAGAAAAAAATTCTGAAAAGTCATCCAGATTACCTCGACCTCGGGCCAAGAGAGCTAGACCCAGAAGACGATTATAATGATTTTGCCGTCAATCTGGCCGTCAATATCCGCGATGCTTCCAATGTGACCGCTACTGCCGACCCAGCGGATTTCGGCATCCTCATCTGTGGTTCGGCACTTGGTATGGTTATTCAGGCCAACCGCTTCAAGGGTGTTCGCGCTATTATGGGTTTGAATCCAGAGCTCGCCAAAATTGGCCGCGAGCATAACAATGCTAACGTCCTCTGTCTTTCGGCTGATTTCACCCCCGAGCAAGACATTGAAAAAATCATTGATGTATTTTTAACCACGAAAACCAAAACCGACGAAAAATATGCCAGAAGAAATGTAAAGCTTGATAAATACGGAGAAAATTATGGCTCTAATTAATACTGTGATAGTTCCAACTATCCTTGCTGCTGACAAAAACCAATTTGGGGCTTTTGTGGCAGCTTATCAGGGGTTTGCCAAGCGTGTTCAGGTTGATATCGCCGATGGCCAGCTTGCGCCGACGCTTACTCTCCCCGAAAATGAAGCAGTTTGTCCGGCTGAGTGGCAAGTCGACTACCATATGATGGTCGCTCGCCCATCCGAACATATGCAGAATATTTTAGCTTTAAAGCCACACCTCTGTGTTTTCCACGCCGAATGTGGCGAAGATCTTCTGCCATTATTCACGCAGCTAAAGGGTGCTGGCATCAAGGCTGGTGTTGCTCTGATGAAGCAGACTTTCCCGGCCACTTTCCGCGGCGCCATTGAGGCGGCAGATCACGTTCTGATTTTCGCTGGCGAGCTTGGTCGTCAGGGGAGTGAGGCTGATATGCTTCAAACTGAGAAAATTGATTTAATTAAGGCCATTAATCCTAACGCAGAAATTGGCTGGGACGGTGGTGCTAATATGAAGAATGTCCGTGCTCTTGCCCACGCCGGTATTGACGTCATTAACGTTGGTGCGGCTATCGCTGGCGCACCCAACCCTGCTCAGATGTATCAAGATCTTCAGGCCGATTTAGACAAGAAGGGAGTGGTGCTCTAATGGCAAAAATCGTTAGTCTTGGCTCCGCATTACAAGATATTTATTTGATAGATCACGACGATTTTGTCGGTGGCGTTATCCCTGGCGAGGCCAAAGAGGAAAAAGAGATTTTCAAAAGCCTAGAAATCGGCACTAAGGCCGATATAGACCGCGTTCTTTTTGAAACTGGCGGTGGTGGCACTAATTCTGCTGTTACTTTTGCCCGCCACGGCCACGAGGCTACTTTTATTGGCAACATTGGTCGCGACAGTGCCGGTGAGGCGATTTTGGCTTGTTTAGACGAAGAGGGAATTGACAGTTCCTATGTTTATTTTGCGCCCCACAAAAAAACCGGCTGCTCGGTAATTTTGCTTGACACTAAATCTGGCGAGCGCACTATTCTAACTCACCGCGGCGCTTCCGCTAAATTCGACAACCTAGACCCTAAAGACCTAGAGGAAATCAAGCCCGATTTTATGTATATTACTTCTCTCCGTGGCGATATGAAAACCTTAGAGAAGTTTTTGAAGAAGGCCAAAGAGCTCGGCACTAAAGTAATGTGGAACCCCGGAAAACTAGAAATCAAAGAGGGTAAAAAATTGCTTTCGCTCTTGAAATACGTTGAAATTTTAATCGTAAATAAAAAAGAAGCCGGCGAGATTGTCGGTGGCACTAATCTTCAGGAGCTCCTAGAAAAATTGAAGGGCTACTGCCCAGTAGTGATTATTACAGACGGCGGTATGGGCGCCATCGCCACCGACGGCAAGGAAGTCATCCGTGCTGGTCTTTATGAGGATTGTGCTGTAAAAGATACAACGGGCGCCGGTGATTCCTTCGGCTCTGGTTTTCTCGCTGCCTATGCTAGCGGCAAATCTTTTGAAAATTCTCTCATCTTTGCGGCTGCTAACTCCACCTCGGTAGTTGGCAAGCTCGGCGCCAAGCCTGGCATCCTCACAGGTAAAGAAAAACTCCACCAGATGCCTATACAAAATCTCTAAAACATTATATAATATAGGCATATGCCAAAATTTAAGTTAGTTTCTAAATATCAGCCCACCGGCGACCAGCCTGAGGCCATCAAAAAACTTTGTGATGGTCTGGATCGGAATGTCCGCGAGCAGACTTTGCTAGGTGTGACTGGTTCTGGTAAGACTTTTACGATGGCGAATATTATCGCGCATCATCAGAAACCGACTTTGGTTTTAGCGCATAACAAAACTCTCGCCGCCCAGCTTTTCTCCGAATTTCGTGAATTTTTCCCTGAAAACGAGGTCCACTATTTTGTCTCTTACTTTGATTATTATCAGCCAGAGGCTTACATTGCTTCTAGTGATACCTATATTGAAAAAGACTCGGCCATCAACGACGAAATCGATCGCCTTCGCCACGCCGCCACCGTCTCGCTCCTCACTCGCCCTGACACCATCATCGTCGCCAGTGTCTCCTGTATCTATGGCATCGGCTCCCCCGATCATTACACCGAAATGTCGCTCGCACTAGAGAAGCAGGACCAATGGAAAATTAAGAATCAAAAAATTAATCAATCAGATTTTGTTGTTTATCTAGTGGCGATGCAGTATCACCGCAACGACCTAGTCTTCGAGCGCGGCAACTTCCGCGTGATGGGCGACACGATTGATTTGTTTCCCGCCTCTGGCGAAATCGCTTATCGCTTTGAATTTGGTTTTGACGGCTTAGAGGATGTCAAAATCATTGACCCGCTCACCGCCGAGGTTAAAGAAAAACCCGAAAAAGTTTTCATTTTCCCGAATACCCACTACGCCACTCCAAAAGACGAACTAGAACGCGCCCTAACCACTATCAAGGCTGAGTTCGACGAGCGTCTCAAGTATTTTGAGAAGAATCACAAATATCTTGAGGCCGAGCGTCTTTCCCAGCGCACCAAATATGACCTTGAGATGTTAAAAGAAACTGGCTTCGTGAAGGGTATTGAGAACTACTCTCGCCACCTAGATGGCCGAAAAGCCGGCGAGCCGCCTGCTACGCTCCTTGATTTCTTCCCGGAAGATTTCTTACTGCTTGTGGACGAGTCTCATATGACCTTGCCCCAGGTCCGCGGGATGTATAATGGCGACCACTCTCGAAAACAAACTCTGGTTGATTATGGTTTCAGACTTCCGAGCGCCCTTGATAACCGTCCGCTGACTTTTGATGAATTTAATAGCCATATTAAAAACGCGATTTATGTCTCTGCTACCCCTGGTGATTATGAGCTAGAGCATTCCCCGGAGCCGGCTCAGCAGGTGATTCGCCCGACCGGTCTTTTGGACCCGGAAATAGAAGTCAAGGGCTCTACTGGACAAATTGACGATTTGATGGAAGAAATCGACGAGCGAATTGCAAAGGGTCAGCGTGTCCTTGTTACCACTCTAACCAAGCGGATGGCCGAGGATTTGTCAGACCACTTAAAAGAGCGTGGTGTAAAAACCGCCTATATCCACTCCGATATTGATACTTTGGAACGTGGCGATATTCTTCGTGACCTTCGAAATGGTGTTTATGATGTCCTTGTTGGTATTAACCTCCTGCGTGAGGGCCTAGACCTGCCGGAAGTTTCTCTGGTGGCAATTCTTGATGCCGATAAAGAGGGCTTCCTCCGTTCCGAAAGTGCCCTGATTCAAACTATCGGTCGTGCTGCTCGTCACGTTGAAGGTAAGGTGATTATGTATGCCGATAACATCACCGAGAGCATGGAGAAGGCTATTACTGAAACCAACCGCCGTCGCGAGATTCAGCAGGCCTATAATAAAGAACACAGTATCACTCCGCGCGGAATTCAAAAAGAAATCTCTAAAGGACTACGTGCGATTATTCCTGAGAAAGAGCAGAAAAATACTCTGGACCTCCGCAAAGTACCAAAAGAAGAATATCCAAAACTGATCAAGCAGCTTGAATCCGAAATGAAACTCGCCGCCGCGAATCTCGACTTCGAACGCGCCGCCTCTATCCGCGATCTCATTGAAGATATCAAATCCGGCAAAGCCACCAAAAAATAATACCGCTTGTGGTATAATAAATACATATGGAAGAAAAATTCAAGAAGTGGGTTGAAGACCAACTAGAAAATGAGCTCCCTGGCGCAGATGTGGAACGCGCGATGGATTATGCCGACGATCTTCTCCACGGCCTCAAAACTATGCGTACCTACCCCCAGGGTGTAGTGATTTATGGCTCTGCCCGGGTCAAGCCAAATGAAAAATACGCGCTCGCCGCTAGAGAACTCGGCGGGATGCTAGCCAGAAATGGTCACGCCGTTATCACCGGCGGTGGCCCCGGCATCATGGAAGCTGCGCACCACGGTGCCTTTGAATATGGCGGTCGCACCATCGGCCTCAATATTGAGCTTCCCCACGAACAACACATTAACCCTTACGTCACCGACCAACTTGAGTTCAAATACTTTTTCGCTCGCAAAGTGATGCTCGCGATGAGCGGCAAGGTCTATGTCTTTTTCCCAGGTGGTTTTGGCACTTTGGACGAATTGACTGAAATTCTCGTTTTAATTCAAGAAGGTAAGATGCCAAAGATGCCGGTTTTCCTCTATGGCAAGTCCTACTGGCGCGGCCTTGATAAATTCTTCAGAACCCGCCTCTACAAGGATAAGATGATTCATTTTAACGACCTTGCTATCTATAAAGTCACTAACGACTTAAAAGAAATCGTCCGGACCGCCAATAAAATCGGTCACACCAAAGTTGGCGAAAATGTCTATGACACTCTCGTGGCACTCTCAAAACAGCCGAATTCACCCTTGAAAAATTAAATTAGATTTCCTATAATTATAGAGATGGATATTACACGCGAGCAAATTGACCACCTCGCTGAGCTTTCCGATTTCAAATTAGAAGAAGCGGAAAAGGAATCTTTGAGAGGTGATCTTGAAAACATTATTAAATATATTTCTGAACTAGACAGCCTGGATACCGAGGGTATTGAGCCGACGTATCAGGTTTTTGAAATGGAAAATGTCTGGCGCGAGGACGAAATTCTCCCCCAGGATGCCGACCGAGAAAAACTCCTAAAAACCGCCCCCGCCTTCCACGGCAAAGAGGGTGTGGAAGATTATCAAATTAAAGTTCCAAAGGTATTATAGTTATGAAGATTGCTGATAAAACTACCTCTGCCGTCCAAATGGTCAAAGAGGCCCTAGAAAAAGCTAAGAAATACTCAGATTATCATATCTTTGTGAGCCTAAACGAAGAAACTGCCTTAAAAAAGGCTGAGGAGATTGACGAAAAAATCGCTCGTGGCGAAAAAGTTGGCCGTCTCGCCGGTGTGCCGTATGCGTGTAAAGATAACTTCTTGAGTGAGGAAGGGAACACTACTGCTTCTAGTAAAATTTTAGAGCCGTTCAAGGCCCCGATTACTGCCACCGCCGTTGAAAGGTTAGAGGACGAGGGTGCAATTATGATTGGCCGCGCTAACTTGGATAGCTTTGCTCACGGTTCTTCCACGGAGAACTCTTACTTCGGTCCAACTAGTAACTCTAAAGATAAAGAGCGCGTTGCTGGCGGTTCATCCGGCGGTTCGGCTGTGGCTGTCGCACTTGATATTGTAGAGTTTGCAACAGGCACCGACACCGGCGGTTCCATCCGCCAGCCAGCTTCGTTCAACGGTGTTTATGGCTTCAAACCGACCTATGGCACAATTTCTAGATATGGTGTCGTCGCGATGGCTTCCAGCCTGGACTGTGTTGGTTTCTTCGCTAAAGACCCGGAAGATATTGATTTATTGATGGAAGTCTGTGCCGGCCAGGACCCGAAGGATATGACCACTCTCCCTGATTACTATAATAAAGAAAATGAAATTTCTGCTAGTAAAATTGGTATCGTTAAGGGCTTCGGCCAAGGCCTTGCGCCCGAAATCAAGACGGCCTACGAATCTGAAATCGAAAGCTTAAAGAGTAAGGGCTATGAAGTTATCGAGCTTTATATGCCAACTCTAAAATATGCTCTCCCGGTTTATTATATTCTTTGCCCCGCCGAAGTTTCCTCCAACCTTTCGCGCCACGACGGCGTTCGCTATGGATTCCGCGCCGAGGGTGTCGAAAGTCTAGAAGATGTCTATGGCAAATCTCGTTCCGAGGGCTTTATGCCAGAGAACAAGCGCCGTATTATGATTGGTAACTTCGTGCTATCAAGTGGCTTTTATGATGCTTATTATCTCAAGGCCGCCCAAGCTCGCACCCTGATTATCAAAGAATACGAGGAGTCCTTTAAGAAGTGTGATTTTATCCTTACCCCTGTTTCTCCGAACCCAGCCTTCAAACTTGGCGAAAAAACCGGCGACCCACTCGCGATGTATATGGAAGATGTTCTCTCAGTTCCTTTGAACCTCGCCGGCCTTCCGGGCTTGGCTATTCCGGTTGGAAAAACTAAAGACGGCCTCGACCTCGGTCTTCAAATCGTCGGTCCGAGAAGAAGCGATAAATCTTTATTAGCATTTGCTAGCAAAATTAAGGAGGAAAAATGAACGGTACGCTCGTAGCCCTCTTAATCGCTATCTTAATTGTAGGGATTTTGGCCTTTGTCGCTATCACTCTCACTCAAAATCGCAAGCACGGCTTTAATCGCGAAGATTACCAGGCGGAGTTTCTCTCTATCCAGACCAGTCTCAAAAAGGAATCTCCTGATTCCGCCAGCATGGTAATCGTTAAGGCGGATAAATTGTTAGACCAGGCTTTAATTGAAATCGGCCTTTCCGGCAAGACTATGGGCGAGCGTCTAAAGAAACTTCACGGTCGCCTCTCTGATGAGAACGGCGTCTGGGCCGCCCACAAGATGCGCAACCGTATCGCCCACGAAACTAATTACGCCGCTTCCTACGAAGATGCCAAATACGCCCTCTCTGCCTATAAAACCGCATTAAAAGATTTAGGAGCCATATGAAATACGAAATTACTATTGGCATTGAATGTCACGTCCAGCTAAAAACTAAAACCAAGCTCTTCTCCGAGGTTGATAATGATGCCCGAGAAAAAGAGCCGAACTCCTGCGTCTCCCCGGTTGACTACGCGCTTCCTGGTGTGCTCCCGCGCCTCAATAAAGAGGCGGTTAGTCTCGCCGTCCGCGCCGGCTATGCTCTGAATTCCGAAATTAATCTCTATTCCCGCTTCGATCGCAAACACTACTATTATCCAGATTTACCGAAAGGCTACCAGATTTCCCAGTTCTACCACCCGATTATCGGTGCCGGTTTTATTGAGCTACCAAACGGTACTAAGGTTCGCATTGAGCACGCTCATATGGAAGAAGATGCCGGCAAGCTTACCCACTTTAGCAATTATTCACTAGTAGATTTGAACCGTGCTGGCACCCCGTTAATTGAAATTGTTTCTATGCCAGACATCCACTCTGCCACCGACGCCCGCGATTATTGTAAGGAACTCTGGCGAGCTATGACTTACGCCGGTGTCACCTATGGCGACCTTTATAATGGCAATATGCGTTTTGATGTCAACATCTCGCTCGCGCCAGAGGGAGCCAAGGAGCTTGGCCGTCGCGCCGAAATCAAGAACTTGAACTCCTTTAGAAGCGTTGAGCGCGCCGTGGAATATGAATATGAGCGCCAAAGTAAGATTTTAGACGCAGGCGAGCGAGTAAAGCAGGAAACTCGCGGGTGGAACGATGCCACCGGCAAGACCACTTCCCAGCGCTCTAAAGAGGAGGCCCAGGATTATCGCTATATGCCTGAGCCGGACATCCCACCGATTCGCCTAACCCCTGAATTTGTCAAGGAGGAACAAGCAAAAGTCGGCCTGCTCCCGCGTGATTACCGCAAGATGTTTAAGGGTATCATCCAAGACGATATTTTAGAAGTGCTATTAGATTATCAACCGCTTATGGACTGTTTATGGCAATGTGCTGGCGGCTCTTTCGAAGGGCCTAAGACTCGGCCGAGCGGCCCGGAGCGGCCCGAGAAAGAGTTGCCAGACATTGCCAAGAGCCATCTGAAGCGTATTGCTAACTGGTTCTCTAGTGTACTCCTAGCCGAAGAAAAATCCTACGAGATGCTAAATGATTTGCCGTCGTCAAAACAGTTGGACGATCTTGCCGAGATGACCGAAAAACAGGAGCTATCGAGTACCGGCGCTAAAGAGGTCTTTACGAAGCTCTTTGATCCCCAGATGAAAAATAAGGGGGCTAAAGATATCGCTAAAGAATTAAATGTTCTCCAGGAAAATGACACGGGCGCACTTGAGAAAATCGTGGACGAGGTTTTGAGTGACCCGGCCTGCGCCAAAGCCGTTGCGGATTATAAAGCCGGCCAAGAAAAAGTTCTAGGTTTCTTAGTTGGTCAAGTGATGAAAGCCTCTAAAGGCAAAGCCAACCCTGGCGCCGCCCAGCAAATTCTGAAAAATAAGTTGAAATAATCAAAGTATCTATGATATAATAGAAGAAGTCTAAATATTTTTAATGTAAAAATTGAGGAGCCTATGGCAGAAGTAAAAGATTTATCAAAATTTAGGAATATCGGTATCATCGCACACATTGACGCCGGCAAAACTACCACCTCCGAGGCGATTCTTTATCGCACCGGTTTGAAACATAAAATTGACCTCGTGAAAGGCGACACCGGCGGTGCTACCACCGACTGGATGGAACAGGAGAAGGAGCGTGGCATCACGATTACTTCTGCTGCTGTTACCGCCTACTGGAAGGGTCATCAAATTAACATCATTGACACCCCGGGCCACATCGACTTTACCGCCGAGGTAGAGCGCTCTCTCCGTGTTCTCGACGGTGCCGTGGTTGTCTTCGACGGTAAGATGGGTGTTGAGGCCCAGTCCGAGACCGTATGGCGCCAGGCCACTAAATATGGTGTCCCTCGCATCTGTTTCATCAACAAAATTAACCAGACAGGTGGCGATTTTTACAAATCTCTTGATTCTATCCACAAGCGTCTTTCTAAGAACGCCGTGGCGATTCATCTCCCAATCGGCTTTGAGAAGGATATTTGCGGTGTTGTTGACCTCATTGATATGAAGGCCTACACCTACAAAGATTACGCCGATCACGAGCTCACCGTTGGTGAAATCCCGGCCGATATGGTTGAAAAGGCTAAGAACGCCCGTTCTATGCTCGTTGAAGAGGCTGTCCAGGCCGACGAAGCCCTTATGGAGAAGTTCTTCTCCGAGGGTGAAGATGCTATCACTGAAGAAGAATTGAAGAAGGCTTTAAGAAAGCGCGTGCTTGACGGCGACTTCTTCCTTGTCACCGGTGGTGATGGTCGTGGCGTGATTGTTGAGAAAGTTCTCGACCTCTGCGCTGACTATCTCCCGTCTCCGCTTGATCGTGACCAGGGTCAAATCATTGGCACCGACCCGAAGACCGGCGATGAAATCGTCCGAAAGGCTGCCGACAACGAGCCACTAACTGCTCTCGCCTTCAAGATTGCTACCGACCCGTTCGTAGGTAAGCTTATCTTTATCCGCGTCTATTCTGGCGTCCTCAAATCTGGCTCTTACATCTTAAACGCTACCACCGGCAACAAAGAGCGTGTCGGTCGTATCGTCCGTATGTTC
The DNA here is from genome assembly GCA_030530605.1 of Candidatus Saccharimonadota bacterium. Taxonomy (GTDB): domain Bacteria; phylum Patescibacteriota; class Saccharimonadia; order Saccharimonadales; family Saccharimonadaceae; genus Nanosyncoccus. The sequence goes on from JAUMUO010000004.1 coordinate 45,667, forward strand.
GCTGACAAGCGCGAGGAAATCTCCGAGGTTACCGCTGGCGATATCGCCGCTGTGGTTGGTCTTAAAGATACTACCACCGGTACTACTCTCTGTGACCCAGCTCACCCGATTCACCTAGAATCTATCGAGTTCCCAGAACCGCCAGTATCTATCGCGGTTGAGCCAAAGACTAAGTCCGACCAGGAAAAAATGGCTCTCGGCCTCTCCAAACTCGCCGAGGAAGACCCAACTTTCCGCGTCCATACCGATGAAGAAACCGGCCAGACTATTATCTCTGGTATGGGCGAACTTCACCTTGAAATCATTATTGACCGTCTCAACAAAGAGCACGGTGTTGAAGCTAACACCGGCGCCCCACAGGTTGCCTATCGTGAAACCATCCGCGGCACTGCCGAGGCTCAGGGTAAGCACATCAAGCAGTCTGGTGGTCGTGGTCAATATGGTGATGTTTGGATTAAGTTTGAACCAAACGAACCGGGCAAAGGCTTTGAATTCATCGACCAGATTAAAGGCGGTGTCGTTCCTCAGGAATATAGAAAGCCTGTTCAGCAAGGTGTTGAAGAGACCCTTAACGGCGGTGTTATTGCCGGCTACCCAGTTGTAGACGTCAAGGCCACCCTCTATGATGGCTCCTACCACGATGTCGACTCTAGTGAGCTCGCCTTCAAACTCGCTGGCTCTCTTGCTACCCGCGAAGGTATCGCCAAAGCTTCTCCGGTGCTCCTTGAGCCTGTGATGAAACTTGAGATTACTACCCCTGAAGAATTCATGGGCGACGTCATTGGCGACATCAACTCTCGCCGTGGCCGCATTGATGAAATGGAAGACCTCGCCGGCGGTGCTAAGCTAATCAAGGCTTTCTGCCCGCTTGCTAACCTCTTCGGTTATACTAGCGACCTCCGCTCAATGTCGCAAGGTCGTGCTGCTTCCTCTATGGAGCTCTTCGCTTACGAGGAAGTCCCGCCTAACGTAGCTCAGGAAATCATCGCAGAGCGCGCTGCTAAATAATAGAAAAGACCCCGAAGCTTATCGCCTCGGGGCTTTCTAAAGAGTTTCTTTCTTTGGAGATTTTCGGGCTCTCCATACACCCATTTTTAATGTTTTTGGGCAAATGCTATAGGCATCACCTCCCTTTGAATAAATTTTCCCACGTCGTTGCAACATGATCTTTCCCACCAATGAGCAACGAATCACGCGGACGTTATCATTGAGGTTAAGCGGCCCTCTGTAGAGATCCGTCAGCTGTTTTGCTTGTTCAATAATACTTTATCATACATCATATTTACATCCTCCTTTAAAAGCTGTATGACAACCATTATATTATATCACAAAACTATTATTTTTTCAAGGGGTAATTTGCCAAGTTGACAGATTTACAACTTATTGACATTTTATGAATGGTAGTCTATAATCGTCTAGATACCTTTTTTTATGCTGGAATAAAATAGCAAAAAGGGGTCGTAGTTTAACATGATAAGATAAGTTAGTTATAAGCCTAAGGAGGTGAAAAAGAGAAGGCTTAAGATTGTAACTCGTTGATTGTTTCAGAAGTGGAGGACGATATGAAGAAAATGAATCGAACTTTGCAGAAATACCTAGCAGTTATTCTGTCAGTAATGGTGGCAGTTTGTTCAACGCCGACTGTGACTTACGCACAGTTGGCAGAGACTGATACTGTTACCATCGCATTCAATACCGGTGAAGATGCCGGTTACGTTACGACGCCCGACGGCTATGATTACGACGGGGAAGGTGCCCCGGGAATTTACTCAAAGAGTTTCACCGAAACAAGCGAAGGCGAAACGGTTACGCTACTTGATGCCCCTGACGATATTCCGCTTGGCAAAGTATTTGTCAAATGGGAATCAGAGGATGGTGCAGATTGCGAACCGGGCGACGTTATGGCGCTCAGTACCTTGGATGTTGATGATGGTGACACTTACACCTTCACTGCAGTCTACGCTGATATTTACAGCATAGAATACGATGTGAACGGCGGTAATGACCCCGCGACAGCAAACCCGACTTCTTGGAATGTCACAGACGGTGATATCCTGCTCAATAACCCCAGCTATACCGACGATATTTATACGTTTAATGGCTGGTGGCTTGCTGACGACACCGAGTTTGAAGAGGGACAAGAGATTACCAGCGCAATCACTACCTTAAATAGCACTCTTTTCGATGCTATCTCCGGCAGTTCGATTAAGCTGGTAGCTGATTGGTACCCGACTGATTTTACCGTTGCCCTTTATGGATTAAACGGTGTAAGCTCGGATTCAATTAGTGCCTTAGAGAACCTTGGTTTCGACATGGATGACGAAGATGCTCCGACAACCGCAACGGCATCGTTGACCGTAGAAGACGCTATCACTATCCCGGCCCTTGAAAAAGAGGGCTATCGCTTTGTTAAGTGGGATGATGGCAATGATTCTACAGATGACGGTACTACTATTGAATTAGCCGCAGGAGACATCCGCAGTGGTCTAGACTTCACGGCTACTTTCGAACAGGAACACACGTTGACCCTTTCGGGGTTAGCAAACATTGACGACGGCTCAGTTGCTGCTCTGGAAGGACTTGGCTTTACCGTCGGCAGTAGCACCGCTACAAAGGTGTTCACCGCTAGCGATACAGCTTTCGATCTCCCGAATGTTGAGTCGGATAGTTATGAGTTCTTTGGCTGGTACACCGACGACCCTACTTCAGCAAGTAAGGATGTTGAGTTTGACCCCGGCGTTGATACGGACACGACCTATACGGCCAGGTTCGCAAACTCCTATAGTGTTACCTTTATGGACGGCACTACGGAGCTTGATACGCTTGGATTCATGTATCAGACGGACGAAACTTCTATCAGATTGCCCGCATTGCCGGATAAGGATTACTATTCTGGCGAAGGTTGGGTAATTGTTGGCGACGAGACTGAGACTGTCTATACGTCAGATGCAGATTTAGATCTCGAAACCATCGGCATTGAGGACGAAGATGATTATACCAACTTAGTCTTTGATGCGAGTTATACTGCAACACCTTTTACTATCACTCTGACTGGCTTAAGTGGCGTAAGCGAAAATTCAATCGCTGAATTAGAGGATATCGGCTTCACTATGGATGATGAGGACGCTCCGACAAGCGCTACTGTTACTAAGACTGTAGAGGATGCTCTTACTATCCCGGCAATCGTAAAGGATGGCTACCGCTTTATTAAGTGGGACGACTCCGATAGCGGAACTGTGGATGGAAGAGCTGTAGATTTTGAAGTAGGCGAGATTACTGATAACTTCGAATTTGCTGCTACCTTTGAGCAGGAGTACACCTTGACCCTTAACGGGGTAGCTGGTATTACCGCTGGCTCAGTTGCAGATCTGGAAGAAAAAGGCTTCACCGTTAGCGGAAATACCGCTGCTTTGGTATTCATCGACGACGATGAAGAATTTGTTATTCCTAACGTAGCTAAGGAAGGTTATGATTTCTTTGGCTGGTACGCTGGTGATGATCCTACATCTGCGGCTTTGGATTTAACTTTTGATCCTAGTACTGCAGCAGATGCAAGCTACACCGCAAGCCTTATAAGGTCTTACACCGTTACCTTCATGGACGGCATGACCGAGCTCACGTCTCTTGGCTTCACGTATTTAACAGGGGCAGATTCAATCAACCTGCCGGCACTCGCAGACAAAGATGGTTATACCAGCGATGGTTGGGTGCTTCAGGGCGACGAGACTGCTACCGAAAGAGAAGCAGGGGCAACTTTAAGTCTTGCAGACATTGGTATCGAGGATGAGGAAGACGAGACCGACCTGGTATTCGTCGCTAAATATTCAACTATTCCTTATACCATCACTCTCTCTGGTCTAGACAATGCGGATAGCGATTCTATTACCGCTCTGGAAGCCGTTGGCTTCACTCTGAGCGATAACAACGTAGAAGCAACCGCAGTTAAGACCGTTGAAGATGCTGTTACTATCCCGGCCATGAGTGGAACAGGTTTCCGCTTCCTTGGCTGGCAGAAAGATGGCACGGGCACTGACTTCTTAGACGAAGTTGTGCTTGAAGAAGGCGATATCTTAAGCGACTTAAATTATACAGCTGTACTTAAACAGGAATACACCCTTAGCCTTACTAGGTTAGGCGGAATTACTGACAGCACAGTTGAGGCGCTTGAGGCCGACGGCTTCACCATTAGTAATGGCACCGCTACAAAGAAGTTTATCAACACAGATTCCGTTGTTGTGCTCCCGACAGTTGCTAAGGCCAACTATGATTTCCTTGGTTGGTACGCATCTGGACAGAGCGAGACGACAGCAAGTACAAATGTTACATTTGACCCTAGCGAAGAACAGAATGGTAGGTATGTGGCAAGGTTTGTGAGATCCTACACCGTTACTTTCATGGACGGTACCACAGAACTTACAGATCTCGGCTTTACCTATCTGACTGGCGCAGAGTCAATTAATCTTCCGGCAGTTCCCGGCAAGACGGGTTATACTAATCTTGGCTGGTCCTTAGTAGATGGCAGTAACATCTACGAACCCGGCACTACTCTGGAGCTTTCGAATATCGGCATCTCCAGCGCAGAGGATGAGCAAAACCTTGTCTTCGTTGCGGAGTACGAAACCATACCCTACACCATCACCCTTACCGGGTTAACGGGTGTAAGCGAGAATTCTATCGATGCGCTTGAAGACATTGGCTTCACCGTTGAAGATGGTACCGCTACTATCACCAAGACTATTGAGGATAGTCTTACTATTCCTGAAATCAGCAAAGATGGCTTCCGCTTCATGAAGTGGGATGACAGCGACGCTGAAACTACGGATGGCAAGACTGTCGAATTAGCAGTAGGAGATATCGACGATGATCTTAGCTATGCGGCTGTCTTTGAGCAGGAGTACACCTTGATCCTGGCTGGGTTAGAGGGTATCACTTCAGCCTCAGTTGCAGCTTTGGAAGACAAGTTTACCGTTAACGACGATGGGACAGCCACGCTGATCTTTGTCGATGATGACGAAGCTTTTAATCTTCCGGCAGTAGCCAAGACCGACTATGATTTCCTTGGTTGGTACACTGGCGATGATCCTACCACTGCAACTTTAACTGTTAACTTCAATCCTAGCACCGCAGCAGACGCGACTTACACGGCAAGGTTCGTGAGGTCTTACACCGTTACTTTCATGGACGGCACTACAGAGCTCGCTGATCTTGGCTTTACGTATCTGACGGGTGCTACGTCAATCACCATACCGGCAATTCCAGACAAGCTTGGTTACACTTCGGGCGAAGGCTGGTACCTGCAAGGTGACGAAACGGCAACACTTTATACTGCTGGTACTTTAACACTTGCGACCATCGGTATAGAGGACGCTGACGACGAGACCAACTTGATCTTTGTCGCAGATGAGTATACTATCAACAACAACACTGTCACCCTCCTCGGGTTGGATGACATCAGTACAGCATCTGTTACCGCTCTTGAGTCCGCTGGATTCACCCTGAGCGAGAACAAAGCTACAGTCACCAAGACCGTTGAGGATAGCCTTACTATCCCGGCCATTTCTAAGCTTCACAAAGTATTTGATGGCTGGCAGAAGGGCACTGACGAACCGACCGCCACAGTCACACTGGCAGTTGGCGAAATCACAGGAAACTTAAGTTATACGGCTACGTTCTCTAGCGCAAAGACCATCACAGTTAGTTTCGACCTTGACGGCGGCGCCTTCCAGGCAGCTGACATAGAGGGTTGGGATGACTTTGGTTATGTTGTAGGAACGAACGAAGCTTTGGCAGCTTATGTCGACGACAATCTGGCTACTATCAACAACATTCCGGCACCAATTAAGGCAGACAATGTCTTTACAGGCTGGACCGTAAACGGTGGCACAGATAAGGTAATGAGTTACACCTTGCCCGCTCCTAATAACCAGGCAGTTGCACTCGTAGCTACTTGGATCGCAGGCGAAGAGGGCGAGACCATTATTCAGACAGAAGGTAACGCTGCTGGAAAGATCGATAACAGCTCTGTTAATGATATCAAGGATATTCTTGATGATAACGTTGGCACTGGCGAAACTTCAGTAACAAAACTCTTCATCGAAGAGGACTTGACTGATACTCACGCTGGTACGGCCATCGAAGACAAGCTGGAAGAAGCTTTCGGCGGTACAACTGCAAATATCACTAAGACTTACGTTGATATTGATATCACGCAGTATATCACTTCTGTTTCAAACAACAGCATTGCTAGTGAAATCCACGACCTCGGACGCGTTGTAGACATTATCTACACACCGACAAATGGCGTGGCTAATCTGAAGGCAGTAGTTCGCGAGCATGACGGTAACCCCAAGACCTACACAAGGTTTAAGGAACTTGCAACCGCACCGACCGGCGAGCTTGTAGATGGAACCTATTTTATTGACGACCCTGTCGTACATATTTACACCAGGTTCTTCTCAACCTACGCTCTTGGTTATGCAACCGGAGTATACATGGTAAGCTTTGACGCTAACGGCGGTAACGAGACCTATGACCCTGTTTACACTGATCAGCTTGGCACATTGCCGACACCTACAAGGTCAGGCTATTGGAGCTTCCTGAAGTGGACCTATCCTGATGGAAGCGCGGCCGCAACTGGCGACACAATCACTCAAGATACTACGCTTACTGCTCAGTGGAAGGATACAACACCTCCCGGACCTGGGCCTGGACCTGGACCGAGTTCTTATACCGTCACCTTTGATTCAAATGGTGGTAAACCGGTTAGCTCGATCACGGTTACAGACGGTAAGTTGCCTGCTCTTCCGGAAACTACGAAAGAGAACAACACCTTCGACGGTTGGTTCTATGCAAATGGAACTAAGGCAGCAGTTGGTGATACAATCACAAGCGATGTCACTCTTACCGCTAGATGGACACAGAGTGGCACGTTCACTGTTTACTTTGATACTCAAGGTGGTACTGCAGTAGATCCTATTACTGTAACAGATGGCAAGCTTCCGACTCTCCCGACTACAACTAAGGAAGGTAACGCTTTCAACGGTTGGCTCTATGAGAACGGAAGCAAAGCAGTAGCTGGCGACGTAATTACTGGCAATGTTACCTTAACCGCAAGCTGGACACCTGGAGTAACGAATTACACTATCACCTTCGATGCTAACGGCGGTAGTGCTGTAGCTCCTATGACTGTTTCAGACAACAAACTCCCGAAACTGCCTGACAGTACGAGGGAGAAGTACACTCTTGACGGCTGGTTCTACGCAGATGGTACCAAGGCAGCAGCTGGTGATGTCATCAAGGCAGACACCACCTTGACTGCAAGATGGACCAAGGTTAAAGAACCCGCTCCGACAGAGGTCGTCCCGACCAAGAATGGTGTAGTAGTAGCAAAGAACAACGATGGTAAAAACACCGTTACACTGCTCGATGGTACTAACTACGGCAAGAAAGCTTCTATCAACACTATCAAGGGAACGGACAAGAAGACCTACAAGATTACCAGAATCTACGATGAAGCCTTTAAGGGCAATACTACTATCACTAACGTATCCATCGGCTCTAACGTACTGTTTATCGGCGACAGCGCTTTTGACGGCTGTACTAACCTGAAATCGGTATCGTTTGGTAGCAAGGTGAAAGAAATTGGTGATAGAGCCTTTGCTGGTACAGCAATCACTAAGGCTAATGTCTCTGGTAAAGTAGAAACTATCGGCAGCTATGCTTTTGCTGGCTGTACCTACCTGAAATCTGCGTCTATCGCAGGTAAAGTCAACTCAATTGGCGAATCAGCTTTCGACGGCTGTACTGCTCTTGCTACAGTGAAGATCGGAAATACGGTGAAGACCGTTAGCGCTAGAGCGTTTGACGGCTGTACAGGTCTGAAGACGTTAAATATCGGATCTGGAGTAGAGGTTATCGGAGTTGGCGCCTTTAGCGGATGTAGTAATTTGGCTACGCTTACTATTGGTATGTCGAATATCCCTGATGGGCTGTTTAGCGGATATGCTAACCTTAAGAAAGTAACTATTGGCAAAACTGTTAAGTCTATCGGCGAATCTGCATTTGCTAGCACTGGAATTACCAGAATCAGCTTATCTGGTAAGTTAGAGTCTATCGGCGATTATGCATTCTATAATTGCCAGAGTCTTACTTCATCAAGTATGAGCAAGTATGTTAAATCTGTTGGCGCTTGCGCATTCCAGAATTGTTCGAGCATGAAGACCGCTTCTCTCGGCTCTAATGTTGAGACTGTTGGCGATTATGCTTACGCTGGTTGTGCTAGCCTGAAGTCATTCAAGGTTGGCAAGACAGTTAAGACTATGGGTATTGAAGTACTCGACGGCTGTACCAACCTGGCCACTCTTACCATAGACATGGCAAATATCCCTGATAATTTACTCAAGGGTAGCACCAGTCTTAAGAAGGTGAGTATTGGCTCCAACGCCAGAACGGTTGGCGACAGCGCATTTAACGGCTGTACTAACCTCAAGACATTGACTCTGGGCGGCAAGTTAGTTGGCATCGGCGACTACGCCTTTGCTGGTACCGCTATCACCAAGGCTACTACAAGTAAGACAGTTACAACTATCGGCAACTACGCCTTTGCAAACTGTGCTAACCTGAAGTCGGCTACGATCGGCGCAGGAGTGACCTACATTGGTGCTGGCGCTTACTCAGGCGACGCTAACCTTGCTACTCTTACAGTTAATTCAAGCAACTTAACTACTACAGAGGCTGTAGGCAATGATTTCATCAGCGGAATCAAAGCTAACGCGACTGTGAAGATACCTAAGAAGGTATTCGACCAGACCAAGAGCGTCTTTGAGGCCAAAGGTGGTGCCGGCAGTCAGATCAAGTACAAGAAGTGATTTTAATTAACTTATCTTATCGGGAGGGGTCCTTGCTCTTTAAGGGCCCCTTTTTCATGGTAAAAATTAAGCGATTTTCCTCTTTACAACCCCCCAAAAATCATGTAAAATAGTAGTAAGTGTCTGGAGATGGTTTTTATTAGTGCTACCAGACAATTAATAAAAGGAGAATAAAAGAATGGCAAATTTTGACCGTTCCAAGCCACACATTAACGTTGGCACCATGGGTCACGTCGACCATGGTAAAACCACTCTTACCGCTGCTATTACTGCGGTTCTAGCAAAAAAGCTTCCTAGCGAAGTTAACAAGCCGGTCGCTTACGACCAAATCGACAACGCCCCTGAAGAGAAGGCTCGCGGTATTACTATCGCTACTTCCCACCAGGAATACGAGTCTGAAAAGCGTCACTATGCCCACGTCGATATGCCGGGCCACGCTGACTACATTAAGAACATGATTACCGGTGCTGCCCAGATCGATGGCGCTATCCTCGTCGTCGCTGCGAACGATGGTCCGCTTCCGCAGACCCGTGAGCACGTACTTCTCGCCCACCAGGTGAACGTTCCAAAAATCATCGTCTTCTTGAACAAGATGGATCTCGCTGACCCAGAGCTCGTCGAGCTCGTTGAGATGGATGTCCGCGAACTCTTGAACAAGTACGGCTTCGATGGCGACAACGCCCCAATCATCAAGGGTTCCGCTACCAAAGCTCTCGAAGGTGATGCTGAAAACGAACAGGCTATTATGGACCTCGTTAAGGCTATGGACGAATACTTTGATGTTCCAGAGCACGATCTTGACAAACCATTCCTAATGCCAATTGAAGACGTCTTCTCTATCAAAGGCCGTGGTACTGTTGCTACTGGTCGTATCGAGCAGGGTGTCGTCAAATTGAACGACGAAGTTGAAATCGTCGGTCTTAAGGACACTCAGAAGTCCGTCGTTACCGGTATCGAGGCCTTCCACAAGACTCTTGATCAGGGTCAGGCTGGCGATAACGCAGGTCTTCTTCTCCGCGGTATCGAGCGCGATCAAATCGAGCGTGGTCAGGTTATCGCTGCCCCAGGTAGCATTACCCCACACACCGAGTTTGAAGGTGAAGTTTACATCTTGAAGAAAGAGGAAGGCGGCCGCCACACCCCGTTCTCCAAGGGTTACAAGCCACAGTTCTACTTCAGAACTACCGACGTTACCGGCGAAGTTGAGCTTCCAGCTGACAAGGAAATCGTTATGCCTGGTGACACCGTCACTTTCAAGGTTAAACTCCTTGCCCCAATCGCTATGAACAACAACGACCGCTTTGCTATCCGTGAAGGTGGCAAGACCGTTGGTTCTGGTGTTATCACCAAGATTGTAAAATAGCAATTAAAAAAAGAGCCGTTTACAAGCGGCTCTTTTTGGTGTATAATATACACTGTTATAAATTAATATCAGGCTAGAAAAACTCCATTCTTTCGAGGTTATCTAGCGAGAAAGGAATTAAATGGCAGAAGCCAAAAAAGAAGGTTTAAAAATCCGTATCCGCCTCAAGGCCTATGACCACCGCGTCATCGACCAGAGCGCTAAGCAAATTGTTGACACCGCCATCAGAACTGGTGCCAATGTCAGCGGCCCAGTGCCTCTTCCGACCAAAAGAAGCACCTTTACCGTAGTCAAGAGCCCACACGTCTATAAGACCGGTGGTGAGGCTTTCGAGATGAAGGTTCACAAGCGCCTGATTGACATCACCAATGCCACCCCAAAGACGATCGATTCACTTCAGAATCTCTCGCTCCCAGCTGGCGTTGATGCTGAAATCCGTATGTAGAAAAAAGCCCCCATTTAGGGGGCTTTTTGTTGCCTTTGTGCAAAATGAAAAGCGCCAGTCCTAAGACTGGCGCAGTTCTTCAGCCGGGTCACTTCCGGTTCTTCAAACCAGTCGCTATCCTTCCAATTCGGGTAAAGCCCATCGAGCTTAGCTCTGAACTGGTGGTTTATAATTGAAGCTATACTGCATTGTCCCTAAAATGTCAAGGTGACAAACCCGTAGGATTTGATATAATAGATGTATGCGTATTACCGCAAAATTTAAGAAGAAATTTTACTTCGTAGCTGCAGGGTATTTTCGCTTTTTTGCAAATCACGCTCTGAAGCGTTGGCACCCCCGTATTATCGCTATCACCGGCTCTGTCGGTAAAACTACGATGCTACACCTAGTAGAGACCCAGCTAAAAGACGAAGCGCACTATTCCCACGATGCGAACTCGGCCTTTGGTATCGCTTTTGACCTCGTGGATCTCCGAGGCGTCACCGGTTCTAAAGCCCGCTGGTTTTACCTGATTTTTGCCGTCCCCGTTAAATCGCTTTTTGTAAAGCATAAAGAGAAGTTTTATATTGTTGAGATTGATGGTGAGCGCCCCCACGAAACCGAATTCTTGGCTACCTGGCTAAAGCCCGAGATTACCCTTTGGGTCTCTCTCGGCCGCTCTCACGCCGTCCAATACGAGCAGCAGATTAGAGATGGTATCTTTGAGAACCTCGATAAAGCCATCACCCACGAGTTTGCCACTCTCCCGGAGAACACCAGAAAAGTCATCTATATCGACGGTGATGTTCCTCTAATGGTCAAAGCCACCGAAAAGATTCTCAAAAAAGGCAAAACAAAGGCCGATGTCATCAGATATTACAAAAAAGACCTCAAAAAATACGATGTCACCCCTGATAGCACCACCTTTGAATTAAAAAGCGGCCTAAAATTCAAGTTCGCTCAACCGATGCCAAAAGACATGGCTATCCAGCTTTTAATGCTAGAAGGCCTAATGGACTATCTTAAAATTAAGATTAACACCAACCTCACCAACATGGTGGTTGCCCCCGGTAGAAGCAGCTTCTTCGAGGGTAAAAACGGCCTTAAAATTATTGATAGCTCCTATAATGCCCACCTTATCTCCGTCCAATCTATTCTTGAAATGAGCAAGGAGATGCCAGAGAAGAAAAAGTGGTACATCATCGGTGATATGGTAGAACAGGGCTTTATTGAGGGTGATGAGCACGCTAAGCTAGCGGATTTAATTGCTGACGCCAAGCCTACCAAGGTTCTCCTGGTTGGCCGCCGCACCAAGAAATACACCTACCCAAGATTAAAGGAACTAAAAGTAGACGCAGAGACTTTCTCAGATGTCAGGCCGGCCCTGAAGTATATTGAACAAAATACCAAAGGCGACGAGGTTCTGATTTTCAAAGGTTCGCAATATCTAGAGTGGATTATTGAGAAATTATTAAAAAATCCCGCGGATGCCGAGAAATTGCCCCGTCGGGAGAAAGCAGCCACCAAGCGTCGCGAAAAAAGAGGGTTAAATTAAGGAGGAATATGACCACGATTTATGTTATTCACGGCTGGACTTACACTGTAGAGCCCTGGAAGCGCACCATTGCCGAGCTAAAGGAAAAGGGTATAAAGATACAGATGTTAAATGTCCCTGGTCTTACCGCGCCTTCTAACAAGGTCTGGACGATAGAGGATTATGTCAAATGGGCAGACCGCAACATCCCTAAAGATGCCATTGTCTTAGGCCATAGTAACGGGGGTCGTATCCTTCTAAACCTCCTCTCTGAAAAGCCAGGCAAGGTTAAACACCTTATCTTGGTGGATGCCGCCGGCGTATACGAAGAAAGCAAGAAAAGGGACCTCAACCGTAAGGCCTCTAAAGTGTTCGCCCCCCTTAAAAAGGTCAAGCCTCTCCGGAAAGTCTATCATAAACTACTTGGGGCCTCTGATTACGACCGTGCCCCTGAGAATATGAAGCAAACCCTTTCAAATATGCTTGATTCCGACAAAAAATTAGATATTTCCAAGGTTACCACTCCTACTACTATCCTCTGGGGCCAAAAAGATACTACCACCCCGCCCCGCCAGGCCGAAAAGATGCACGAGCTTCTGCCAAACTCCACTTTAGATTTTTATGCCAACTGGAATCACGCCCCCTATATTTCGGATCCAGCCGGTTTTGCCAGGGCTATCGCGAAAACCGTCAAAAGTGTCACCAATGTCGACCCAAGCCGCTCGCTCGCCTCTAAAACTAAGGGGGTAATTTAGGTGTATTTCCTCGGTCAGGCCTCCACATACAAGTTTACAGATGTCATAAGGCATACTTTTTCATTTGGTACAAAAAGTAATCTCAACGAACTTCGGGCCTACCTCGCCGCTCACTACGGCACCACTAAAGACCGAGTAGCAGTTTATCACAGCGGCCGTACCGGCCTAGCTATCGCCTTGGATCGCCTCGTCCCTAAAGAATCAGAGGTCATTGTCACCGCTTTAACCTGTTACGCTGTTTATGAAGCTGTCTCCGAGGCCGGCTGTATTCCAGCTTTTGCCGATATAGATAAAGACACTATCCATTTCGGTCCAAAAGAGTTGAAAACCGCTCTCGCTTTGCACCCAGACGCAAGAGCCGTAGTCGTTCAGAATAATCTCGGTATCCCTTGTGATATCAGAGGTATTGAAAAAATCTGTAAGAAATATGGCCTAGTTTTGATAGAAGATTTGGCACATTCCATGGGGATTCATTATAAAGACGGCCGTGAAGCTGGCACCATCGGAGATGCCGTAGTTCTATCTTTTGGTAAAGGTAAAGCCATTGATACCATCTCTGGTGGCGCGGTAATTTTCACTAGTCCAGATTCTCCAACTATTTCCCAACCTTCCCGCCGCCCGCGCCTCTCGGACCGCCTCAGAGACCGCTGGTATCCGTTTTTTGGCCTTTTAATTCGCGGCTTCTATCATATTGGAAATCTTGGCCGTCTCTTCACCAGCTTTCTCTTGAAAATCCACTTTATCCAGCGTTCCGCCGATGCCGAGCTAGAACCTCTGGACCGCATCACCTTCTGGCAAGCCAAATTGGCCCTAAAACAGATTAAAAAGATTCCTCGCTCCGGCAGAAAGCCGATTCGTGAGCCGTTCTTTGTGGATGATAGAGAATATTTACTGAAAGAATTAGAGCGAGGAGGCTTCGTCTTTGATGATATCTGGTACAGTTGCCCGGTTTCCCCTATTAGATACTACCGCCGGGTAAATTTCCCAGAAGAGGAGTGCCCGATGGCAATTTGGGCTGCCGAGCACCTAATAAATCTCCCCACCTGGTATTCTAAAAAAGATTTGAAGCCAGCTAGGAAGCTAATTGAGCGCTATATTGTAAAAGAGGAGGATATGCCGGATCTCTCTTTGAAACTTACCCCAGAGGCCCCTGTAAAGGCCCCAAAAGAGCCATCTAAAAAACCCGTCAACATCTCCAAAGAACCTAAAAAGACCCCGCGAAAAGCTTCTGCTGCTCGCACCCCTGTAAAGTCCGATCTAGACTTCGCCCTCGCCGAACTCCAAGTCATGCCGGAAGAAGAGCTTTATGCCGAAGACGAGGAAGATGAGTATGATGATTATTATGGGCAGGCTGGTGACCTTCGCCGGGCTGTTGAAGGGTGGTCCGAAAATGGGGTCCCCCCTGAAGAAGCTTTTTCCGAAGGAAAAAGTTCTTTAGGGGTAAATTTTCGGGACAGGACCGTCCAAAGCCAGTGGCTTTGGACGGAAAGGCAAACTCGTGCGCGAATGCGCACGAGGAAACTTACCCCGAAACACCCGCGCGGAACGAGCCAGTCTGCTATTCAAGCAGGGGACATCAATTATTCTGAAGTAGTCTATGACAAACTGAATAAAAAGCACTTAAACCGCACTAATATCATTGACAAAAATACCAACTCTGATGGCACTTCCGTTACCTTGACCAGGGAAGAACGTTTCCCAAAGAAACCCACCACCGACAATCTCCCCAAAATCCGTCAATATAAGAAGCCTGAAAAAGGCCCAGAAACCACCGAGGGCAAAGTATGGTAAACACCATCACAAAGCAGGATTTGCTCGTCGTCTGGGACGAAAACATCAAAAAATACCACGCTGAAGCTAATTTTCTTCAGTCCTCCTTCTGGTGTCTCACTAACGAAGCTGTTGGTCATAAGGCTATCGCCCTAGATTTTGACGCCGGCAAATGTGCCGCGCTTTGTATTATTAAAGCTGCCCGGCGTGGCCGTTATCTTGAGGTCCCGGGTGGTCCGTTAATTGACTGGTCCGACAAAAACTCCGTTGCCGAGATGATGGGAGAGCTAAAGAAGGCCGCCAAAGCCAACAAATGTGCCTTTGTTCGTCTCCGCCCCCAGCTCCTAAATACCTCTGGAAATCTCAAATTGCTAAAAAATTTAGGCTTAAAACCCTCCCCGATGCATCTTCATGCCGAGCACACCGTGATTATAGACCTCAAAAAATCAGAAAATGAGCTACTTGGCGATATGCGCCGCCAAACCCGTTACGAGGTCCGTCGCGCCGAGAAATTAAAGCTCAAAGTAGACAGCCTTTCTGCCGACAATAAACATTTCAAGGAGCTGCTTGATGAATTTTACAAAACCCAACAACAGACTGCCTCGCGCCAGCACTTCATCCCGCCTAGCAAGAAAGATCTTGAAGCCGAATGTGGCGCTTTCGGCAAAAATGCCAGCCTTTATGTCGCCCGCACCGAAGAGGGTGAGCCAGTAGCCTACGGCTTAATCTTAAAATATGGCAAGGAAGCGGATTATTTTGAGGCTGCCAGCACCGACCTAAATCGCAAACTCCCTGGAGCCTACGCTCTACTCTGGCAAGCTATGAAGGACCTAAAAGCCGAGGGTTATGAACGTTTTAACCTCTGGGGTATCGCTCCAGCCGGCCAACCTAACCACCGCTATGCCAAAGTTACCACCTTCAAAACCGGCTTTGGTGGCGAAATTGTCAATTTCGTTCCTGCCCACGACCTAGTCATCTCCAAAGTCAAATACCTTCCCGACCTTTTAATCGAAACCGCCAGGAAACACCACCGCCACTTGGGCTAGACGTGGTATAATTAAATTATGTCGAAGTATACTTTTGAAGATTGTAATGATAAAAAGCTTTGGGATGATTTTGTCACCAGTTTTCCAGAGGCAAATTTCCTTCAATCTTTTGATTTCTATGAATTTCACAAGAGCCGTGGCAACGAGATTGTCCGCCGTCTAGCTAAGGACGGCGATAAAATTGTCGCAGCCTATGCCGGGGTAGTTGAGCACGCAAAACGCGGTCGTCACCTGGCGATTGCTGGTGGCCCGATTCTAGACTGGAAAAATAAATCGCTTAGAGATGCGGTATTTGAAGATATTAAAGAGGGTGGCAAGAAGAATAACTGTGTCTTTGTCCGTATCCGTCCACAACTAGAGCTCTCCGATAAATCCCTAGCCCTGTTTGAAAAAGAACTAAAAACCAAAAAAGCTCCAATGTATCTTTCGGTGGAGTTCGCCGGAATACTAGATTTGACCAAATCCGAAGATGAAATTTTAGCCGGTATGCGCCAGAGATTGCGCCGGGCCCTTAGAAAAGCCGCCAAGAATAATATCACTGTCGAAAAGTCCACCGACCCCAAAGATATCAAGACTTTTTATGATATCCAGCTCCAGACCGCAAAAAGACACGATTTCTTTGCCTTCTCGGAGGATTTTCTAACTAAACAATTTGCCGCTTTCGCCCCTAATGGCGAGGCCGTGCTTTACACTGCTAAATATAACGGCGAAATTCTAGCCCAAAACTTTATGATTTTCTACGGCAACGAGGCCTCTTATCACTATGGCGTTTCGTCCGAGCTTGGCACTAAACTCTCCGGCGCTCCACTGCTTCATATGGAGGCGATGCGAGATGCTAGGGAACGTGGAATTAACAGATATAATTTCTGGGGCATTGTGGACGAAGATGATACTAAACACCGCTTCTATGGGGTGTCCTGCTTCAAGCGCGGCTTTGGGGTGACCGAGCTAAAATACGTCCCGGCCCACGATTTAATCTTAAAACCAGCTGCCTACAGAAAGACTTTGGCTATTGAGACTCTCCGCCGCCATCTCCGCCACGTCTAACTTGTAAAAATAGATATTTTATGTTATAATACAAGTAGTGTTAGCTCTTTAATTTTTATTCCAAAGGGGGTGAAAAAATGGAATCTGTGAAAGTAGCAAATTTTTGGGCTAAGTTGTCCTGCCCGAAATGGGACAAGTTTAGACCTCTTCGGCATTTTGCCAGGAACAGATATCGTAAATTGGCCCAGAAATGCTGGGAGTCTGAAGTTTGGCAGAGAAAGATTAAGCAATATAAGTCCGGCAACTGGAACATTGACACCTATCCCGGACCTTACTACCATCAATACTTTGCTGACTGGGAAGAGAATGATAGCCCAGAAGGTTACAACCTGATTAGCGACCAGAGTAACTGCGTCATCAAATATTCCACCAGCTATTGTGCCTGGAAGATATTTGAGGCGACTGGCGTCTGGCCCCAAAAAATTAGCAAAGAAAGGCTTGATGCCAAACGCTGGGTTCAGTTTTTGGCCGAGGCCGGCTACACCGAGGTCGTAAAAGATCTTGACCCCAGATATTACTATGTTGGCATTAACCCCGATATCGGAGAATGGGGGCTGGTCGTCTGGCTGGAAAGTATTGAGGATAAAGATGAGGTAATTGTATCATCATATCCTGACAAGAGGCACCAGTGGTGGGCAACCGAGAAAGATGCCTACACTTGGGTGAAAATCTGCCCAAGACCTTCCAAACAAAGCGATGCTTAAAATAGCATCGCTTTTTCTTTCTAAAGTTAACAAACTGTGCTATAATAAACATAACAATAAAGTGGAGATAATATTATGTCAAACCGTAAGGTCAGAAAATACATTGAGTCGCATTGGCTCATCTTTGCCCTTCAAGGGATAGTCGGGCTACTTTTCGGGTGGTTCGTTATGTTTACCAACATCGACAAAGTCAGCACACTTGTCATCATCGCCGGCATCACCTTGCTTGTGCTTGGGGTAATAGACCTCGCCAACCTAATCTACCGCAAACGCCGCCAGCAAAACTGGGGCCTTGCTCTTATTTTAGGGATACTGAACTTCGGTATCGGCCTTGCGCTTCTCTTCACTAAAGATTTAAACGTCGCCTGGGCCTTGAGCTTACTGGCTGGCTACACCATCTTCTGCGGCGTCTTTGAAATCTTGCTCGGGTTCAAATCTCTCTCCGACCCGACCGACCGCTTTATGTGGATTGTTTGTGGCATCTGTGCCTGTATTCTTGGCTTTGTCGTTCTCAACTCTGGCCACTTTGAAAACCCCACTACCTTCATTAAGTTCTTCGGTACTTACACTATGATTTATGGCATCACCGCCTTAATCTATGCCGTTCATAACAAGAACGAGCTCGCCGAGGAAAAAGAAGAACGCCGTCTCGCTCGTGAGCGCCGTAAAAAAGAAGCCGAAAAGCGGAACAGGAATCCTCTTTCTCGTATCTTCAAATCTATTAAAAAGAAGTAGGGTGTGCTATAATAAAGTCTCAAGGAGTTTTATGAAATACCAACTACCAAAAAAAGCTATTATCACTGATGCTGGCTTTGCTAGCCGGTACCTGCCTATTACTAAAGTTATTCCAAAAGCGATGCTCCCGATGGGCGCCAAGCCAATCATGCAACTCTGTGTTGAAGAATGTATCGCCGCTAGCATTGAGGAGATTATTATCGTCGCCACTCCTGCTGGTCGCCCGATTTATGACGATTATTTCCACAAAGAGGTCCCTCAAATCAAAGCCTTGCTTGAAAAACAGGGTAAAGCGGACCGCTACGAGCCAGTTCGTGAGGTCCTAGAAGATTTCCCGAAGATCACTGTCATTGAGCAAGATCCTAATCTCCCTTATGGCAACGGCTCCCCAATTGCTTCCGCTAGAGAATTTATCAACGACGACGAGGCTTTCGTAGTACTATACTCGGACGATGTCGTCTTTGGTACCTCTGATGTTAAAACTTTGATTGAATCTTACGAAAACCACGAAGATGCCGAGGCTATCATCATCGCCCAGGAAATGCCACGCGAAGTCCTCAATAAATACGGTATCATTCGCCTCAAGAACGAGGAAGATATGACCCTTGAAAATATCGTTGAAAAGCCGGCCATTGAAGATGCCCCGTCTAACCTCACTAGCTATGGTCGCTATCTCCTAACTCCGGAAGTTTTCCAGTATTTGAATCCTGATAACACCGGTCTTGATGGCGAACTTTGGACCGTCGATGCCATCACCGACCTCACCAAAGACGGCCCGGTTTACGTTGAGAAAACCAAGGGAACTTGGATGACCACTGGCGACCCCAAAAATTACGCGGCCGCCTGCGCATATTATAATAAGGAGAATCTATAATGAACACTGCTGAATGGATTATTATGATAATTTTAGCCGCTACACTCTTTATCTTCCTTTTAATCGGCATTATCGTACTCGTAAAAATCTCTAAATTAATCAAAGAAACTCGCCGCTTCATTGAAACCGGTCAAGAATTCGCCGATAAAGCCTCTGGCGTCGCTGGCAATCTTTATGAAATGACCCTGGTTGGAAGCATAAGCGGTCTTGCCAAACGCATTAAAAAGCAATATAATAAGTTTAAGAAAAGCGAAGATTAATAAGAAAGGTGGGATATGACATCCAAGAAAAAACATCGTTTTCTACTCGGCGCCCTAGTCGGTGCTACTGCTGGCATCTTGCTAGCGCCAAAGTCCGGTAAAGAAACTCGAGCCGACATCAAAAAAGGTGGCAAAAAGGCTTACAAGAAGGCCCGTGCCACTGGTGCCAAGACCGTCGCCCAGGCTAAAAAAGTCAAGCGCACTGTCACCCGTGACGCCAAAAAGGCCGCAAAAAGCGTTAGCCACACTAAAAAGAAATAACAAAATCGGCCCTTCGAGGCCATTTTTTGTTGAAAAATGTTATAATAGTACTATGTCCCCGGAGGTCAAATTAACACCCGTTTCAACCGGCAAAGATTTAAAGCCGTCTGATTTTGTACACCTCCATAACCACACCCATTACTCTCTTCTTGACGGTCTCACTAAAATCCCAGATTTAATTGATTTTGTTAAATCAGAAGGTATGGAGGCCGTCGCTGTCACCGACCACGGCACTATGACCGGCCTAGTTGAACTCTATAAAACCGCAAACGACGCCGGCATCAGGCCCGTCCTCGGGCTTGAAGCTTATGTCGCCGCCCGTAAATACACAGACAAAGACCCAGCTCACGACAAAGAGCGCTTTCATATCACTCTTCTCGCTATGAATAATCAGGGCTACGAAAACCTCTGTCGTCTCATGACTGAAGCCGAAATTAATGGCATGTATTACAAGCCCCGTATCGACCACGATTTGATGGAAAAGTATAACGAGGGCATCATCTGTCTCTCTGGCTGCGCCTCTTCTGAAATCTCCGTTCGGCTCAAAGAAGGGGATTACGAGGGCGCCAAAAAACTCGTAGACTGGTATGCCAAGACTTTCAAAGACCGTTTTTATCTTGAAATGCAAGACCACGGTCATCCCGATTCGCCCACTCACTGGGAGACCCAAAGAAAAATCAATGAAGGTCTCCAAAAAATCGCCAAAGAAACCGGCCTGCCCCTCACGGTTACTTGCGATGGCCACTACTTAAAGCACGAAAATCAAGAGGCCCACGAAATTCTCCTCTGTATTGGCACCGCCGCCAACCTCAGCGACCCTAACCGAATGTCCCTAAAAGATTTCCAACTTCACGTCATCCCACCAAAAGATATTCTCTCCCGCTGGGGTAAAGATTGTCCCGAGGCTGTCAGAAACACTAAGCGCATCGCCGAACGCTGTAATGTAGATCTTCAGCTTGGCCGCATCCTGATTCCGAAATTCCCAGGCATCCCGGGGGGTCTCAGTGAAAAAGAATACCTAGACCAACTAGTTTTTCGTGGTCTAGCCTTCCGTTATGGCGGCAAAACCGAAGAAGAAGCCGAGAAACTCTCTATAAAAGAGTGCCGCAAACTTCTTACTAAAGAGCAACTGGAAAGAATTGATTACGAGCTTTCCGTAGTGGATAAAATGGGCTACAATGGCTACTTCCTAATCGTCCAAGATTTCATCAACTGGGGCAAAAAGAAACGTATCGTCTATGGCCCAGGCCGTGGCTCCGCCGCCGGTTCACTCCTCGCCTACGCCCTCAGAATTACCGAGCTCGACCCCTTAAAATACGACCTGTTCTTCGAGCGTTTTCTGAACCCAGACCGTATCTCTATGCCAGATATTGATACCGACATCCAAGATACCCGCCGCGACGAGGTTATCCAATACTGTACTGAGAAATACGGCCGCGGCCGCGTCTCCAACATCGTCACTTTTGGTAAAATGATGGGGAAGACCGCCGTTCGCGACGTTGCTAGAGTCCTTGAAGTCCCTTATGCGGAATCGGACCGCATCGCTAAATTAGTCCCGGATCCTACTATGGGTCACCACGTCCCTCTTAAAGAAGCCATCGTAAATGTCCCCGACCTTAAAAATGAATACGAAACCAACCCCACCGCAAAAGAAGTCATTGATTTTGCGATGCAGCTCGAAGGCACCATCCGCTCACACGGTGTTCACGCCTGCGGCGTAGTGATTGCCCCGGACGACCTCGTCAAATTCCTTCCCCTTGAAGTATCCAGAAAACAGACTAACGGCGAACAAACCCTCGCCGCCCAATTCCCAATGACTCAAATTGAGGAGCTCGGCCTGCTTAAAATGGACTTTCTCGGCCTTTCTAACCTTTCCGTGATTAACAACACCCTCCGGATGGTCCGCAAAGTCTACGGCAAAGACCTTGATATGTACCAGCTCCCGCTTGACGACCCCGAAACTTACGCATTGCTCCAACGCGCCGAGACCACCGGTGTCTTCCAGCTTGAATCTGCCGGTATGAAACGCTATCTAAAAGACCTCAAAGCCTCGCGTTTTGAAGATATTATCGCTATGGTAGCGCTCTATCGCCCTGGTCCGATGCAATTTATTGACAGTTTCATTAGAAGAAAGCACGGCAAAGAGCCTATCACCTATCTCCACCCCGGTCTAGAAAGCGCCCTGAAAGACACTTATGGCATCCTGATTTACCAAGAGCAGTTCATGCAGATTTCTCGGAGCTGGTGCGGCTTCACCGGCGGCCAGGCTGATACCTTAAGAAAAGCCGTTGGTAAAAAGAAGATCAAATTGATGGAAGAGGTTAAGCCACAGTTCATCAAAGGTGCCGTCGAAGTCGGTGGCGCGACCGAAGAAATCGCCGAAACTTTCTGGTCCCAGCTACTTGATTTTGCGAACTACTGTTTCAACAAGTCCCACGCCGCGTGCTACGCCCTGATTGCTTATTGGACTGCCTATCTCAAAGCCCACTTTCCAGACGCTTTTATGGCCGCCCTGATGACCGCCGATATGCGCTGGACCGACCGCCTCGCGATTGAGATTTCCGAATGTAAAAAAATGGGTCTTAAAGTCCTCGGCCCAGACATTAACCAGTCTTACGGCGACTTTGGTATCGTCAAAGGCGAGAAGACTATTCGTTTTGGCCTCTCCGGTATCAAATCTATGGGCAAAGCCCTAGTTGAAGAAGAAGTCATCCCCGAACGTGACAAAAACGGCCCCTTCAAATCCGTCTGTGACTTTGCTTCCAGAGTAAATTGTACCAAGTTCAACAAACGATCCTGGGAAGCCGCCATCAAAACCGGTGCTTTTGACCGCTTCAATGACCGCTCCGATTTACTTTATAACCTAGAGACCATCCAGGCTTATGGCACTAAAGTTCAAAAAGATAGAGCCTCTGGTCAGACCGACTTATTCTCGGCCTTTGGCGATGCCGGCGCCGTGCCAGAACCAGAAATCAAACAAGCCCCGGTCAAAGCCTCTGAAAAAGAGCAGCTTCTTTGGGAAAGAGATTTGATGGGTCTTTATCTTTCCGCTCACCCACTCGATAAATACGATACTTTCTTTGAAGAACAGTGTCACCCATTCTCTATGGTCTGCGCCGAGAACAACGACAAAATTGTCTCTATCGGTGGCATTATCACCGATGTCCGCACTATTTTGACCAAGTCTCAAAGCAAAATGGCCTTTGTTAAAATTGAAAATAAATCTGGCGAGCAAGAAATCGTGGTCTTTCCGAGTGTTTTTGAAGAGTGCGGCGCCAAGCTCGTCCAGGATAATGTCATTAAATGTACTGGCCGCGTCAATGCTACCGACAAAAACGGCAACATCGTCTCCGACGTCAAGGTTCTAGCCGAAAATATCGAACTTATTGCCGACGAAACCCTCACGAGTTACAAGCCCACCGGCCAAAAACTCGCCGCCCCCAAATCTGCCCCTCGCCGTGGCGGTAAAAAGAGTTATACCTCTTCTGAACGCGTAAAAAGAAATTTCGAAAAACCGGTGGAAGAGCCTCTAAAGCCCGTTGAAAAGCCCAAAGACCACTCAAACGAGAAACTCTGGTGTCTCATCAAAGACCCCGATAACACTGAAATCCTAAACGAAATTAAACATCTCTGTGATTTACATCCCGGCCTGAACGAGATTATCTTGGTGCTTGAGGAGAATGGCGAGAAAAAGCCTCTGCGCCTTCCGTTCAAGATTGAACTTTCCGACGAACTTATCAAACCCCTCACCAAGCTCCTAAGCAACGACGCTGTAAAAGTAAAATAAACATCAAATCTGTGGTATAATTATAAGAAGTTATAATACGCGAGGATTTTTATGGACAAATACGACCCAATTAAAATTGAAGAAAAATGGCAAAAGAAATGGGAAGAGGAAGATGCTTTTAAGGCCAGCGAAAACGGCCTCAAGACTAAAGACGGTCGCCCAAAGGCTAAGATGTTCCTAGCCGAGATGTTCCCGTATCCTTCTGGTGCCGGTCTTCACGTTGGTCACGTCCGCAACTTTACCATCGTCGATGTCCTTACTCGCTTCTACCGCCAACAGGAAATGAATGTCCTACGCCCCTTTGGCTACGATACTTTTGGCCTCCCTGCGGAAAACTATGCCATCAAAACCGGCATCTCTCCTCAATCCGCGACCGAAACCAACATTAATAACTTTAGAAAACAGGCCAAGCGCCTCGGCCTCGCGATTGACTGGTCTAGAGAAATCAACACTAGTGATCCAGAATACTACAAATGGACCCAGTGGTGCTTCCTTCAGCTCTACAAAAAAGGCCTCGCCTATCGTAAAGAATCTGAACAGTGGTGGTGTCCAGTAGACCAGACCGTCCTTGCCAACGAACAGGTTGAAGGCGGCAAATGTTGGCGCTGTGGTCACGAAGTTGAAAAGAAGAAGATGAAACAGTGGTTCTTCAAAATCACCGACTACGCTGATGAACTCTTAAACGACGTCGACGCTCTTGACTGGCCCGAAAAGATCAAAACTATGCAGAAGAACTGGATTGGCCGCAGCGAAGGTGCCGAGATAGAATTTGATAACATCACTGTCTTTACCACTCGCCCAGATACCATCTTTGGTGCCACCTTCCTCGTCCTTGCCCCGGAACATCCTTTGGTCGCCGAACTCGTCACCGACGAAACTAGAGCAAAAGTCGAAGCCTACATCAAAGAAACTCAAAAGAAGTCCGATATTGAACGCCAAGAAAACAAGGAAAAAACCGGCGTCTTTACTGGCTCATACGTCAAAAACCCAGCCACCGGCGAAGAAATCCCGGTCTGGGTCGCTGATTATGTCCTAATGGGTTACGGCACTGGTGCCATTATGGCCGTTCCTGCTCACGATGACAGAGATTACGAGTTTGCCGAAAAATTCAATCTCCCGATTAAAACCGTCATTGAAAAACCTGAAGACAGCGAGGATGACGATAAATGCTACCACGGCGAAGGTAAATTAGTTAATTCCGGCCAGTTTAACGATACTGATTCCTACGATGCTAGAGAACAAGTCGTGGCTTGGCTAGAGAGCCAAGGTGTCGGAAAGAGCAAAGTCACCTACAAGATGCGCGACTGGCTGATTTCTCGCCAACGCTACTGGGGCTGCCCGATTCCTATTGCCTATGATAAAAATGGCGACCCCCATCCGATTCCAGAAGACCAACTCCCGGTCATAATTCCTGAAGTCAAAGATTACCAGCCTGACAACTCTGGCCGTTCCGCCCTCGCCAAGGCCAAAGATTGGCTCAAAGTCACCATCGACGGCGAAGAAATGACTAGAGAAACCGACACGCTAGATGGCTACGCCTGTTCCTCCTGGTATCTCTGGCGCTACGTCTCCCCGCACGACGACAAAGCCGCCTGGGACCAGGATGCCATTAAATACTGGGCCCCGACCGATATTTACGTTGGTGGCGACCACGCTGTTGCTCACCTCTTATACATCCGCTTCTGGTGTAAATTCTTTAACGACCAAGGTCTTCTACCGTTCAGAGAACCGGTTAAAACCTTGCTTTACAACGGCTACATCAACGCCCCCGACGGCAAGAAGATGAGCAAGTCCAAGGGTAATGTTATCGATCCGCTTGACGTCATTAATTCCGGCTACGGTGCCGATACTCTGAGAACCTATGAAATGTTCATCGGCCCTTACGACCAAGATGCCGCCTGGGATACCAATAGTATCGGCGGTGTCTACCGCTTCCTAAACCGCTGCTGGACTCTCTGTTTCGAAAGTGAACCCACTAACGATAATAAAATTATCCGAAATAAAACCGTCAAGCGCGTCACCGAGGACCTCCACCGCCGCAGCTTCAACACCGCCGTCGCCGCCCTTATGGAATATGTCAATGAGCTTTACAAATCCGGCGCCAGCAAAGAGGATGTCATTACTCTCGCAAAACTCCTCGGGCCGTTCGCTCCGCATCTCTCCGCTGAAATGCTTGAACACCTAAACTCCGACGACGTCTGGCCAACCTGGGACGAAAAGGCCCTTGTAGAAGACGAGGTAGAAATCGTCGTCCAGGTCAACGGCAAACTTCGCGCCAAGATTAAGGTCAGCACTGAGGATGCCGAGACTCAGGCCATCGTAGAAGGCATTGCTCTCCAAAACGAGAACGTTAAGAAATTCGTAAGCGGCGCTCCGAAGAAAACCATCTATGTTGAAAAAGCTAAGCTCTTAAATATCGTAGCCTAAACAGCGCCATCCCCGCCGCCACCGAAACATTAAACGACTCTTTTTGACCTTCCATCGGAATTTCCAAAAATAAATCTATGCGGTCATAAAGTTCCGGCGAAATCCCTTCCACTTCCTCGCCCAAAACCAAGACCACCTTATCAGAAATCAAAGTAGGAAGCCCTGAATCGGAAAGCAAAACCGTTTCTTTTTCTAAATTATTTTCAAGTCCTAAAATCTGATAACCATCTTCCCTAAGCTTCGTCAAACTCTTTGAAATATCGGAAGCCCAAGAAGTAGGAACCATCTTTTCCGCCCCCAGCGCCGACTTATGAATCTGGCGCTCTAACTTAGAAGCAAGATGTGGTAATACTCCCGGCTTATCAAACCACGGTGTATAACCCGAACAAATCACCCGCGATACTCCCAGCCCTTCGGCTGTGCGCAAAATCGCCCCCACATTATAAGTCGAACGAATATTATGAAGCGCGAGCACAATTTCCATAGAGTCTATTATACAACAAAAACCCCTAAAAACTTAAAATTCAGGCTTGCCACCATAAAAATCTTGTGATATGATAGTAGGTAAGTTATAGAATAATAGGAGCATAAAATGCCAGAACCTAAAAAACAGAGCAGCCCTCGGAAGACCGGTCTTCGCCGGAGTCATCTCCGTTTGAAGCTTGCTCGTAGTGTTAACAAGAAGTCCGCAGTCAAGGCTTTTGAAACTGCGAAGAAAACCCCTAATTTGAAGGTTAAAACCGTTAAAGTTAAGGCAAAGAAGAAGTAATTTATGGCAAGTAATCGGCATTTAGGTAGAATTATATCTCTCCAGAGCTTGTACGAATATGAGTTCCGGAGTAAGGCGGGCGATACTACGGCCGACATTGATACGATTATTGCTAAAAATATCGAGCCCTATGAAAAAGCTCTGGGTGATACCGAGTTCGTTTACACTCTTACGCACGGCGTAGTCAAAGAGCTAAAACACCTAGATGAGGCTCTTCAGCCCATCGCTCCAGAGTGGCCTATTGCCAGTATTGCGGCTATTGATCGCAATACTCTACGCATTGGCTATTATGAGCTCGAGTTTTCCAGCGATACCGTACCGCCAAAAGTTGCCATCAACGAAGCCGTAGAGCTTGCCAAAGCTTTCGGTTCAGACAACTCTTCTAAATTTATCAATGGAGTTTTGGGGACAGCCTTGAAACAGCTTCACCCCGATTTTAAGGATACAAATGAACAATCAAACCAGGATGACAAGACGGCCTCTGCCAGCGGAAAAAAGACCGCTAGGAAGAAACCCGAATCCAACCAGACAGCGAAAGATTCCGGAGGCTCTGCCGACTAAATCTTACAAAGAATCTCCGTTTTCAAAGCTAAAAAATTCAGTTTTCAGGAAGAAACCCGCGATTAAAGAAATCGTACGCGAGCCAACTTCTGGTGGCATCGTTTTCCGGATGAGCCGCGATAACAAAGACATAGAGGTCTTATTAATTCAAGATTCTAAAAATCGTTGGACCATCCCGAAAGGCCATATCGAGCCAGGTGAAACCGCCAAAGTCACCGCCGTGCGCGAAATCGGCGAAGAGGCCGGTCTTCATCACGTAGAAGTCTTAACTTGGCTCGGCAAAATTCATTTCAAATATCGCCGTATGGACAAGCTCGTTCTTATGACCACCCAGATTTACCTAGTTCGCGCCTTAGATTCTCACGAGGTCCCCACTAAAGAAAAGTGGATGAACGGTATTAAGTGGTTCAAATTTAACGACGCTCTAGATGCTATCGAATATGAAGATATCGAAAAACTTATGCTAATTGCTAAAAAGAAAATTCGCGCAGGAGAGGTATAATGAATAACGCTAGTTTTATGACCAAAGAGGAAATCGCTAAATACCAAGATTTCGCTAAAGAAAAACTTGGCTTCAAATTCAAGGATCCAAATCTCTTTATTACCGCCCTTACCCATCGAAGTTATGTCAACGAGCATCTCAAAACTTGCCCCGAGCACAACGAGCGCCTAGAGTTTCTTGGCGACGCTATTTTGGAGCTCGTCAGCTCAGATTTCTTATTTAGAAACTTCAACCAGCCAGAGGGAATTATGACTTCTTGGCGTTCCGCCCTAGTTCGCACCGAGTCCATCGGTGACGCCAGCTACAAACTTGGTTACGATTCACTTGTTCGTATGTCTAAAGGGGAGCAGGTTGGTTCCTCTCGCTCTCACGCCGTTATTATGGCCGACTGTTTCGAGGCCGTCATTGGCGCAATCTATCTTGATCAAGGTTTCAAAACCGCTCGTGAGTTTATCTATAATCATATTTTAGTTAAAATTGACGATGTCATTGAGCGCGAAACTTGGCGCGACCCCAAGTCTTACTTCCAGGAGCTCTCTCAGCATTTTGACGGTGTCGCCCCAGAATATCGCACTTTGAGAGAAGACGGCCCAGACCACGATAAAACTTTCACCGTTGCCGCCTATGTCAACGGGGAATCAGTCGCCACTGCCTCCGGCCACTCTAAGCAAGAGGCTCAGGTCGCTTGCGCCGAACAAGCTATCCAGCTTTACCGCAAGAAATACGCCAAAGAATTACCAAAACACGAAATCCCTAAACAACTTTGCCCAGATTGGCTAAATTCCGCCTACCCAATCTAGGCTTGTCAAAAAAACAAAACTAGTGTATAATCTATACTACTATAAGTTAACAAGGAGAAATTATGCTAGCGATTCGCATGCAACGTAATGGCCGAGCGCACTATCCTACGTATCGGATAATCGTCCAAGAAGCGCAGCGCCATCCCCTTTCGGGTCGCGTTGTTGCCGAGGTCGGCAATTACAACCCCCAAACTAAACAAACTGTACTCGACAAAGAAAAAATCGAGTTCTATCTTAAAAACGGTGCCCAGCCGAGCTCTCGCGTGGCTCGCGTTCTGAAGACTAACAAAATCAAGCTTCCAGATTGGTACAAAGAAGCTCCAGAGAAACACTCTGCTGCCAAGCACGCCGACAAGCTTCGCAAGAACCAGCCAAAAGAAGAGGCTCCTGCTGAAGCCCCAGCTGAAGAAGCTCCTGCCGAAGCTCCGGCTGAAGAAACCCCTGCTGAAGAAAATTCAGAAGCTGAAGCTTAAACGTGATATAATAGTATTACAGTAATCAAAGGAAAATCTTATGTCAACTATTGATCAGCAATTCGTAGAATACATCGTCAAAACCCTCGTCAACAATCCTGATAAAGTTGAAGTTGAACGCACTATTGATGAGAAGGGCGTCTTGCTTGCTCTCACCGTCGCTCCGGAAGATGTCGGCCGTGTAATCGGCAAGCGCGGTGTCACCGCCCAGTCCATCCGCACCCTTCTTCGCGCCCTCGGCACCAAGAACGATGCTCGTTACAATCTTAAAATCGTCAATTCTGATGAAGGCGCCCCGGCTCGCCCGGCCGAATCTGCCCAAGTGGAAGAGGCTCCGGTCGTCGAAGAAACTGAAGAAATCACCGAAGTCGAGGAAGAGCCATCTTCCGACCTCGCCGAACGCACTCGTTCTGAATTAGCAGACCTAGACGATCTAGATATTTAGAAAAAAGTCCAAAAAAGTACTTGCGCAATTTATCGCGCTCGTGTATAATTAAATTAGTTCTAAATAAGCTTTAAAACTGCGAGAAATAAAGCTAGAACAACAATCACAAGTTGAGAGTTTATCTATGCTTAACAAGCCGCCCGAGAGGCGGTTTGTTGGTTCTCGGCCAAAAATAACAAAAATATCAAAAAATCTTCAAAATCCCCCTTGTAAAATTTTACAACCTGCGCTAAAATAATTATTAAGAAGTAGTGTGTCCTATTTTTGGGAGTACAGAGAATTAGCGAGGCTCTGTATGAAATAGAGACAGTATTCTTCGGCGCTGAAAGAATATCAAATACACTAATAAAAGAGGTATTAAGTGAGTACAAATACGAAGAGCGAGTCTCGTGTCTTCTTCACTGAAGGCGACCAGGCTCTCCCGATTCCTGATCTGATTGCTCATCAGAAGGATTCTTGGGAAGATTTTGTCAAAAATGGCCTGAGAGAAGTTTTCTCAGAGCTAAACCCGATCGATGACTACACCGGTCAAAAACTATCTTTGCGGTTCAAGGACTATGAGTTCCGCGCCCCAAAGCAAAACGAACACGATGCTAAAATCAATCTTATGACCTATGAAGCTCCGCTTCACGTCAAGGTTGAGCTTGAAAACAAAGTTAAAGGCACTAAAAAGGAACAGGACATCTTCTTTGGTGACTATCCTTGGATGACCGACCGCGCGACCTTCATCATCAACGGTACCGAGCGTGTCGTAGTTTCCCAGCTCATCCGCTCCGCCGGTGTATTCTTCACCGCTGACAACGTCAACGGTAAGAACTACTACGGTGCCAAAGTTATTCCTGGACGTGGTGCTTGGCTAGAATTTGAAACCGCGATGAACGGTGCTATCTACGTCAAGATTGACCGCCGCCGCAAGATTCCGGTCACCACTCTTCTTCGCGCCCTCGGCGTAGCTAAGAAGTCTGAAATCTTAGAGCATTTCAAAGATGTTGATACCGGCGATATTAAATACATTGAAACCACCCTTGATAAAGACACCACCTCCGGCCAGTCCGAGGCCCTTATCGAGGTCTACAGAAAGCTCCGCCCGGGCGACCTCGCGACTGTTGAAAACGCAAAGTCTATGATTGAGCGCACTTTCTTTGATTACAAACGCTATGACTATTCCAGTGTTGGTCGTTTCAAGATGAACCAAAGACTTGGTTTTGATACTCCAAACGACAACGAGCACCGCACTCTCCAGATGAAGGATCTTATTGCCATCATCAGCGAGATTATCCGCTTGAACAACACCCAGGATGCTCCGGATGACATCGACTCCCTATCCAACCGCCGCATTAAACTAGTCGGCGAATTGGTCCAGCGTCAGTTCCGTCTTGGCATGCTTCGTCTTCAGAGAAACATCCTGGACCGTATGTCTATGGCCAATGTCGAAGATGTCACCCCATCCCAGCTTATCAATGCCCGCCCGGTTGTGGCTGCTGTTAAAGAGTTCTTCGCTTCATCCCAGCTCTCCCAGCTTATGGATGAAACCAACCCATTCTCCGAACTCGCCCACAAGCGCCGTCTTTCCTCTATGGGTCCTGGCGGTCTTACCCGTGAGCGTGCCGGCTTCGACGTCCGCGACGCTCACCCAACTCACTACGGTCGTATCTGTACCGTAGAAACCCCAGAAGGTGCCAACGTTGGTCTCGTGCTAAACCTTGCGACCTACGCTCGTATTAATGAATACGGCTTCATTGAGGCCCCTTACCGCGTCGTCAAGAACGGTAAAGTCACCGATGAGGTAGTTTACGTTGACGCCGCCACTGAAGAGGGTATGATCATCGCTGACACTTCCGCTAAAATTGATAAAAACGGCAAATTCGTTGAAGCCCGTGTCTCCGCTCGTGTCCACGGCCATCCAACCCAGGTTGAATCTAGCAAAGTCACTCACATCGATGCCGCTCACAAAGAGATTCTTGGCGTCTCCGCTAGCTTGATTCCATTTGTTGAGAAAAACCGTGTTGACCGCTCTCTCATGGCCTGCGCTATGCAGAAACAGGCTGTCCCTCTACTTCGCCAAGACAACCCCGTCGTTGGCACCGGTATTGAAGGTGAGGTAGCCAAGAACACTTCCCAGCTCGTTACCGCTAAAGAGGCTGGTGAAGTCATCAAGGCCGACGGCGTCTCCGTTATTGTTCGCTACAAAAACGCTGGTGACGTTGAATATCCTTTGATTCACTTTGAAAAGACCAACGACGACCGTTGTTACAACCAGCGCTGTAAAGTCGCTCGTGGTCAGAAACTCAAGAAAGGCGACACCATCATTGAAGGTGCCTCCATCAACAATTCCGAGCTCGCCCTCGGCCGCGACCTGCTCGTCGCCTTCATGCCATGGCGCGGCTACAACATGGACGACGCTATCGTAATTAGCTCTCGCCTTGTCCAAGATGATGTTCTTACCTCTATCAACATCAAGGATTACGACGTTGAAGTCCGCGAGACTAAGCTCGGTCCAGAGCAAGTTACCCGCGATATCCCGAATGTTTCCGAACACTCATTAAGACATCTCGGTGAAGACGGTATCGTAGCCGTTGGTTCTGAGGTTGTCCCTGGTGATATCCTTGTTGGTAAAATCACTCCAAAGGGTGAACAGGAGTTAAGCTCTGAGGAGCGCCTCCTTCGCGCTATCTTCGGCGAAAAAGCCAAAGATGTCCGCGACACCTCTGTTCGTATGAACGGTTCTTCCACCGGCAAAGTTGTCGGCGTTCGCGTTTACACTCGCGAAAAAGGCCACGAACTCAAAGCTGGTGTCTTAATGCAAATCAAAATCTTCGTTGCCGAACTCAGGAAAATCGGCGTCGGCGATAAGCTCTCCGGCCGCCACGGTAACAAAGGTGTGGTTTCCCGTGTTCTCCCAGTTGAGGATATGCCATTTATGGAAGACGGTACCCCAATCGACGTGATTCTATCCCCGATGGGTGTGCCTTCCCGTATGAACCTCGGTCAGTTGTTTGAGATTCACCTCGGTATGGCCGCCACTAAACTCGGCTACAAAGTTGCCACCCCGTCCTTCAACGGTGTCCCGGACGAAATCATCTCTAAGGAACTTGAGAAAGCCGGTCTTTCTCGCGATGGCCGCGTCCAACTTTACGATGGTATGACTGGCGAACCATTTGAAGAGAGAACTTCCGTTGGTGTGATGCACATGTTGAAACTTCACCATATGGTTGACGATAAAATCCACGCCCGTTCTACTGGTCCATACACTATGGTCACCCAACAGCCGCTCGGTGGCAAGGCTCAAAACGGTGGTCAGCGTTTCGGAGAAATGGAGGTCTGGGCTCTCGAAGCTTACGGTGCCGCCACTACTCTCCAAGAGATGCTCACCATCAAGTCAGACGACGTCTACGGCCGTGCCAAAGCTTACGAAGCCATCATCAAGAGAAACCCAATTGAAGGTCCAAAGCTTCCAGAAGGTTTCAACGTGCTTGTAAAAGAGCTTCAAGGCCTTGGTCTGAAAGTAGATCTATTAGACCACGGTGATAGCACCGATGCTTCCGACGTTATCGAAGAAACTTCTCGCGAAATTGAAAAGAGTAGCGACGACAAGTTAATCTACGACCGCATCGAAGCTGAAAAACGCGCTGAATTAGAGGCTATGACCACTGAGGAGGCCGACGAAATGTTAGGAGAAGAGGGGGAAGATATGAATATAACATCTGAAGAAGATGGCGAGGAAAGCTTCGAAGAAGCTCCCGAGGACGCCTTCGACGATGAGTTCGAAGACGACGGTGCTATTGACTTCGGAGGAGAGGAGTAAATTATGGCTTGGATGGATAATTTCATTTCCGCATCGGACTTTGACTCTATCAGACTAAGCGTTGCTTCTAGTGAAGACATCTTGAACTGGAGCTACGGCGAAGTTACAAAGCCGGAAACTATCAACTACCGCACTCAGAAGCCTGAGCGTGACGGTCTATTCTGCGAGCGCATCTTCGGCCCGACCAAAGATATCAACCCGCACGATTCAAAATTAAAGGGCGCTAGATTCCGTGAAGCTGCCGTCGATAAAGAGGGAAATCTCGTCACTCGTTCCATTGTTCGCCGTGAGCGTATGGGCCACATCAGCCTTGCCGCCCCAGTTGCGCACATTTGGTTCATGCGTGGCACTCCGTCCCCACTCTCCCTTCTCTTGAATCTCACCGTCAAAAACATTGAAAAGGTTGTCTATTTCGCCTCCTATCTCATCATTGAAAGCCACGACGACGAAATCGCCAAGGTTCTCGCCGATTTAGAAGCCCAGACCGAGGCTTCCCGCCAAGCTATCAAGATTCGCTACGAAAAGGCCGCTAAAGATAAAAATGCCAACACTAAGGCTCTCGCTGAAGAAGAGTCTAAAGAGCTTGACGCTCTAAACAAAGATTACGACGAGAGAAAGACTATTCTAGGAAACCTCAAGAAAGGTGCCGTCATCTCTGAAATCGACTACCGTAATCTTCCTGATAATTACGACGAATTGATTGAAGTTGAAATGGGTGCTACTGCCCTTAAGACTATGCTCGACCAAATCGATGTCGATGCTCTCATCGCCGAAATCAAGGAAGAGCTAGAAGGTGCCAAGGGTCAGCGCGAGAAGAAGCTCTCTAAGCGCCTCAAGGTCATCGAGGGTATGGTCGCCGCTGGCATCAAGCCGTCCGACCTCGTCCTTACTATTGTCCCGGTTATTCCTCCAGATCTTCGCCCAATGATTAGCCTTCCTGGCGGCCGTTTCGCAACTTCCGACTTAAACGACCTTTATCGTCGTGTAATTAACCGTAACAACCGTTTGAAGAAGCTAATTGACTTGAACGCTCCAGAGGTTATCTGCCGAAACGAAAAGCGTATGCTCCAAGAGGCTGTTGACGCTCTTATCGACAACTCCGCCTCTCACGGCAATCGCCAGGCCAGCTCTACCAACGGTAGAAGAAAACTGAAGTCCCTCTCGGACCTCTTAAAAGGTAAGCAGGGTCGCTTCCGCCAGAACCTTCTTGGTAAGCGCGTCGACTATTCTGGCCGCTCCGTAATCGTGGTTGGCCCAGAGCTCAAATTAAACGAATGTGGTCTGCCAAAGCAGATGGCGCTAGAGCTCTTTAAGCCATTCGTCATCTCTTGGCTCATGGCTGGCGAGCACGCCGCCAACATCCGTTCCGCCACTCGTATGATTGAGACCGGCGAGAACATAGTTTGGGATGCCCTTGATGAAGTCATTAAAGGCAAATACGTCCTCTTAAACCGTGCTCCGTCACTTCACCGTCTTTCCATCCAGGCCTTCCAACCAAAATTGATTGACGGTAAAGCCATCCAGCTTCACCCACTCGTTGCTACCGGTTTTAACGCCGACTACGATGGTGACCAAATGGCGGTCCACCTACCTCTATCCGACGACGCTCAAAGAGAGGCTCGCGAACTGATGTCCGCTACCAAAAACTTGCTCAAGCCTGCTGATGGCGCCCCAGTGCTCTCCATCTATCAGGACGTTGTGCTTGGTATCTACTACCTCACTTATGACAAGCCGGGTACCGCAAGCGACGAAATCAAGCCGTTCTCCTCTGTTTACGAGGCTGAAATGGCTTACGACCAGGACCTCATTCACCTTCAGACCCCAATCCGTGTCTTTACCAAGAAGGAAATTAGAGAGACCACCCTCGGCCGTGTCATCTTCAACGAGATTCTCCCGGATGATTATCCATATGATAACTCCGTCCAGACTTCCAAACAGCTAAAGAAAGTCATGGCTAACATCTACGACATGTACGGCGCCAAAGAAACCGTCCGCATCGCTGATGCTATGAAGGATCTTGCCTTTGAATATGAGACTATCGCCTCTGTTTCAACCGCTAAAGATGATTACCCAACTTACCCAGAAATCCAAGATTTCATCGCCGAAGGCGACGCCAAGACCGCGCTCATCCAAGACCAATACGAAGAAGGTCTTGTCACCGAAGAAGAGCGCCACAGCCTTACTGTTGCTAACTGGCGTGAAATCGATGACAAGATTTCCGACTTCCTAAAGAGCAAACTTGCTGATATGGACACCGACATCGCTGTGATGGTCAACTCCGGCGCTCGTGGTTCTATCTCCAACATCAAGCTTGCCTCCGCCGAAATCGGTATCATGGTTGATATTAACAATAACGAAATCGAACTCCCGGTTAAAAGCTCCTATAAAGACGGTCTCAACACCCTTGAGTCCTTCATCGCCACCCGAGGCGCCCGCCAGGGCCAGGTTTCTACCGCTCTCCGTACTGCGGACTCTGGTTACCTCACCCGCCGTCTCGTCGACGTCGCTCAAGACGTCTTCACCACTGATGAAGAAAACGACGACGAAGGCTTCACTGTCTACAAGAAAGAAGTTGAAGACGCTGGTGTAGCCTTCTCCGCCTGGATTTCTGGCCGCTATGCTGCCGAAGCCATCCCGGGTTACGTTGACAAAGACCAGGTCATTACCAAGGAAATGGCCGACGAAATCTCCGCCGACGACAAAGTCGAATCTGTTAAGATTTACTCTATCCTCACCACCAAGGCCCTTGATGGTATCCCACAAAAGGCCTACGGTATTGATATGAGTACCCGCGAGCTCGTCGCTCCATACCAGCCGGTCGGTGTTATCGCCGCTCAGTCTCTCGGTGAACCTGGTACCCAGCTCACCCTCGATACTAAACACGGTTCTGGTGTGGCTGGTTCCGGTGCTATCGCCCGCGGTCTTCCGCGTGTTGAGGAGCTTCTCGAAGCCCGCTCTCCAAAGGGTCAGGCTTGGGTCTCTCCAATTGCTGGTACCATTGAAACTTGGGAAGATGGCAACCACTACGTTGTCCAGATTACCCCTGATAGTGGCGACACTGAACGCTTCAAACTAGATGGCCGAAAGCCAAAGGTCAAAGACGGCCAAAACGTCAAGGCCGGCGATGTTCTAGCCGCCAAGGTCAAGGGCAAAGACGCTATTAAAGCCACTAAAGACGGTAATGTCCAGCTCGTAAAAGACGCTATCATCTTGGTTGCCACCTCTGGCGGTCCAGTTCGTGTCGAGATTCCAAACGATGCCGAACTACTCGTTAAAAACGGTGATCAAGTTGAGCCAGGTGATCGTCTTACCACCGGTTCCTTGAACCTCCAAGATCTCTTGAAGTACAAGGGTCGCGAAGCTACTGCTCGCTACATTATGAACGACGTTCTCTCTGTTTACGCCGCTCAGGGCCACGAAATCTCTGCTAAACACCTTGAGATTATCGTCCGCCAGATGTTCTCGCGCGTAGTTATCGACGAACCGGGTGATTCCACCTTCGTCGCTGGCGACATCGTCTCTGAAGCCGCCGTTGCTCGTGAGAATAAAGAGCTTGAAGAAAATGGTAAAGAGCCGGTTAAGTATACCAACCTCTTGCTTGGTATCACCAAGGTCTCTATCTGGTCCGACTCCTTCCTCTCTGCTGCGTCCTTCC
Source organism: Candidatus Saccharimonadota bacterium (assembly GCA_030530605.1). Classification (GTDB taxonomy): domain Bacteria; phylum Patescibacteriota; class Saccharimonadia; order Saccharimonadales; family Saccharimonadaceae; genus Nanosyncoccus. The sequence goes on from JAUMUO010000004.1 coordinate 82,531, forward strand.
AGGATACCACCAGAGTACTCATCAACTCAGCGATTTCCGGCCGCGTGGATCGTCTCCACGGCCTCAAGGAAAACGTCATCATCGGTCGCAAGATTCCAGTTGGTACTGGTAAAATTGCCCTCGAGGACGAGCCTGAGGAGGATGAGATCGAAGAAGTAGTTGAGCTCCCTGCTGAACCAACTCCAGAAGACCTCGAATAATTGGCAAAAAGCAAGACTTATGGGGGAAGTCTTGCTTTTTTGTGTGTTTTGTGCTATAATATACAAGATGTAACTATAAACTGGTTTATTAGTACGTTAAGGAGGTGAGTTTATGGGATTTACAGAACCCATAATCGAAAAGCAGTTAAAATTATCAGGAGAGGCCGAGGTAATAATCCAGGTAATTACGGATTTTAACGAACGCTACCCTGAAAAGTTTAAGCAGTCACCCTACTTCCAGTTTGGAAAGTATTACAGGGATGACAATATGGCTATTACGATCAAGGCTTTCTTCCAGTTCGATACCTGGAGCAAAACCTATACGATTGAGATGCCGGGCAAAGACGGTCGTATGGTATTTTGCTCAGAAATAATCGGGAACGTAAAGGAGAACGGCGATAGCAAGATTGGCTCTGTCTTTATCGCTGAAGACAGCGACGGCGGTCTTTCAGTCATAAGAGAGCTTGTAAAGAGCTTGGATATGGCCAAAGCCAAAGAAGCCAAGGAAGGCTAATTATAAGCGCCCCAAACGGGGCGCTTTTTCTAATGTTCTCTTACGAATTTCCTAAGTCTGATTAGCTCTGGGCGCGGCACAAACACTCCTGCCTCGGCTAACACCTCAAGATTTTCAACTACGTCTTTTGGGCTAAGCAACTTTTTATACACTTTTTCCGGCTCAAGACCACAGTCCACTAAAAGCTCCAAATTAAGCAATAATAATTTACTATGAAGTTTACTTGCCAGAAGCACCGGGTCTGCCCCAAACTCTAAAAGGCCCATCATCTGTTCAGGAGTCAAAACTACCTCTAAGATCTTTTTTAGAATCGGGTTTGGCTCTATTTTAGCCCCGTGCTCTTTCAGCCACTTAAAATACGCCAACTGTTCCCCTAGCGTCAGCCAAGAAACAAGCTCGTCCACATCCGCCCCCTTTAAGATTTTCGTAAGAACCGCTTCGTCTTTGATTTTCAACCACCATCACCTCCTTAAAAATGAAAGACTAACCTTATTGTACCACGCAAAAATCGCCCTTCATAGGGTAGAATTCACAATCTTGAAATTCTCAAAAATTCTCTATAAAACCCCTTGCGGAGAATCTAAAACTGTGATACAATTAACTCGTATATTCTATTTTTGTAGAATATGACAACTAGACGCAAGGGTAAGTCTACGGAAACTGCCCACAAGTCTAGGGTTATTAATGCGAAAATAGAATCAGAGTGTAATAAATTTAAGGGAAAGGAATAAGATGCAAGTCATCATCGGCACCAAAATTGGTATGACCCAGATCATCGGCAAAGATGGTGTTGTGACCCCTGTCACAATCCTCCAAGCCGGCCCGGCTACTGTGACTCAGATTAAAACCACCGAAAAAGATGGTTATAACGCAGTACAGCTCGGTTACGGTCAGGGTAAGAATCTGAGCAAGTCGGTTTCTGGCCACGTTAAGAAGGCTGGAGAAAAGTTGCAACCTAAAGTCCTCAAGGAATTTAGACTAGCAACAGAACCAGAAGTTAAAACCGGAGACGCCCTTACCGTCGAGCAGTTCAACCTCGGCGATAAAGTCACCGTCACTGGCGTTTCAAAGGGTAAAGGCTTTGCCGGTACCGTCAAACGCTGGAACTTCAACGAATCACGCAACACCCACGGTTTCAAGGGTAATATCCGTCGCGTCGGTTCTATCGGTTCAATGTATCCACAGAAAGTCTTCAAGGGCAAGCGTATGCCAGGCCGCATGGGCCACGATCAGGTTACCGTCAAGAACCTCGTTGTCGCCTACATTGACAAAGAAAATAATCTCCTAGGATTGAAGGGCGCTGTCCCTGGTCCTAACAAGGGGATTGTAACTGTGGAGGGAAAGGAGTAATATGGCTACTACATTAAATAAGCAAGTCTTCGCCCTCGATGTGGAGAACCACGAATTAATCAAACTAGCTTACGATAGCTATCTTGCAAATTCCCGCTCTTCTCACGCTAAAACTTTGAAGCGTGGTGAGGTCAGCGGCGGTGGCAAGAAGCCTTGGAAGCAAAAAGGTACTGGCCGAGCTCGTTTCGGTAGTACTAGAAACCCGATCTGGCGCCACGGTGGTATCGCCGGCGGTCGCACCGGGAACGAGAATTTCGAAAAGAAACTTTCCCGTGAATCTAAAAAATTGGCTGTTCGCCAAGCACTCAGTCTTAAAAACGCCGAGAAAGCTGTTATTGTGCTCGATGGCACTAAAAAGCTCACCGGCAAAACCAAAGATGCAGTGAAAATCTTAAAGGATCTTAAACTAGACGGCAAGAACGTCCTCGCCGTTTGTAAAGAGAAGACCCCTGAGATTCTTCGCTCTACTAACAACCTTGAGAACGTCAAACTCGTTCGCGCTACTTACCTTAATGTCTTCGACATTATGAACGCTGACGCCATCGTCTTCGGTGACGCCGCTATTAAAGAAGCGACCGATTGGCTGCTCGGAAAGGAGACTAAATAATGGCTACTAAAACCACTGTCAAAGAGGCCAAGATTGTTGAAAAGACAACTGTCTTCAAAATTGAGGCTCGCGCCACTGAAAAGTCTTATGCCGAGAGCATGAAGCGCACCTATGTATTTGCCGTTCCTCTCTTTGCTTCCAAACAGGCTGTCAAAAAAGCTGTTGAGGAAGAATTCAAAGTCACCGTAGAAGATGTTCGCGTCTTAACCAGAAAAGGCAAGAAGACCCGCTACTCAAAGGGTAAACACCAATATCCTGGTACAACTTTCCACCGTGACCATAAGTTCGCTTATGTCACCGTCAAGGAAGGCGACAAAATCCCGGTCTTTGAAGAGGAGAAGAAAGAAGAACCTAAAGATAAGAAGGCTGAAAAGGCTGCCAAGAAGGAAGCTAAAAAAGCCACTAAGAAAGGAGATAAGTAATGACTGTTAAAGCTTATCGCCCAACTACGCCGGCAAGACGCGGGATGACCACCAAGGATTTTGATCAGATTACGACCAAAAAACCGATGAAGTCCCTTCTCGCCGCCAAGAAGCAGCAGGCTGGTAAAAACAACCAGGGTCGCATCACCGTTCGCCACAGAGGCGGCGGTGTCAAGCGCCACTACCGCATCCTTACTCACAACCTTCCAAAAGACCTCACTCTAGAGGTAATGGAAATTGAGTACGATCCAAACCGCTCTGCCCGTATCGCTCGCGTCAAAGATCAAAACGGTAGCTACTACTATGTACTAGCCGACAACAACATGACTAAAGGTATGAAGTTCAAGACTGGCGAGAATGCCCCTGTTGAAACTTCCAACCGTATGGTTATCGAGAACATCCCTGTTGGTACTTTCATCTACGCGATTGAACTTACCCCGGGCCGTGGCGCACAAATGGTTCGCGCTGCCGGTACTTCCGCCCAGCTTATGGCGAAGGAAAACGGCTATGCCACCATCAAGATGCCATCTGGCGAAATGCGCCGTGTGCTCTTGAATTGTGAAGCTTCTATCGGCGTCGTTGGCAACGAACAACACCAGAACGTTAAAATCGGCGCTGCCGGTCGCACCAGAAGAAAGGGTATCCGCCCAACTGTCCGTGGTGTCGTAATGAACGCTTGTGACCACCCTCACGGTGGTGGTGACGGCGGTCGCCACGGCTCCGGTAAGGCTCCAAGAAGCCCGTGGGGTCAGCTTACTCTTGGTTACCGCACCCGTCATAATAAGCAAACTAATAAATACATCGTGCGCAGTCGCCACGAAGGAAAGAGGAGATAGTATATGTCACGAAGTCTTAAGAAAGGACCTTTTGTGGACTACAAGCTCGAGAAGAAGATTAAAGCTCTCTCTTCCGAGGACCGCACTGTCGTCAAGACTTGGGCGCGCTACTCAACCATCTCTCCTGAGATGGTCGGCCGCACCATTGCCGTTCACAACGGCAAAGTCCATGTTCCGGTCTTTATCAGTGAAAATATGGTTGGTCACAAGCTCGGTGAGTTTGCCCCAACCCGTAAGTTTAAGCGCCACGGTGGTAAGAAAGCCGCTGAGGCCGCTGCCGCGAAAGGAGATAACTAATGTCTGAAACTCATTTCGCCAAAGCCTACATCAAAGGTGTAGACAGCATGCCAAGAAAGACTAGCATCGTTGCTAGCCTAGTCCGCGACCGCTATGTCGCCGACGCTCTTGTCATTCTAGATAACACCCCGCGCCGCGCCGCTCGCCCGGTCAAAAAGGCTATCGAGTCCGCCAATGCTAATCTTTTGAACAAGGGTATCTCCATTGATCCAAAGACTATTCGCATCGCTAGAATCAGCGTCACCGCTGGTACTCGTATCCGCCGCTATGTTCCGGCTTCCCGCGGTCGCGCCCTCCCGTTTGAAAAGGTTTCTTCCAACATCTTTGTCGAAGTTGCTGGTGAAGAAAAAGCTAAGAAAACTGAGAATAAGAAAACTGAAGAAAAGGAGAAAAAGTAATGGGACAGAAAGTAAACCCGGTCTCCTACCGTCTTCAAGTCAGTAAAGATTGGTCTTCCAAATGGTTTGTCAAGAAGTCCGACTTCAAGACTTGCCTCGTAGAAGACACCAAGATTCGGGAGACTATTGAAAACCGCTTTAAGAGCCGCCCAACTATCGCCAAGATTAACATTGAGCGCTCTTCAAACCTTATTACCGTCACTATTCTTACCGCCAAAGCTGGCGCCGTGATTGGTAAGCAAGGTGCTGGTATCAACGAAATTAAGGCCGAGCTAGAGAAGTTCACTTCTCTCCCTGTTCGCCTTAATGTTGAAGAAGTTAAAAAACCAGAACTTTCCGCCAAATTGGTCGCCGAAAACATCGGTTTCCAGCTTGGTAAAAGAGTGAACTTCCGCCGCGCCGTTAAAATGGCCTGCCAGTCTACTATGACTGCCGGTGCCAAAGGTGTAAGGATTGAGGTTTCTGGTCGTCTTAATGGCGCTGAAATGTCTCGCCGCGAAAAGTTTATCGAGGGCTCCGTTCCTCTACACACTCTCCGTGCCGATATCGATTTCTACTGTCATCACGCCCCGACCACCGCTGGTATCGTTGGCGTAAAGGTCTGGATTTATAAGGGGGAGAAATAATTATGGCAAT
>JAUMUO010000006.1 GCA_030530605.1 Candidatus Saccharimonadota bacterium
TGGCACTGGGCCGGGGGCTGGAGCCGGTGCTGGAGCTTCTGGCGTAACCGGAGCGGCTGCTAATTCTGCAGCGGCAGCGTTCAAATCAGGGACACCAGTTGGAGTATCATTAGTTGGTGTTGGTGCCGGGGCCGGCGCTGGGGCCGGAGTTGGCGTTGGTGCTGGAGCAGCACCAGGGTTTGGTGTAGTAGTATTTGGATCCATATTGTATATATTGTAACAAACTTTTTGTGATTTTGCTAGTGCTTATTTTGAAACGTTGAAGCGGAATTCCACAACGTCGCCTTCTTCCATTACATAATCTTTGCCTTCGGTGCGAAGTTTGCCGGCGGCTTTGACATTTTGCTCGGAGCCGAGCGAAGCAAGGTCATCATATTTCATCACTTCTGCGGCGATAAAGCCACGCTCGAAATCGGTGTGGATGGTGCCGGCGGCCTCTGGGGCGGTGGAACCCTGTTTGATGGTCCAGGCGCGGACTTCTTTTTTGCCGGCAGTGAGGAAAGATTGAAGGCCGAGAGTTTTATAGGCAGCCTTGATGAGCTCATCTAGAGCGTCTTCTTTGACGCCGTAACTTTCGAGAAATTCTTTTCTTTCGTTTCGGTCCATACCGGACATTTCTTCTTCGAGTTTGGCATTTACAAAAATTGACTCGGCTGGTTTGACCAAATCTTTTAGTTTGTTTTGCAAATCTGTGTCGGTGAGGCCAGATTCGTCCACATTGAACATATAAATTACTGGCTTGTCGGTGAGGAACGGGATGTTTTCATCCTGAGGATCTTTTTTGCGCTTGGCTTCAATTTTAGCTCTGGTTTCTTCATCGGCAAGCTGGAGTTCTAAATTAATAATATCGATGTCCTCTTTGGCCTGGGCTACGATGTCGTCTTCAATTTTATTATCGGCGCGGACAATGTCGTCGTTTTTGAAGGCACGCACGACGTGGCAAATCGCCTGGCACTCACGGATGTGCGCGAGGAATTTGTTGCCAAGACCCTCGCCTTTGCTAGCGCCGGCGACGAGGCCAGCGATATCAACAAACTCGACCGTCGCCGGGACGATTTTTTCGGTTTCATACATTTTGCCAAGCACGTCCAAGCGCTCGTCCGGCACCGGCACGATGCCAACATTCGGCTCAATAGTAGCAAAAGGATAATTCGCAGCAAGCGCGCCCGCGTTTGTCAGGGCGTTAAATAATGTAGACTTCCCTACGTTTGGTAAACCAACAATTCCAATCTTTAAATTCATAACCAACCTGTATATCTGTTATTATAGGTATAATTATAGCATATTTTTGATATAATATAGTTATCATTAACAAAGGATTTTTATGAAGGAAGAAAAGAAAGAAAGCATCTTCACGCCAAAACGCACTGTAAAGTTTTTCTTTGTCAGCCTAATTACTATGGCGATTGTGGCGATGATTGTCTGGCCGCTGATGGATATGCTTTTCAGTAAAATCGATAATTCTAACTATAGTTGGACTGTTAGAAAAGGAGTTGTTGAGCCTTGTATTTTCGCGGTAGTCGTTACAATAGTCGAGTTTGTTGGTTGGAATTTCTTCCACAAGAAAAAATAAAAAAACGCTATATGTAGCGTATTTTGATATTGACAAACACTATATGTAGCGTCTATAATCATAAATGGTATGATTTACTTAGACTACGCGGCGACAGCGCCAATGGAACCGGAGGTACTAGATGCGATGCACGAGGCAGAGCAAAAGTTTTTTGCGAACGCATCGGCGCTACATACGCCTGGACACCTTGCGATGAATAAAATCGAAGAGACCAGGGAGCTTTTGGCAGAGATGATTGGTGCCAAGCCATCTGAGATTATTTTCACTTCTGGATCTTCTGAGTCTAACAATACTGTAATTCGGACTTTTGAGGGATGCGAAATTGAGACTTCCCCGCTCGAGCATCATTCGATTTTTGAAACGGTGAAAAAATATGCCGGCAAGAAAAAGCCGAAACTGTTTTCTTATATGCTGGCCAATAATGAGACCGGCGATATTTTAGATTTGACCGAAGTGGTTAAAAAAGCAAGGCAGATGCCGACGCCGGCTAAGTCTGAACTGTTTGAAGGAAAGACTGATTTTGGAAAAGATTTGGTGACGGATAGGCGCGGGGGTTATGTACATTCGGATTTGACGCAGGTGCTTGGAAAACTGCCGATCGATGTGAATAAAATGGGGCTAGATTATGCCACATTTTCTGCGCACAAAATCGGTGGGCCGGTGGGTGTAGGGGCGTTATATGTGCGAGAAGGTGTGCCGCTTAAGCCGCTGATTATCGGCGGGAACCAGGAGAAAAAGCGCCGGGGCGGGACGTATAATACTGTAGGAATCGTAGGATTTTTGGCGGCCCTGAAAAAACTTCAGAAAAATGATAGCATCCGTAAATATGATACTAACGTGCGGGAGCTTCGGGACCTACTGGCCGAGCGGATTTTGAAAGAAATTCCGGGCAGCAGTCTGAACACCGATACTTTGCGCGGGAAATCTTTGCCAAACATTTTGAACGCTTCTTTTCAGGCGGCGGAGGGAGAGTCTATTCAATTATATTTGGATGCGGAAGGCGTGATAATTTCAACTGGCTCAGCCTGCGCGGCGGGCGATATCAAGCCCAGCCATGTTTTAATGGCAAAGACCGGCGATGCCGAAGTGGCGCATTCTTCCATTAGGTTTTCTTTCGGGCTGGATAACACCGTGGCGGACGTGGAGGGAGTGATGAAAGTTTTGCCGGGAATTGTGGACAGATTACAAAAAATTAGTACAATAGAAATAGAGGTAAAATGAACGAAGGACAAGACTGGGTATATTCAGAAATCGTGAAGGAACATTTTTTGAACCCGCGCAATTATTTGATGGGTGACGAAAGCAAGTTCAAATACGATGCGATGGGGATTGTGGGCAACCCGATTTGTGGCGACCAAATGAAAATGTATATCAAAGTTTCAGACGGGAAAATTGCCGACATCCGTTGGAAAACTTATGGTTGCGCTTCGGCGATTGCTTCAACTTCGGCACTTTCGGAACTCGCCAAAGGCAAGACTCTGGACGAGGCCGTAAAGATTTCGGCCAAAGATATTGATAATTACTTAGGAAATCTCCCGAAACATAAGTTTCATTGTTCAATTTTGGGGCACGACGCGCTTCGGGAGGCAGTAGAAAATTATAAGAAGGAGCAGGATGGGAAGAAAAAGGGATCTAATATCAAAAACCGCTAGCAAAGTTTCAAAGCCACTTTCGCGGACCAAGCGGAAAGAAAGATTTAAGAAATCACCGCGGCTAATTATTGTGATGCTTCATCATATCACGGCGGGAGAAATGCCCAGTGATGAGTCGCGTGAGATTACAATCACAGCAGAAAATTTGCGGAAGTACTTGGAGTTTTTGAAAAATAACTACCAGATTTGTACACTACACGAGGCTGAGAAGTTGATACGAAGGGGCGCTGAAGGACCGTTTCTAGTTTTGTCTTTTGATGATGGCTACACCGATTTTTATGAAAATGTGTTTCCGGTTTTGAAGGAGCTGGGACTTTCCGCGAACCAAAATTTAATCGTAAAATACACAGACGAGGCCCAACCGGGATATATGAACTGGGCGGAGGTGAAAGAACTTTTTGATTCTGGGCTAGTGGAATTTGGGTGCCATACTTATGATAAACACTACTTGGTGGATGAGAAGGCGATGCTGAGTAGCGCGAGCGAGGAGGAAGTGATTTCTGATTTAGAAAAGGCTAGAGAAAGTTTTACTAAAAATTTGGGATTTTCGCCAGACATTTTAGCGTGGCCGTATGGCGAAAAACCACGAAGTATTTCGGACGAGAAACTACACGAGCTCGGTTTTAAGTTTTGCTTGAATACAAAGTCAGGCGTGAATTTTCGGCCGGTGAAATTTATGGATTTGAAGCGGTTTGCGGCGCTAGATTTTGAGACGCCGGAAAAACTTGGCGATATTATTGAGGGTTACGATAATTTAGGATTCTTGCTAGGCAAGCACTAGTCCCAAGGTGTAGTTTCAAGATATTTTTTGACTTCAGCGATGAGATAAAACGAGCCAAGCGAGACTAGACCCTTTGAATTTTGGTTGGCGGTTTTACAGGCGGTTTCAATGGCCGCGTGGCAGTCTTTGATAAGTTTGGCGTTTTTGAAAGCTTTTCTCATGCGAGGAAAATCCGGGGTTTTGAAAACGCCGGGGCTAGTTAAAATAATTTCGGAAAAATGTGGCTCTAAAATCTTGGCCATTTCCTCAACATTTTTATCTTTGGCGCAGGCAAAAAGGAGGATGGGCTTTTCATCCAAAGCAAAATCGGTGAGGCAAGAATCATAGGTTTTTTGTTTGGCTAGTTTTTCACGATAAGTTTCTAAAGTTTTGATGGCGCCGGCCACACTATTTTTAGTATGCGCGCCGTCCAAAATCACATAAGGAATTTTGGGAAAATCCACTAATTCCCTGCTGGTTAGAATTTCAAAACGCCCCGAAAGAAAAGTGCGCTCTAGGCCCTCTTTGATTATTTCGTCGGTGATATTTGGCACGGCCAGACGGACGGCGGTGGCGGCGGCGAGGGCGTTCTCGCCTTGGAAATCCCCGGGCAAATTCAAATCGGAGTTTAATTCTTCCACGCGCATTTTAAGATGATTATTATCGTCTAGAAAATACTCGGTGTGAAGATTCTCGGGAATGAAAATTATTTCACTTTCTTTGGCAGTTTTGATAAAGACGTCTTTTACATTTTGAGTGGGCTGGGGCCCGATAACTACCGGCACATTTTTCTTGATAATGCCCGCTTTCTCGGCGGCAATTTTTTCCAGAGTGTCGCCAAGTATTTTGGTATGCTCGAGTTCAATAGTATTTATGACGGTGACTTTCGGGCTGATAATATTGGTGGCATCCAGCCGGCCACCCATACCGACTTCATAAACTACAAAATCGCAACCGGCTTCTTTGAAAACCAAAAAAGCGTAGAGGGTGACAATTTCATAATAAGTAGGGCTTTTGATTTTTTGCTCGGCCAGTAGATTTTCGATGCCGGATTTTAATTTAGTAAAAGCCTTTTTGTAAATTTCTTCAGGAAACGGGCCATCCACTTCAGAAATGCGGTCGGTGAAATGAGTGAGGGCGGGCGAACGGTAGAGCCCGACGGTTTTATAACCGGCGGCTTTCAAAATGTTGCCAGCCATAGTGGTGATACTGCCTTTACCTTTGGAGCCGGCGACATGGATACACGGAATATCAAGCTCTGGGTCCCCAAAAAAACCGCAAAGTTTTTTGATGTTATCTAAATAAATCTCGGACTTTTTTGGGTCAACGCGTTCAAAATTAATGAACTGTTTGAAATAGTCGGTCGCAAACTCTAAATCCATATAATTATTATACCACCGGGAGCCAATCTTCGAGCTTGAAATCGGGGCCAGAGACGGAGGCGGCGGCAAGCACGGGCGACGGCAGAGAGTCTAAATCGCGATTTAGGCGCTTGGCGAGGTTTAGCGTGAAAGCCTCAGCGGCGAAAGACATTTGCTGCTTTTTCTTTTTATCAATAAATTCAAGCGGAGTGCCGTGAGTGCTATTTTTCCGATATTTGACTTCCGTAAAATAAAGGTGGTCTTTAGTGGCGGACACAAGGTCGATTTCATATAGGCGAGTTTTATAATTATGAGCAAGGATTTTGTGGCCCTTCTTTCTGAGATATTCAGCAACGACTTCTTCGGCGGCTTGACCAATTTTAGTCGTGTTTTTGTTAGTGGATTTTTCTTTGATTTCTAGGCCAAGAATTTTAGCAACAGGTTTGAAACTTGTGCGATGCTCTGGGCAGGGGCCGTATTTTTCTAAAGCTTCTTTATGTCTAGCGGTGCCATAGCCAACATGACTTTCAAAATTATATTCGGGATATTTTTTAGCGATTTCTATCATGTAGTTGTCACGCGCAACTTTAGCGATAATCGAAGCAGCGGAGACTTCCTTGATGAGAAGGTCAGCCTTTTTTAGAACTGTGACTCTACTTTCAAGCGGGGTGCCAATGAGGAAATTGCTAGTGCCGTCGATTATAATTTCTTCAACCGGAAAATCTGTTTCTATGGCAATATCCTGGCTGGTATCTAGATATTTTTCTGGGTTTTTGATGCCGGCATTTTTAAGACAATTCTCTACCGCTCTTTTTGCGGCGGTTCTTAAAGCATCAGCTAGGCCGAGCTGGTCTAATTCTTCAGCCGGCACCCAGCCAAGACCGGTGGCAAAAGCGCGGTTTTCGATTTCGGGAGCAAGCCCTTCACGACGAGATTTAGTAAGTTTTTTGGAGTCCGTAAGTTCATCCCAAATTGGGTCTAAAATAGTGGCGTCGTCCACTTCTAGCGCAAGTTCTTTTTTAGTCTTTGGATGTTTTAGAATTACTGCACCAATAACAAGTGGCCCCGCCCAGGGGCCACGTCCGACTTCGTCGATTCCGAGGATAGGCAATTTAGGCCTCCGCTTTTTCCTCTTTTTTCTCTTCAGCCTTCGGTTCTTCGGCTGGAGCTTCTTCTTTTACTTCTTCTACTGGGGCTTCTTCAGCCTTTGGAGCTTCTTCCTTAGCTTCAGGTTCTTCTTCTACGGTGACGTCGTTGACGGCGGCGCGATCAAAATCTTTGGCAGAAAGACGGGCAGACTTACCAGAGCGAGCGCGGAGATAGGAAAGGTTGTTTCTGCGAACTTTGGAACGCTTAACAATCTCAATTTTCTCTACGAGCGGGCTGTGGATAAGGAAAGACTTTTCAACGCCAACGCCGCTGGCGATTTTACGAACAGTGATTCTAGCAGTGTGAGAATCTTTGCGGTCCGTACGGATGACGACACCCTCAAAGACCTGAAGACGGAATTTCTCGCCTTCTTTAATTTTCTGGGTGACTTTAACGGTATCACCGGAGCGGACATCAACAACTTTCTTTTTCTTCTGCTCTTCACCGATTTTTTGTAAGATAGAAAAACTCATAATTAACCTTTTATTAACACTTGCTAATTATTTTACCATATATTAACAAAAAATGGAAGAGTTTTTAGGGGTTTTGTTGATTTTCTTACAAATGTGGTATAATTTAAACATAAGTAATTTAAAGGACATAAAAAATGGCAAGAAATGACATAAAAACGGTGGGGAAAGTTTGGCGAATCTGGCTCGCAGTGGCAGTGCCGCTTGGTGGTGGGCTTCTGATTTCGCTTTTAACCCGTGATGCGATGGGGCAATTTAACTCAATGGAGCAGCCACCTTTGGCACCTCCGGCTTGGTTGTTCCCAATAGCTTGGACGATTCTGTACATTTTGATGGGGCTTTCAAGCTACTTCATCTGGCACGCTGGGCATTTGGGCAAGAAGCCGGCCAAGAAAATGGCCAAAGTCGGGTTGTGGTTCTACGGAATTCAACTGGCGCTTAACTTTGCTTGGACAATTATCTTCTTCAACCTCGGTTGGTATTGGTTTGCTTTTGGCTGGTTAATTGCAATGTGGATTTTCGAAATTGCGATTTTGGTGCTCGCGAAGAAACTTTCAAATGCTGCGTTCTGGTGCTTTATCCCATATATTTTATGGACCACCTTCGCCGCTTATCTCAACCTGATGATTGCAATTTTGAACTAATATCTTCATCAAAAAACCTCGCTACTTGCGAGGTTTTTTGTTTTACTGATGAAGCATAGCAGTCTTCGGGAGAGTGGTGCCTTTGAGAAGAGTCTCCAAATCTTTTTCTTCCAGAGTTTCCTTTTCAAGAAGAGCGTTTGCCACGCGGTCCAAAGCGGTGGTGTTGGCCTTCAAGACGGCTTCGGCGCGCTTGGCCGCTTCATCGGAGAGAGCCTTGATTTCTTTATCAATCAGCTCGGCGGTCTTTTCGGAATATGGTTTGCCGGCGGTGATAGTATAATAACCGGCTTCTTCGCCCGGGAAGACGAGGTTTCTAGTCTCATCACCCATCCCTTCTTCAACAATCATACCCTTGGCAAGCTCGGCTACGTGCTTCAAGTCCGAGGAAGCGCCAGTGGTGACATTGTCAGTACCAAAGACAATTTTCTCAGCGATGCGGCCACCCATAGCACGAGCGAGCACATCCTTTAATTCATAAATACTCTTGTAGCTCCTGTCTTTTGGCGGCAAGAACCAAGTGACACCACCAGTTTGACCACGCGGAATAATCGTGACTTTGTGGACCGGGTCGGAATCTGGGAGGACGTGGCCAACGATGGCGTGTCCAGCCTCGTGATAGGCGGTGACTTTGCGCTCGTGGTCGTTCATAACTTTGGACTTTCTCTCTGGGCCAATGGCGACACGTTCAAAGGCCTCAGTTAAATCGGCGTTGGTAATTTTGTCACGGTTCTCGCGAGCGGCACCGATGGCGGCTTCGTTGGCGATGTTAGCAAGGTCTGCACCAGAGGAACCAGCAGTCTTGGCAGCGAGAGCATCAAGGTCTAAATCATCTGCCACCGGCTTGTTCTTGAAGTGAACTTTCAAGATAGCTAGGCGGTCTTTTCTTTCAGGAAGAGTGACATTAACGTGACGGTCGAAACGGCCAGGGCGAAGGAGCGCCTTGTCAAGCATATCGACGCGGTTAGTAGCGGCCATCACGATAACACCAGAATCATTGTCGAAGCCGTCCATTTCAACCAAAATTTGGTTCAAAGTCTGCTCATCTTCGCGGCCGGCCCCACCACGAGCATCACGCTTGTGAGCAACGGCGTCAATTTCATCGATGAAGATAATACTCGGGGCGTTGGATTTGGCCTTCTTGAAAAGGTCGCGGACGCGAGAGGCGCCAACACCGACGAACATTTCGGCGAATTCTGAACCGGAGATACTGAAGAACGGGACGTTAGCCTCGCCAGCAACGGCACGAGCCATCAAAGTTTTACCAGTACCAGGAGCACCAGCAAGCAAAACGCCGCGCGGAATTTTAGCGCCAAGTTTTTCATAGCGGGAAGGATTTTTGAGGAAATCAACGATTTCGGCCAAATCTTGTTTGGCGGCCTCGTTCCCCGCCACATCTTTAAAGGCGACTTTCTTTTTATCGGGACCGTATAATTTAGCCTTGGCCTTGCCGAAGCCCATAGATTCGCGATTCATAGACTGGGCCTGGCGCATCATATAGGCAAAGAACCCAATTAGAATAAGGGTCGGGACGACAATAATAGCAACATCGAAGAAGGAACCCCAGAAATCCGAAGGAGCTTCATATTCTATGGTCGGGTATTTATCCTGACATTCTTTGAGCTTGTCGCCAGTGAGATTTTCACAGAAGTTTTTAAGACCCTGTTCATAGAGCGTGCCAGAGGAGTCTTTTCTGGAAGTCTGGGTAGGTTGGTCCTTGCCCTTTAAGGTGATTTTAAGCTCACTGCCAGAAACGGTGATTTTCTTAATGTTACCATCCGGATCGTTGGCGCGAGAAATAACATTAGAAATCGGAACTTCTTCTAGATTATTCTTGGGGGACAAGGAAAAGGCAAGACCGACACAAAGCAGAATTAAAATGGTAGTAAAGAAGAAACGACGAACGGCATTGCTTCTCTTTTGCTGGTCTTTAGAATTATTTGAGCCACGGCTATTCTGCTGGCTCGGGGTTTTCTTAGTCACATTTGAATTTGGCACGGGTTAACTCCTTATATACCATATTATTATATCATATCTTTGGCTGGTTTTCTGTTGTGTAAATAACATTGTGAAATTGTGAAAGTTGGAGACGATTTTTGAACGATTTTTGTTCGGCGGATGTTCTGCTTCACTTCGGTCAAAAAGGTAGTGCTGGAGTTTTTTCGCGAAGCGTGATATATTCCACAAATCTTGTGAAAATCAAGTCTTTTTATTTGATTTTTGGCGGTTTAAGATTTAATTACAATATAAAATTAATTAAAAGGAGGTAATATGTCCAGACGACATACCAACATTTTTATTGGCTCAATATTAAGTTTAGTGATGGCGTTCTCAGGAACGTTCGGGGTCTTCTCTAGAACGGCCTCAGCGGCGTCGCCGACTTACCGCGTACTAGCGATGTCATCCGAAAGCGCAGACACATTCTATGTAGCGATGAATGGAAGGTCGGTGAAGGTGCGGTTGATTGGGCTTAATGCCCCAGAATCGACATCATATTTTAAAACCAAGAAAGGATGTTATGCTATCCAGTCTAAGAGTATCCTATGGAAAATCATTGGCGGGAAATATGTCAGCCTAGTAGCAGACCCAAAAATGCCAGACAAATATACAGACGGAAGTCTGTTGCGCTATGCTTATGTGGGTCAGCAGGATGTAGGTGGAATGATGATTTATAATGGTGCGGCGAGAGAATATATGTACAAGCATAAAAATTACGCCTATCGTTCTTGGTATAAAAGTCTCCAAAATTCAGCCTACGGACGCAAAAAAGGGATGTGGAGCCCACAGTGGTGCCCAGTGAATAAATCTATCTAGGTTGCTTGGGTGGGCAACCGTGGACGAACCAGGGGTGGCATGGTATAATGGCTAGTGAGCGGGGGTTGGCGCAGTGGTAGCGCGCACGCCTGGGGGGCGTGAGGTCGCCAGTTCGAGCCTGGTACCCCCGACCATTTCGAGCCACTGGCTCGAAATGGAAAGGCAAACTCGCGCGCGAATGTGCGCGAGGCAAACTTACCACGGAATTTTACCGAACTATCAGAAATGTCACTAACGGACTGAATAATGTTACAAGATAGCAAAGCGCTAACCACGGTTGATAATCTATGTAGAACTCTTTATAAGTGTGCCGGGCCGGGGTTTTGATGGCGACCCAAATCAGCCAATCACTCACCATAGAAATCGTAAGCCAAATCAAGCCAATGATAAAGGCTGTGCCCGCATCTGGGTTGGTTTGAGACTGTAAACAGAAATAGGCACAAAATGGGAAAATAACAATATCATACAGCGCGTGAAATGGCCGAGTTTTCTCATAGGCCTCGCACTTCAAAATGTTTTTTGGGTCAAACTTCATATGGAAGATGAAGATGTTAATCATATTGTGTATAGATGTGACCAAAACCGCAATTAGATATGCAATAAAGAACCACAGTAAAATAGAGCCATAATTTATTTCCATGTTTTAATTATATCACAAAATACACTCTTGAAAATACTGCTAAAATATGATAAAATAAGCGGGATGTGGAGCGCTGGGAGCGCTGGTTGTTTTTACAGAAAGGGGGACGAGTATATGTCCAGTTGGAAAAAAGTCGCGACTGGAAAAGTACGCGACATCTTTGAGAGCTCCGATGGCAATCGTATCATGTTGGTGGCTTCGGATCATGTGTCGGCATTTGATGAGATTTTGCCGGTGGAGATTCCCGACAAAGGGAAAATTCTGACTCAGATTTCTGGGTTCTGGTTTCACCAGACGGAGGGTGTCGCTCCGAACGCCTTTCTCTCATGTGATAATGATGAGATTGGTGGCGATTTCGCAGACAAGAGCTTCCATAAGAGATGCACCATGATGAAAAAGCTTACAATGCTTCCGATCGAAGCGATTGTGAGAGGTTACATTACTGGGTCACTTTGGAAGGCTTATGAGAATGGCACGCGCGAATTCTGTGGTGTGGAGCTTCCGGAGGATTTGCGTAAATCTGGATCTTTGCCGAGTCCGATTTTTACGCCTACTACTAAGGCGCCGATTGGGGAGCACGATCAGAATCTCACTTTTGAGGAAATGATCGAGCACATCCGGAAAGCAGGCTTTTCTGATGCCGAATTTATAGCAAAAAGAGTAAGAGACTACTCAATGGAGCTTTATAAGTTCGGCAGGAGATACGCTTATAATCACGGAATCATTCTGGCGGATTCAAAGTTCGAATTCGGGCTGGATAAACACGGGATTGTGACGCTAGCAGATGAGCTGATGACGCCCGATTCATCCCGGTTCTGGAAGATTGACGATTACGAAGTCGGCAAAGAACCGCCTAGCATGGACAAGCAGATTGTCCGGGATTGGATTAAGGATAATAAGGGCGATAAGAACATCCCGGAGAAGGTGCTTGAAAGAACGCGGGGCCGCTATATCGAATGCTATGAGAAGCTCGTTGGCGAGCGTTTTACTCCCTAAGGACAGTACATTATGAAAATACCAGCCGAAATTCGACTGGTATTTTTCTATTTTGAGTTTAGAAATTCTTCGCGGAAGGAAGCGAAGCGGTCCTCTCTGATGGCTTCGCGCATTTTTTCGCAGAGGCGAATTAGAAATCTGATGTTATGGATGGAAAGAAGGGTGGCGCCGAAAGTTTCATCGCAACGCATCAAGTGGTGGACATAGGCCTTGGTATAATTCTGGCAACAGTAACAGTCGCAACCTTCTTCAATCGAGGAGAAGTCACGCTTGAAACAGGCGTTTTTTAGGTTGATGCGTTTTTCTTTAAGTCCGGAAATGCCAGTGTCTTTAACACCATATACTAAAGCGTTGCCGTGGCGGGCAAGGCGAGTGGGGGAGACACAGTCGAAAATGTCAACACCGCGAAGCACACCTTCAATTAAATCAACCGGCTCACCGACGCCCATTAAATAGCGCAGTTTATTTTCCGGAAGATATGGTGTACTATACTCAATGGCTTTGTACATATCGTCTTTACACTCGTCGTCGTTGGCGACGCCGCCGATGGAATAGCCATCAAAATCGAGAGCGACAGTCTGTTCGGCGGACCACTTTCTTAAATCTTCATATGGACCGCCCTGGACAATGCCAAACAAACATTGGTCCGGATTTTTGTGAACTTTTTTGCCACGCTCGGCCCAACGCAAGGTGCGTTCAATACTGTTTTTGAGATAATTATAGTCGGCGGTGGCGGGCGGACATTCGTCAAAACTCATAGCAATGTCGGAGCCAAGTTTATTTTGGATTTCAATAGATTTTTCAGGAGTTAGAAAAAGTTTAGCGCCGGAAAGTTCACTTTTGAAATGGACCCCTTCTTCGGTAATATCTTTTTTCTTGTTGCGGGCGAGTGAGAAAACTTGGTAACCGCCGGAATCGGTCAGAATCGGACCATGAAAATTCATAAATTTATGAAGGCCGCCGGCTTCTTCTATGACGTCTTCGCCAGGACGTTGCCAAAGATGGTAGGTGTTGGCAAGGATGATGCCGGGCTTGGTTTCTAGAACTTGTTCCGGGCTCAGAGTTTTTACCGTAGCCTGGGTGCCGACCGGCATGAACATCGGCGTTTCATATTCTTTGCCATTATATTTAATTTTACCGAGTCGAGCGCCGGTTTCCTTATCGGTCTTGATAAGTTCAAATTCAACTTTCATAATTTTTTCCTTCAATAAACATCGCGTCGCCAAACGAGAAGAAACGATACTTTTCTTTCACGGCGTGCTCGTAGGCTTTCATGATAAAATCTTTACCGGCAAAGGCCGAAACAAGCATCAGGAGCGTCGACTTTGGCAAATGGAAATTAGTAATCATCGCGTCTACGGCTTGAAACTCAAAGCCAGGATAAATGAAGATGGAAGTTTCACCGACGCAACCTTCAAACTTGCCGTATTTTTTCATCACCGTTTCTAAAGTGCGGACGGTGGTGGTACCGACGGCAATAATGCGGCCGCCAGTTTTTCTAATGTGGTTCAAATCGTCGGCGGCTTTTTTAGAAACTTCATAAGCCTCGGTGTGCATAGTGTGGTCTTTGACATCGTCAACTTGGACGGGGCGAAAAGTGCCAAGCCCGACATGGAGAGTGATGCGAATAATTTTAATTCCCTTGTCTTCGATTCTATCTAGAAGCTCCGGTGTGAAGTGGAGGCCGGCAGTGGGAGCGGCGGCGGAGCCAAGATTTTTAGCATAGACGGTTTGGTAACGGGACTGGTCTTGCAGTTGCTCGTGGATGTAGGGCGGGAGCGGCATAGTGCCGAGCCGCTCTAAAATTTCTAGAAAAATACCTTCATAAATAAATCTTACGCGGGTAATTCCCTCGTCTAGAATCTCCGTCACTTCGGCTTTTAATGGATAATTTTCGCTGCCGTTTAGACCGAAAATAATTTCTGTACCGGGCTTTAGGCGTTTTTGCGGGCGAGCCAGACATTCCCAAACGTCGCCACCTAAATCTTTGAGAAGCAAAAGCTCGACTACGCCGCCGGTATCTTTTTTAGTGCCGATGATGCGGGCGGGAAGGACTTTAGTTTCATTTAGAACTAAAGCATCGCCGGGATTTAAGAAATCAATGATGTCCGAAAAAATATGGTCTTCATAAGTCCCGTTTCTTAAGACCAAAAGCCTAGAGGAGGCGCGGTCCTTTAATGGGGTTTGAGCAATTAACTCTTCGGGGAGGTGGTAATCAAAATCAACAGTTTTCATATTATTTCACTTTATATTCAATGGCAAGATGGTGGTCGTTTCTAATGGTGGTTAGAATGTCGTATTTATCGAGATCTAAAACTTCGGTTTCTTTAGCATCTTTCGAAGCGATGACCCAGAATTTGTCGGCCTTCAAATCGGAAAGTTTTTCAATAGTAGTGGCGCGATAATCGCGGAGCGGATACATTGAACCCCACGGATAGTCAGTCCACTCGTTTACAATGTAAATCGGATTTTTGTCGGTGGAGTAAAATGAGAAATCGTATTCTTGAAGACCGCCGTCTTTCAAAACGGTAGGCTCGCCATCTTCAGAAAGGGCGCGAATGTCCATCACGATTTCTTTGGAATAACCCTTTGGTTCGCGGGTTTCAACATTAATGATGCCGTAAGTTTCAACACCAAG
Source organism: Candidatus Saccharimonadota bacterium (assembly GCA_030530605.1). Lineage (GTDB taxonomy): Bacteria > Patescibacteriota > Saccharimonadia > Saccharimonadales > Saccharimonadaceae > Nanosyncoccus. Next base: position 14,695 of record JAUMUO010000006.1, read on the forward strand.
TGTGAGCGCGAGGAACATAATAGAAAGTTTGAAATGCTTTTTGAAACTTTGAGTGGCCAGCACGCCGGCGAGCGCAAAGACTAAAATGGCACTGTAGGTAACATAGCGCGAAACGAACATGGAAGAAAGTGGCGGCATGGACAAAATGAATAGCAAAATTGGCGGAAGGAAGACTAGGCAGGTCAACGGTTTTGGTTTGTTCTTGGTGCGGGCAAAAATAATACCAAAGACTATAACCCAAACAATGAGTAGCAGCGCCCACCAAGCATCGACATTGTTTGAAAATTCTTTGAAATAGGCAACTTCGGAAATGAAATCGGGGACGGTGGAGAAAGTGACACCAGGAATCCAGAAACCTTGCTGGACGGTCGCGGTCTGAGTGAGAAAGGCCGGAATCCACGGAAGGTATAATAGAATAGCAAGAAGATAGGTTGGAAGCCAGGGTTTCTTGAAGATGTTGACCTTTTTGAATTTGATAAGATAAAAGACATGGGCAAGCCAGGCGAGGGCAGTGAAATAATGCGTCCACATACCAAGCGAAACTAAAATCGCATAAATAATATAATAGCGTTTTTTCTTGGTTTCGAGCGCAAGGTCCAAAGCATAAGTCGCGCCGACCACGATAGCAAAAATCAGAGTGTACATCCGCATTTCTTGGCCGTAGCGGATGAGGAACGGAGAAAGACTTAAAAGGGCGGTGGCAACAGTAGCAATTTTAATGTTGAACCAGCGTTTTAACAGGTGGAAGGTGAGGATGATGCCGATAGCACCGAAGAAAACCGACATAAAGCGCATCGCAAAATCTGAGTTGCCGAAAATCATGGACCAGATTTTTAGGAGAAAATAGAAGAACGGTGGGTGAACGTCTTGAGCGGTTTCAGCCCAAATCTGTCCGAAATCGCCACGCACGAGATAGGCGGAGTAGGACTCGTCAAACCAAATGGAGCTCCGCAGATTTATACAGCATAAAACCACATAAAGACAGGTGAAAATCAGTGGCAAAGCGGTACAAAGTAAGATAGTTTTTCGTCTAGTCATAATTCTCCTGGTCTGGGTGATCGGACTTGAACCGACGACCTCAGCGTCCCGAACGCTGCGCGCTACCAACTGCGCCACACCCAGAAATATGGTTTTATTTTAGCACGGCCACCCCTAAAAGTAAAGGGCCGCGAAAGCGACCCTTCAAGAGCTAGATATGTACCCCGCGATTTTCATCACCTTTCTTATTCTCACCAAAGACGTAATCTTTGCCGGGAAGTACAGCGTTTAAGATGATGCCAACGATGGACGCGAGCGCGAGTGCGGTGATAGTGATATTGTTGCCGCCACCAATCGGGATGCTGACTCCGTTGCTACCAAGTCCAATCACCATGATAATCGCCGCCACAATCAGATTCCGAGATTGCTTAAAATCGACGTGGTTTTCTACGATATTCCTGACGCCGATGGCGGAAATCATACCATAGAGAATGAAGCTGATGCCACCGACAATAGCAGTGGGCATGGTGCCGAAAATCGCCGAGAGCTTCGGGATAAAGCTGAGTACGATGGCAAAAATGGCAGCCAGGCGGATTACAGCCGGGTCATAGACCTTGGAAAGTTCCAGAACGCCGGTGTTCTCGCCATAAGTCGTATTGGCCGGACCGCCAATCCCGCCTGCCAACATAGTAGCCAGACCATCGCCAATCAGAGTCCGAGAAAGTCCCGGGTCCTCAATGAAATTGCGGTCGGTGGTAGCGGAAATAGCGGAGATATCGCCGACGTGCTCCATCATCGAAGCAATCGCGATTGGCGCCATCACCAAAATTGCATTGATATTAAACTTTGCCAACACAAATTTCGGCATGCCGACAAACCCAGAAGTCGCGAGCGCGGCAGTGTCGATGATTGTCGAGCCGTCCGCATTGGTGATGCCCGTCAGCTGCATTATAACCGCCAAGACATAGGATATCACTACACCCATCAAAATCGGAATGATTTTGAAAATGCCCTTGCCCCAGATATTAAAAATGATTACTGTAGCAAGTGCAACAATCGCGAGAGGCCAATTTACTGAAGCGTTAGCAATCGCAGACGGTGCGAGGCCGAGGCCGATACAAATAATAATCGGGCCGGTGACCACGGGCGGTAAAAAGCGCATGACTTTTTTTACGCCGAGGGCTTTAATCAGCAGGGCTAACACCAAATACAGTGCGCCCGCTATTACGACACCGCCACAAGCATAGGGTAATTTCTCGCCATAACTCATGCCTTCAAATTCCGGAAGTTCTGCTACTGTGGCAAAACCGCCGAGAAAAGCAAAAGAAGAACCGAGAAAGGCCGGTACTTTTAGCTTGGTACAAAAATGAAACAGAAGTGTTCCAAAACCAGCGCAGAACAAAGTTACCTGGACCGAAAGCCCCTCGCCGTGGAAGTAGCCGTTCACGAGAATCGGCACCAGAATAGTTGCGCCGAACATCGCGAACAAGTGCTGGAGCCCGAGTAAAAATACTTTCGAGCGACCAAGCCCTTTCGCCGTGTAGATAGGTTTGCGTTCTTCCATATCTAATCCCTCCTTTTCAAAGAACACATAGGGCATTTCAGCCCACCAACAAGTTACAATACTCTATCCGGTATATTTTAACATATTGGAGAAAAGTTGGCAACTAGAGCGTAGAGTTTTCAAACTTTTTGCGGACCCAGCCCCATTTGTCGTCCACGAAACTAAAGAACTTGAGTAGGAACGGAGTAATGAGACCAATAATGGCCGGAATAAGGATGACGAGATAGGACGGGTTTTCGTGAAGCTCGAAGAGCCAGCGTAGCACAGTGGCACAGAAGACCAGGCCGCCGAGACAACCAAACCAAACGATGCCGCGGTAGAGACTGAACGGGCGACAGACTGTATAAAGGTAAATCATACCTACTATGCCAAAAGCCAGGGTACAAGCTGTAAAAATCTGATCATCTGGCACGTCAAAGATGTGGCAGGCAAGGAAGGAGAGCAGCACCACCGCCGCATTGGCAAGGCCGCCAGGAATGGCTTTCTTCAAAATGTTGGTAATGAAGCGACCTCTGATTAAATCGGTGTTCGGCATCTGGGAGAGGAAGAAGGATGGCACACCAATCACCCACATTGTAACCATAGAAACCTGGGCTGGGAGTAATGGATAGCGGAAGCCGAGGAAAATAGCCAAGATGGCAGCGGTGAAGGAAAAGATATTTTTAACGATGAAGAGCGAGCCAGAGCGCTCAAGGTTGTTAACCACCCTTCTACCCTCTTTGACCACCCCCGGCATTTTGGAGAAATCCGATTCTAGAAGCACGAGTTGGGCAGCAGAAACAGCCGCATCCGAACCGGAAGCCATCGCGATAGAACAATCGGCGTCCTTTAGAGCCAAGACATCATTGACACCATCGCCAGTCATAGCGACGGTGTGGCCCTGTTTTTGGAGAGCCTTGACGAGCTTCCGTTTCTGTTCAGGAAGGACCCGACCAAAGACGGTGTATTCTTCAACTGCTTGTTCATAATCTTGGTCGGTTTTGAGATTACTAGCATCAATACATTTGCTAGCGCCTTCAATACCGGCCTGACGAGCGACCTCAGCAACAGTAAGTGGGTTATCACCAGAAATAACTTTGATGTTTACGCCCTGCTCGGCAAAGTAGCGGAAAGTTTCTGGGGCGTTTTCGCGGACTGGGTTCATCAACGTGATGATAGCAAGAGGCTTAGCGGGTTTTTCTAGAGCCTTCCCGTCTAGTTCCCCTTTGTACTCGGCAAAGATTAGAACGCGAAAACCTTTTTTAGTGTACTTTTCTAAATCTTTACGGTATTTGTCGTAGTCATCTCTTAAAATAAACTCGGGTGCGCCTAGCACAAAACTTTTATTACCGATTTTTGCGGCACTATATTTAAATTCGGAGGAGAAGCCAAAGATTTTATCGGCCTTTTTACCGCCCTTTTTGAAATACTTTTTGAGAGCCTCCATAGTAGTGGTGTCGGCAGAAAGTGAGTTAACTAGGCAAGAAATTTCCGGCTCGGCATTTTTATCGAGATAAATTACGTCGGTGACGGACATATCGGGGCTGGTCACGGTGCCGGTTTTATCAACACAAAGCACGTCCACGCGAGCCAGAGTTTCAATACATTTCATCTCGTGAACGAGAACTTTGTTTCTTGCGAGACGCATAGCGGAAATAGCGAGCGCAACTGAAGCAAGCAAGAAAAGGCCCTCTGGTATCATACCAATGACTGCGGCAGCACCACCCTGGATGGAAGGCAGAAGCTCTTGATGACCTAGAAAGAATTGACGAGCAAACAGCAACAAGCCAATTGGGATAATCGCAACACCAGCAATTTTAACTAATTTATTTAGGCTCTTGATAATTTCGGATTGCTCACCAGTCTTGATAGCTTTAGCCTGGAGAGTGAGTTTTGAGGCGTAAGAATCGGCGCCCACTTTGGTGAGCCGAGCGGCACATTCACCAGAAACAATGAAAGAACCAGAAAGTAATTCCCCACCTTTTTTCTTTTGGACTTCGTCGGCTTCACCAGTGAGAAGCGATTCATTGACTGAAACGACACCGTCTATGACCTCGGCGTCAGCCGGAATTTCGTTGCCGGCACGGAAAACTACGACATCGTCTAAAACTAGTTCGTGAACTGGCACTTTTTGCTCTTTGCCGTTTCTGATGGCGGTGGCGTCGCGAGCGGAAGTAATGGTAAGTTTTTCTAGAACTTTTTTAGAGCGCAACTCCTGGATGATGCCAATAAGAGTATTGGCGACAATGACTGGGATGAAAGTAAGGCTCCGGAAAGCGCCAACGGAAACCAAGATAATTGCGAGCACTAAAAAGACAGCATTAAAATAAGTGAAAGTGTTGTCGCGGACGATTTGGCCAGTAGTCTTAAATGGGGCCTTGACTGAAACATTAGACTGCCCGGCTTTGATACGCTCGGCGACTTCTTCGCTATTCAAACCCTGGAAATCAAAAGACGACATATATATATTATAGCATATGCCGTCTGGTTTGATTAGCGAGTAGTAGGAGTTGTTTCAGCTGGGGCAGGTTCTGTTGGCTGGGCTGTTGGCTCGGCAGGCTGAGTAGGCTGAAGCTCTGAGCTGCCCTCGGCAGGCTGAGTAGCAGTGCTATTCTCTGGGTTTTCTGGAGTGGTTTCTCCAGCTGGAGTTTCTTGGCCCTCGGTTGGGGTGATAACCACATTTTTGGTATCTTTGATACCATTGCCAGTGACATCATAATGATGGCCGTCGGCGATCTTGATGCCAGTGACATTAAGGATGCCGGTGCCACCATCAATGGTGAGGTCACCTTCCGAATAAATCGAATCGAAGGTGTTTGGATCTTTAACGGCAAGAGTATTTTCGGTGCCATCATCCATATAAATTACTAAGTGATTGTGCGAGAAGTTGGACAGGGCAGAAGCATCTGTAGCGGTGACAGAGATGTTGTGGAGATAAAGAGTAACTTCACCGTCTGCATTGACCTTGATAGGAAAATTGGTGGTACCGGACAAGATATAGTGACCAGGCTTTTCAATTTTGATATCAGCAGTATAGGTGCTGAGGTCAATTTTCTCTGCAGTATCACGAGGATCAATATATTTGGTTTGATTATCTGTGTTCTGACTGTTACTACTATTGTTAGTGGTTGGCTGATTTAGGAGAGCGATGATTACGCCAGCAGCTACCACCACGACTGGGATAAGAATGATGAAAAGTAAGATAGCCTTGTTCAAACCTTGTTTTGGCATATTATCTGGCGCCATTGAAATAATGCTAGGGGCATCAGTTGGGTTACTCATACCACTAGCCTCACGAGCATCGCGGGCGGCGGACATCTGTTCTTTGATACGATTGTATTCGTTAGTACGTTCTTTAGGAGCGTTGCCAAGTGGGCGCTTGGGGATTTCTTTTCTAGGAATCTCAGCAGTGAAAGTTTCACGCGGAGTGGCTGGAGCGGACTTTGGAGGATGATTCAAAAATGGGTCTCCGCTAGAAATACTACTTGGCCTGGCTGGCTCTGATGGCCGCGCTTCTGGCATACTTGGTGATACTTCTGGAGCTGGCTGAGCCTTTGGCGCTGTCGGCATCTCTGGTGCTGTTGGCGCTGCCGAACCAAAACTATCTTTAATAATGTCGTCTGCAATACTATCTAACTCTTTATCCATATGCCCATTATATCAAGCTTATGGTAATTTGTAAACTTTACTTTTTCAGAGCTTTTTTCAAATAATAGGTGCCGGAGATGGGCATTTCAAAGCCGCCGATTAATTCTATAACGTAGCCGCCGAAGCCTTTTTTGAATTCATACATACCATAGGTAGGGTCGTTTTTATCAAACTTGCCGGAGATGCCATAAAAATTGTAGCGCTTGTAGCCGTGTTTTTTAGCATATTCAATAATTTTCCATTGGATGAGATATTGCGCATCCAGGAAAAGATATTTTTCGGCGTTGCCGGCAATGAGATAGATGATTTCTCGGTCGCCAGAAAGAATAAACATCCCGCAGGAAAGTTGGACGACATCGCCATCTTCTTTTCTGATTTTTTCAGACTTTTCGAATTTCCTGTTGATACTTTCGATAGTGACTTTAGTCTCTTTGATGCGACCCTTATTTTCTTTAGGGTCTTTTTCTAAAGCTTGCAGGGCTTTCTCAATAATTTGTTTTTGAGATTTCAAAATTTTTTGATATTCTTTAATGTCTAGCTCAGCCATCCAATACTTGATATCTTTGCCAAATAAATCATAAAAATCTTCGTAATACTCTAGCGGTTTATTATCGTGCGTGAAGCCTTTTCTTTTGGCGGTGGCGGAGCACATATTGTAAAAATCTTTCAGCTCGTCTCGTTTTAGTTCGCGGATTTTGATGCCAGATTTTAGGGTTTTATTAATAATGTTACGAGTGTTACTTCTAAATGATTTTTTGAGCTCATCCAGAGGTTTGTCTAGGTCGAGGGCGAACAGCCATTTGATTTGGTCGGGATGCGGGTCGACTTTGATTTTGAGGTCTTTTAGGTTTCTAATTGCACTTTCGTGGTTAAAGCCGTTCTTGACGATTTTACCATCGATGTCGCGCTCCCTATATTCATAGTAAGGGTCGAAGCGGAAAATGTAGCCACCTTTTTTCCGGAGATATTTTTTGAGGTTTTTGAAGAAGGCTTTTAGGATTTCGGGGTCTTCGTAGTCAATCAGCGGGCCGCGCGGAGCATAGAAAACCTTTTTCTTCAGAGCGCCGGGGTGGCCAAGGAGCATGGTGGCGGCGACGATTTTCTTGTTTTTGATGAGGCCGACATAATGTTTCTCCCAGCCTTTTTTAACGCGAAAGTCTGCGATTTCTTTAGTCTGAAAAAAAGAAAACTGAGGGTGCTTCCCCGCAAAAGCTTCAAACTCAGTTTCCTCTAATTCTCTAAATTCCATTTAGCGCTTGGACCCTATGGCTAGCATTATAAAAATTGCGATCATAGCGGCAAGGGCGACAATAATAGCAATAACACCACCAAGCTTTCTGCCGTTAGCCTTATTCTTAGCAAGCTTTTCTTCTACCGCGGCACGATCTAATGCAAGTAGGCGCCGGAGTTCGGCTTCAGATGGTGGGGTCTTTTTCTTTTCCATAATATAATTTCCAGGTTTACCTTTCCTCCAACTTCCACAGGAAGTTTCTGGTAAGTTTCCTCGCGCGCTATTGCGCACGAGTTTGCCTTTCCATTTCGAGCCACTGGCTCGAAATGGTCGGGGCGACCTGACTCGAACAGGCGACCTCTGCGTCCCAAACGCAGCGCGCTACCAACTGTGCCACGCCCCGATGTTTACATTATATCATAAACACCGGGGTTTTTCTAGACTATTTTGCGTACTCAACGGCGCGGGTTTCGCGGATAACATTGACCTTGATGGTGCCAGGATAGGACATCGTGGCCTCAATCTTGTTGGCGATGTCGCGAGCAAGTTTAAGCGCGGTGAGGTCGTCAATCTGCTTTGGCTCGACAATCACGCGGACTTCACGGCCGGCAGAAATAGCATAGGCCTTGTCAATGCCCGGGAAGGAAGTCGCGATATTTTCAAGATCGCGCATACGCTCGGCAAAGTTCTCGGCAGAAATGTTTCTAGCACCCGGACGAGCGGCAGAAATGGCGTCACAAATCTTGACGATGATAGCCTCCGGAGTGGTAGCCTCAATGTCGTCGTGGTGAGCGGCGATAGCGTGGACAACTTCATCCGGCATACCGTATTTTTTGGCGAGCTCGGCACCGATGTCGGCGTGCTTACCTTCAATTTTATGAGTGACGGCCTTACCCATATCGTGCATAAGAGTAGCGGTCTTTGCAATTCTTTTATCAGCGCCAATTTCCTCGGCGATCATACCGGCCATATGTGCCATCTCAATAGAGTGGAGAAGGACGTTTTGGCCATAGGAAGTTCTGAATTTAAGCTCGCCGAGAAGATGAACTAATTCGCGTGGGATGCCAACCAAACCGACTTCGCGAACGGCGTCTTCACCGGCACGAACCACTTCCTTTTCAATTTCCTTTTCAGCTTTGGCAACGGCATCTTCAATGCTGGCCGGGTTGATGCGGCCGTCTTTCATCAAACGCTCAAGAGCGTAACGAGCGACCTGACGACGAATCGGGTCAAAGCTAGAAAGAACCACCATGCCAGGAGTGTCATCTACCATAATATCTACGCCGGTGGCGCGCTGGAGAGCCTGGATGTTGCGGCCTTCCTTACCGATAATGCGACCCTTGATGTCGTCATCAGGGAGCTTAAGTGCGGTAACGGTGCGGTCCGCAGTAACTTCTGAAGACATACGCTCCATCGCAGTAAGGAGAAGCGCCTGAGCAGTTTCATCGATGTCGTGCTTGATTTCCTTTTGCTCTTTAGCAACGAGGTTGGTTAAATCTTGCTTGATGTCGTTTTCGGTCATCTTCATAAGTTTTTCTTTAGCATCTTCTTTAGAAAGACCGGCGATTTTCTCAAGCTTCTCGTGTTGCTTAGTGCGGATATCTTTAATCTCGTTTTTGAGACTTTCAATTTCCTTTTCTTCTTTGTTCAATTTTTCTTGCTTCTTTTCAAGCTGGTCTAATTTAGAGTCCAAAGTCGTTTCGCGCTCGGCGAGGCGAGACTCGGTAGCCTTCCACTCGCGGCGGCGATCGTTTTCTTCTTTGGCCATTTTATCCTGAGCCTCGGAAGCCTGTTTCTTGGCCTCAAGAACAATGTCCTCGGCCTCGTGCTTGGCTTTTCTAACCAAATCGTCAGCCTTGTTTTTACCGCCTTTTTCGTTCTTTTTGTTGTACGCAAAAATTGAACCAGCGCCAACGCCAAGACCTGCTATAGCGGCTATAATGATTCCCACTATTTCCATAAAGTGCCTTTCTTGTTGCTACTTTCCTTGTAGCAACGGGTTACATAATAATTATCAAATCTTAAACTCTTTAAATCAAGATCTATAATTATTATATCACGAGTGGGTGATTTTTGCTAGATTATTCGTAGTGTTCGACGTTGCCGGGGATGACGAGCATATTTTTGATGAGCTCGACGGCGGTGGCCTCTAGACCCTTTTCGGCTTCAGACTCGGAGAAGACAAAGTTCGGGTCTTTACGATAGAAATAATTGTATTCGCCAGAGGTGTAAACATTGGTGCCGAAGGAAAGGCCGTTTTCGTCGCTGTTACCTTCAGAGGTTTTAACGCGCATTAGACAGCCCATGCCGGTTGGGTTTTTGTCGATGTCGGCGAAAGCCGGGAAGTAGGAGAGGCCGGTTTCGTGGCCGGTGAAACAAATCTCCGGGCGATATTTTTCGTCGAGGGTGAAGCTTAAGTCGGAAAGACGAGAATCTAATTTGATTTTGATATTCCACTCTGGGAGGTAAAGATAGTCGGTGAGGACAACATAATCCGGGACGTCGGCGACGGAGAGAATCTGTTTGCCGGTATCCTGGCTGATTTTATTGACGATTTCGGTCATGGTGTTGAGAGTTTTGGTGGTGGAATCGAGATCGTCGCGAGTATTGGAAGCGTCAATGAGGCCGTAGATACCGAGGCCGATGCCAACGATGGCGAGAAAGCCAAGGACGATAGAAAGAATCATAAAACGCTTGGTCATTTGTTCTGGGGTGAGCTCTTTTTTAAGCTTACCGGTAGGGATTTTAGGCTGTTCCGGCTTCGGAATTGGCTTTAAATCATCAAACTGAGTAGGTGCGATGATTGGAGATTCAAGCCCGACACCGTGCGGGTCGAGAGGATTATTTGGGTCAATAGTGTGTTCGTTTGGGTTAGTTGGGTTATTATTGTTGTCCATAGCGTTCCTTTATTGTTGTATTAATTATAGCATACTGGGACTTTTCTTGGAAGAAAAGCCCCAACGAAAAGAACCTAACAAGATTTCAAGCCGAAAAGCGCGGTTTCCGGCTTGAAATTGTTCCTTACTTTTTCTGAATTCCGATGTTTGGCGCCCGCCCATAATCCGGAATTACGATCTTAAGCTTTTCCCCGTGGTGGTCGTAAAGAGGGATTTGAAGCTCCTGGCTCAAAGTATTAACCACGGCGGCGCCGATACGAAGGCCGGTGAAACTGCCCGGGCCGGAGAAAAAAGTAATTTCTTCGAGGTCTTGCCAGGTTTTGCCATTTTCGCTGAGCTTGTCTTCAATGAACTTGAGCAACTTCTCGGCAAGCTCTTTTTTTGCTTCCCATTCGTAAGTCTTGTCGTCTAATTTCAAGACGCAAGTTGGGGTGGAAGTGTCTAAATATAATTTCATTTCAAGTTCTCCGTTTGGATTTCTCTGCTGCCGTCGTCTTGGAGTTTGATGGTAATTTTCGGGTGATTTTCGGGGAGCAGATTTTCAATGCTATTTCCCCACTCGATGATAGTGATGGTGCTTTCGTCGTTTAGCGATTCTTCGAGGTCTTCGCACATCAGGCCGGGGTCTTCCAGACGATAAAAATCATAGTGGACGAGGGTGAGGTTGTCGCCCTGGTAGCGTTTGGAGATAGTGAAAGACGGGGAGGTGATTTCGTCGTCTAATTTTAGGCCTCTTGCGATGCCCTTGGTGAGAGTGGTTTTGCCAGCCCCGACATCTCCTACGAGTTCAAGAACAACCGGGGGGATTAATTTCGCCCCGATTTGTTCGCCGATTTTAATTAATTCTGATTCAGTTTTCGCAATCATTGCTTGTTGTGCTTGCGCTTCTCTGAATGCTTGTGGTTGTTGTTGCGATTAAGTTTCGCGATGCGGACTTTTGCCATTTTGAGTTCCTTTCGATTATAGGTGGTAAGTTTTCTCGCGCGCTATCACGCACGAGTTTGCCTTTCCACTTTATGCCGCTGGCATAAAGTGGTACACCCAACACGATTCGAACGTGCGACCTTCAGTTCCGGAAACTGACGCTCTATCCAGCTGAGCTATGGGTGCTTACCCTGTATATTATACCATATTTTAAGAAATTTCCGGAGTGCCTGGCATTTCCTGCCGGCCGATGATGGGCGAGTTTTTATTGTATGCGGACGGGGTTTGTTCGGCGGAATTTATGATGATAGGTTGCTGGTGAAGAAAGTGCCTGGAAAGGTTATACCTAAGAAAGACTACCCTATCCTGATGCCGTGCGAGTTCTGAGGTACAGATATACAGGCAAAGAGATGTGGACGCGTCCCAAGGGGCGTTCGAACTTTTAAAGGTTTATAGCTTTACTGGAGCCATAAGAGCTTAAAACAATGACAATGGAGAAAATAAAAAACGACAACGTCAATAGCTAATTAATCCAGTGATATAATATGAGCAGTAGCGGTTAAAAGTTTTAAAATTAAATATAATAGAAATGAAGGAAAGGAAGGAATGAATGTATAGAAAAGAATTCATGGAGATTGCGATAAGCGAAGCAAAAGAGGGAAATCTTAACCACGATGGCGGGCCTTTTGGGGCGGTAATAGTAAAAAATGGCGAAGTAATTGCATCGGGTCATAATCGAGTACTTTCATCTAATGATTCAACTTGTCATGGCGAGATTGACGCAATACGAAAAGCAGAAAGCAAGCTTAAAACTTATGATCTTTCGGATTGCGAGCTTTATACTACAGGAGAACCTTGTCCAATGTGTCTTGCGGCGATTTTATGGGCAAATATCAAGAAAGTATATTATGGATGCAGGCTAGGTGACAACGAAAAAATTGGATTTCGTGATGCAAAATTTGACAGAATAATAGGCGGGAAGTCTAACTTACCAGATGGGTTTATGGAGGAAAAGGACCGAGATGCATGTCTTAAAATATTTGAAGAATATGAGAAAATGGATGCAAAAAGATACTAGAAGCTACAAAAAACTAAAACAGCACCTAATGCGCAAAATATCGTAGCTCTTTGTATTTTCCTCTTTTTATTCTTGGACTCTCCGCAATACTATACATCTAACCTCTATTCTCGATTAGTTTTCTTTCTCATTAAGACAGCAATTATCACACCGACTCCAATAATTACAGCAACAATGGCCAAAAAATCATTCGCCATTTCCGCACCGCTACCTTCACTAGTAAACATACCGGCGTCTGGGGTCGGAATGTCTTCATCACCATCAGCATTAGGAACCGGGATATATTCATCATCACCAGCTTCAGGCTCCAGAATATCTTCACTATCATCAGTGTCAGGGACTAAGTCGCCTTCATTGTCGTCATCAGGAACGGGGGTATCTTCGTCGTTATCAGTTTCGGGTTCTGGAATGAGGCTTTTTAGTATTGGCATGATACTTTCAGGGATGTGACCAATGACAAAATTCTCGGCGTTATTAATAAGAGTATAAGTATAGTAAAGGGAATAATCTTCGCCGAATGTATTTTGAGTATAAATTGCGTCAGCAATCAAAAATGGAGAGATCGCCTTAACTAATTTTGGCAAGTTTTCCTTGAGAATCTCAAACTCTGTTTCACTAATACTTGGGACCTGACCAAGCTTAGTCTCATAATCATCATATTGCCCTATGTAACTGGTAAGGATTGCGATTAATTCATCAACATTTTCATCAGTAGCGGTACCTTTTAAAACTCTAACCAAATCAAGATAAGCCGGAAAATTAGCCAAATCACCTGCATAGTTTACTAATAAATCATAAAAAGCGTTTCCTGCTACCATACCAGCAAGACCATTGCTGGTGTCGCTAATAAACCCAGTAAAATCACTCTGCTTATCTAACGTTCTCGTTTGGTATAATTTCATTACGGCCGACAATGGTTCTTTAATCTCGGTATCAAAGTATTCACGAGTTAGTCCATTATCAGTCACAAATCGTATCCAAACATCCATAAAATCACGACCATTCATAGTGCCGACCTGTTCAATAAGGCCATCATTGTTTGATAGAATATTGGCAGCAGTGGTTGGGTTGGCTAGTTCGGCGATATTGATAACGGAAGTTGCAATTTCTAGATCAGCAGGATGTATTTCTTCGTAGGCACCTGTATTATGGAACCCCCATAATTCCGGAAAGACATAGCCGAGAAGTAAATCATTACCATCCTTAACATCATGTATATTGGTATAACCAGGCTCAGTGAGGCTAGCTCGAGGTGCGCCAAATGTATAAACGTAAAAATCATCAGCTTTCATGTCATAATCTGATAGGTTTTCATTAATCTTTTTAGCAGTGAGATCAACTACTGCACCGCCACGAGAATAACCAACCATCCATATTTTATAATTTGAAAGGTGGTTGGCATTGATATATTCATCAAGCCTATCCTTGATGTATCCGGCCGATTCGCTAAAACCAGCATGATCGCCGCTAGCACCAACATTAAAGTTTGAAAGCCATTCAGTCATATAATTATAATTTCTAGGAGCGACGACGATTAAAGCCTGTCCGTTTGAGAGAGTCTTCTTCGCAATGGTTGTTCCCATAGAGTGCCCATCCCTATCGGATTCTGTATCCCATTTTTGAAAATTGCTAAAGCCAAGTTGTTCTAGAAAAAGTTGCAGTTTTGGATTTGGCATAGAGCCATCAGATGGATAACCGTCCGCCCCATTCTCAAATCCAGCAATGGCTAACGCATAAGAAACAGCACGAAGCTCTGGATGATCATCGGGAGAAGGCACGTCAAAATAACTGTCACTGTAATTAATGGTGTCAGTTGAATCCAGGGCATCCCAAACATCTTCCCATGGATTGTCTGGATCCTCCACAAAAGCATAATATGGATAGGTAGCCGTAATGGGACCAGAAGATACGATGGGCTCAGATGTATAATCATAATTATCTGAACCAATTGCAAAAGAAGCTACTGGAGTAAAACTGGAAAAAAGACAACTAAAAATCAGAATTATTACTACGAGATATGGCAGCTTCTCATATTTTCCTCTTTTTATTCTTGGACTCTCCGCAATACTATACATCTAACCTCTATTCTCGATTAGTTTTCTTTCTCATTAAGACAGCAATTATCACACCGACTCCAATAATTACAGCAACAATGGCCAAAAAATCATTCGCCATTTCCGCACCGCTACCTTCACTAGTAAACATACCGGCGTCTGGGGTCGGAATGTCTTCATCACCATCAGCATTAGGAACCGGGATATATTCATCATCACCAGCTTCAGGCTCCAGAATATCTTCACTATCATCAGTGTCAGGGACTAAGTCGCCTTCATTGTCGTCATCAGGAACGGGGGTATCTTCGTCGTTATCAGTTTCGGGTTCTGGAATATCTTCATCATCAGGAACGGGGGTATCTTCGTCGTTATCATCTGTTTTTGGTTCTACGATTTTGAAGCTAGCCTTGGCGCTCCCTGAATCTGGCTCCGTAAAATATGCCTCAAAGGAGTGTTCGCCTAGTGCGAAGGTATTTAAGAGACTTGCTGGGATAGTGATAGTTTGATTATCTGGGTCTACTATACAATCGGTACGCATATCTTGGTACTCGCCATCAATGATGAGATTACCTGTGCCACAGAATGTTGTTACATCGTTATCGATCTTGAAGACTAATGGTTCTTCACTACCGATGATGTACTCACCGCCATCGCCTTCTAGTACTGGATAAACTCGGCGGAAGGTTGCGTAAAAGGTTAGGGATTCTGTGCCTGGCGTTACTCTGAAGACGTTGTTCTCTATCTGATCGGTGACTTCTTGACCATCTAGTTCTAGATATACTAGTTCGTTGCCTAGTTCTGGAACAATTCCTACTTCTACGTCGGTACCGCCGATTACGATGTTTGGCACATCGAGATCTCCGTTGCCCATGATGTATTTATAAACGGAAAGTTCATGGCCGGCTCTCACGTAAGCGTCCATGGTGATGTTTCGGATTTGTTTGCCGGTTTCGGTGCCTTCGTCGATAACGGCGAGCTCGAGGGTGACTGGCATGTTTCGTTTCAGTACGTCAACTCCTGCTTTTACATCATAGGCAACCTCGAAAATAGCATCGCCAGCTTGGGCATGTATCCCTTCGCTGCTTATAGATGGGTCCATAAATTCTTCAGCGCTCCAATAAAACCAGCCGTCACTGAGAGAACACCTATTTCCGCCCATACCCGGAAAAACCGCACTAATATCGCCAAAACCATACTCTAGCTCTTCATCATTCTCAACAGGTGTAAAATACCCTTCTAAAGAATGTATCGTCATCTCACGCGCCGCTTTTAGTTTTACCCAGATTGTTCGATGGTCCGGGTCGGTGTTGTCAAGTTCGAGCGTGCCGCCTTCGGCGGTGAAGTAACTTTCGGTAGCAGATGCCTTAGGAATATAGACATTTGATAATGCTAAAAAAGCCACCATAAAACACACTATCACTCTTAAAAATTTATTCTTTTGCTCAATTTGACTCATAGAACTCCTTAAATAATATTTGACCTACGTTATTTTAATTATAACACAAAATACTTATGTTTTATGCATATTATGTGACTAACTAATAAAATGCATTATAAAAAACCGCGCCTTACAGTGGGTTAATTTTTTCCATTTGGTGAACCGAGTCCAATCGAATTGGAACGACCTCGTATCAGACTTCTACCGCATTAAGGGCATTATTACGGTTTTATATCCTACAAACTATATCCCCGGCCTCACTAGAACAGAAGAATATAACCCAAAGCATTAGCAACCCGGACGGCAGATAGACCGCATTGCCAATGTTAAAGTTCTCCTAAGAACTTATAATGTCAATGGTAAAATTGGATCAATACTAATAAGGAGTGCGTATGGATCCAGAAGAACAACAAAACCAGGGCAAAGAGTATGTAGAATGGTCGGAAGAAGCCAAGGAGAATATGCTTAAACTCATGCTAACACTAATGGAGATGGAAGAAAAGCAAAAACATATGACCGAAGAAGAAAAAGAGCGTAACGCATGGGCTGCCTGGGACGGAGACAAGATGTTATTTAAGTATTAACCCCAATGGGAATTTACCTCTTAAAATGGTATAATTATAAAGATAATACAGGAGATCCATGAAAGATTTTATAGTTACTATCCTTTCCAGCGTAGATGTCGGAAGTCTTTCTGGATGTTTAGCGGTAGTAAGCTCTTTGTATATTCCTGTCGCTATCTTAATCTACCAAGAATTCAAAGAAAAACGATCATTTAATGAGTTTAATTGGGATAAAACGGTCTTACTTCAGAGAGTAATAAAAGGGTGGCAAATACTTGGCGCTGTAATATTATCCTCGGTTTCCACCATATTCTGGAAATATGATAACTACTGGGTAAAACTAATCTTATTATTTATCTTTGTTACCGGTATCGTTGTATTGGTATTAAACTTAGTACACTTATTTAAATGGTTTATGTCAGACAAAATTGGTCGCGGCAACCAAAAAAATTATAGGCAAAAGCAAAAGCTAAGATTTTTGGAAGAACTTGACGCGAATAATTCTTTGGATGTTTGGAGCGATTTATTTAGCTCAATCGAACCAGAAAACGCTTTTTTGAAGGACTATTTAAAAATATTTTTTAAGAAGTTCTCAGAAGCCGAAGAAGATCAATATTGGCAATATGAGCTATGTCTAACGCAAAATATGGAAAGACTCTATTATCAAGGACCAGATTTCCAAAATGAGGTTATCGATTTCGCTTTTGACGCTTACACAAGTAGTAGTAATAAAAAAGACGACAAGATATATCTTAAACGAACAATAACAAGAAAACTCCTCCGACTATTAGCCAAGAGCGACAATCGCTATTGTTTTTCTATTTCAAGGTCCTTCGATAAAAAATTGGAAAACATTGATTCTAATGATGTGGTCTTAAATGCAGTTAGAGATTTTTCTTTCGACGCATTAAATGAAATTGTCAGCGTTTACAATAGTATTCCGGAGCGAAACAGTCACTATGGTTTTGAGATTTTCCCAATCGATAAGTGGAACATCTCGGCACTTCTAACTTCAAAAAATAAGAAATCAAATGCAAAGGCGATAGGGCTCTTTATTTCT
>JAUMUO010000010.1 GCA_030530605.1 Candidatus Saccharimonadota bacterium
TGTTCGGAAGAGATAAGCGCTGAAAGCATATTAAGCGCGAAGCCCACTCCAAGATTAGAATTCCCAAGGAGACTCCAGAAAGATGATCTGGTTGATAGGCGCAAGGTGGAAGCAGAGTAATCTGTGTAGCCGAAGCGTACTAATAGGTCCATTGCCTTTTTATGACTACTCTACCGAGCTCATTATTGAACTTAGTAGAGTAGGAAGACTTAGCTAGCAATCGGTGCTGGAAAGTACCGAGATACAATTAACAATTTCTACGGACATCAAGATTCGGTACACTTTTTAAGCGTAGCGCCCTTGGTGCCCATAGCGCTGGGGAAATACCTGTTCCCATTCCGAACACAGCAGTCAAGCCCAGTAGCGGCGATTATACTCTAGTAAGGGGAAACTAGCAAGGTGCCAAATTGTGGAAAAACCACCGTTATACGGTGGTTTTTTCTTGCCAAAATCATCCAAGTTTGCTATAATATAAATATACCTAATCGTCCGGACCAGAAAATGGCCCGGCTTATTTAATAAAAGGAGTAAAATGGAAGGATTAGATTTAAAACAGATGACCGCTATGGTCAAAGTCATCTCGGAAGAAAAAGGTCTTCCTGAGGAAACTATTTTAGATGTTATTCAAACTGCCATCGCTGCCGCTTGGCGTCGCGATAACGGTACTCGTGATATGGAAGTTCGCGCCGTACTTAATATGAATAAGGGTACTGCCAAAGTTTATGTTATGCGTACCGTGATTGAAGATGGTCTAGCCTATAACCCTAGCACCGAAATTCCAGAATCAGAGGCTAAGGGTAAGAAAGTTGGCGAAATTGTCGAGGAAGAACACGAGGTAGAAAGCTTCGGTCGGGTCGCTTCCCAAACTGCTAAACAAGTAGTAGTCCAGAAGCTTCGCGAGGCTGAGCGCGGTGCTGTGATGGCTGCCTATGAAGACAAAATTGGCACCATCGTGACCGGTACAATTTCTAAAGTGTTGTCTAAAATCGTGCTAATAGATCTTGGCCGTACTACCGCCGTGATGCCAAAAGCTGAACAAATTGAAGGTGAATTTTACAACATCGGTGCTCGCATCAAAGTCTTGGTCAAAGAGATTGATCGCGACAATGAGAGAGGTCCACAACTAATTGTTTCTCGTGGTTCCGCTGAATTTGTAGAACAGCTCTTCTGCCAAGAGGTTCCAGAACTTGAGACTGGCGCCGTCAAGATTATGGGTATCGCCAGAGAAGCTGGCCGCCGCACTAAAATCGCCGTCTTTACCGACACCCCTGGCGTTGACCCAGTTGGTACTTTTGTTGGTGGCCGTGGCGTGCGTGTCCAGGCCGTGATGAACGAGATTGGTGAGCGCGAAAAAATCGACATTATTACTTGGAGTGAAAATGTCTCTGAGTATATCCGCGAGGCGCTCTCTCCGGCCGAGGTCAACAAAGTCGAAGTCGAAGGCAAGAACGCTAAAGTCTATGTTTCCGAAGAGCAACAGTCTATTGCCATTGGTAAACAAGGCCAAAATGTCCGCCTTGCTTCCAAGCTCACCGGCTACGAAATTGATATCCTGCTCCAAAAGGCTCCAGCTAAAAAGAAAAAACAAAACGTTGAAGATTCTCTCCTTGATGCTATTGAAAGCAGCGAAGAAGAATAAAGAAAAAGCCGGGTATAAAAGCCCGGCTTTTTTGAGAACCTATTTCTTGATAAAATCTTTGCGGCTAGCACGATTGTTTATCGCCTTGCCAGTCAAGAAGGTAATTGAGCCAACTACTGCCAAACAGCTAAGAGCGATAATTGCAACTAGAAGAATATCGCTAGCTTCAAAACCAACTTCTGGGTTAGTCAGGCTGGCTACGAACTCTGTAGATTTACCATAAGAATAATTTATCAAATTATCGTGCTGTGCATTTTCTGGGTACCAAGAAGCAGTCTCACCAAGTGGCTCTACATAAGAATCATCAGTTTCTTCGACATCGCCGACTACTGGTATAGCAATTTCCTCGGTATCAACTTGTTCCAATACAGGCTCCGCCACCGGCTGTTCTACTACCGGCTCTGGCTGTTCCACCACTTGCGGTTCCGCAACTTTTTGCTTAGGTTCCTCTGACTCACAAGTCATCACAAAAGCATTTGGGTCACTATATTTACATATTATTTTCGCAGCTTCTTTTTTGTTTTCCATTTTTGTGCAACCTTTAATCTTCCCCTATTATAAAGCATAAGCAATAAAAAAGCAATAGTAAAATCAAGTTTTTCTAAAATGTCGAGAAAATCTGGCTCCAGTAGGTGCGATATGGAGTAGACGGGTCAAACACAAACCCAACTGCCAGATTAGTGAAGGTGCCATTTAGGATGTTGGCGCGGTGAGTATCGGAAGCCATCCAGGTCGCCACCACCGAAGCCGGTGAAGTCGTAGTATTGCCAGCGGCCAAGTTTTCGCCAGTAGTGCCACCATAAGAAGGTATGGCACAGGCAGTGCTCCAAGAGCTACCATCCGGACGGGTGTGAGAATACTTGGAAATAATTTCCACCGCGCGGGTTTGGGCTGCCCCTTCGCAAGATGAACCCCAAGAAAGTGCCGAAAGCCCTTGCTTAGCCCGCTCTTGGTTGACCAAGTTTAGAACCTCGTGTTTCCATTGTTCGGTTGGAACAGCTACTACCGTCACGGTGATTTCGTCACGTCGCAGACCGTCGTAAGTACCAGCAGTAATTGTGGTCGTGCCAGTTCCCACGATTTTCGGGGAACGACAACGCTCCGTGGAATAACCTAATTTTTCACGCGCCGAAGCATAAAAACCAGCAATTACGTTGGTATTACTAGTCTGCCAATACATATCACCGAGCCCAGACAGAGAACTATCAATACAAATATCTTTATCAGCACTCTGATAAATCGTGGTAGAGGTTTCGTTCCAAAGTTGACCACTCGGCACGTTGCCAGAAGAAGCTTTTTCAGTAGCCTGAGCCACCGTCCCAAGTACATAAGAATAACTACCATTGGTGTTTGGCACATCATCCGAGCCAGCATTTTGTGAACCGCCACTAGCAACGGCAGAGCCACCACTAAATCCACCGATAGAACCAGAAGTAGAACTAACTTCGCCGTTTTTTACGGCTTCAAGATATTCCGTTACGGAATCAATCATCTGAACATCTGCGTCTTCGCCGTCTATCACATCGCTCCGCTCTGATACCACGCGCAGAGTCGTTTCCTTTGGCAACCAAATCGCACCAGCAATCAAGACACCTGCAATCAAAATCGCCGCTGCGTTAAGAGATAGCAGAATTTTAGAACGAGTTTGTCGTAACATTACCGACGACATCTAGACCTCCACATCTTCATACATAGTTCTATTTTAGCATAAGAGTTGCGAAGTAACAATACCAAATGGGCTATTAATTTTTCAAAAGTTGTGGTATAATTATTAAAGACCGAAAACCATTGGGGATTCGCCAAGTGGTAAGGCACTGGGTTCTGGTCCCAGCATTCGGGGGTTCGAATCCCTCATCCCCAGCCA